>SUZF01000008.1 GCA_015060065.1 Rikenellaceae bacterium | reverse complement strand
ACAATCGCAGCAACGAGCATCGATACCAAATAGTAGTAGAACTTTTTCATAATCTTCATCTCGTTTTTAAGGGTTAAAAATCAACTTCGTCGTCCTTGCCGACCTCTTCGAGTTCGCCCGAAACAGCAAACCCCATCTCCACGGGAATCTCGACAAACTCCGCTTCGGGAGCAGCATAAATTCCTCTCGTTTGAGTGAATTTTTGTTCGATTTTCATCTTGTTTTATAATTAGTTTTTTGGTTATGTTTAATCGACTAATAATCACAATCTTGGCAAAGTTAAATAAAGATTTTCACACTACAAAAACCAAAAAATTTTTCAATTTTTTGTCGGGGGGGGTAAATCACTTATATTCAATAAGTTAGCGGAGAGAATTTTTTCAAAAAAATTTTCTCTCCGCTGAAACGATAGCGATATGTTCGCAGGCGATTATTTCGCTATATCGAGTTCGTCAATAAGCCACTTCGCACCGGCAAATTTTTCGATAATAAAGAGTACGTAGCGCACATCCACGCCTATACAGCGTTGCAGTTCCGGCTCGAATGCCACGTCGCCCGACATTGCCTCCCAGTTGCCGTCAAATGCCAAGCCGATAAGTTCGCCCTTGCCGTTCAGGATAGGCGAGCCGGAGTTTCCACCCGTAATATCGAGATTTGAGAGGAATGCCACAGGAAGCTCTCCCTTCTTATTGGCATAACGACCATAGTCGCGTGCAGCATATAACTCCTTCAACTTTTCAGGAACAAAGAACTCGATAGGATTCTCGGGATTCTCCTTCTCCATCACGCCTTTGAGGGTCGTGTAGTAGCTGTAACGTACACCATCCTGCGGAGTATAGGGCAATACGTTTCCATAAGTAAGACGAATAGAAAAGTTAGCATCCGAAGCCCACGCCTTCTCGGGTTGCATCTTCATCAAACCATCGATATAGAGGCGATGACCCTCGGCATACTGTGCAACGAATGGTTTTCTATCGTTTGTCAACTTATTATACATCGTAATAACCGATTGGTTGAGTCCCTGTGCCGGGTCAGCAAGAATCTGCTCCACCTCTTTACTCTCGATAGCCGCAATAACCTTCGCCTCATCGGTAAAGATTGAATTATCGTAAAGATTATCCACATAAGCATCGATATTACCACCGAAATCACGCTCTATAACCTCATAAATCGAGGGCAATACCTTCATATTATCGCGCGCGATAGCGAGCATACGCTTCGCAACCTTACGATCAGTCGAAACGTTATAATCTTTATACCAACCCTTCAATCTTTCGACTAAAGTTGCCAAAATCTTTTCGTCTGCAACCCTCTTGGGTGAACGCATAACCTGTGCCACCATACGGGCGGGTGTTATAATCTCAACAGCCGTAAGGAATGCCTCCTGCAGATATTGGCGATCATGGTCGATTGCGGACTTACCCTCAACAGCTCCCTTAATCAATGGCAGAGCCTCGCTATAACGCGGATCATCGGCAAGTGTAAACTGCGATGCCCAAGCTGTAAATTCAGCCTCCTGTGCCTCCTTTTTCGACTTAACATCCAGACGCTTCAATCCGCGCGACATACCGATAGAGTTCTTCCAATAGTTCGACGAGCGGGCATACTTCGATGCATATTGTATGCGCACTTTGTCGCTTGCTGCCATATCCTTTTTGAGGATAGCCTGACGCTCGCCACGAATAAATATGCGGTTGGGATTCGATACCGAGAGCATATCGTCAATCTCGTAAGAGGTCATATATCGTTGTGTCGAGCCGGGGAAGCCCATAACCATCGCGAAATCTCCCTCCTCATACCCATTGAGCGACACTTTCAAGTATTTTTCAGCCTTATAGGGGACATTATCCTTTGAGTAATCGGCAGGATTATTATTCTTGTCGGCATAGATACGGAACACCGAGAAGTCTCCCGTATGGCGGGGCCACATCCAGTTATCGGTCTCGCCTCCAAATTTACCGATAGACGAAGGCGGTGTTCCAACCAGACGAATATCGCGGAAAGTCTCTATAACAAAAGCAAAGAACTGATTACCGCCGAAGAATGATTTTATCTGAATCTCCTTATCACTATTCTCTGCCTTCAACTCCTTTTGGAGATTTTTAACGTTTTCTGCTACTATTTTATTACGCTCTTCCTCCTTTGCATTTGCAGGAATATTTCCCGTAATTTGGGCTGTAACATCCGAAATTTTGCGGATAAATCGCACGGTAAGACCCGGGGCAGGAATCTCCTCGCTGTGGTTGTTCGCCCAGAAACCATATTTGAGGTAGTCGTGATCCACAGACGAGAGTGCCTGAATAGAGCCGTAACCGCAGTGGTGGTTGGTAAAGAGCAGACCTTCACTCGATACAACCTCACCGGTACAACCGTTACCGAAAATCACGATTGCATCCTTTATCGAGTTTTTATTGATAGAGTAGATATCCTCGGCAGAAAGTTTACAACCTTTAGCCTTCATATCCTTAATATTCATCTTTTGGAGGTAAGGCAAAAGCCACATACCCTCATCTGCCATGGCACTAACCGAAATCAGTGCGATTGCAAGTGTTAAAATCAGTCTCTTCATATACTATTTTTTTAGAAAAAAGTCTTTTTTATAGTTGTATCTACACGTCCTGTCTTGAACCATCTTTCGGGGTTGGAGGTATCCGTAAAGAGAAATTCGCAGGGATAGCTTTCTGCTGGGCTAAATCGGGTTATAATCTCTTTAGGGAAATTAAGACCCTCTACGACATCGCTTATATAGTACTTATACCCATTCTTATTATTATCTGCATCAGAAATCTTCCATGTAAACACCTCATTACCGTTATCCAATGTAAGCATCAGAGTTTCATTTGTTATACCCCTCTCAAAATCGTAGGTTCCAGACTCGAAAGATTCATACTCTTTACCACTCTTGGTTACGAAGTGATACTCATTACCTCCTCTGTACATAAAGGCTATCTTCGTACCTACTGCTAATGCTTCGATATTTGATTCTTTTATCGTGAGAGCCTTATACTCATCGATAACCTCCACCTCGACTTCAATGGTTTTGTTGATATCCTCGTCCGTTATACGGATTGTTGTACTGCCAAAATCCTTTGGATTGATTTTGATGTGCGCAGGATAAGTATCGACCGGTATCATTGAACCATTGGATGCTCTTCCAAAATAGACGTATGTAAGCAACTCTTCATCCTCCACCTCGATAGTATGATGATCACCCACACCTCCCACGATACTTATTGTCGTACCGCTTACAATCGAGGGGTAGACCTTAACAGCAGGTTTTCCATTCTCATCAAGAATCTTCATCGGTTTATTTTTTCCATAGAGATTATCCGGATCATTATCACACGATGAAAGTATGGTAGTAACCAACACCACAACACTAAAAATTTTTAAAAGCTTTTTCATAGTTATAGGAGTTAAGTTTTACATTCTCTACAAAAGTCGTATAACAATAGTTTTTTAGGCGGACACATATTGAAAAACCGGAGTTTCCTTGACGTAAATAAGGATTTCAAGAGCAAGTCCAACGCTAAAATCACCCTATTTGACAGCTTTTACTATTTTATAGCAATCATATTCTTAATCGAACGCTCGGCAGCTGCGCGTGTAGCCTCGTCAATAACCACCTCGGGACTCTCGTCACGCAGACAATCACGCAGATTTTCAAGTGTAACCATCTTCATATAACGGCACTCGTTGCAAGCGCAGGTTGAATCCTCGGGAGGAGCGGGAATAAAACTCTTTTCGGGGAAACGTTTACGCATCTCCGCCAAAATACCCGACTCGGTAACCACAATAAACTCCTCGGCTCCACTCTCGCCACAATAATCCAAAATTGCAGCCGTCGAACCTGTGAAGTCAGCAACCCTTACTATATAATCTCTACACTCGGGATGTACAACCACCTTTGCCTCGGGATGCTCCGCCTTAAGCTTAAGAATCTTCTCCAACGAAAACTCTTCGTGAACGTGGCAAGCTCCATTCCACAACACCATATTCTCCCTACCGGTAAGTCTCTTGATGTATGAACCGAGATTGCGATCCGGAGCGAAGATAATGGGTTGCTCGGCAGGTATAGACTCAACAACCTTCAAGGCGTTGGACGATGTACAGCACACATCCGTCAAAGCCTTCACACCAACCGACGTATTTACATACGATACGACCAAATGGTCGGGGTACTGCTTCTTAAACTCGGCAAACTCCGCTGCATCACACGACTCCGCCAGAGAGCATCCCGCTTCGGGGCAGGGGATAAGTATCTTCTTCTCCGGAGAGAGGACTTTTGCCGTCTCTGCCATAAAATTTACACCGGCAAAGAGTATTATCTCGGCATCACACTTCTGCGCCTCGACCGAGAGAGCCAACGAGTCGCCAAGAAAATCGGCTACCGCTTGAATTTCGGGACGAGTATAATAGTGCGCCATAATGACGGCTCCCTTCTCTCTTTTCAACTCTTCGATTTCGGAACGCAACTCCGCAAAGTTATCAACCATTCTTTTTTGTTTTTATTATTTACTTATTTATAAATTTAATTAAAAAGAGTAAATATAAAGGCTGTCGATAATGTCGATAAGTTTTCAAGTTGAGTTTTTATTGACAGCATTTACTCTTTTTGTTACTTGTTTTTTCTTTTTAATTATTTAATATAGAATTATTTATAATTTATTATTGACATAAGTAGAAAACTTTTTCAACTTATTAAGATACGTAAAATATAAACAATCCCTATTTGAAAAATCATGATAAGTCGGGCGAAAGATTTTGATAAAAAAATTTGCTTTTTCTCTTCGATGGTTTGTATAATCAGCCTTTCTCGGAATCCAAATTTTTTAGCACTAAATTTCAAACAACTTACTACTCTATTTTCAACATCTTAATTACAACTTTTCAACAACCTTTTTGGCTATATGTCGATAATACTCCCCTACTGCCGAATCACTCGAAGCAGCCGGCAAGCCCTTATCGCCACCCTCCATAACAGATTGAATGATAGGTATATGTCCCAAGAAATCCACCCCACACTCTGCGGCATATCTCTCGGCTCCACCCTCTCCGAAGATGAAATACTTGTTATTAGGCAACTCGGCCGGTGTAAACCACGCCATATTCTCGACAATACCCAACACCGGTATATTTACATTCTCGTTGCGGAACATCTCCACGCCACGCACAACATCCGCCACGGCAACCTGCTGGGGTGTAGAGACGATTACCGCTCCCGAAATCTTCAACTCCGAGATTATCGATAGGTGTATATCGCCCGTTCCGGGAGGAAGGTCTATCAACAGATAATCCAACTCTCCCCACAAAGTCTGATGAATAAGTTGGCGCAAGGCGTTACAAGCCATCGTACCACGCCAAATAAGCGCATCGGTCGGGCGGATAAAGAAGCCTATCGAAATGAGTTTCAGCCCTGCAACCTCTGCCGGCACGATATAGTCAAAACCGTCAATCTGCTGCGCATCGGGCAGGTATCCTTCACAGCCGAACATTTTGGGCTGTGAGGGTCCGTAGATATCTGCATCAAGCAGACCTACCTTGTAACCCATATCGCGCAGTGTAACCGCCAGATTTGCCGTTACGGTCGATTTGCCGACACCTCCCTTGCCCGAAGCGATGGCAACAATGTTGCGTATCGAGCCGGTGGTGGTGCGCTTCTCGACCTTTGGCTTTGCGGGAGCACCCTCCTTGATAAAGACCGTGATGCTCCCTTTTAACTGCGGGAAACGACCCTCCAAGAGAGTTTGCACCTGCCCCTTAATCTTAACAGCAAAGGGGTCACGCGCCTTCTTGAAGAGTAACGAAACGGTTATCTTCTCCTCCGAGGCAGCAACACTCTCGACAAAGCCCCCATCGACGATGTTTTCGCCTGTTTCGGGATGAACAATGCTTTTTAGTAGTCCTGTAACGAGTCTCTGCATAACTATTCGAATCGGATTTCGTAGGGCATCATCGCCATAACTCCGTTTTGAGAAACAACGCTCTTTACCTTATTATATTGTACGTATGTATCGCTACCCATCTCCGAGCGCAATACCGAAGCACGAACTTTCGCTCCAAGACCGGAGAGGATTGCCGCAAAGGGATCCTCGGTACTCAACACCTCATTCACGCGATATGTTTCGAGGTCTGCCTTGTCGGCCGCAAGAGCAATGGCTGCATTAAGACCTCCGAGGGTATCCACCAACCCATTCTCTTGCGCCTGAACACCTGTCCATACTCTGCCGGCAGCGATATCAAGCACCTTTGCGATAGGAAGATTTCTTCCCTCCGAAACCAGACCCGTGAAACGCTCATAGACCTTATCAACACTCTTCATTATCACAGCACGCTCCGTAGCATCAATACTATGTCCGAGGCTGCCGAATGTCGAGTGGCTGTTGGTCGAAACAGAATCGAAGGTCAGACCCACCTTATTGGTCAGCATCTTATTGGGATTCATAATCATTCCAAAGACTCCGATTGAGCCGGTGAGGGTCATCTTGTTGGCTACGATAACGTCGCCCGGAGCAGAGATGTAGTAACCGCCACTCGCAGCCACGCTACCCATCGAGATAACTACCGGCTTCTCCGCCTTCATAAGTTCGATTTCGCGCCAGATAACATCACTCGCCAGAGCCGAGCCTCCGGGTGAATTTACGCGCAGAACAACAGCCTTAACCTTGTCATCCAAACGTACCGACTTGATGGTCTCCGCCATGGTTTGACCGTAGATAGCCTCCTGCTCACCCGTGCCGTCGAGAATCTGCCCCTCGGCATAAACGATAGCAATCTTGTCTGCCGAGATATTCTGCAAATCGACAACCTGTGCTGCATATTCGCCAAGCGTAACCTTTGCGCACTCGCCGTCACTGTCGAGTTCCACACCAAACTCCTTGAACACGTCGTTCATCTGGTCCTCATAGATAAGACCATCGACAAACTTATGTTTGAGAGCCTCCGCAGGCATTGTTACGGCAAGTTTATCTGCCAAGGTGTTAAGAGTTTTTTTATCGATGCCGCGAGCCTCGCTTACAGCATCCACGATAACTTCCCATGTTGAGGTACCGAGTGCAGCCATCTGGCGACGATTGTCAGGAGACATCTGTTTGAGAAAATATGGCTCCACGGCACTCTTATATTTACATGCTGTCGGACGGAAGATATCGACCGAGATATCGAGTTTATCGAACAGACCGGTGTAGAATATCAGTGTCGAAGAGAGTCCCTGCCACGACATGCTTCCCTCCGGTTGCAGATAGATTTTATTGGCAACCGATGCGAGATAATATGAGGCTTGGCTGTAACCCTCGTTGAACGAGACAATGAACTTTCCGCTCTGCTTGAACTCTTCGAGGGCGGTGCGCAACTCCTCGATAGCCGCGATATCGACCGCTCCGGTTCCGTTCAAGCGCAGATAGATTCCCTTGATGCGCTCGTCGCTCTCGGCTGCCTTAACCGAGCGAAGAACCTGCAACAGAGAGAGTTGTTTGCGGATGGTCATCGTGTTGAAATCGATTGCTCCCAACGGATTTGCCGAGGGGGCATCTGTAATATCCTCTGCCAAATCGACCACCAAGACAGAGTTGGGCTTAACGACAGTGGTACTCTCCATCGAGCCGGCAAGACCAATGAAGATAAAGATCCATAACAAACTCGACAAAACGCCTCCGACAACAACGGCAAGAAGCGCGGCAAGAAAAACTTTCAAAAATTTCATACTCTATAAATATTTATGGGTTTACACATCCGTTTGTTACTGCAAATATAAGAAAAGTTGGCGGTAGTTGCTCTCTTTGGGGCGAATATATAGTTTTTTATTTTTTCGCGGATGCGGACAAAATCTCTGCCCGAAAAGAAAATTTGTAATAACTTGTCGCCAAATTTCGATATTATCTCAAAAATTGTTATTTTTGGGTGGAATTTTGGATTTATATTTTAACGAGACCAAACTATGGCAAAAGATTACAAACGGTATTTGATTACGTCGGCTCTACCCTATGCCAACGGTCCGGTGCATATCGGACACCTTGCGGGAGTGTATGTTCCATCGGATATTTACACGCGCTACATGCGTTTGAAGGGTCGTGATGTGATTTCGATTTGCGGTAGTGACGAACACGGTGTGCCTATTACGATTAAGGCCCGTAAGGAGGGCGTAACACCGCAGCAAATCGTTGACCGTTACCACAATATCATTAAAAACGCATTCGAGGGACTCGGCATCTCTTTCGATATCTATTCGCGCACAACGTCACCGACACACGCCAAGACCGCGTCGGACTTCTTCCGCAAACTCTACGATGAGGGTAAATTTATCGAGAAGAGTTCGATGCAATACTACGATGAGGAGGCAAAGACCTTCCTCGCTGACCGATACATTGTCGGCACATGCCCCCGCTGCCAAAGCGAAGGTGCGTATGGCGACCAGTGCGAGAAGTGTGGATCTACCCTATCGCCTGATGAGTTGATAAATCCGCGCAGTGCCGTGTCGGGAGCCGTTCCCGTGAAGCGCGAGACCAAACATTGGTACCTGCCCCTCGACCAACACGAGGAGGCTTTGCGCAAGTGGATTTTGGAGGGTCATAAGGAGTGGAAGTCTAACGTATATGGCCAGTGCAAGAGTTGGCTCGACGGAGGTCTGCTACCACGTGCTGTGAGCCGCGACCTCGATTGGGGTATTCCCGTGCCGGTTGAGGGTGCCGAGGGTAAGGTATTGTACGTCTGGTTTGATGCTCCGATTGGCTATATATCTGCTACAAAGGACCTTACGCCCGATTGGGAGAAGTATTGGAAGAGCGAAGATACCAAGATGGTACACTTTATCGGTAAGGACAATATCGTCTTCCACTGCATCGTGTTCCCCTCGATGTTGATGGCACACGGAGAGTATATTCTTCCCGAAAATGTACCTGCAAACGAGTTCCTGAATCTCGAAGGCGACAAGATTTCGACGTCGCGAAATTGGGCGGTGTGGTTGCACGAATATTTGGAGGATATGCCCGGCAAGGAGGATGTCCTGCGCTATGTTCTTTGCGCGAATGCTCCCGAAACCAAGGATAACGACTTCACGTGGAAGGATTATCAGGCTCGCAACAATAACGAGTTGGTGGCGGTGCTTGGCAACTTCGTGAATCGTGCGTTGGTGCTGACCAAGAAGTATTACGATGGGGTAGTGCCCGCTTGCGGAGAACTTACGGATTACGACCGCGAGACCATTGCCGAGATGTCGCAAATCAAGGCTTCGCTCGAATCTAATCTCGAAAACTATCGCTTCCGCGAGGCATTGAAGGATGCGATGAACGTGGCACGAATTGGTAATAAATACCTTGCCGACACCGAGCCGTGGAAGTTGATAAAGGCTGATACAGAGCGAGTTAAGACAATTCTTAACATTGCTCTTCAAATTACTGCCAATCTGGCGATTGTCGTGGAGCCGTTTATGCCCTTCACGGCAGCGAAGATTTTGAAGATGTTGGCTGTCGAGCATCTCGACTGGGAGCGTATAGGCGAGATGTCGCTTATCGAGGCCGGTCACACGATAGGGGAGCCGTCGTTGCTCTTCGAGAAGATTGAGGATGATGTAATCCAGAAGCAACTCGACAAACTCGAAGCAGCAAAGCAGGCGAATATAGCCGCTGCCGCTGCCGAGGCGCCCGTGGAGCCGCAGAAGGAGAACATCTCGTTTGATGACTTCGGAAAGGCGGACATCCGCGTTTCGACCATCCTGTCGGCAGAGCGCGTGCCGAAGACCAAGAAGTTGCTGCACTTGACCGTGGATACGGGTATCGATACTCGCGAGTTGGTGTCGGGTATTGCGGAGTATTTCTCGCCCGAAGAACTTGTGGGTCAGCAAGTTCTGGTGCTTGTGAATCTCGAACCGCGCGAGATTAAGGGAATCTTGTCGCGAGGAATGATTTTGATGGGCGAGGATGCAACCGGAAAACTTGTGCTGTTGCAGCCAAGTTCAAAGGTGGGCAGTGGCTCCATTGTAGGATAAAAATAGATAACAACCTAAAAATCAACAATATGGAAAATTTAGATTGGGCTTCATTGGGGTTTAATTACACCAAAACCGATTGGAATGTTCGATGCAGTTTTCGTGATGGCAAGTGGGGTGAATTGGAGTTTAGCGATAGCGAGTATATTCCGATGCACATCTCTGCGGCATGTTTGCACTATGGTCTTGAACTCTTCGAGGGCTTGAAGGCTTTTAGAGGTGCGGATGGTAAGGTTCGTCTTTTCCGTGCCGAGGAGAATGCCAAGCGAATGCAGGCCTCGGCTCGCAAACTCTGCCTGCCCGTTCCCTCGATAGAGTTGTTTGTCGAGGCGTGCGAAGAGGTTGTTCGTCGCAATGAGCGTTTCATTCCTCCGTATGGTACGGGAGCCTCTTTCTATCTTCGTCCGTTGTTGATTGGCTCGAATGCTGTGTTGGGTGTGCGTCCGGCAACGGAGGCAACCTTGATTGTTTTCGGTACTCCTGTGGGCGCATATTTCAAGGAGGGTATTAAGCCAATCTCGGTGCTTCTCGACCGCGAATTTGACCGTGCTGCTCCACGTGGAACAGGTGAGGTTAAGGTCGGAGGTAACTATGCGTCAAGCATTTACTCTGGTGAGCGCGCGCACAAGGCGGGATTTTCTAACGTGCTGTATGTGGATGCTGCCGAGCGAAAATATATAGAGGAGTGCGGTGCTGCGAACTTCTTTGGAATCAAAGACGGTTGTTATGTCACCCCGAAATCAGGCTCGATTTTACCATCGATTACTAACAAAAGCCTTCGCCAACTTGCCGAGCATCTTGGCTTGAAGGTTGAAGAGCGCGCAGTGCCGATTGAGGAGCTTTCGACCTTTGAAGAGGCGGGCGCTTGCGGTACCGCTGCTGTAATTTCGCCCATCGGCAAGATTGTTGATATGCAGACGGGTGACATTTATAACTTCGGCAACGAGGTGGGCGAGTGGTCTATGAAGATGTATAACGCGCTGCAAGACATACAATATGGTCGTGCCGAAGATGTTTTTGGCTGGACTCGCGAGGTCGTGTTATAGTATCTATTTTACGGTGTTCCACGTGGAACAAAAAGAGGGCGGGGTGTATTGTACACCCCGCCTTTCTTTTTGTAAAAACCGTTTGTTCTGCTATTATCTTCCGAATTTTATCAATAATACATTGATGTCTGCGGGCGAAACGCCGGGGATTCGCGATGCCTGACCAATGGTTTTGGGGGCGATGCGCGAGAGTTTTTGGCGAGCCTCGATGGTCAGAGAGTTCATTGTATTGAAGTCAAAGCCTTCGGGAATTGCGATATTTTCGAGCCTTTTTAACTTTTCGGCAATCATCTTTTCGCGCTCGATGTAGCCGCGATACTTAATCAAAATCTCCGCCTCCTCGATTGCTTCGTCCGAAATCTCTTCGCGAAGGATGAATTTGTCGAGTTTCGGCAGGGCAGTGCGCAGTCCGGCAATGGTTGTTTCGTTGCGCAAAATAATGTCATAAAGTTTGCGACCTTGCGTTAATGGCTCCGAATTTACAGATTTTAAGTAGTCGCAAATTTCGCTTGCTTTGACACTCTGTTCGTGAGCGAACGAAATAAGCGATTCTACGGATTGATTTTTTTTGAGCAAAATCTGGTACTGTTTTTCGGAAACAAGACCAATTTTATATCCAATCGGAGTCAATCTTACATCTGCATTGTCTTGTCGTAGCAAAATTCGATACTCGGCTCGCGACGTGAACATTCGGTATGGCTCATCGACTCCCTTGGTTACGAGGTCATCAATCAAGACTCCGATATAAGCCTCGTCGCGGGATAGGACAACAGCCTCTTCGCCGTGCAGTCGTCGGTGGGCGTTAATGCCTGCCATAAGTCCTTGTGCCGCAGCCTCTTCGTAGCCTGTTGTACCATTGATTTGCCCCGCAAAGTACAGATTATCAACAAGTTTCGTCTCCAACGAGTGGTGCAGTTGTGTTGGCGGGAAGTAGTCATACTCGATGGCGTATCCCGGACGATAGACATGCACGTCTTCAAGACCTTCTATTTGGTGTAACGCATTGATTTGCACCTCATAAGGCAGCGAAGACGAGAACCCGTTAAGGTAATATTCGTTGGTGGTACGACCCTCCGGTTCAAGAAAGAGTTGGTGTTGTTCCTTGCCGGCAAAGGTGCGCAATTTGTCCTCTATACTCGGACAGTAGCGTGGCCCTATGCCCTGAATCGTGCCATTGAAGAGGGGCGAATCCTCGAAGCCTGTGCGCAGAGTGTCATGAACAGCCTTTGATGTATAGACCAAAAAGCATGGTAGTTGGTGCTTAACAGGCTCGGTATCAGGCGAAAACGAGAATTTCGAAGGCTTTTCATCGCCATATTGCGGTTCGAGTCGCTCGAAGTCAATGGTGCGGGCATCTAAACGGGCAGGTGTTCCTGTCTTCATTCTTCCTGCTTCGAAGCCCAAAGCGATGAGTTGTTCGGTAATACCGAATGAGGCGGCATCGCCAGCCCTGCCTCCCTCGGCATTCGAGCGGCCACAGTGCATCAGACCCGATAGGAATGTTCCGTTGGTAAGGATTACGGCATCAGCCGTGAATGTTACGCCCATTCGCGTTTTGACGCCTGTTATTCGGGGTTTTTCTCCCTCGGTGTCGAAGAGGAGCCCATCTGCCGTATCTTGCCAAATATAGAGGTTTTGTGTGTTTTCGAGCGTTCTGCGCCACTCCTCCGAGAAGCGAGCCTTGTCGCACTGTGCGCGCGGGCTCCACATAGCCGCACCCTTTGAGCGGTTGAGCATTCGGAATTGGATGGTCGAGAGGTCTGTAATACGACCCATCTGACCGCCCAGAGCATCGATTTCGCGTACAATCTGACCCTTTGCGACGCCTCCGACCGCAGGGTTGCACGACATTGCGGCAAACTTGGTCATATCCATCGTGAGCAGCAGCGTGCGCGAGCCGAGGTTGGCAGCCGCAGCCGCAGCCTCACAGCCGGCATGTCCGCCTCCGACAACAATTATATCGTAGTGAAGATTCATCTTTTGCAATCCTTATTCTTGAAACATCGACTTGTAGAGGGCAAGGTATTTATCCTCCTTGCGGTGCATCTGGCGGTTGGCACGAGGTGTTTTGTCCTTCTGTCCGCAGAGGTGGAGCAGTCCATGAACAACCACACGCAACATCTCTTCGCGTCGGGTTGCTCCGTAGAGACGAGCATTGTCGGCTACGGTCTCCACGTCGATAAATATATCGCCCGCAACGAAACCCTCGCCAAGTTCGCTGTAATCGAAGGTTATGATATCGGTAAAGTAGTCGTGTCCGAGAAATTGCCGATTCATATCGAGCAGATGACGTGCCGAGCAGAAGATGTAGTTAATCTCCTCGATGCGATACCCCTCCTCTTGTGCCACTGTGTGGAGCCACTCGCGGACCTTGCGACGTGCGGCAAGTCGATAATTACAATCCTCGGTATGATATTTTATAGCCATTGTACTCTATTTTTTGAAACATTTAGAGGCCTGCATCACCTCACTCGGATTGGGCGAGTAGATGCCGAAAACCATCTTGTACTCCATCTCCATTGTGGTCAGATTCACCGATGAGCCGATAGTTCCTATACGTTGATTTTTCGCCACCTTGGAATCCTTCGCAACGCACACCTCCGAGAGGTTGGCGTAGGTCGAGATATACTCTCCGTGAGCCACATAGACGTCATATTTGTTGGTTATGCGGTTACGCTTGATGTCGAGGACCTTGCCTGCATATATCGAGATTATCCCCGCATCCTTACGACCCACAATTTCCGCCATATTACCCTTGTACTTGCGTACCGTACCACCGACTACGGGCAGGTTGAGATTCGAGGTCATCTTCGAGAACGACGCTCCCTCCTTGTTGCCCTTTGTCAGGCGGCGCAATTCGTTGATTGCAACCTCCAATTTCTCTTCGCGTGCAATCTTGTTGCGCAGGGTCTGTTGCTCCTGTTTCGATAGATTTTTGACCGTCTGCCGAGCCGTGTTGGCATCCTTTTGCAGGCGTTGCTTCTGGGTGTTAAGGTTGCGACGGGTTGCGTTCAAGGCCTCCTGACGACGGGCGAGGGTGTCGCGATGGCGGGCAACCTCGTGGTTAAGTCGGTCAATCTCCTTGATTTTCGCACTACGAGCCATTGCCACGTTGCGCAGGATTGTTATGCGACGGACAACATCCGTGAATGATTCCGACGAGAAGATATACGATAAGTAGTTGTTGTGTCGGTAGTTGCGATAGGTCTCGCGCACGAGTTCGGCATATTGGGCCTTGGTGTGTTCGAGTTGTGACGAGAGTTTGCGCGCAGCACTATCGGCGCGGTTGATATCCTTGTTGAGCAGGCGTATCTGCTTGCGATTGGCATTGAGAAGATGGTTGCGCGACTCGATTTGGCGAGTGAGCAGCGAGACCCTCTTTTGGGTTGAACTTTTCGAACTTTTTAGTTCCTTGATTTTGCGCTCGTCCTCGGCAATTCGTTTTTCGAGGTTGGCAATCACACGCTGTTGCTCGGCAATCTTCTTGCTGTTTTGCGCCATGGCGGGCAGGGTGACAGTAATAGTTGCCACCAGCAGTAGGAGAGTTCGGGTTATATGCTTTGTCAAGGTCATTTCGATTCTCTATTTCTTTTGTTTGAGGCGATTGAGTCGTTGCTCTATGCTGCCTTTGTCATATCCGTTATCAAGCGCTTTGCGCCAATAAACCTCTGCCATAAATCGTTCTCCCAGAGCCGCCAAGATATCTCCGTAGTGCAGTTGAAGGTCTGCGCTGTTGGTTCTGTCAAGCGATATTGCTTGTCGCATTGCGCGCTTTGCCTCGTCGTTACGTCCCAACTTGTGGAGAATCCACGCCTTGGTGTCGAGATATGTTGGGTTGTTCTCGGTCAGCGATATTGCGCGTTCCGCCATCGTCAGGGCCCGTTCCAAGTCGCGCTCTTCGAGCGAGAGAAAGTAGGCGTAGTTGTTCAAAACGCCGGCATTGTCCGCGTGGAGCGTAAGAGCCTTGGTGTAGCAGTCGTAGCAACGCTCCATATTTTTACGCTCGACCTTATTGGCAGAGCGAGTGCCGAAAGCACCTTCGATGACCACCTCTTCGCCACGAATTGCCTGCTGATGATATGTGTCACCGATATAGCCCCAGATTGTGCTACGCAAGGTGTCGTTTCCGGCATGCTTTAATGCTTCACAATACCCCTTTATGGCTTTGTCATACTCCTTGTCGAGAAGATGAAGATGCCCACGTCGGATATAGAGTTCGGCATCTTCGGGGAAGCGGACAAGGGCTTTATGCAGGTATAGCGACACCGAGTCGGCGTGTCCGAGATAACTCTCAATCTCCATTACAGCCGTATAACTTTCGCGGTCGGCATCGGCACGACCCACCTGCGCTTTGTAGAGGGCAAGAGCCTCGTTGAGTTTGCCCGACCGAATCAGATGCTCGGCAAAGAGTTCCATAACCTCGCGATTCTCCGGATTGCGGTTGTGGAGCATCGTCGCAAGGATATCTATGCGGTGGTAATTCTCTTGATAGAACGTGCGATTGGCGGTCAGTTGTCGGAAGATATCAATCTTATCCGCCACGGGGAGATTTTCGAGATTCACAAGGCGGTATGTGGCATCGAAGTAGGCTCCCATATCTCCCTTTTGGTGGTAGAACTCTCCGAGAGCCGCCCATGCGGCAATGCTTGTCGAGTCGGTCTGCACAGCACGTCGCAACGAAATCTCTGCCAATGAATCGCGCTTCATCAAGGCATATACCTCGCCCAGTGCAATGTGATTTTCAGGTGCATAGGGAATTGCCTCCACCATTTTCTTTGCCTCATCGAGAGCCTTGTCGAATTGTCGGGTCGAGAGCAGCAGACGACGTTTCATCTCGCCAAGGTAGGGGTTTAATCCAAACTGACGCTCTGCCGAGTCGAGGATGGCTATTGCCGAAAAGGGGCGACGATCCTGCTCATAAAGAGCCGCCAGCAGGCGATAGTGGTCGGGATTGCGCTCGGTGCGTACCAACTTTTCGAATACGGGCAGAGCCTCCACATATCGTCTGCCAACAAGCAGAGCCTGCCCATAGAGTTGGAGATACCAACGATTTGTGGAGTCGAGTTCAACGGCACGTCGAGCATGTCGGATAGCCTTTGAGGGCTGCTCATAGAGAATATTTGCTGCCAACTCGTAGTGTGCCGGAGCGTAGGTAGAATCGACTTCGAGAGCCTTCAAAAAGAGATTTCGAGCCTGCAACGTATCGTTATCGATGATGTTGCGCTTGATTCCCTCGGTGTAGAGAAACAGGCAACGCCCCGAACCGGGTACGTCAATGGTCGTAACCTTCTGCTGCGGCGCCTTGATGAATCCGCACGAGAAAAAAAGGCACAAGAGCAGTATGGCAACGACTCGACGCATAAAGGAGCGAAGTGAATGAAATCAAAAACGGTTTATTACAGTACGCTGTCGAATTGGTGCAGGAAGCGCACATCGTTCTCGAAGTAGAGGCGCAAGTCCTTCACACCAAATTTGAGCATTGCGATACGCTCAACTCCCATACCAAACGCAAAGCCCGAATACTTCTTCGAGTCTATACCGCTCGCTTCGAGGACATTGGGATCGACCATTCCGCAACCCATAATCTCCAACCATCCGGTACCCTTGCAGACGGGACATCCCTTGCCACCGCAGAGATTACACGACACATCGACCTCTGCCGAAGGCTCCGTGAAGGGGAAGTACGACGGGCGCATACGAATCGTTGCGCTCTCGCCAAAGAGTTCCTTCGCAAAGTAGAGAATCGACTGCTTCATATCTGCAAACGAGACACCCTCATCGATGTAGAGACCCTCAATCTGGTGGAAGATGCAGTGTGCGCGGTACGATATTGCCTCATTGCGGAACACACGACCCGGACACACTACACGGATGGGCGGCTTTTGACGCTCCATGGTGCGAACCTGAATCGAGGAGGTGTGGGTACGCAACAGCACATCGGGATTCTTCTCGATGAAGAAGGTGTCCTGCATATCGCGAGCGGGGTGTTCGGGCGGGAAGTTCAGTGCCGAAAAGACGTGCCAATCATCCTCGATTTCGGGACCATCGGCAATGGTGTAACCCAAGCGCGAGAAGATATCGCAAATCTCGTTCTTCACAAGCGAAATCGGATGGCGCGAGCCAAGTTCCTCGCTACTGCCCGGACGGGTCATGTCGCCCACAGCCGTTGCCGGAGTTGCCATCGAGGCGAACTCCTCTTTGAGGCTATTTACACGCTCCAATGCGCGATTTTTGAGATGGTTGAGTTTCTGTCCAAATTCGCGTTTTTGTTCAGGGGCAACGCTCTTAAACTCTTCGAGCAGGGCATTCATTTCGCCCTTCTTGCCGAGAACCTTGATGCGGAACTCCTCTACTTCGGCTGCCGACTTGGGCGCGAACTCCTCGACACGTTTCAGCAGGTCGTTAATTTTGTTGTTCATATCTTGTAATTTTATTCAAATTTTCTCATTCATCGGGCAGAAGGAGCAGATGCCTCGATTAAAACACCTCGGCAGACACCTTTACCCCCCCCTATCTTTGCGGTAAATCGGGCAATACTACCCAATAACGCACAAAGTTATAAAAAATTTGGTATATGTTTCGAAATTTACGCCACAAATGCCGTGGATTATGCGAGTTGGTCAAGACAGTCGCGAATTATGCGCACACTGTCGCGAATCTCCTCTTCGGAGATAACCAGCGGTGGCGAGATGCGGAAAGCCGTGTCGCAGAAGAGGAACCAGTCGCTCATAATACCCTTCTCGGCAAAGAGTTCCATCATTCGGAACATGCGCTCCGATGTGCCGAGTTCAACCGCCAGCAGCAGACCGCTGCGACGAATTTCGCACACGGCAGGGTGGTCGGAGAGCAACTCTTCGTAAAGCGCACCCTTCGCTTCGACCTGTCCGACGATGTTGTTCTGTTCGAGATAGTCGAGAGCGGCAAGTCCCGCAGCACAGCACACGGGATGACCTCCAAAGGTCGTGATGTGTCCGAGTACAGGGTTGTGGGTCAGCGTGTTCATCACCTCCCTGCGAGCCGCGAAGGCTCCGAGAGGCATACCGCCGCCAAGCGATTTTGCCATACAGACAATATCGGGCGTAATGCCATATTTGAGCGAGGCAAACATCTCGCCCGTGCGACCGAAGCCGGTCTGGATTTCGTCAAAGATAAGCAATGCCCCCACTTCGTCGCAACGCTTGCGCAGCGCAGCAAGATATCCCTCCTTGGGAGGTCGCACACCCGCCTCGCCCTGTACCGGCTCGGCAATTACACAGGCGGTACGTTCCGTTATTTCGGAGAGTTGTCCGAAGTCGTTAAACTCTATCGAGCGGACATCGGGCATCAGAGGGCGGAAAGCACCCTTCCACTCCTCGCCTTCGGGCGACCCCATAAGGGTCATTGCTCCGTGCGTGGAGCCGTGATAGGCGCGGCGCATCGAGATAATCTCCCGTCGGGCGGTGTATCGCTTGGCAAGTTTCAACGCTCCCTCGACAGCCTCGGCTCCGGTCGAGAGGAAATAGACGCTGTCGATATCCCCCGGAAGCAATGAGGCTATGCGCGTGGCATACTCAACCTGTGGTCGCTCGACCATCTCGCCATAGACCATAACGTGCATATACTTTGCCGCCTGCTCCTGTACAGCCTTCACGACGGCAGGGTTGGCGTGTCCTACATTGCTGACCGACACACCTGCCACAAGGTCATAGTAGGGCTTGCCTTCGGGTGTATAGAAGAACACCCCTTCGGCACGCTCTACCTCTATCATCATCGGCGAGGGCGACGTCTGACCGACATGCGCCAAAAAAGCCTTTCGTAATATCTCGTTTGCCATCTCTCTCTAATTTTGATTGCCTGCGCTATCGAGCCTCACCGACCCGACGCGTAATAAGCGTAATAAAATTGTAATAAAAGTCTAAAAATCTTCGCCAAAGTGACGTTTCAACACATTTTCATCGTCGCGCACACTCTCCCTTGCCCAGCGGTATAGAGTTTCGTGATACTCCTCCTCCGAGAGTTGCCACCCCTCGACCTCGTGGCGCATACGCTCCGAGAGCATATAGACCAAGATTGCTGCCGATGCCGAGACGTTCAGGCTCTCGACCATTCCGCACATCGGAATCTTCAAAAACTCGTCTGCCGCAGCGATAACCTCGTCGGAGATGCCGGCATGCTCGGTGCCGAAGACCAGTGCAAATTTGCCCTTTGTGACATCAAAGGTTTCGGGAGTACAACTTTCGCGGTGGGGTGTGGTTGCCACAATGCGATAACCCTCTCGACGCAAGGTTGCCAACGCCTCTGCTGTTGAGTTGTGACTCTTGATATCGACCCACTTGTCTGTTCCGCGCATGATATTCTCGCTCAAATCAAACTTGCAGCGTGTCTCGACCGTGTGCATCGTCTGCACGCCAAACGCCTCGCAGTGGCGCACCAACGCGCTGGCATTGTGGGGATGAAACGTGTTCTCCGCCATCAGGGTCATATATTTTGTGCGCATAGCCAACGACCGACAAAGGGTGTCGTAACGCTCCTCGCGCATAAACTCACGCAGGTAGTCGATACGCTCGCGGTACCACTCGGTCGTTTTGGCTCTATTTTCGGTATTTTTCATCTTCATCCAAAATTTTCAGATAACTCTCGTAGCGCGAGTAGGCGATTTCTCCCTTCTCGACGGCACGAATTACGGCACACCCCGGCTCGTGAATGTGCGTGCAGTTGTAGTATCGACATTCGGGGGCATAGCGCATCATGTCAGGGAAGAAGCGGCAGAGTTCCGCATCCTCGATATCTATCAGACCAAATCCCTTGACTCCCGGAGTGTCGATAATCGAGCCTCCGCCCGTGAGGGGATACATCGTCGAGAAAGTGGTTGTGTGGCGACCCTTGTGGTGGCTCTGCGAAATCTCGCCTGTGCGCACGTCGAGGGTTGGCTCCAATGCCCCGATAAGGGTCGATTTTCCCACTCCCGAATTGCCCGCAACGAGGGTTGTTGCGCCCGAAACAAGTTCTCTCACCCGGTCGAGACCCGTGCCGAACTTCGCTGAAATCTCGACCACCTCATATCCGGCACTCTCGTATATCGAGCGGAAGGCCTTAACCTCCTCGCGACACTCTGTGGCAAGGTCAATCTTCGCCAACAAGATGGTTGCGGGGATAGAGTATGCCTCGCATGTGATAAGAAAGCGGTCGATAAATTCGGGGGCAGTACGCGGTGAGGCAAGGGTTACGACCAACATTGCGCGGTCGATGTTTGCCGCTATGATATGCGACTCCTTCGAGAGGTTTGAGGCGCGACGGATGATGTAGTTGCGTCGTGGCGACAACTCTTCGATAACGAAGTCGCTACCCTCTTCCGTGAAGAGAACTTCGTCCCCCACGACGACAGGGTTGGTCGAGCGCACGCCTTTGAGGCGCATACGGCCGCGGATACGACACTTGCGAGTCGTTCCATCCTCCGCCAAAACGTCGTACCAACTTCCTGTGGCACAAATTACAACACCCTTTTGCATCATATCAGACATCGGTTTGATTTGTCACGCTCTTTGTCGTCTCTTCCAGCGTTTTGCCAACTTCGTCTATGTCGAAGAGGTCAAAGACCTCGGTGGCGCGGCAGAGCGGGCGGAAAAATATGGTGTTGTCGAGAGTTTGCGTCTTGACAAAGCGGCCATCGCCATTCAGAGCATTGAATGCCGAGCAGAGAATGCCGATAACCAAACCGACCTTTGCCACCGACAGCAAGGCTCCGAACACAGAATCTAAAACCCCAAGACCGACAAACTTAAAGAATTTTTTTGCCACACGCGACAAAACAGCCACCAAGATAAGCACCACGAAGAAGATGATAAGAAATCCCGCAGCCTTGGCATATTTGACATCAATAGAGCAGAGCGTACCAACCTCCTCGCCAAATGCCGCTGCGAGCCACATTCCTCCGATGATTGCAGCAATGCTGCAAACTTGAATAATCAATCCTTTGCGCCAACCGGTAACCAGCGCAATCAGGGCAAAAACCGAAATGACAATATCAAATATTCCCATCTTAAAAAGTGTTTGAATAGGCGCAAAACGCACTTTATGCGCACGAAGTTAGCATTTTTTTTCGTTTATTCCTATATTTGCACTATAATTCGCTGTGGCTATGAAACGATATATACTTATTCTGCTGGCAGTTATGTCGGTTTTCGCGGTTGAGGCGCGAGAGGTCTATTCGCTCAATAACGATTGGAGATTCTTCTTCAAGAACGAGAACACGGGCGATAATGCCAGGTATGTGACCGTTCCCCATACGTGGAATCTCGATGCGCTGACCGGGTCGCGAACTTATGAGCAGACCACGGGAAACTACCTGCGCGAGATTTACATTCCCTCCGAGTGGAGCGGTAAGCGTCTCTTCCTACGCTTCTTTGGTGTGCAGAGTGTTGCCGATGTTTTCCTCAACGGAGAGCATATCGGCGAGCATCGTGGCGGATGGACGGCATTTACCTTCGAGATTACCGACAAGGTGCGTTTTGATGGCGATAATCTGCTGCACGTGATGGTGAGCAACGCCTACCAGAACGATGTTCTACCCACCTCTACCGAGATGAATCTCTATGGCGGAATCTATCGCGATGTGGAACTTATCGTTACCGAGCCGACAACCGTAACACCGATGTTTTATGGTACCGACGGCATTATGATAAACCAGCACAGCGTATCGCGTGAGCGAGTTGATGGCGAGGCAGTTATCTATCTTACATCCACCCGCGAGTCGATGTGTAATGTGACCTTGTCGATTATCGGCCCCGACGGCTATGCTGCTGTGCATAAGAGCCTACGCGCCAAGACCGACGGCAAGGCGGTAACTGTTCCCTTTGCCATTGAAACGCCCGAATTGTGGAGTCCGGCATCTCCGAAACTCTATGACGTGCGCGTTGTGGCGGGTAGCGATACCCTCTCGATTCGCACGGGATTCCGAAAAATCGAGGTAACTCCGGAGAAGCGTTTTATGCTCAATGGTAGAACTACACCGGTGCGAGGCGTCGCGCTCTATCACGACCGTGCAGGTGTGGGCAACGCAATGACCAATAAGCAGTATGCCGAGGATTTGACCCTGATACGTGATATGGGAGCCAATGCCATCCGCTCTGCCACGGCACCCCACGCTCAATGCCTCTACGACATGTGTGACGAGCAGGGTGTGCTTGTGTGGGTCGATTTCCCGCTTACGCAGGCTCCGTTTTTGAGCGATATTCCCTACTTCTCGACCCGTCGTTTTGAGGATAACGGGCGAACACAAGTGCGTGAAATCATTGCACAAAACAACAATCACCCCTCGGTGGTTATGTGGGGAGTCTTTTCACTGCTTAAACCGCGTGGCGAGAAGATGATGGGGTATGTCAAGGAGTTAAACTCTCTCGCGAAAAAACTCGATCCCTCGCGCCCGACCGTGGCATGCAGCAATCAAGACGGAGATATCAACTTCATCACTGACCTTATCGTCTGGCAGCAGAGTCTTGGCTGGGATAAGGGTAAAATCTCGGATGTCAAGATTTGGTGTGACCTCCTTGCCGGAGAGTGGAAACATCTGCGACAGGCGATTAGTTATGGCGCATGCAGTGCTGTTGGAGAGCCTTCGGATATCATTACCCACACCAAATATCGCGGCAATAAAACCCCGGCAATCTGGCAGCGCAACTTCCACGAAGGATATGTGCGCGAGTTGGTTGGCGCAGACCTCTTCTGGGGTACGTGGATTAACAATATGTTCGACTTTGGTGCGACGAGGTATCTGTCGGGAGTGCTGAATGCGGGTCTTGTAGAGTTAGACCACAAGACGACGAAGGATACCTATTATCTCTACCGCGCGCTGTGGAATCGCACATCTCCCACACTGCATATCAAGGGAAAAATCAACCAGTATCGTAGTCGTACAGACCAGAAAATCAAGTTCTACTCATCGTCAGCCGAGCCGGTGCTGATAATTAACGGAGACACCGCAAAGATTAGCAATGTAGGCCCGTGTCAATACGAGTCGGAGGTGCTGCAATTGCGTGGCGTGAATGATGTGGAGGTTGTTGCCGGTGACCTGCGTGACCGGATGACCCTTACAATCGGCAACGTCTTAAAAAGTCGATAGCGGCAGGTCCCTCCGAGAAGAGCAAATCCAAGACCGAGAGGTTTGGCTCAAAGGGGAATCTGTCCGAAAAGAGTTGGAAATAGTGGGGGGAGTCGAAGTGACTCTCCCTCTTTTTTATGCGCAGGTCGATATCTCCCGCAGCCGCCTCGACATACTCCTCCGATAGGTGCAATCCCCCCTCGATACCCAACAACTGCATCAGTCGCGAGGTTAGGGCTGTGTTAAACTCGACCAACGAGTCGTAGTGAGCCGAGTAGAATGGCTCTATCAGGGGTGCATAGTGTTCAAAGTATGGCGATGAGCGGTATGCCGACACGATAGCAACCCAATGTTGGTGTTGCCAACGCTTCGAGTAGTCGATTCGCACTTTGTGCATCGGTGTTCGGGGGCGGTTGGCATTGACAACATGTACCGACAGAGGCATAATCCCGTTTGCGGTCATTATCTGCGCACGATTGCGCTCGGAGCGTTTGATGTAGTGTTCGTGAATATCCACTACACACTCTCCGCCCCGCTGTGCGAGGTTGGCAAAATACTCAATCGAGCCGAGGTATGTCGATGGTAGAACAACCATTTGAATTGATAATTGATATTTGGCGTGAGCGTTGTAAGGTCTTGTTAATTTCCTTCCGGCTCCACCCAATTTCCATCGGACTTAATCAGAGCGATAAGGTGGTCGATAGCCTCCTCCTGCGGAATGTTGCGCTCTACAATCTCGCGCCCGCGGTAGAGAGTAATGCGTCCCGGAGCCGCCCCGACATATCCGTAGTCGGCATCTGCCATCTCGCCCGGACCATTTACGATGCAGCCCATAATACCGATTTTGAGATTTTTCAAGTGCGAGGTCTTTGCCTTGATTTGTGCAAGGGTGGTCTCGATATCGTAGAGGGTGCGACCACAACTCGGACAGGCGATATACTCGGTATGTGAAAAGCGCACACGAGCCGCCTGCAAGATTGCTAACTCTACCTCGCGCAGGGCCTCGTCTGCAAACTGCGGAGCCTCGATGCGCAGACCATCAGCCAAGCCGTCAATGAAAAGCACACCCAAGTCTGCCGCAGCCTTGACGGCAACCTCTTCGAGTGTGAGGTCATCATATCGACGGGTTACGGCTATCGGGCGCTCGGTTGCCATATTGAGAATGGCAGCACGAAGTTCGGCTGTCGGATTTGCCGACACCGACTCCACAACCGCAAATTCGGGGGTAATCTCGTTCCTTACAACCGGTATCTGCACCGCGCTACGACGTCGATACTCGGTGGGAGAGTATGCCGAAGCATCTGCAATCTCAAACTCGCCCTCGCGAGATGCAAAGTAATCGACCAGCATCTTCGCCACAGGCACCTCCGCTTCGGGCGCTTCGGTGAGCGATACGCGAATGGTGTCGCCAATGCCGTCAGCCATCAACGCACCGATACCCACGGCACTCTTAATGCGACCCTCGATGCCGTTGCCCGCCTCGGTAACGCCAAGATGAATGGGGTAGTTCATGCCCTCACGCTCCATAGCCTCGACCAGCAGACGATAGGCATAGACCATTACGCGCGTGTTGCTCGACTTCATCGAGACCACAACCTGCGAGAAGTCTCGCTCGTGGCAGACCCTCAAAAACTCCATTGCCGAGGCGACCATACCTTGTGGCGTGTCGCCCCACTCGTCGAAAATATGCTTTGCAAGAGAGCCGTGATTGACACCGATGCGCAGGGCAACACCTCGCTCGCGACACTGCTCTATGAGAGCCTCCAACTCGCCATTTGAGGTGCGGTAGTTGCCGGGGTTAATACGCACCTTATCGACATATCGAGCAGCAATGGTTGCCACTTCGGGGACAAAGTGAATATCTGCCACCAGAGCCGTGCGATAGCCATCGGCACGCAGTTCTCGCATGATGTTTTCGAGGTTTTCGCCCTCCTTGCGACCTTGTGCCGTGAGGCGTACTATCGGCGCACCTGCATCTGCTATGCGTTTGATTTGCGCAACACTTGATGCGGTGTCGGCAGTTGCCGTGTTGGTCATCGACTGCACCGCCACGGGGTTGTTGCCACCGATGCAGACATCGCCAATCTGCACCTCGCAACTCTCTCGACGTATGTACTTGCTTAAATTCATACTACAAAGATAGTAAAACGAACTTAAAAATGGAAAATAATTGAGAATTCTCGTCAGTGGGACAAGTTTTGCAAAAAATAATTGTGAATTGTGAATTGTGAATTGCGAAATTTCTTACTTTTGTAGGAGATATGGCAGATTATCTCGATAATGGATTGAAGTATATCGCCGGAGTGGGCGAAGTGCGTGCCAAACTTCTCGAAAAGGAGTTGGGTATCCGCTCTATGCGCGATATGCTCTACCACTTCCCGTTCCGATATATCGACCGCACAAAAATCTACCAAATCGGGGAGATTTCGGAGGCGGCCGGGTTGGCATACGTTCAATTTCGCGCCAGAGTTACGGGCGTGAGTTATGCCGGTGCTGGGCGTAAGCGCAGATTTTCGGTCTATGTCTCGGACTTGACCGGCTCGGCAGAACTTATCTGGTTTCAGGGTGTCAATTGGATAGAGAAGCGTATCGAGGTGGGGCGCGAGTATCTTATCTTCGGAAAACCCACCTTCTTTCGTGGCGAACTGTCGATTGTGCATCCGGAGATTGAGAGCGTCGAGAAGGCTCTCTCGCGTAAGAACGAGAGCGGTATGCAGGGAATCTACTCCACAACCGAGCGTCTCTCCTCGTCACTTGGTGCCAAAGGATTTTACAACATCATCTGCAATCTGTGGGCTGTTGCCAAGGAGCATATTGCCGAAACAATGCCCCCTGCACTGATGCGGCAGTATGGGCTTATACCTCTGCGGGAGGCTCTCTACAACATACATTTTCCGCAATCGCCCGAAGCGTTGCGGCAGGCACAATATCGTCTGAAATTCGAGGAGTTGCTCGGCATACAACTAAACATCCAAACGCAACGCACCGACCGTATAAGTCGTCGTAACGGATTCCTCTTTCCGAAGGTTGGCGAGGCGTTTAATGGGCTGTATGGCAGGTTGCCATTCCCCCTCACGGGCGCACAGAAGCGCGTGATTAAGGAGATTCGTGGCGATATGGTGTCGGGGTATCAGATGAATCGCTTGTTGCAGGGCGATGTGGGTAGCGGCAAGACCGTGGTGGCTCTGCTCACGATGTTGCTGGCGGTCGATAACGACTATCAGGCTTGTATGATGGCGCCGACCGAGATTCTCGCTCGCCAACACTTTGCGACCATTTCGCGAATGTTGGAGGGTTGCGGGGTGCGTGTTGCCATACTTACCGGCTCGTCGAAAGCCCGCGAGCGACGTGCAGCCCTCGAAGGTATTGCCGACGGCTCGGTAAAGATTCTTATCGGCACCCACGCTCTGATTGAGGAGCGTGTGAAGTTTGAAAATCTCGGCTTTGTGGTTATCGACGAACAGCATCGCTTCGGTGTGGAGCAGAGGGCGAAGATGTGGACAAAAAACTCGCAGCCGCCACATATCCTTGTGATGACCGCAACGCCTATACCTCGCACACTGGCAATGACTCTCTATGGCGATTTAGATGTGTCGATTATTGATGAGTTGCCACCCAATCGCCAACCTATTCGTACCGTTCATTACTACGACTCGGCACGTCTGCGACTCTTCGGTTTTATGCGTCAGGAGATAGCCAAGGGGCGACAGGTGTATGTGGTATATCCGCTGATTAAGGAGTCCGAGACGATGGATTATAAGGATTTGACCGACGGATTCGAGTCGATTTCGCGCGATTTTCCGTTACCGGAGTATCGCGTGGCGGTGTGTCATGGTAAGCAGAAACCGGAGGATAAGGAGGAGTCGATGCGCCAATTCAAGGCGGGCGAGGCGGATATTATGGTCGCCACTTCGGTAATCGAAGTGGGTGTCGATGTGCCGAATGCGACGGTTATGGTTATCGAGTCGGCAGAGCGATTCGGACTCTCGCAGTTGCACCAGTTGCGAGGTCGTGTGGGTCGTGGTGGCGAGCAATCCTACTGTATCTTGATGTCAGGCGAAAAACTCTCGAAGGAGGCTCGCCAACGCTTGGAGGCTATGTGCGAGACCAATGACGGATTCCGACTCGCGGAACTCGACCTTAAATTGCGCGGTGCGGGCGATATCAATGGCACGATGCAGAGTGGCGCGGCTTTTGATTTGAAGATTGCCAATCCGACACTCGATACGCAGATTCTGCAAGTGACGCAGACCGCAGCCATAGCCCTGCTTGCCGATGATGCCAACCTTGCGAAGCCCGAAAACCAAGGGTTGTTGCAACTGAAACTGCGATATGCAGCCGAGGAGAAGATGGATTTTTCGATGATTTCGTAACAGAGGTGCGATAAAATTGTAATAAATGGATCGCGTCGGGCGTTTGAATAGTATGAAGCGATTTTTGTGGGTAATAATATTTGCTTTGACGGCATCGATGACCGCTTCGGCACAACTCTACCAGCCGGGGGAGGTGTTGTCGTATCGCGTAAGTTACAAGGCAAAACTCTTTCCGAACACGGAGGTTGCCACGGTTGATGTGCGCACTACGCTCGATACGCTTGATGGCAGACCGCACTACAAGGTGCATGGTCGCGGAGTGACGATGCCGGCTTATCGCTGGTTTTTTACGGTCGATGACAGTTACTACATCTGGGCAGATACGCTCGACAATCGTACAACGCGTTTTGCCAGCGATATACGTGAAGGCTCCTACACCTTCCGCAGCGAATATCGCTACGACAGAGCAAATGGTGTTGTCAATACCCGTTGGCAGAAGAAACAACTTCCGGAACAGCGCAAGACAATGCAGATTTCCGAGCAGGGTATGGACCCGGTATCGCTCTACTTTAACCTGCGCAGTGAAGCCTCCACCTCGTTCCGAGAGGGCGAATCGCGACGTTTGGAGATGATCTTGGAGGATACGGTGCGTTATCTCGAATTTAGATTTATCGGTCGCGAGATAAAGCGCATCCCGAAGATGGGAAAGTTCCGCACACTCAAATTCAAGTGCCAGATAGGCACCTCTGACGGCTTTTCATTTACGGATGGCACGGAGTTCTCGATATGGATTACCGATGACGATAATAAATTCCCTGTATATCTCGAATCGCCCATACGTATCGGCAGCATCTGTGCATATATATCGAAATGTACGGGTCTGAAATACCCGCTCGACAGCCGCGTGAAGCGTTGATTTGGGTTGCGGGTGGTATAATTGCATAAAAAACACTATCTTTGCAGAAATATAATACAACACTATGGAAGAGAATACCAAAGGATACGCTCCCGAAGAGGAGAACGACGAAGAGGATTATTACTATCGGACCGATGTGAACAAGTCGCTGCGCGGTTACAAAATCGTGATTGCAATTTTGGCTGTTATTCTGGCGGCAATATCGGTGCTTTACTACAATATCAACCGTCGCCAACAGCTCGAATATCGCGAGTTGGAGGTGGTGCGCGACTCGATTAAGAACGACCTTACGAGCCTGATTTCGGAGTATGACAGCCTTCAATATCAGAACGACACCATCTCGGCACGTCTGGTCGAGGCAAACGAACTTGTAGAGCAACTCAAATATGAGCGTCGCCTCAACTACAATCGTCTGCGTGCTTACGAGAAGGAGGTCGGAACGCTACGTACCGTAATGAAGCGTTACTTGCGACAAATCGACTCGCTCAACAACCTCAACAAAAAGCTGATAAACGAGAATGTCTCGTATCGTAAGGAGATTTCGTCAGCAAATCTGCGTGCCGAGCGCGCCGAAGAGAAGGCTTCGGAACTTAAAAACAAGGTACAGCAGGGTGCAATTCTCCGTGCAAGAGATATTACGCTTATTGCGTTGAGTTCCAAGGGTAAGCCGGTGAGCCGCGTGCGCACAGCAACGACCCTGCGTGTCGATTTTACGCTCAACTCAAACGAGTTGGCAACTCCGGGTAACCGCGAAATCTATGTCCGTATAACTTCGCCTGACGGCTATATCCTCTCGACCGAGCAGACCCCGTCGTTTGAGTTCGAAGGAGGTAAGTTGAGTTACTCGGCTTCGCGAGAGGTCGATTATCAGAACGAAGACCTTGATGTCAGCATCTTCTACAATGGCAGCGGTTTTGCCGCAGGTACCTACAAGGTTCAGTTGTACAGCGGTGGCTATATGATGGGTAGCACCGAGGTTGTGTTGAGGTAGTGTTTGGTCTTTGTGACCGAGATTGGAAACCGAACCAACATAGACAAAAATTTGTTTCTGCCAACAACCATAAAAGAGGTACGCGCTCTGGGTTGGGATTCGCTCGATGTGATTCTCTTCACGGGAGATGCCTACATCGACCACCCCTCATTCGGGGCTGCGGTCGTGGGTCGTCTGCTCGAAGCGGAGGGGTTGCGTGTGGCGATAGTCCCACAGCCAAACTGGCGTGATGACCTGCGCGACTTCACGAAACTTGGCGCACCTCGCCTCTTCTTTGGCGTTACGGCAGGAGCGATGGACTCGATGGTCAATCACTACACTGCCAACCTGCGCTTGCGAAGCAATGATGCCTATACAGCAGGTGGCAAGGCGGGATTTCGCCCCGACCGAGCGGTTACGGTCTATACGCAGATACTCAAAAAGTTATATCCTCATATTCCGGTTGTTATCGGAGGTATCGAGGCCTCTCTGCGACGACTTACTCATTATGACTATTGGAGCAACTCGCTCCATCGCTCCATTCTTGCCGAGAGTGGTGCCGACCTGCTGATGTATGGTATGGGCGAGCGGGTGGTCTGCGAGGTGGCAAAGGCTATGCGCAATGGCTATAACGCCAAACTGCTCCGCAAAATCCGACAGGTGGGCTTCATTGCCGACCGCGATTATGTCGAGCGCATCGAGGATAAAATCGAGTTGCACTCTTTCGAGGAGTGCGCACGTAATCCCAAGGCTTTTGGCGAAAATTTCGTCACCGAGGAGGTGCAGAGTAACCTGCTCGAACCGACGGCCGCGCTTGTCGAGCGTGTGGGCGACAGATATGTCGTAATCAATCCTCCAAATACCGATATTACGACCGAGGAGTTGGACCACTCGTTTGACCTTCCTTACGAGCGTGCGCCACATCCGCGATATCGAGGTAAGGGTGATATCCCTGCGTGGGAGATGATAAAACACTCGGTAAATATTCATCGAGGCTGCTTCGGTGGCTGTTCGTTCTGTACCATATCTGCCCATCAGGGCAAGTTTATAACCTCGCGTAGCGAAAAGTCGATTTTGCGCGAGGTGGAGGCGATTACCCGAATGCCAGACTTCCGAGGTTATCTGTCGGATGTCGGTGCGCCATCGGCAAATATGTATCGAATGAGAGGTCACGACCGCTCGCTCTGCGCCAAGTGTCGCCGACCGTCGTGCCTGCACCCCAAGATGTGTCCCAATCTCGATAATGACCACCGCCCACTACTTGCTCTCTACGAGAAGATTCGTGCCGTGAAGGGGGTAAAGAAGGCATTTGTCGGCAGCGGTATCCGATATGACCTTTTTGATGGAGGGAAGTACCTCGAAACGGTTGTAAAGCACCACACGTCGGGTCGTTTGAAGGTTGCTCCGGAGCATACCGAGGATAAGGTCTTAAAACTGATGCGCAAGCCCTCGTTTGGGCTCTTTGAGAAGTTGAATGAGGATTTCCGCTCGATTTGTCGTCGCGAGGGTCTTAACTTCCAACTTATTCCTTACTTTATATCGTCGCATCCCGGTTGTACCGAGCAGGATATGAGGGCGTTGTCGCAGAAGGTGTTGGGCAGGTTGCACTTCAATCTCGAACAGGTGCAGGACCTCACGCCGACACCGATGACCCTCTCGTCGGTGATGTTCTACACGGGCGAGAACCCCTACACGGGCGAGCGTCTGTATGTTGCCCGCAATCAGGATGATAAAAAACGACAAAAGTCCTATTTCTTTCGCAAGAAATAAGACCTTTACCGAGTGAGTCTGTATAGTCTGCCGACCGAATTGGTCGGGGCTGTTCTGTTACGCCTCGCCTATCTTGTTGAAGTTGCCGTTAGTCTGCTCCGGCTGGCGGAATTTGATTTGGCCCATATTGCTTTCGTAGCGCGTAATGTTGTCCTGCAACGATAGCAGAAGTCGTTTCGCGTGTTCGGGGGTCAATATAATGCGGCTCTTTACCTTTGCCTTCGGTACGCCCGGAAGCATCGCCGCAAAGTCTATGACGAACTCCGAGGCCGAGTGCGAAATGATAGCCAGATTGGAGTAGTGTCCCTGTGCCGTAGCCTCATCGAGTTCGAGGTCGATGCCGACCTGTTTCATCTCTGCCATAATAACTGTTGGTCTGTTTTTGAAAAAAGTTCTGTTTCTCGGATGCAAATATAGTGCTAATAAAGAGTCGCTATCCGTTGAGGTGCAACTCTTTTTCGATATTTTATTAACAATCCGAACCGTATTTTGGTGATAAACGAAAAAAATAGTACTTTTGTATAGAGAAAAACCAACCAAAAAAGATATGAAACGAAACTTTCTGAACATTGCAACATTTATGGTTGCAGTATGCGCCCTGTTGCTGTCGGGGTGCAGTTTTGATGGCGACAAACCCTACAAAATTACCGATAATCAAATCGTTTTTGACGAGCCGGCACGTGCCGAAGGTCAGCAGTCGATGCTTGGCTTTGCCGCAGAGCCTATGCCCGTTGTTCGTGTAGGTTTTGTGGGTCTTGGTATGCGCGGACCGGGAGCGGTTAAGCGTTTTGCACAGATTGAGGGTGCCGAGGTTAAGGCTCTGTGTGACCTTATCCCCGAAAATATCGAAAAGACACAGCAGATGCTCGAATCGCTGGGTTGCGCTCGTGTCCCTGTGGAGGCAACATATATGGGCGAGGATGGCTGGAAGGAGTTGTGTCAGCGCGACGATATCGACTTGGTCTATCTTGTGACCCCATGGCGATTGCATACCCCGATGGCGGTATATGCCATGGAGTGTGGCAAGCATGTGGCTGTCGAGGTGCCGGCAGCAATGACCGTGGCGGAGTGCTGGCAGTTGGTTGATACCTCGGAGCGCACACGTTGCCACTGTATGATGCTCGAAAACTGCATCTATGACCACTTCGAACTCACAACGCTCAATATGGCTCAAAAAGGTCTGTTTGGCGAGATTCTGCACGTCGAGGGAGCCTACATCCATAATCTTGACGAGTTCTGGCAGGAGTATCAGGGCAATTGGCGTCTGAAATATAATCAGCAACATCGTGGCGATGTCTATGCTACTCACGGACTCGGTCCCGTTTGCCAACTGCTCGACATTCATCGTGGCGACCGCATGACCCGTCTGGTGTCGATGGATACCAAGTCGGTGTGTGGTTTGAACACCGCCAAGGAGAGCCTTGGTGTTGATACATTTGCCAATGGCGACCACACCTGCACACTTATTGCCACCGAGCAGGGTAAGACCATCTCGTTGCAGCACAATGTCTATACCCCGCGACCCTACAATCGCCTCTATCAATTGACCGGAACCAAGGGCTTTGCCAATAAATATCCCGTCAAGGGATTCCTCTTTGCCGAGGCTGCCGATGTGAGCGGAAATCCCGACCACGAGAATCTCTCGTCGCACAAGTTTGTTCCCGACGATGTGCGTGATGCGCTGCTCGAAAAGTATCGCCACCCCATACAAATCGAACTTATGGAGCAGGCGAAGCGCGTGGGCGGACATGGCGGTATGGATTTCATTATGGATGCCCGTCTGGTCTATTGCCTGCGTCATGGTCTGCCGCTCGACCAAGATGTGTATGATGCCGCAGAGTGGTCGTGTATAGGCGAACTCTCCGCTGCCTCAATCGAGAATGGCTCGATGCCGGTGCTCTTCCCCGACTTCACTCGTGGTGAGTGGGATAAAATCGACGGCTATCGTCATGCAATGAAGGAGTAGCCGAAGGTTTAGTGACGTTATACGATTTATAACAAAGGGGGCGTGTCCGACAAATTTGGAACACGCCCTTTCTGTTATAGATGGTAATGGGATAATGGTGCCAAAATCCTACATAGAAGACCACTCGCCGCCGAAAATGGCGACCCTTTCGGCTATTTGAGAGGTTTTACCTTTGAGTCGGCAGTGGTGGCTTCGCGTATCGAAATCGCAAAACCTCCGCCATGTGCCATCCATATCTTTAACGCGCTACGACTATCGATGCGACCCGAAACGACCGTGTAGGCGTGTGGATTGTTGTCGCAATCGGCATCTTTGCCATCTTTATAGAGGGTGGCAATGTAATTCTTGCCCTTTTCGAGAAAATCAAAAGATATGGGCATCGTGCGCTCGTTGTCGGTAATTCCTCCCACAAACCACTCATTCTTGCCTTTGGTGCGACGTGCTGCAACGATATACTCTGCCGGCTCGGCTGCTAGATAGCGGCTCTCGTCCCAATCGACCGCAACATCCTTGATGAATTGGAATGCTGCGGGCTGGTTTTCGTAATTTTCGGGGAGGTCGGCAGCCATCTGCAAGGGCGAGAAGAGTGTGACGTAGAGTGCAAGTTGGTTACATATCGTCGAGCGGACACATCTGCGAGCCTTATCTTTTCGGGGCGTCTGCCCGGCAAACTTCATATTCAAGATGCCCGGAGTATAGTCCATCGGGCCACCTTTCAGGCGGGTAAATGGCAGTGTGGCTGCATGGTGCGGTTTGATGCCTGCATCCTCGTTTGTGCAGTACTCCATACCGCGGGCCGACTCGTTGCCGATAAGGTTGGGGTATGTTCGACATAGACCCGTGGGGCGGATAGCCTCGTGAGCATTGACCATAATCCGATGCTTTGCAGCCTCCTTGACGGCATATAGATAGTGATTGACCATATATTGTCCGGAGTGATATTCTCCATTGGGGATGATTCCACCCACATAACCGCTCTTTACGGCATTGTATCCATAGTCGTTCATCATCGAATAGGCTCTCTCCATGTGGCGTTCATAATTACGCACCGATGAGGAGGTTTCGTGGTGCATCATCAGTCGCACACCCTTCGAGTGGGCATACTCGTTCAGAGCCTTGATGTCAAAATCGGGGTAGGGGGTCTGAAAATCGAATACATAATCCTTGCGACATCCGTAGTAGTCCTCCCAACCTTCATTCCAACCCTCGACCAAGACTTGGTCAAAGCCGTGTTTGGCGGCAAAATCGATGTAACGACGGACATTTGCATTGTTGGCTCCGTGGTTGGGTAACGGAGTAACTTTTGTGTAGTCGTTTTCGCCAAGTTTGACTCCCTTTTTCTTGAACTCGGCGGTATAATACCAACGACTCTTGCCGAGCATCAGTTCCCACCAAATGCCAATATACTTTATTGGCTTAATCCACGATGTGTCCTCGTATGCACAGGGGTCATTGAGGTTTAGTATCAGATTGGATGCCAGAATTTTGCAGGCGTCATCCGAAACCTCGATAGTGCGCCATGGCGTGTGGCACGGAGCCTGCATCCAACCCTTGTATCCGAGCGCATCGGGCGTAAGGTGCGAGGTAAAGACGTTGGTGTCGGGGTTGAGTTCGAGATGCATACACGAATAATCTACGAGAGCCGCCTCGTGGATGTTGATGTATAGGCCATCGTCGGTTTTGAGTTGCAGGGAGGTCTGTACTCCCGTTGGCGAGAAGATTTTTTGCATGGCATTGCCCACATTTTTGCCAACTTCGACTATTCGGTCATCTATCTCGCTCATGCGCGACACGGCATACTCGTACTCTTGCGTTTCGTAGCAGCCCGGAATCCAATATGCCGTATGGTCGCCAGTCATTGCAAATTCGGTATATTCCTCGCGGATAACGAAATATGAGAGTTTTTTGTTCGCTTGCCACGGGAACTCGTAGCGAAATCCGAGTCCGTCATTGTAGAGGCGGAAGCGGATGTTGAGCATAAAATTACGCTCCTTGCGACAGAGTTTCACGAGAAGTTCGTTATAGTGGTTACGAATCTCGGCATTCTCGCCCCATACGGGCTTCCACACCTCGTCAAATGTGGCACTTGCGGTCTCTTGCAAAGTGAAACCTTCGCGCATCGAATAGATAGGGCGTTTGGGCGTGTGATAGTAGGTGCCGTAGTTCTCGTAGGCGTTATCGACAAACTCAAATCCCAGCGCACTTGGGCGGATAACCTCCTGACCCTTGTATGATAGTGTGTAGGTCGGGGTACCCTTCTGTGTAAGAGCGAAAGTCATTACAAGATTTCCGTCAGGAGAGGAGAGTGTTTGAGCCGATGCGGAGATTGCCAATAGCGCGGCAACCACGAGGATAAGAAGTTTTTTCATTGTATCAGGGTTATCGTTTTGATACAAAAGTAGTAAAAAATTCGATTATTTGCCCCACTTGGGCGTAATGCCCACGAAGATTTCGAAGTTTATGCCGGGCATCGGGCGCGAGAGTACCGTGAGATACTCCTCGTTGAAGAGGTTGTTTATCGTTCCTTTGAGCGAGAGGTCTGCCCAATTGAATACCAGCACCTTTTCGAGCGAGATGTTGCTCATAAAGTATTCGGGCAGTTTGCCCGATAGCGAGAGGTCGTTGCTCGACATCGTGAATCGCTCGCTGTACCAGCACCACTTGTAGAGGAGTGACCATCTGCGCCACGACAACCGCCCTGTGACCGAGGAGGAGAACTCCGGAACGTATGGCAATTGTTTGCCTACCGAGCGGTCGGCTGCCGAGCGCGGCTCGCCCTCGTTGATAGAGGGTGTCCACGAAAAGTTTCCGTTGAGGTCTAATTGCCACTTTGGGGCGAGAGCCACCGAGAGAGCCGCCTGTAACTCCACTCCGTAGGCGTGTACATCCTTGATGTTTTCGGGCGAGAAGAAGCCTTTGGCGGTGGGTAGCCAGATAATCCAATCCTTGATATGTGAGTCAAACCACGTCGCCGAGCCGCTCAACGAATAGACTCCCTTTTTGCCTATGGTAAACGAGATGCCCGCATCGTATGTCCAGCCGCTTTCGGGGCGCAGGTCGGGATTTCCACCCGGCAGGAAATAGAGGTCGTTGAGGGTTGGAAAGCGGAAGTTGCGCGACACGGAGGCTTTGGCTGTGATGTTGCCCTTTTGAGAGATTACCCCATCGATAAAGAGAGCCGGAATGATGGGTGTCCATTTGTTGCCGAACAACTCCTCGCGCAACACTGCCGATATGCCCAGACGGTCGATGGGTCGCCACTTCGCCGATACCGACCCCGAAAGTTCAAAACGTCCGGAGTGGTAGCCGACAATAGCCTTGTTGCCGTCCTGGCGTATGATGTTTTTGTCGCGGCTCTCGACTAAATGCTGGTGTGCCGACAGATTTGCCGTAAAGAGCCACTTTTTGCCGATGTAGTACTCGCCTTCGGCTTGCGCATAGATTGTATTCACAAGGCTTCGCGAGCGGGTCATGGCATGCATTACCCCATTGCCGACATCGCGCTTGTAGTCGTATGCCATCCACGTATAAACATATCCGGCCTTGGCTCCCACCTTCCAATTTGGTCGCAGGTGGTCCCATGAGAGTACTCCTCGGAATGTTTGCTCGCGCTGGCGATTATCGAAGGCGGCAGCATTGCCGTAGTCGGTCGTGAGCATCGGCAGTTCGCGATTGGAGGCTATGTACCACGCATTCAGTCCGAGGCGGTCGCCCTTGCCGGTATTGTAATAGACCTCTTGCAGGAGGTGCAGGTCACGGAAGGCTCCGCTGCGATTGCGCTCTATGGGGTAGTATTGACCGACGATGTTCATCTGCTCGTCGTAGATATTCTCCTTCTTGTCGCGGTTGCGATATTTGTAGTCGTTCTTCGAGGTTGAGAAGACCACGCGGGTTGATGTCTGCCACCGCTCGTTACCCCACGTGAGGCGCAGGAAGTCGTCGATAGTTGTGAAAGAGCCGACACCCTGCACAAACTGCAAGCCGAAACCTCGCGCTTCGGCAGGCTTGGTCGAGAGGCGAACTGCTCCACCCAAACCACCACCCGTATCATTTACCGAGGATGTGCCGTGCAGCAATGAGGCATCGTCGATAAAGTAGGATGGAATCATCGAGAAGTCGGTCATTCCGAGCATCGGGTTATTGATGCGCATTCCATTCCATGTTACCTGCGTGTGTGAAGGCGAAGTGCCTCGAAATGCCACAGTCGATAGGGTTGCACGACCATAACTCTTGACAAATATCGAGGAGTTGAAGGTCAGCACATCGGCCATCGAAAGCGAGATGTTCTCTTTGAGAGCCGTGGTGTCGATTTTGGTCTGTTGTGTGCCAATATCTTTCATCGGGCGTGAGCCATAGACCGAGATTTCGGGGATGTCGTGCGTGCGCTTATGCCACACCTGCTCGGTTTGTGCGGACAATCCGAGCGGAATAATCGAGAGCAGTATGCCTATTATAACTCTTTTCATACTCTTCTCTTCTATTTCCAACAAAACGCACCGGGGATGATTCCCACATAAAAACTATCGAGCAACTCACGCTCTTTCGAGTAGCGATAAATCATTCCTTGCTGCACATAATCTATCGCATCGGCAATATAGACATCGCCCGATTGAGGGTCGATTGTAAGACCATAGTAGATAGTATCTTTGTACGGTAGGAACGGCTCGGCAGGCAGGTAGTCGGCTGTTACGCTCATCTCCCAAACATCATCGTTGAGCCAATAAATCTTATCTTTCGCACCGTTGAGTTGCACCTCCGAGGGCCAGTCGCCAAATTTGAATCTAAACTGCTTTTCGATGGTGAAGGTTTCGGCATCAATGCGATAGAGAGAAGGCGCTTCATATCCGTATGGAGAGCCTTCATAACCACCATCAGTTACGGTCCATAACTTATCGTTGCAATCCAGCGCAAGCGATGTGGGCTGAATACCCACTATGAGTTCATCGACCACCTTGTCTGTTCGGGTGTCAATCTTGAGTATTCGGTTTTGATACGACCAACAATTCACATATACGAAATCTCCCACCTGCACCATCTGCTCCGTAGAGCCGGACTCCATAGTCATATTCGGTACTTCGATATACCCCGTAATCTCGTAACGTTTGGGGTTTACGATAAAGATTCGGTTATCCCAGATTTGGGTGACGTAAGCTTTCTCGTCCGAGAGAAAGTGGATATATCGCGGAGAGGTAAGGTTCGTGATACGTCCTACCTCCTTGAATGTATTGATGTCGATGGCAAAGACGACGTGCGAGTTGTTTACTACGACCCAGCCTATACCGTTGCGGATGGTCATCGACTGCGCCACATCGCCCAACTTCATACCGTTGGCGCGGGCGAACACCTCGTTTTCAACCTTATGTGTTGCAGGGTTGTAGTGCGATAGTGATGCGTTGCCATACTGAAAATTACCCTCATTAAGGCAGAAAAGACCCCTGCCTCGCTCATTGAACTCCTCGGTGTAGAGATAGTCCCACTTCATACAGCCACCGAGCGCGACAGCCAACAGAAGCACCACTACAAACTCAATATTTCGGACAAAGGCTCTCATCAGCATCTCTTTTCGCTTGCGAAATTACACATAATTATTCAAAGTGCAGGTCCTTGAATCCAAAAACTTCTGTCGAAATCTCGCCCAACCAGCCACTTTTGGCATTGACTCCGACCTGTACCTTTATAAAATCGATGTACTTCAACTCCTTGTGCTTGCCGTTTACATCTATCGCATTCGAGATTTTGAAGTGGTTGGCATTGGCAGCCGCGCCCACATTGCTGTCATCGGTCAGTCGGTCTTCGGAACTAAAATTGTCAGCATATCCCCAATCATACTCATCATTCACCCAATATGTACCCTTTCCATTCGAAGCATCGTAGTTGCGGGCTTTCAGACAGGTGCCGGTCAGCGTGTAGCTATCCTCCTCAATCCATAATGGGTAGTAGTAATCCTGCTTGTGGTAAGCCTTCAAGTAGTCTATCTGTCCGCTATTACCCTGATTGTCGCTCCACTGCACGGGCTGTTGAGGCTCGGTGGGGCGATAGTAGGTTACGGCATAGTTTTGGATAGTCTCGGGGTTGCCGGTCTCGGAGCCTTTCAACTCGTACCAAGTATCATCAGGCAGACCATTACCATTCTCGTCCTGCATAACCCAAACAATACCCGGCTCGGATGAGCCCTTGAACGAATTACCCAAAATCGCGAAGTCGTAACTGCCCAGATTGTCGATACTATGGTCAAATCCCACCACGATATAGCCACCAAAGCCACCTAACGAGACCCAATTGGGCGAGGGATTACCATTTTTGTCCACCTCCGACATTCTCGCCTCGGCGTATGCAACAGCCGCTTCGGGGGTTGTCTGCGTGCCATCAAAGCCACCGGTTTTCAACTCGTTGATAAATTGCCCGGGGGCAGGAGTATATTCGTACACCTTGTTCCAATCGGGCTTCGATGCGGCAGTTTTTGCTCGATAGAACTCTCCTTGGTCCAAATCTTTCACAATCTCTTCGTCTATGTTGCAAGACGAAGAGATCGCTACTAGAACCACAATACAAAAATCTATAAAGACCTTTCTCATTTCTCAAATCTAACAGCTACATCATCATAAGCAAAGTAGGCAGGAATAACCAGACCATATTTACCATATCCGTTGTCGCAGGCAACGAGGTTAAACTCTACGCGCACAACCTTACCCAAAACCGACAGATCCCACTTTGTCCAATCGGTCACAAAGCGTTGACCTGTATTCAAAAGATAGAAATCTGTTATTGTCGGCTCGGTGTCATCGAATGAATCATATCCGTAAGCCACAATCTTGAAGGTGCTCGCATCTGTCAATTGGAAACTACCACCGAAGTCGCACTCGCCGTGAATAATCACACCATAGGTGTAGGTTGTATTTGTAACATACATATGATCGATAACTCTTGCCACGCCATCGTGGAACTGAATACCGGGCAGAACACCCTCGGGCGAGTATATCGTTGCATACTCATCGGGGTCGAGATAGCCATACTGCGAGCAAAAATTCTTCGAGCCGTTGGCACCGCCCTTAACATTATATGCCTGCAAGTCAATCATATAGAGCATATTGTCATCGTGGAAACTATTCACGTCATCCATAGTTCCCACATAGTCCGAAATACCTGCGTGGCCGGCAATGCCCCACCAAGAGGCTTCGTTCTCCTCGCTGGGCCATACAAACTCCAACTCGGTGTTATTGGCATCATACCATTCGTAAGATCTGTGACCATTGCCATACTGACCATCGCGAGGGATATAGTCCGACCACTTGGTAAGAGTAAAGTAGTCACCATACCAATAGCCACCCATATAGTCGGGATATGCAAAGGCAAAATTCTCGATGGGATCAAACTTCACATCCTCATCCTCGAATGTCAGCACGCGCAACTCGTATGACAGTTCAGGCTCGGGCTGAACGAGATTTGCCGCTGCGATGGAGGTAGCAATACGGCGAACCTTGCCCGGCTCAAAGTCTTTTGACGGGGTCTTAACCTCGGTAAAGGTTGCACCGGAGGCAAATGTATAGGTAATGGTAAGATTCTTGCCACCGATAGCCGCAGGGAGTGTCACCATAGCGGCAAATATACCATCGTTTGCCTCCGCCAACTGAACGCCCTCGCCAAAATTCAAGACGATTTGATTAGAGCCTTCGCTTACGGTCGAACTCCAAGCGTCATTGGCGTAATCAAACACACATTTACCGGCAAGATTAACACCCTCCTCGGCAGTGACCGTTATGGTGGTCAGTTTCTCGGTAACATCTGCGCTCGTAGTGTCAAACCAGATGTAGGAGGTTTTGTGTTCGAGATAGAATGTCTTAAACTCGTCGGCAACGGCATAACCGAAATCTCCGTCATTGCCAAGATTTCCATCTGCGCTCTGTTCGGTCAATACCACCGCATTCTTGTGGTTGCCAGTCATATTATAAAATATGTGGTAGTCGCCTGCGGTCGAAGGCTCGTTGTCCCACTTGAACTGCGCGGCTTTCCCACCTTCTGCAATAGCCTTACTTTTGAACGAGCCCAACCAAATGTAGTCGCCCGCACTCCAACTGAAAGGAATGCTGCTTGCCGAGGGAGTATCGAATGCTGTACGCGCCTCAATCGAGTTGTAACCCGTGAGCGTTAAACCATTTTTGGGTGCAAGACCCTCGTCTGTACTACACGACACCACCAGTGTCAATGTAGCAATAATTGCAAAAATCTTTTTCATAGTACGAATAGGTTAAATTACATATCCTCCCACTCTGCGGGTTTCTGTTGTGATTGTGCAAATCCCGACTCTACAGCGAACTCAATCACCTCTGCAGTCGGCTGTTGATAATAGTTCTTGTTCATCATTCTATAAATTTGAAGTTAAACAAAATAAAGTTACCGTACTCCTTGCTGACCCTCGGAATACGGTAACCTATGCTCGACTCAAAAACTCTATAACCAATAAAACCTGCCACCGGTTGTCTCTTTGCGGTGCGGATTATGCCACCCGCCCCTAAAATGTGTTCGCGCCATGGCGGCCCCACACTAAAAACCTGACTGTTATGGTTGTAAAGTATTTTGATTCCAACCCATAATCCTGCAGGTCCAAAATCTTAATCACACAGGCAGGTCTTCTGACTTGTCCACTTATCGCGCCTTCCCGGTCTCCCAGTGGCAATAGATTACGATAAGCAACCCTCTGAAATTTTACACTCGACCAAACTGTCGGCAACAGAGGCGGACTCACAGCAACAGGCATTGTTCCGGATTTGCACCGGATTCCCTTTTCACCCTTCGTTGCGCTTGGTTTTCAAACGGTTTGCAGATGTTCAGCGCAGAATAAACGCTTTCCCATAAGCCACCCCCTCCGAAAACACCCGGCTCGTAAAGGCTCCTTGTGCGAAGACAAAGGTAGAGAAAAAATCTCTCTCCGCAAGAAAAAAATGAAAAAAAATGACCCCCGATTCGGGATTTGCTAACGACATACTACGTATGTAATTTGATAAAAAAAGGGTGGAGCCGGGGTCGTGTGCGTATCACTACGCACAACAGTGTGCAAACAGAAAATAAACAGAAAGATGTGTGTAAAACATATCAAAGATAAAAGAATTAGTTACCTTATCCGGCTCTACCCATGCCCAAACAGAACAAATCCTGTGCCGAATGGTGTATAAGAGAAGGCTCGGCACGATTTTTTTTCGCAACTCGCGAAAAAAGAGTATATTTGTACCGTGGTGTGCAAATAAAGCACCGACAAACGTGATGACCGACTACAAAAAGATAAACATCCGCAACAAGCGGGCAACTTTCGATTACGAGATACTCGAAGAGTATCTTGCCGGAGTTGTTTTGGTCGGTACCGAGATAAAATCTCTGCGACTTGGCAAGGCTTCGATGGTCGATACCTACTGCTATTTTGACCGCGGAGAACTCTGGTTGCGAGGGTTGAATATCGCCGAGTATGGCTGGGGTACCTGCAACAACCACACCCCCAAGCGCGACCGCAAGTTGCTGCTCAACCACAAGGAACTCGATAAACTGCAACGCTCGCTCCAAGACCGAGGTCTGACGGTTGTGGGCTTGCGCATATTCCTCAATGATAGGGGTCTGGCGAAGGTGGCAATCGGCTTGGCGCGTGGTCGTAAGTCCTACGACAAGCGCGAATATCTCAAAGCAAACGATGCTCGTCGCGAGATGGATAAAGCAATGAAAAATTACAAATAAAACGATGGCTACGATTCTCTGTATTGAAACCGGTACCGACATCTGCTCGGTCGGCATTGCTCGCGATGGCGAGATTGTGTCGATGCTCGAAAGCGACGAGGGGCGCGACCACGCACGCAAGGTTGGTCTCTTTGTCGATGAGATTTTGCGCTCGACGGGCATCTCTCCCGAAGATATTGATGCCGTGGCGGTGGGAAAAGGTCCGGGGTCTTATACCGGATTGCGTATCGGTGTGTCGTTTGCCAAGGGTCTGTGCTACGGATTGCAGAAGCCGCTCATTGCTGTCGGTTCGCTCGATGCCCTTGTGGCTGTGGCTCGCGAGGATTTCGAGGCGGGCATCGTGGATGTCGAGAATTGGTCGCAGGCACGCCTCTGTCCTATGGTCGATGCTCGTCGTATGGAGGTCTATGCCGAGGTGTTCGATAGCGAGGGGTCGCCCCTGTCGGATGTCGTAGCCGAGGTGGTAACGGCCGAGAGTTTTGCTGCGTGGCGTCGAGGTGGTGCCGAGAGCCTTGGTGGAGAGTTTGTAATCTTCGGAAACGGAGCCGCCAAGTGTGTGGATGTTCTGGGCGATGCAACTCTGATAAACGTCACTCCGTCAGTGCGCGGTATTGCTCCGCTGGCGCAAAAGGCGTATGACGAGGGTCGCTTCGAAGATATCGCCTACTTCGAGCCTTTCTATCTCAAAGATTTTGTGGTTACCACATCCAAGAAACGTCTGTTTTAGAGTCTCGACAACAACTCTGCAACCAAGACGCCGAGGTGGTTGCCAAGGGCGTAGCCCACGATTCCTGCGCCCAGACCCGTTACAAGGCTTCTCTTGTTATTCATCGCTGCTACAACCATCGGAACGAAGGGTGGGGAATTGATAAATGCCACTGACGATATGACCATCGAGTCGGCATCGACCTTCATCAGGCGGCAGAGTATGGCGTGAATTGCCAACGATAGGAATACCGCTATTGTCATAAATGCGAGTTGATAGACCCCACCGCGCAGGTCGAGGTTCGAGAAGTCTGCCATCGAGGCGATAACCATGCTGAACACGTAGATAAGGTACATTCCCACATCATACGCCACATCCAACTCGCGCACGGGGCGGATAAACGAACTCAACACACCGAGGGTGGTCAGCAACAAGATGAAAACCACCATAAACCACTGTTCGGGCAGCAACAACGCTACACCTGCCGAGATGGCAACGATGGCAAGTGTTGTGAGTAGAATCTTGCCAAGTTGGATGGCTCCTGCCTTGGTGCATAGTTTTTTGTATGGATTTTCTTTGATGACAGTCGGTTGCACTTCGGTTGCGGGTGCTTCGCTCTGTGTCATCTTCTCCGCAAAGCGTTTCTCGCCATAGAGCCAACGGAAGAGGCGTATTCCGATACCGAACAGAAAGACGAAGTAGAGGAACGAGATAATGATGTCGTAGGAGTTTATCAGAATGAATTGCTCGCTGTTTATGCGGAATATCGCTTGCAGAGCCGCTGCGTTGAGTGTTCCTCCGGTGTACATACCCGTAATTATGCCTCCGATTTCGGCTCCCTCCTTGACTTTGCAGCCAAAGAGCAGGTAGCCCACAACAACTGCCACAACCACAGAGATAAATCCCGAAGAGACGACCCTCAACTGCAATGGAGCATCCTTGCTCGAAAACGAACAGCCGAATAACATCATCGGTATCGCTAACGGAATCAGCACATTGGGCATAATCTCCTGTATCGGGGCAATCTCCTCCGGAGCGAAGGGCATATTGCCAAAAATCATCCCCACAGCGTAGAGAATCATAATGGGTCCAATCTTGTCGAGAAGCGGGAATCTGCGACACAACCATATTACACCTGCCGGGGTGAGGAGAAAAATGACGATAATCAGGTAGTAGTTTAGTATAGCCATAAGCACCTACTCCGCAGTATGTTGCGGATTCGGATACAAATATAGCAAATAGAGATAATTTTGCAATCGAGATTTGAAGATTTTCGCCTTGAAATGGGTTGGGGTGGTTGAGGTATGGGCAAAAAAAATCGAGGTTGCGGAGGTATTCGACTCCAAGCGAGCACCGCCTGTGAGTCTTAGCAACTATCGTTGCAACCTTCCGTTTCCTCTACCAACCTAAAACTACTAACCTAAATGAACCTTAAAACTTCGCTGCAAAGATAAGGGCTTTTTTGATTCCGTGCAAGTATTTTATAAAAAATTTTCATAATTTTTTGATATTTTTTCATTACACCCCGTGTGGTTTTGGGGTTTATCATTGATAAACAGTGTGTTATGTGTTTTTGTGAAAGTTTGGTTTAATACTTTTTTTCGAAACTTTTATCTCTAAAAGTGGGGTTAATGGCTATAAGTGAGTGGTTGTGGGCAAAAATTTTGATTTGCCGACGGATTTTGTTACCTTTGCGTATAGTAGCGGAGAAAAACCGCCAAATGGTTATGAAAAAGTATGATTATCTGATTGTCGGAGCCGGTCTGTTTGGTGCCGTGGTTGCGTGGCGGGCAAGGCAGGCGGGACGTAGTGTCCTTGTTTTGGAGAAGCGACCTCATCGTGGCGGAAATATCTACTGCGAAGAGATTGACGGTATAAATGTCCATAAATACGGAGCGCACATCTTCCATACATCGAATCGCGAGGTTTGGGAGTTCGTAAATCGCTTTGCCGAGTTCAACAACTATGTAAATTCGCCTGTGGCAAACTACAAGGGACGACTCTATAACCTCCCCTTCAATATGAACACCTTTCATGCCATGTGGGGAGTGATAACCCCTGCCGAAGCGCAGGCAAAAATCGAGGAGCAGCGTCGCGAGGCGGGCATTACCGAGCCGCAGAACCTCGAAGAGCAGGCGATATCGCTTGTGGGTCGGGATATCTACGAGAGGTTGGTCAAGGGTTATACCGAGAAGCAGTGGGGGTGCGATGCCAAGGAGTTGCCGGCGTTCATTATCCGTCGTCTGCCGGTGCGCCTGACCTTCGACAATAACTACTTCAACGACCGCTGGCAGGGAATACCGATTGGTGGCTACAATAAGATTATAGATGCCTTGTTCGAGGGTGTCGAGGTGCGTTGCAATACCGACTTCTTTGCCGACCGCGAGGAGTGGCTATCACAGTGCGATAGGGTTATCTTCACAGGTCGTATCGACGAGTATTACGACTTCCGATTCGGTGCTTTGGACTACCGCTCGCTGCGTTTCGAACACGAAAACCTGCCCATGGAGAATTATCAGGGCTGTGCCGTGGTAAATTACACCGAGCGCGAGGTGCCATATACGCGCATCATCGAACATAAGCACTTCGAGTTTGGAAAGCAACCCTCGACCGTCATCACACGCGAGTATCCCGAACAGTTTGGCGAGGGCAAGGAGCCTTACTATCCCATTAACGACGAGCGCAACAATGCCCTCTATGAGCGTTATCGCGCCCTGGCGGCCGCAGACGAGAAGGTTACGTTTGGCGGTCGTTTGGGCGAGTATCGCTACTACGATATGGACAAAGTTATCGAGAGCGCACTTAAATTGGAGATACAATGAGCAAAACTGTAATCTTGGTCTGCGCCCATAAGCAGGACCGCTGTCTGGCACATGAGCCGTATATGCCGATTCAGGTCGGCAAGGCAATCTCTTCGGTCGATTTGGGCTTCACGGGTGACGACACGGGCGATAATATCAGCGACAAGAATCGCAGTTTTTGCGAACTTACGGCGCACTATTGGGCTTGGAAAAACCTTGGAGAGGCGGAGTATGTCGGTTTGAGCCACTACCGTCGCTACTTCGACTTTGGTAACGAGCCGGGAAATGTGCATATTGTCCGCACGGAGAGTTTCTTTTCCGAGGAGCATCCTCTGCCTGATATGGACGAGGTTTTTAAGGAGTACGATATCGTTCTCTCGAAGCCGAGGGTGCAGACTCGCAATATCTACACCGAGTATGCCCGCAGTCATCGGGGCGAGGATATCCTTACCGTGCGCGAGATTGTCGCAGAACGCTCGCCCGAATACCTTGACGCCTTCGATAAGATATTCTTCGAGAACAACCTGCTGGCTCGATTCAATATGTTCATTATGCGACGCAAGGATTTCGAGGAGTATTCGGAGTGGTTGTTCGATACCCTCTTCGAGGCGGAACGACGTATTGAGGTGCCGAAAGACCCTGTGCAGGGGCGCATCTTCGGATACATCAGCGAGCGATTGTTGATGGTCTATGCACTGCATAAAGGTATGCGCGTATGCTATAAGGCTGTCTATATGGTTGATGACCGCCTAAAACCCAAGAGCCGATGGAGTTACGACCTGCATCGCGTGATAAACAACGCCATCTTCGCTCTGCGCAGACTCTTTTTTAGACATTAGACGTTAGCCGATGGCTAATGGCTAAACTTTTGACCCCTCCGGTCTTCGACCACCTCCCCTAAAACAGGGGAGGAGTTTTTTTTGGGGGGGGCTTTGAGGAAACTGGGGGCGCAGTCGCCCTGCTCCTGCTTATGGGGAGTATGGGGAGCGCGACCGAGGTCACTTATGGGGAATTGACAATTGACAATTGATAATTGATAATTGATAATTAAGTGGCTAATTGTCTAATTTATAGAGTATAGAGAGTTTAAGGAGTTAGGGGTTGATTCCCTAAATTCCTTAAACTCCCTAATCTTCCCAATTTCCCCAGTTTTCCCATTCTCTCTTATAGCCATTGTCCATTGACCCCTTCGGTCTTCGACCACCTCCCCTAAAACAGGGGAGGAGTTTTTTTGTTCCCACGCCTCCCCAATTTCCCCAGTGTCCCCATAAGCAGTCGCAAACTGCGCTCCCCATTATCCCCAGAGAAATAATTTAGGGAGATATTACAACTTCCTAAATAGGGGGTAGCCTAATTTTTTGCGCAGTTTAAGTTTGCGCACGAGGTTGAGGGGTTTCGGTCGCAGGCATTTCGTGCCACCGTCTGCGATTAGTTCATCCACGGCATCGAGTATGCGGGCTGCGCAGAGTCCGTCGCGGTGTGCTTCGTGGTTATCGCGCCACTCTCGCAGTGCCGACATCAGGGTTTCGGGGCGTGTGAGTGCCTTTTCGAGGGCCGGCTCTACGGCTTCAATCTCGGAAACGTCGAGCAGGTGCGCTCCGGGCATTGAGTTGCGGAATGTTACCACGGGCTTGTCGAGGAGCATAAACTCCATAATTATTGATGACGAGTCGCAGAGCATTGCATCTGCCTGCACCATTGCCTCCATATCGAAAGTGTTGCCGTAGTATCGGGCGTTATCGTACCGTTCGGCAAGGGAGCGGTAGTGGGCAAGCACCTGTGCATCGTCGAGTTTCGGGTGGAACATAAATATCCAGTTCCAGCGACCGGAGGCAACCATTCGCTCTATCTCGTCGGCGAGTATTGTTGTAGAGGTTAGCGAGCGGGTAAATGTCGATGAGTAGAGTATTGTGGGGCGACCGGTCGGCTCTTTGAGGATGCGCTCTGCCGCGCGTATATAACTGTCGCTCTTTGCCCAGCCGGTTTCGCGTACGCGGAAGGTGCCGAGACGTTGGGCGATAGCGTTGAAGGGAGCGGTGCTGCTTGGTCCCTGCGTGCAGTAGAGATCAAACCAGTCACGTATTGTGAAGTGGTCGTCGTGCTTGTCGGCACGCTTGTTTATCGGGTAGCCGTGGAATACCTCGACCTTCACTCCGGGGAAGAAGTCGGGGATATAGTTTCCGGGAGCAAAGACCGCCACGGGGGCGAAGTTATCCACCTCGTCAAAATTCTCAATGCGACGACGCTCTCCGAGGGCTTCGGTGGGGCATCCCTGCTCGATAAACCATGCCGACACACCGCCACGACGTGCAATCTCCTCCTCTATCGGGAAGAGAATGGCATAGGCATAAGAGTGTGCCACATAGAAGAGATAGTGCTTTCCCATATTGTTTGCTATTTCACATATTTTCTAACCGCTTCGGCTACGCGCTCTCCGTCGAGTGCTGCCGAGATTATACCTCCGGCATAGCCGGCTCCTTCGCCGGCAGGGAAGAGACCTGCCACCTCTTCGTGCATCAGTGTTTCGGGGTGGCGAGGTATGCGCACGGGGGTCGATGTGCGCGATTCGACACCGACAACCACCGCATCGTTAGTCAGGAAGCCATGCATACGACGTCCGAAGGTGGCGATGCCGGAGCGCAGGGCCTGCGACATAAATGCGGGCATCCACTCCTTGAAATGCGATGGTACCACTCCGGGGATGTACGATACCTTGGGGAGGGTCTTGCTCTCTCTGCCACTTACAAAATCTGCCACGCGCTGTGCGGGGGCTACCTGATGCTCTCCTCCAAATCGACGGGCAGCCTGCTCGACCTCACGACGAAACGCCAGACCCGCCAACTCGCCATACTCCTTGCGCAGATAGTCAAAATCCGATAGGCGTACCTCGGTAACAAGTCCGGAGTTGGCGTAGGGGGAGTTGCGCTCGCTGGGCGACATTCCGTTTATGACCGCTTGTGAGGGGTTGGTCATTGCCGGCACCATAAAACCGCCCGGACACATGCAGAAAGAATATACTCCGCGCCCATTCTCCTGCGAAACAAGCGAGTACGATGCCGAGGGCAGATACTCCATCTCGTCGGAGTTATGGTACTGAATAGAGTTTATCAGAGCCTGCGGATGCTCGATGCGGACACCCATAGCGAAGGGCTTGGCTTCGAGTCTTATGCCGGCATCGTGCAATAAAAAGTAGATATCGTCTGCCGAGTGTCCCGTAGCGATCACTACCGCATCGGCCTCGATAAGTGTATCTCCGCAACGCACACCCCTCACTACTCCATTGCGTACCACAAAATCGGTTACGCGATGCTCGAATAACACCTCACCGCCCGCCTCGCGGATGGTTTGACATATAGACGAGATTATGCGTGGTAACTTGTCGGAGCCGATGTGAGGATGAGCCTCGTAGAGAATCTCCGGAGATGCACCGTGAAATACAAGTGTCTGCAACGCTTTGTTGTAGTCGCCTCGCTTCTTGCTGCGAGTGAAGAGTTTGCCGTCCGAGAAGGTGCCGGCTCCACCCTCGCCAAAGGCGTAGTTCGAGTCGGGGTTAATCTCTCCGTTACGGTTGATTTGTGCCACATCACGCTTGCGGGGAAGCACCTCTTTCCCTCGTTCAAGCATTATAGGTCGCAATCCGAGTTCGATAAGGCGAAGCGATGCAAAAAGACCCGCGGGACCCGAACCGACAACAACTACTTCGGGCTTACCAACGACCGACGGATAGTCGAAATGTATGGGTGCGGGTTGAGGCTCATTGTCGATGTAAATTTCGAGCGAGAGATTGACCTTCGGGCGACCCCTGCGTGCATCTATCGAGCGTTTTACCACGCGCACCAAAGCCACCTGCCTGTCGCTGATACCCAACCGACGTGCTGCCAGCGATGTGTAGGTCGCAGCATCCGAAGCCTGCTTGGGAGTGAGTGTAAGTGTTAGTGTTTGTGGCATAATTTCGAACAGAAGAGCCTTTGGACATCCGTGTCAGCCCCTCTGCATCGACAAAGATATAAAGATTTTTTCAAAGATGATAAATTTGTCTGTTTGGGCGTTGGTTTTGTAATATCTTTTTCGGGCGTGGGGGGTATGGGGAATTGATAATTGACAATTGATAATTGAGAATTGATAATGGGGAAATTAGGGAGTTTAGGGAGTTTAGGGTAAGTAAAAACTCCCCATCTAACTTATTTAACTTATTTAACCCATCTTCCCCATAAGCAATCTCCGATTGCGCCCCCATATTCCCTAGTACCCCCCCCCATTCAGATTCTAATTGATAGAGGGGGATTAACTTCGCTATGCTCTGCTGCCGCATCGCACCGCTCGTTTTTCCCCTCACGAAATCTCGGATATAAAATCGGACTTGGCGGGATTGACGCAGCCGCTTCGCTTTACTGCGTCTTTCCCCTCACCTCGCCGGTGGGGCCCTTGCAAAGAACTGCACTGCGCAAAAAGTTGATAAATCAACTATTTTTTGCGTCCCCAAAACTTACAGTTTTTTTTGGAGAGGGATTAACTTCGCTATGCTCTGCTGCCGCATCGCGTCGCTCGTTTTTCCCCTCCGCTTGCCACGGAGGCCCTTGCAAAGAACTGCACTACGCAAAAAGTTGATAAATCAACTATTTTTGTTTTTGGCTACTATGTCTGCAAATAAATTTGCGCCATACTATCCAAAAACAAAAGGTGTCGAATTCTCGACACCTTTTTGCTTCGTTTGTTCTTTGCGGAGAGAAGGGGATTCGAACCCCTGAAACGTTTTTGACGTTTACTCGCTTTCCAGGCGGGCCAGTTCAACCACTCCTGCACCTCTCCTCTTTTCGTGTGGCAAAGATAGAACTATTTTCCGAATTACACAACCGGATAACACCCCTCAAAGTGATGAAAATAACCTCAAATGACCAATTTTACCACTGCGAGTGCATATTTTTTCGATATTATACATATATTTGCGATGTGTTTATCAAAGAATCAACAAATATGAAATTTAGAAATCTTTTCGTGGCAATATTTGCCATGGTCGCTCTCTTTGCAGTGAGTTGCGACAAGAGTGGTGACAACAATGGTGGCTCCGGTCTTTCGGACATGACATTCAGCATCAAGGTCAGCGATATCTCTGCTGTTAGTGCTACGGTTGAGGTCACTCCGAGCGATGTTACGGCTTTGTACTATTTTGATAAGGTTGAAAAGTCGGTGTATGCAGCCTCCAATAGTGATATGGAGTTTATGAAGGGTCGAATCAACCACCTGAAAGCGTGGTGTGAGTCGCAGGGTACAACGCCCGTGTCGAGCATCTCGGTCGGAACAGACTCTTACACATACCAAAATGAACTGACCCCCGACACCAATTATTACATTTTCGCTTTTGGAGTGGATTCAAGGCTCAATCCGGTTACAAAACTTGCCCTCAAAGGTTTCCATACCGAGAAGGCGGTCGCTTCGAACAACACCTTTGCTATCAGCGTAGATGGAGGTACAATTACGATTACTCCCTCGAACAACGACCAATATTTCTGGGATGTTGTGCCGAGCGACTCTTATGCAGGCGAGAGCGATGCGTACATCATGAATGACCTTATTTCCCAGAGGAAAGGAACACTTTCGTATTATCTTGTTTCGGGTGTCGATACCTACGATTATAGCGGATATCTTACCGCTGGTGAGTCTTACACGGTTTATGCATTCGGTTATAATGGCGCACCCAATACGGCTCTGACATCCTATGTATTTACGTATAGCGGGTCGGGTTCGGGCGACGACTCCGGTTCGGGTTCGACCGGTGGCGAGGATGACTCTACAACTCTTACGAGCGATATTACGGTTACACCGACCGATGCAGAGGCCTACTATTATGGCGACTTCTATGAAAATAACACCCAGAATTGGATAGTAGTCCTCTACAACTCCACCGAAGAACTTGCTGTCGAGTGCTTGTCTGCTGCAAATGCGACAACCCCCGTGGGTCAATACGCAATTACCGACTATGCGGCAAATGACAATGGTGATGTTACCAATGTTGTCGGAGATGCGTTTGCCGGAGATTTTTCCGAAGATGGAGGGATTTTGCCGACCTATTATATGGCAGGCGAAGGAGAGTACGCAACAACTTGGGCTCTGGTAATGTCGGGAACAATCTCTGTGAGCGCAAGTGGTAGTAACTATAATATTACAGCCAACTTTGCAGATGCCCTTGACAATAAGATTAAGGCGAACTACACGGGCGCAATGCCCATCGCAGAGGGAGAGATCTCCACAGCATCAGTTGCCGTGAAGAGCGCTCTAAACCGCAGCAGAGCGCATCGCACGTTGGGTCGTTTCTGCTCGGTGGCACACCTCCGCACCCCGAAGGCAAGCCCGAAAGCGGTTCGTGCGAAGTAATACAACTCAATTTTTGCATAAATCGAGGGCTGCCTTTTCCGAGGCAGCCCTTTGTGCTGTTAAAGATGGTTTAGACGTTTGATAATCGACCCTACAAAAAGCCACTGGCCTATCCTCCGACCCCTCCGGTCTTCGACCACCGCCCCTAAAACAGGGGAGGAGTTTTTTTTGGGGGGGGGCTTTGAGGATACCGGGGGCGCAGTCGCCATGCTCCTGCTTATGGGGAGTATGGGGAGCGCGACCGAGGTCGCTTATGGGGAATTGACAATTGATAATTGATAATTGATAATTAAGTGGCTGATGGCTAATTTAGAGAGTATAGAGAGTTTAAGGAGTTAGGCGTTGATTCCCTAAATTCCTTAAACTCCCTAATCTTCCCAATTTCCCCAGTTTTCCCATTCTCCCCAATTTCCCCATAAGCAGTCGCAGACTGCGCTACCCATAATCCCCAGAGAAATAATTTAGGGAGATTAAAGAGGTTTAGTGTGCTTCGAGCCAGTTGGAGCCGATGCCGTAGTCGGTAGTCAGGGGAACGCTCAATGAGGCGGCACTCTCCATGGCGTGGGTAACGATTTGTATTACCTGTTCTTGCTCGGAGCGCAGCATGTCGATAATAACCTCATCGTGTACCTGCAAAATCATTTTGGACTGCAATCCTTGCGCCTTAAATTCGCGGGCTATGGCGACCATTGCCATCTTCATAATATCGGCAGCACTGCCCTGAATAGGTGCATTTATGGCGTTGCGCTCTGCCAGACCGCGAGCCACGGCATTGCGTGAGGCGATGTCGTTCAAGTAGCGACGACGACCGAATATTGTCGATACGTAGCCCTTCTCGCGTGCCGATTCGGCTGCGCCATCCATATACTCCTTGACCTTCGGGTATGACGTGAAGTAGCCCTCGATTATCGCCTTCGCCTCTGCACGGGGCAACTCCAATCTCTGACTTAATCCGAATACCGAGATGCCGTATATTATGCCGAAGTTGGCGGTCTTGGCTCTGCGACGCTCCTCGCCGGAGACCTCATCGAGGCTCTTGCCGAAGAGACGGGCGGCAGTGGCTGCGTGGATATCTTCGCCATTGCGGAAGGCTGCTATGAGCGACTCGTCACCGCTCAAATGTGCCATTACGCGCAACTCTACCTGACTGTAATCTGCCGAGAGGAGCAGATGATCCTCGTCCGAGGGTATGAACGCCTCGCGAATACGACGTCCCTGTTCCTCGCGTACGGGGATATTTTGCAGGTTGGGGTTGGCGGAAGAGAGACGACCGGTAGCGGTAACAGCCTGATTAAAAGATGTATGGATGCGGCCGGTGGTGCGATTTACCAATAGTGGCAAAGCCTCGACGTACGTCGAAAGGAGTTTTTTCACACCGCGATATTCAAGAATGAGTTTCACGATATGGTGGTCGTGGGCGAAGCCTTGCAGATACTCCTCATCGGTGCAGAACTGCTTGGTTTTGGTCATCTTGGGCTTGTCGGTTATGCGCATCTTCGCGAAAAGCACCTCGCCCAACTGACGTGTGGAGTTGATGTTCAATGACGGCTCGCCGGCCTCCTCGCGCACCTGACGTTCAAGTTCCAAAAGTCGGGCGTTGAGTTCTACGGAGTAGTTGTTCAGCAGGGCGGAGTCGATGCAGACACCCGTAAGTTCCATCTCTGCCAGCACGTCAATCATCGGCTCCTCGATGTCGAAGTAGAGGTTGAGCAGTCCCTGCTCCTCGACGAGGGGCAGCAGGGCGTGTTTGAGTTGCAACGTGATGTCGGCATCCTCGGCAGCATACTCTGCCACGCGCTCGATAGCAACCAAATCCATCGTCAGCTGCTTTGCTCCGCGACCGATAAGGGTCTCGATTTCGATGGGCTTGTAATTCAGATAGCGCAGGGCGAGTTGATTCATACCATGGCGCGATTCGGGGTCGAGCAGGTAGTGGAGAATCATCGTGTCGAACTTGCGACCTGCGACTTTGATGCCCAGACGGCTCAAAACCATTATATCGAACTTTATGTTCTGCCCGATTTTTGCAATCTGCTCACACTCAAAGAGCGGGCGCAGAATCGAGGCGTACTCCTCGTTGTTTAGACCGCTGAATGGGACGTACCACGCCTTGTGTGGCTCTACCGCCAACGAAAGACCCACTATGCGGTCGTTGAAGATGTCGAGTCCCATAGTCTCGGTGTCGAAGCAGAACTCTTTGTAGCGAGATATCTCTGCAACAACTTTACGCAACTCCTCGGCAGAGTAGATTGTGCGGTAGTCGTGCGGGGTCGTCTGGGCTGTGGCGGGCATAAGTTCATCCTCGACCTCTGTTGTCGCCATCTCCGACTCGGCAGCGACATCTGTCGTAGATGCAAACAGTGTTGGTGCGGGTGTTGTCGGTGCTTCAAATTGAGCAAAGAGGTCGCCCTGACCCTCCAACCGAGCCTGCTTCAATGCGTGTGACTTTGCACGTGCAACCTCGGCAAGTTGAGTCTGTGGAGCCTGCTGGGGGATGTCGGTAATCTCCTCGGCAGGCGCAAGGTTTGCCAAGTCGTTCATAAACATCCTAAAATCCAACTCGGCAAAGAGAGCCTTCAACGTATCGATATGCGGACAGCAGACCGTCAGCTCCTCCGGGCGGAACTCGATAGGCACATCGAGGCAGATTGTGGTCAGACGCTTTGCCAGCAGGAGTTTGTCGCCCCACTCGGCAATGTTGGCACCGATCTTTCCCCCGATGTTGCCGGCATTGGCGAGGATATTCTCGGCAGTGCCCCACGTGCGAACCAACTTGCATGCCCCCTTCTCGCCTATGCCCGGCACTCCGGGAATGTTGTCTGACGAGTCGCCCCACAAAGCTAGAATATCGCGCACCAAAATCGGGTCTTCGATGCCATATTTTTCGCAGATATCGGCACTCTTTACAACCTCGATACCATCGCCCTTCTGCTTGTAGAGGTGGCGGTGTTCGCCCACTAACTGACCATAATCTTTGTCGGGCGTAACCATATAGACCTCGTAACCCGCAGCGGCACCTTTGAATGCGAGTGTGCCGATTACGTCATCAGCCTCATAGTTCTCGACTTCGAGAATGGGAATACACATCGCATCGAGCAGTCGTTTGATGTATGGTACCGACTCGATGATATCTTCGGGTGTTGCCGGTCGATTGGCCTTGTATTCGGGGAATATATCCTTGCGGAACGAGCCATCCTTCGGGTCGAATGCCACACCGAGCAGGTCGGGCTTCTCGCGCTTCTGAATGTCGCGCAGAAACTTCGTGAAGCCGAAGAGTATCGAGGTATTCATCCCGGAGCGATTACGCATCGGGCGCCCCATAAAGGCGTAGTAGTATTTGAAAATCAATGCGTAGGCATCGACCAGAAAGAGTTTTTTCATAAAGTGGTGTTACTCTGCGTGTTTGTTAATTATCCTCGGCATACCATTCGGCAAACGAGGTGGCTGTTTCGTACATTTTCAGCGAGTGAAGCGCAACGCCTTCGGGCAGTCGTCGCGAGATGCGTGCGGCAAAGTCTGTGAGCATATTTTCGCAGGTGGGCTGGTAATCCACCAAGACCACATTGCCAAAACCTTCGCTCAAAACCATGCTGACCTCATCGGCACTCTCCGTGCGACGCATCACAAAGGCGTGGTCCATCCTATCGACCACCTCCTCGCCCACCAGGGCCTTCAATGCGCCAAAGTCCATAACCATACCATACTTGGGATTGGCGGGGTCCGCTATCGGCTCGCCGATAATGGTGACATAGAGGCGATAAGAGTGTCCGTGAATGTGGCGACACTTGCCGTCATACCCTTCGAGGGCGTGTGCCGATTCGAAGGAGAACTCCTTGGTAAGTCTTATGCGTGCCATACCCCTAATCCAAGCAATCTACATGCACCTGACGTTGGAACGCCTCGTTGAGCGAGATGTAAGTCTGCGTGGTCGAGACGCCCGGCACGGGTAGGATGCAGTTGAAGATGGTCTTCATCAAGTGGTCGTTATCCACGCAGTAGAGTTTGACCATCACGTTGTATGTTCCCGTAATGAAGTGGCACTCCACAATCTCCGGGATGCGCTTCAACTCCTCGACAGTGCGGAGTTGCAACTGCGGGTCCTGAATACGGATGCTGATAAAGGCGCAGACGTCAAATCCCATCTTCTTGGGATCGACAATCAGACGACTGCCCAGAATCACACCCGAATCCTCCAACTTCTTGATACGCTGATGAATCGCAGCACCGGAAATTCCGCACTCGCGAGCGATTTCGAGGAATGGCATACGGGCATTGCCAATCAAAAATTTTAGAATCTTACGATCAATCTCGTCAAACAGGGGCTTCATAACTCTTGCTATTTTATAACATTCAACTCCTTACCAACCTTGATAAATGCCTCGACGCAACGGTCAAGTTGTTCGGTGGTGTGACCTGCCGACACCTGCACGCGGATACGCGCCTGGCCCTTCGGTACCACCGGATAGTAGAATCCCGTAACGAAAACACCCTCTTCCTGCAATTTGGCTGCAAAATCCTGCGACAACTTGGCATCGTAGAGCATTACGGCACATATTGCCGACTGTGTAGGCTTGATGTCGAAGCCTGCTGCCAACATCTTGGCGCGGAAATGCTCGACATTCGCCACCAAGCGGTCGTGAATCTCGTCGCTCTCGGCAAGCATCTTGAAGAGTTCGATGCCGGCTCCCACAACTGCGGGGGGCAGCGAGTTCGAGAAGAGGTAGGGACGCGAGCGTTGGCGCAACATGTCGATAATCTCCTTACGACCCGTGGTAAATCCACCCACAGCACCTCCAAACGCCTTGCCAAGAGTGCCGGTGAGAATATCAACCTCGCCACGCAGGTTGTAGAGTTCGGTAATGCCGCGACCCGTAGCACCCAGAACACCTGCCGAGTGACACTCATCAACCATTACCAAAGCATCGTACTTGCGAGCCAGAGCGCAAATCTTGTCGAGCGGTGCCGCGTTGCCGTCCATCGAGAATACTCCGTCGGTTACGATGATACGGAAACGCTGCGCCTGTGCCATTTTCAGGCAGTTTTCCAACTCGTCCATATCGGCATTGGCATAGCGATAACGCACCGCCTTGCAAAGGCGCACTCCGTCAATAATCGAGGCGTGATTGAGCGAGTCGGAGATGATGGCATCCTGCTCGGTCAGCAGAGGCTCGAAGACTCCGCCATTGGCATCGAAGCAGGCTGCGTAGAGAATTGTGTCCTCGGTGCCGAAGTAGTCGGCAATAGCCTGTTCAAGTTCTTTGTGGATATCCTGACAACCACAGATAAAGCGTACCGACGACATTCCGAATCCACGCTCATCCATAGTGCGTTTTGCAGCCTCGATAAGGCGCGGATTATCCGAGAGTCCGAGATAGTTGTTTGCGCAGAAGTTTAATACCGGCTTTCCGGCAACGGTAATCTCCGCACGCTGTGGCGAGCAGATTATGCGCTCGGTCTTGTAAAGACCAGCCTCGCGAATTGACTGCAATTCGGCTTGCAGATGCTCTTTGATTTTTCCGTACATAGGGCAAAAATGTTGTTTTGTTATTATTTGTTACAAAGATACGAAATTTTGCCAAAAAACAGGCATCTTTTTAATGCAAATCTTACAAATTGAAATAATTGACCCTTGGCTGTTGGCTTTTAGGGCGAATGGCATCCGCAGTCTGCGATTGCTGAATAATAGAGCAGAAGAGCCGAAAAACATCTTTTCACACCACTTCGACAAGAGAAGGGGCTGTCGCAACATCTCTGTTGGACAGCCCCTCTAACAGTCTGTACATCTCGTGGAGATTACTCGACCTTTACCTTCTTCATCGACTTACGGCTCTTCTCTGCCATAAAGCCCATAACGTGGCTCTCGATAGATACGTCGATGGTACTCGAAAGCAGGTTCTCGTCTTGTGCCGATACCGCACGCACGAAGTCGCGCACCAGAGCGTGGTCGCCACCACCGTGACCCGAACCCTTATAGTCTGCAATCTCGCTAACCTTCTGGTCCCAGATGCTGGTGTGGCCGGTGCGGAAATCGTAGAACTTAAAGGTCTTCATATCGCCCTCGATAAAGCCCTTGGTACCCATAATGCGGGTACGACGTCCTCCCCACGGAGTGAATGCATCCATCGTGAAACTTGCCGTAACACCATCCTTGAAACGGATAGCAGCCACATAGTGGTCGCACTGGTCGTTGTTGCACTGGAATACGCAACGGCCATAGTTGGTGGTCTTCAACTTCTCGCGGATAAGTTTGGGGTCTTTATTCGGAACGTCAAATACGTAGGTGTGCTTCTTCTTTTCGAGATAGATGTGTTTTGCCGAGTAGGGACACTCTTTCTCGTGCGGACAATCTCTGCCGTCGGCATTATCGATACAACGCTCGGTTGCTCCTTCGGGCATATTCTCGCGACGGAACAGATGGAGCGAACCCTCTGCCGAGATAACCTCGCAAGGCTTATTTACAATCCAGCGCATAATGTCGAGGTCGTGGCACGACTTCGCGAGGATAATCGGTGTAGTCTTCTCTGCCAAGGGCCAGTTACCACGAACATACGAGTGAGCCATGTGTTTGTGTTCGATAGGTTCCATGTGCTGGATGCTCACCAAATCTCCGATTGCTCCCGAATCCACCACCTCTTTCAATGCGCGGAAGTAGGGGGCATAACGCAAAACGTGGCATACGGCAACGATACGATTGTACTTGCGAGCCTGCTTCAAGATGTCGCGGCACTCCTTCTCGGTCGGTGCAACGGGCTTCTCAAGAAGCACGTCGTAACCCAATGCCAAAGCCTTCATGCAAGGCTCGTAGTGGAGATTGTCGGGAGTTGCGATAATCACTGCGTCTGCAAACTTGGGCTTCGAGAGAGCCTCATTGAAATTTTCGAAGATATTCTCTGCGGGAATGTTATGCGCTTTCTGCATTCTCTCGCGACGGAAAGGGTTGAGGTCGGCAATGCCGACAACCTTCATCGCTTCGGGGAATTTTTCAGCATAACGAGCGTAAGTCCAACCACGATTACCGCCACCGATAACCATCACGGTAATGGGTTTCGGTACCACAGCCTTCAACGGCTCAATTTTGGTGCTGATCTTCTCCGCAGCGGCAATTTCGGGAATTGCATCTTCCATCAAATCGCCATCCGAAACCATTGCTTTTGCATCAATGCCTACGAGCGATGCGCCTACGGTCAGCACACCCAGTCTTTTCAAAAATTCTAATCTGTCCATGGTAAAGTTTTTATAGTTTTTGGTCTTTCGTCGGATTTGTTTTCGCAAAGTTAAAGAAAAAAAAGTATCTCCCAAATAAAAACAGACAAAAAAGGTAAGAAAAGGCTCGTGGGAGAGGTGTGTTTTTCGGGATGATGATCAACTTTGATAACTTCGCATTGCGCAGTCTGAAAAATTTATGTTATTTTTGCAGTTAGATTACCGAATATAAACGAATTAACCATAAAAACAACTACCTATGAAGAAGTTCTTTTTGATGCTCGCCTCTGTGGCTCTCTGCATCTCGACAACAACGGCACAAAAGCCTATTCCGCATGCTGTCGGAATCTCGTCCAAGAACACGACTACCCGTACAGAGATTATCTTGCCCAAAGTCAAGGGTTACAACTGTTACAAAGGCGATTTTCATGTTCACACAACCTACTCTGATGGCAGGTTGAACCCTGCGGCTCGCGTAATCGAAGCATGGTTGGATGGTTTGGATATCGTGGCGATTACCGACCATTATGAACACCATTCGGGAGTGAGAAACATGCTCAAAACTATCTCGATGAAGGACTCGACGGTTATCAACTATAAGATGGCAAAAGTTAGCCACAACAAGATTCATGAGGAGGCTGTGTCGCAGTTGGAGAAGTCGGGATATCCGATGTTGCTTGTAAAGGGTGGTGAAATTACCCGCAAGCCCGAAGATGTGGGTCACTTCAACCTGCTCTTTTTGTCGGATATTGATGCGGCTTTCGATAAGGACCCTGCCGAGGCTCTACGCAAAGCAAAGGCACAGGGAGGCATTGTAATCCACAACCACCCGGCATGGCGACGTAAGACCAGCGACAAGACCGAGTTTCACCAGCAGGTTTATGGCGAAGGTTTGGTCGATGGCGCGGAGGTTATCAATGGCCGTACCTTCTACCCACACATCGTGCGACGTTGTATTGATGAAAATCTTACGATGTTTGCCAACACCGACGAACACTCCTTGACGGATGCACGCTTTGACGAGGCGGGCGTGTTCCGCACGATGACCATAGTCTTGGCGGAGGAGCTGACCGAAGCGGCTGTAAAAGAGGCAATCCTGCAAAGACGTACCATCGCCTATTCGTGCGGATATCTGGTGGGCGAAGAGTCGTGGCTCAATGAGTTTGTGAATGCCGCTGTGGATTGCCGTGTGACAAGTGTTGATGAGAAGAAGCGTATGGTTCGCCTTACGAACACCTCTTCCATTTTGTTGAATTTGCGTCGTGGTAAGACTACTTACGTATTGGAGCCGTTCCAGTCGATAATGGTAAGTCTGTATGCAAACAAAGAGACCGGCGAACACTCTGCTCCGGTATTCCATGTGGATAATATGTGGCAAGCAGACTACCAACACCCAAAGATCGAACTTACAATCGACGAATAACAATCCGGAGGGCTTGCAACAACACATGAAGAGTCTAATTTCGGGAGAGATGGCCACTCTCGAAAAAATCACTATCTTTGCACCCCGACAAATCAAAAAACAGTAAGCAATGGAGGTTATCGAAGCAATAGTATTGGGAATTGTTCAGGGACTGACCGAGTTTCTGCCCGTGTCGAGTAGCGGACATCTGCAAATCGCAAAGGCTCTGCTCGGAGTCGAAATCGAGGAGAATCTGCTCTTCGACGTTACGTTGCACGCTGCAACGGTGTTGAGTACGATTGTGGTGCTGTGGGGCGAGGTCAAAAGATTGTTCTGCGGACTCTTCTCGAAGCACTTTAACGACGAACAGGCATATATCCTCAAACTCGTTATCTCGATGATTCCTATCGGTATTGTCGGCTTTGCATTCAAGGATTATATCGATGCGATGCTCTCGTCGCCATATATCCTGACCTTTGTGGGTGCGATGTTGCTGCTTACGGCTGCACTCTTGGCATTTGCATACTACGCCAAGCCTCGCCAGAAGGAGCAGATATCCTATCGCGACGCCTTTATAATCGGTTTAGCGCAGGCTGTGGCTGCTATGCCCGGACTTTCGCGCTCCGGCTCGACTATCGCAACGGGACTGCTGCTCGGCAACAAAAAGGAGGCTGTGGCAAACTTCTCGTTCCTGATGGTTCTGGCTCCGATTTTGGGAGAGTTGTTCCTCAATATCGTTAAGGGAGAAGTTGTCCTCGGCTCGATAGGCTTTGCGCCAATGGTAGCAGGATTTGTGTCGGCATTCGTTGTGGGTTGTCTGGCTTGTAAATTTATGATAGGCATCGTCAAGCGCGGAAAACTTATCTGGTTTGCCGTATATTGCGCCCTTGCCGGTGTGGTCTCGATAATCTGCAACCTCATTTAATGCTCTTTATGTCAGAAAATATTTCGCTTGCCGACCACAACTTCGAGGAGGGATATATTGCCGTTATCGATAAGCCCTATGAGTGGACCTCGGCAGATGTTGTCCGCAAGATAAAATTTGCCCTGCGTCGCAAGGGCTATCGCAAAATTAAGGTGGGTCATGCCGGTACGCTCGACCCGCTCGCTACGGGCATTCTGATTGTCTGCATCGGCAAGGCGACCAAGATGGTCGAGCAGTTGCAGGCAGAGGAGAAGGAGTACACCGCGAATCTGCGCCTCGGAGCCACCACTCCGAGTTTCGATATGGAGCATCCGGTCGATAAGACCTTCCCCACCGAGCATATCACCCGCGAGGCGGTTGAGCAGGCTCTGCAATCTCTCTCCGGAGAGCGTTTGCAGGCTCCGCCACTCTACTCTGCAAAGAAGGTCGAGGGTGTTCGTGCTTACGAGTTTGCGCGTGCAGGCGAGGAGGTTGAACTGCGCAAGGCTCTTATCAATATCTACGAAATGGAACTGACGCGCTACGAGATGCCCGACATCTCGATTCGTGTGCGTTGCAGCAAAGGTACATATATCCGCTCGCTCGCGGGCGAGATTGGCGAGGCGGTTGAGAGTGGAGCCTATCTCACCTCGTTGCGCAGAGTTCGCAGTGGTGGTTTTACGGTTGAGAGTGCGTGGCAACTCGATGATTTTCTGAAAAATCTCGAAGGAGAGTGAAACAAAACGAGGGGTTTTTCGTATAGTTCTTGATTGTCGTCTGTTCTCAACCGACACAATCGAAGCCGACAACACATAAAGTTCAAATAGAAACAGAATATGAAATTATCGCAGTACGGATACGATTTTTCGCCCGAAATGTTGGCGAAATATCCTGCCGAGAATCGTGATGAGTCGCGTCTGATGGTGCTTAACCGTAAGGATGGAACCATCGAGCATCGTCTATTCAAAGAGATTCTGGACTACTTCGACGAGAAGGACCTCTTCGTCTTTAACAACACCAAGGTCTTCCCGGCGCGCCTATATGGAAATAAGGAGAAGACGGGTGCCGAGATTGAGATTTTCCTGTTGCGCGAACTCAATCGCGAGTTGCGCTTGTGGGACGTGCTGGTGGATCCGGCACGAAAAATCCGTATCGGAAACAAACTCTACTTCGGAGAGGATGATATTCTCGGTGCCGAGGTTATCGACAACACAACCTCGCGTGGTCGTACCTTGCGATTCCTCTTTGATGGAACCTACGAAGAGTTCAAAGAGACTCTCTATCGCATGGGCGAGACTCCGCTGCCCCGCTGGGTGCGCGAAAAGGTTGAGGATATCGACGCCGAGCGTTATCAGACGATTTTTGCCGAACACGAAGGCGCAGTTGCGGCTCCGACGGCGGGTCTTCACTTCTCGAAGCATCTGCTCAAACGAATGGAGATTCGTGGCGTGGAGCGTGCGTTTGTGACGCTGCATGTCGGCTTGGGTAACTTCCGCACGGTCGATGTCGAGGACCTTTCAAAGCATAAGATGGACTCCGAGCAGTTCTTCGTGACCGAGGAGGCTGCAAAGGCTGTAAATGCGGCAAAGGAGGGTGGTAGAAAGGTTGTTGCGGTCGGTACGACGGTAATGCGCACACTCGAAACGGCAGTATCGACTCGTGGTATGATTAACCCGATGGAGGGTTGGACCAATAAATTCATCTTCCACCCTTACGAATTTACGGTGGCAGATGCAATGGTAACCAACTTCCAGCTCCCCTACTCGACCCAACTGATGATGGTCGCAGCCTTTGGAGGTTACGATATGGTTATGAATGCTTATAAAATCGCCAAGGAGGAGGGGTATCGCTTCGGCACCTATGGCGATGCAATGCTGATACTTTAACGCCTCGATTTTTGAGGATAAAGTTTGGTTATAAGCCGAAAATCTCGAAAAAAATCATTATCTTTGCTATCTAAACAACAGCGAAAGTATGGCAAATAACAAGATATTGTACGTGTGTCAGGAGATAACACCTTATCTCCCTGAAAGCGAGGAGTCAATCCTTTGTCGCGCACTCTCGCCTGCAATGCAGGAGCGAGGAAACGAGGTACGTACCTTTATGCCGCGCTATGGTTGTATCAATGAGCGTCGCAACCAGCTGCATGAGGTTATACGATTGTCGGGTATGAACCTGATAATCGATGATAACGACCACCAGCTCATTATCAAGGTCGCTTCGATACCTTCGGCGCGAGTTCAAATCTATTTTATCGACAACGACGACTACTTTGCTCGTAAGGCTGTGCTGACCGATGCCGAGGGGGTTGAGTTTGAGGATAACGACGAGCGTATGGTCTTCTTTGCTCGCGGAGTGTTGGAGACGGTCAAGAAACTGCATTGGACTCCGACGGTGGTGCATTGTCATGGTTGGTTCTCGGCCGTGGTGCCTATCTACTTGAAGAAGGTGTTCCATGATGACCCGATTTTCAAAGATGTGAAGATTGTGGTTTCGCTCTATGACGACAAGTTCTCCAAGCCGCTGCACAATCTGCGCAAGAAGGTTGCCGGAGAGGGTGTGCAGGATAAAAATTTGTCGATTCTCGATGATGCTTCATACGAAAATCTCTATCGTTTCGTTATTGGTTATGCAGATGGTGTAGTACTTGCATCGGAGGGTGCGGATGCCGCGGTTGTGGAGTTCGCGCGCCAGAGTGGCAAGCCTATATTGGAGTACCAATCGCCTGATGCAGAGGGTTATTACGATAATTACAACCGATTCTATGAAGAGATACGCTAATCTGCGCAAGATTCTGAATGCTGTTGCCGTGATTTCGATTACGGCAATATCTCTGTTTGCGGGGTGTACGACCTCCGACAATACGCTCGGATATGAAATCATCCCGGAGAATCAGAAGATGCAGATTCGTTTCAAGAGTTTTTTTGCCGGCAAGGTCTATAAGGACATCTTTGACAAGGAGCAGAACAAGTTTGTTGTAACCGAGAAGGATTGCCGAGCCTTCCGCACCAGTCTCTTCCGCTCGGATTCGCTCGTTTCATCGAACCTCCAAGTGGGATATATGGGCGTGGAGCGTGACCTCGACAATATTTTCGGAAAGCGCAATGCGGGCTATGCCACCAACTTCCTCTTTATGTCCGATATAGGCGAAGAGGGTTTTGGGTATCTTCCCATCTTTGACTCTTTGCAGTTGCTCTTGTCGGTCAAGGATTTTGCGGGCGATACGACCTATGTCCAGACCTACGAGATCTTTGAGGTTACGAAGTCGCTGGTTGAGGCCATGGATGACGGCAAAGATACCGTTGCCTATATCGGCTTTGATATGGAGCAGTTGTACGACCAGAGTAAACCTCTATTTACCTTCCGCTTCCCGAATCAGGAGGAGGGTGTATATACAACCTCTACGGCTGTGACGATGCAGCCGGTATCGTTGGCAACCGATAGTCCGACGTGGGATTTTATCCGCAGGTTGATGCTTATCCCGGCCAACACGCAGTCTTGGAACGGATACGCTGATGATACGGAGGTCTATACCGACGACAAAAAGTGGGTTGAGGCGTTTAAGGGTCTTTATGTCAGACCGGTGAATGACCTCGCAGCCGACAAGGAAGGCGCGATGTATAAGGTCGATTTCTCTGCAACAGGAATCTACCTGTTGGGTCGTAATCGCAATCCGGAGGAGCCGAAACTCATAAAGGATACGACCTACATGTACTACTACTTCTATGACAAGTACGCCAAGGTTGGAAATTACTCTATCAACAGCGTGAAGCATGACTTTACGGGTACGCCGCTGGAAAACCTCACACTTACTGACGATAAGGATAAGAGCGCAGAGGAAAATCGCCTATCACGCAGCGAGAGTACGGTGGGCTACATCAGTGGTATGGGTGGTCCGATGTTGGAGATATACTTCTCGGATGACTTCCTTGCGGAGTTGCGTAACATTAGTGCGGAGGATGATTTCAGCAAAACGGCAATCAATCAGGCGATGATGAGTGTCTATCTCGAAGGCTCGAACTACGATTGGTTGGAGATTCAGCCTGACGTGATTACACCTCTGCTTGATAAATCGATACTGCGTATGGGCTTATATACCGATTTTGACTCGCTGACGCCCATTCCGGACTATAATTTTACATACGAGAAGACGTATGATACGGCACTTGCCTTCGGTGGTCTGCTCAACCGCAGTCGTGCAAGTTATGTAATGGATATATCGGGTTATGTACAATGCCTGAAAAACTATGTCGATTTCCTCAACAAGGATAATGAGGCAGGTTTCGACTATGAGGCGGAGTACGAAAAGGAGGAGAATAAGACAAAGAGCGGTAAGTACATCCCGCGTACAATCTACCTCGCTCCGGAGGCGTATGATTTATACACCTTCAAGCATTCAAGGGTTTGGGGTATGGAGGATGCTGCATTGCAAAACGCCTCGATTAAAATCAACCTCTCCTACACGATGATAAAATAGACAACGAAATGCAAGAAAATTTAGTAATCGTCGAGTCTCCGGCAAAGGCAAAGACCATCGAGAAGTTCCTCGGCAAGGAGTATATGGTCAAGTCGAGTTTCGGACATATCCGCGATTTGGCAAAAAAAGACCTCGGAATCAACCTCGACGGCACCTATCAACCTATCTATGAAATTCCTGCCGACAAGCGTAAGGTCGTGGATGAACTTTCGCGTCTGGCAAAGTCGGCAAAGACCGTTTGGCTCGCATCCGATGAGGACCGCGAGGGAGAGGCTATTGCTTGGCATCTGGCGGAGGTATTGGGTCTTCCGGTTGATCGCACCAAGCGTATTGTGTTCCACGAAATTACCAAGAATGCAATCCTTGCAGCAATCGAGAATCCCCGCACGGTCGATATGAATCTTGTGAATGCACAGCAGGCACGTCGTGTGTTGGACCGATTGGTGGGCTTCGAGTTGTCGCCCGTGCTGTGGAAGAAGGTACGACCGGCTCTCTCGGCAGGACGTGTGCAGAGCGTGGCTGTAAGACTTATTGTTGAGCGCGAGCGCGAAATTATAGGATTTCAATCTACACCATTTTACCGCGTAACGGCGCAATTCCATACCCTTGACGATGCGAAGAGCATCTTCCGTGCAGAGGTGCCGCACAAGTTCGCGACCAAGGAGGAGGCAGAGTCGTTCCTCCGTGGATGTGTGGGTGCAACCTACCGCATCGAGAGTGTCGAGGAGAAGCCGATGAAGCGTTATCCGGCGCCACCCTTCACAACCTCTACGCTCCAACAGGAGGCTGCCCGCAAGTTCGGAATGTCTGTATCGCAGACGATGTCGGTGGCACAGCACCTCTACGAGCAGGGTTTGATTACCTATATGCGTACCGACTCGGTCAATCTTTCGAATCTCGCCATCGCGAAGTGCAAGGAGGAGATTTCTGCCATCTTTGGCGAGAAATACTCAAATCCCCGTAACTATACCACCAAGAGCAAGGGTGCGCAGGAGGCTCACGAGGCAATACGTCCGTCGTACATAGACCGTCGCACCATTGAGGGTACGACAGCCGAAAAACGCCTGTACGAACTGATTTGGAAACGCACGGTGGCTTCGCAGATGGTGGCTGCCGATATTGACCGCACGAATGTTGCCATCACAGCCTCTACGGGAGCGCAGTTTGTCGCTACGGGCGAGATGGTTCGCTTTGACGGATTTCTCCGTCTCTACTCCGAATCGACCGATGACGAGCAGACCGAACAAGGTGGTGTTCTGCCAAATATGTCGGTGGGCGATATGGTTGGTGTCGAGCAGATTACGGCAACCGAGCGTTTTACCGTTCCTCCGATGCGCTATAACGAGGCGTTGCTTGTCAAGCGACTCGAAGAGTTGGGTATCGGCCGTCCTTCGACCTACGCTCCGACCATTACGACCATTATCAATCGCGGTTATGTCGAGAAGCAGAGCAAGGAGTCGCGCAAACGTACCTACACCCAACTGATACTCAAAGGCGAAAAACTCTCCGAGAAGAGTCTGTCGGAGAACTATGGCACCGAGAAGAATCGTCTGGCTCCGACCGACGTCGGAATGATTGTTAATGACTATCTCGAAGCGCAGTTTGCTCCGATTCTCGAATATCACTTTACGGCTGATGTCGAGAAGGAGTTCGACCGTATTGCCGAGGGCGATATCACGTGGAGCAAGATGATTGACGACTTCTATCAGCCCTTCCACGAGATGGTTGAGCGTGCCATTGGTACGCAGGCAGACAAGAACAATCAGGTGCGCGTGCTGGGCACCGACCCCGCAACTGGTTTTGCAGTAAAGGCACGTATTGGTCGTTATGGTCCGATGGTTGAAATCGAGGGCGCTGCGGGCGAGAAGCCACGTTTTGCCTCGCTCAAAAAGGGACAACTTATCGAGGCTCTCACCTTGGAGGAGGCTCTCGAACTCTTCGCCCTGCCTCGAAATCTGGGTAAGTATGAGGGCGAGGATGTGGTTGTCGGCATCGGCAAGTTTGGAGCCTATGTCCGCCACGGCAAGACCTTCGCCTCGCTCGAAAAGAGGGATGACCCCTACACCATCTCCTACGACCGTGCCGTAGAGTTGCTTGATGCTCACTTCTCGCAGGTGAAGGTTGCAAGCATTCCGTTGAAGACATTTGCCGAGAATCCCGACATTTTGATTAAGAATGGTCGCTACGGAGCCTACATTGCTTACAAGGGCAAGAACTATCGTCTGCCCAAGGGGGCGAAGCCTGAAACCCTCACGGCAGAAGATTGTATGAAGATTATCAATTCAAGTAAAAAATAGAGATTATGAAACGACTGACCCTGCTTTTTGTCCTCGTGGCAGGACTCTCGCTCTCGGCATACGCCGACAAGGGGTATAAATTTACCGATGGCAAACTCGTCAAGACCACCTCGGTCAAAGACCAACATCGTAGCGGCACCTGCTGGTGCTTCTCGGCACTCTCGTTCCTCGAAAACGAGATTATGCGTGCCGGAGGCGAAGAGATGGACCTTTCGGAGATGTGGATTGTCCGCAATATCTACTTCGAGAAGGCTGTGAAGTATGTTCGCCTGCATGGCAGCCTGAACTTTGCGGTAGGCGGCGCAGCCCATGATGTAACTAACGGAATACGCAACTACGGAATCGTTCCACAGGAGGTCTATCCGGGTCTGAACTATGGTACCGAGAAGCCCCATTTCAACGAGATTGATGCCGTGTTGAAGGCTTATGTTGATGCCATTATCCGCAACCCGAACAGAAAACTTACCACCTCGTGGAAGGCCGGTCTGAACGGAATCCTCGATGCTTACTTCGGAGTTATGCCGGAGAAATTTACCTACAAAGGTAAGGAGTACACCCCGAAGTCGTTTGCCGAGTCGTTGCCTATCGATATCGATAACTATGTGAATATCACATCTTATACGCACCATCCCTTCTACTCGAAGTTTGTTATCGAAGTTCCCGACAATTGGGCTTGGGATTCGGTCTATAACGTGCCGTTGGTGGAGATGATGTCGATAATCGACAATGCCCTTGCCAACGACTACTCGATTATGTGGGCAGCAGATGTCAGCGAGCGCGGTTTCAGCCGCACAAAGGCCATCGGTATCATCCCCGAAGCAGACCTCGACAGCATGAGCGGTACCGAGGCTGAACGCTGGGGTCGCCTGTCGGCAAAGGAGAAGGAGGATGCCCTCTACAAGTTCGACAAGCCTGGCAAAGAGAAGAAGATTACTCAACAGATGCGCCAAGAGGCTTACGATAACTACGAGACAACCGACGACCACGGTATGGTGATTATCGGAACGGCAACAGACCAAATCGGAAATCCCTACTTTAAGGTTAAAAATTCGTGGGACGTGCGCCCTCCCTATGGTGGCTACTACTACTTCTCACGCCCCTTCGTGGAGTATAAAACGATGTCGTTTATGGTGAATAAAAACGCCATCCCAAGCGATATCCGCACAAAACTTGGCCTGTAAAATCCCGCCTTCAATAATAGAGCGACTATTCCCTTATAGAGAATGGTCGCTTTTTTTTGCAGCCTTTTTTCTTTGTCGCTTTTAGAAAAAAGCGACGCAAAACCTTTTTTATTTGCCCGCTTTTTGAAAAAAGCAGGGCGTGCAAAAACTTTTCAGCCGAAACTGCGTTTCGGGGAGTTTGACAGTATAAGGTTTATTACGAGGGTTTTGTTGTCTGCGACAATACACAAAACGAAAATAGTGACCTTTTGTGAATAAATTCCCAAGGTCACTATTTCCATTTTGCAGCATCCTTGCGGATACCCACAACCCCTCGAAAACACAAAAAAGATTCGCCTCTAACTCATCTGGCCCAGTGTCCCCATAATCCCTAAATTACCTAAAATCTCTAATCTCCCTAAATTATTTCTCTGGGGAGAATGGGGAGCGCAGTCTGCGACTGCTTATGGGGAAACTGGGGAGGCGTGGAAGGCGTGGAAGGCGTGGGAACAAAAAAACTCCTCCCCTGTTTTAGGGGAGGTGGTCGAAGACCGGAGGGGTCAATGGCCAATGGCTATAAGAGAGTATGGGGAAATTGGGGAGATTAGGGAGTATAGGGAAATTTAGGGAATCAACCCCTAACTCCTTAAACTCTCTATACTCTCTAAATTAGCCATCAGCCGCTTAATTGTCAATTATCAATTATCAATTATCAATTGTCAATTCCCCATAAGCGACCTCGGTCGCGCTCCCCATACTCCCCATAAGCAGGAGCAGGGCGACTGCGCCCCCGGTTGCCCTTAAAGCCTTAACGCTCTCCGGCGAAGCCTTTGAGGGTTGCGATCTCTTCGCTCCAACGGCTTTCGTCGGGGGTTTCGAGGATAAGCGGAATATTGTCGAAGCGAGCATCCTCGCAGATAAAACGGAAGGGGTCTATGCCGAGCATACCCTCGCCAAGGGGGGAGTGCCTATCGACATGGCTGCCGAGAATCTTCATCGCATCGTTCAGGTGCATACCGCGCAGATAGCCGAAGCCGACGATGCGCTCGAAGTCGGCAAAGGTCTGCTCGAAAGCCTCACGGGTGCGTATATCGTAGCCGGCAGCGAAGGCGTGACAGGTGTCTATGCAGACTCCGACACGCGACTTATCCTCCACACGCTCGATGATGTGGGCGAGATGCTCGAATGCAAAGCCGAGATTTGAGCCCTGACCGGCCGTGTTCTCGATGACGGCTGTAACTCCGTGGGTGCGGTCGAGGGCCATATTTATCGACTCGGCAATGCGGTCGAGGGATTGCAGTGCAGTAATTTTGTTGAGGTGGCTGCCCGGATGGAAATTCAGGCGGTCAAGACCCAACTTTTCGCAACGCTCCATCTCCTCGAAGAATGCTGCGCGTGACTTATCAAGACCCTCGCGCTCCGGATGTCCGAGGTTGATAAGATAACTGTCGTGAGGTAGTATCTGCGCTGCGGTGTAACCATACTTCGCACAAGCCTCCTTGAATCGTGCCGCCTGCTCGTCGGACACGGGAGGTGCGCTCCATTGGCGTTGATTCTTTGTAAAGAGGGCAAATGCGGTTGCCCCTATTGCGTGGGCATTGAGCGGTGCATTCTCGACTCCGCCCGATGCGCTTACGTGTGCTCCAAAGTATTTCATATCTCTGTGTTTTTCAAATAAATAATCTATTTAGCAGTTGAGATGCCATATACCAACGCAAGGACTTTGTCGGCATAACGCTCTCCGAGCAGCACCTCTCCTTCACGGCTGAAATGGGGGTCTTTCTCGTTTTTCAACATTCCGCAACCCTCGGCACTCACGTAGTCCGAATTAGGGATGTGTTCCGAGATGGTGCGTATTGTTTTGTTGAACTTGACAGAGGATTTACGCCAATATGCCAACTCTCCGGCGATGAATGGTACATCCTTCGCCTTCAAATCCCGACGCAGATTCTCGACAAGTGTTTTAAGTCTGCCCATATATTGAGGGAGGGCTTTGCCACTATCGGCACAACCTTGATGCCACAAGATTGCACGCAGGGTGCCGTATTTCATTGCTTTGCGTGTGCGACGAACAGCCTCGCTGTAATAGTTGGGGTTGGCATGGTCGCTGTCGGGCAACCACCAACTGATGCTTGTGCCACCGCGAGCATTGTGTACAAGCAGAATCTTGCGACCTGTCTTACTATGGACTTTGGTGGCAAATCCATATCCGGGACTCATCTGTTGCATGCCGTACTTCTTGCGAATAGACGAATATTTATTCAGGGGGTTGCGGGCCGGCTCCGGCTTGTCTTTGTCATTCAACAACCATACACCTTCGATATTTTTCAGTGTGTCGGCTGCCAATAAACGACCTCTGCCGGCCATATTGGATTGTCCAATCATCAGGTAGATGTCGTATTTGTTGGCACGCTGACGACCAAGTCTTTTCCCCTTCGCCTCGCAATCGGGAGCAGCGATTACAATGGCAAGACAAAGTAACGATAAGAGTCTTAAAATCTGTTTGATGTTCCTCATTTCTTCTATTTTTTGTGTGGTACCATTTATTATATACAAATATAGGCAAAATTTTTATTATCTTTGACCCAAGCAAATATTTTATCCGAATTGATATGAGAAAAATTTTATTGTTAGTGGCTGTTGTCGCAACGTCTGTGCTGGTGGGTTGCAAGCCCCAGAGTCACTACCAGATGAAGGGTGTGATTCTCGACCCGACCGACTTGTCGAGCGTGGAGTGGGTTAAGTTGGCTGCCGAGAATGGTATCAATACCATCGGTACGCACATGGCGCCCGGATGCAAGGCTATGTGTGCCGAAATCAGCGAGTTTATCCTCTCGGAGAAGGGTCAGGAGTTTTTGGCGGAGTGCGAGAAGTATGGCATCGATGTCGAGCATCAACTGCACGCAATGAAGGAGCTGTTGCCCCGCGACCTCTTTGCCGAGGATTCGACAATGTTCCGTATGAATGAAGAGGGTCGTCGCGTGGCGGATGTAAATTGTTGTGTACATTCGGAGCGCGCGCTGGATATAATAGTAAAAAATGCCGTTGAGATTGCCAAAGTGTTGCGCCCGACCAATCATCGCTACTACTATTGGTTGGATGACGGCAAGCCCGTGTGCCAATGTCCGTTGTGTAAGGATTTCTCGCCGAGCGAGCAGGCTCTTATCATCGAAAACCGCATCATTGAGGGGTTGCGCGAGATTGACCCGGAGGCACGTCTTGCACACTTGGCTTATCACAATGCTGTGCAGGCTCCGCGCAAGGTAAAGCCTGTTGAGGGTATCTTCTTGGAGTTTGCGCCCTACTTCCGCTCGTGGGAGCATCCGCTGACCGATTTGGATGTAGAGCATCGCGGAATGACCCATGGAGAGAATCTCCAATGTCTGAAAGATAATTTGGAGGTCTTTGACCCCGAAACGGCTATCGTGTTAGAGTACTGGTTGGATGTTTCGCTGTTCAGCAGGTGGAAGAAGCCTGCCGTTGAACTGCCGTGGCATCGCGAGGTCTTCCTATCGGATATCGACACTTTCGCCAAGATGGGAGTTAAGAATGTTACCTCTTTCGCACTCTTTATGGATGCGGAGTACTTCGATAAGTACTCTATGGCACCCGTGAAGGAGTATGGCGAGGGTCTTAATAACTACACGCTTGAAGGTGGGAATTAGGATTGACAAACGACAGGGGAAATTTTTATATATTTGAATCACAAACAAAAACCAATAGCGTATGAAGAAATTTTACTCCATTTTAGCACTGGCACTCTTTGCGTTGGCTCTTCCGGCGTCGGCACAGGTGTCTATCGAGGCTGCGGCTCCCGCCAAGGCGACCGAAGAGGGTATAACCTTCGAGGATAAGGTAAAGCAAAACGAGGTTAAGGCTGAATATTCCAGCGAAGCAAAGCGTCGTGCCGAGCGTGCCGCAATCCGCAAGGAGCGCAATGCCATCGAGTTTAACGCCTCGCTTAACGGTTCGCTCTCGAACTTTAATAGCAAGTGGCGCTCGGTAAATGGTAATGCCAACGCCATTACCGGTGTGGCAAATCTGCTCTTTACCCACAGCTTTACGAAGGGTAAATTTACCATCAGCAACAAAGTGACTGCAAAACTCGGATATACGAGTAAGGAGAGTGAATGGACCAAGAGTCAGGATGAGTGGTTTATCTCGACGGCTCCGGCATATAAAATCTCGAAGGAGTGGAATTTTGGAGCCATTGCTTCGTTTCGCTCGCAATTTGCCAACGGCTTTAACGATAAGTCGCAACATTCGAGTTCCGCTATCTCGCCGGCATATTTGAACCTCTCGCTCGGTTTTACGTATGTCTGCCCCAAGAAGGGTTTCCCTATCAAGATTAACCTTTCGCCTATCTCAATGAGTGCGACATATGTAACCAATCCGCTTGTACATAACACGTTCTACGTTGCAAAGTTCGGCAATAAACTTCGTGCCGACCTTACTCCGTCAGAACTGAATACCCCCTACTGCTACGGTCTGACCCTCGAAAACGGAAACTCGCGTTATGAGGGAGGTTCGTCTGTGCAGATTAACTTCGACCGCACATTTGGCAAGAAGGGTGTTTTCCGTTACCGCACAGTACTCTACTCGTTCTATGGTTGGATTAACGAGATTACACAGCAGGCGAGCAAAAATCGCGAACTCTTTGAGCATATTGCACCGACCCTGCGCTGGGAGCATACGGTCGATATCAAAGCCACGAAGTATTTCTCGACACAGTTCTACTTCCAGATGTTCTACAACAAGGCTCAAATCAAGTCTATCCAGACCCAGATTCTGCTTGGTGTAGGTTTGTCGTATAACTTCAAGAACAAGTAGTCGTAACGTCTGTTTGGGAGGGGTCGCGCTATGCGTAAGTTTTTCGGATATATTCTCTTGCCACTTGTTACGCTTCTTTTGGCGTACGTTGTCGGTGTGTGGGTCGGCATTGATAGAGGTCGTCGCTCCATACATACCCAACTGCGCGAACTTATGGGCGAGATGAATCAACCTTCGAACAAACTTACCCAAACTCTCTCCTTAATCGAAAATAGTTACGTCGATTCGCTGTCGCTCGACCCGATTATCGAACACGTAATGCCTCACATTATCGAGAAACTCGACCCCCATTCGGCATATATCCCGGCCTCGGAGATGCAGGAGATGAACGAGCCTCTGGAAGGGGAGTTTGACGGTATAGGTGTGGTGTTCAATATGGCAACCGATACGGTTATCGTGCTGAATGTGATTCCGAAGGGTCCGAGTGACAAGGCGGGAGTTCGAGCCGGCGATAGAATTATACGCATCAACGATTCGATTGTTGCCGGTCGCAAGGTGCCACAAGGCGATGTTGTCAAACAACTGCGAGGCAAGCGGGGAACACGAGTTCGCCTTGGCATTGAACGTCAGGGTATTGGCGATTTGGTCGATATCACGGTTACGCGCGATGCGATTCCGCTCCATAGTATCGAGGCTTCGTTTATGATGACTCCGAAGATTGGATATATCCGCCTCTCGCAGTTTGCCCGCACATCCTATGCCGAACTCAAAAAGGCATTGGGCGAGTTGCGAAGCGAGGGTATGGAGCAGCTGATTTTTGACCTGCGCGGCAACACGGGTGGCTACCTCGACCAAGCGATAGATATAGCCAACGAGTTCCTGCCAAAGGGGGCATTGATTGTCTATACCGAGGATCGCAATCGCAATCAAGTCAAGGAGTTCAGCGATGGCAAGGGAGGCTCAACCGACCTTGATGTCGCAGTATTGATAGACGAGGCGAGCGCCTCGTCAAGTGAGATTCTGGCGGGAGCCTTGCAGGATAACGACCGCGGAGTAGTTGTCGGTCGTCGCTCCTTTGGTAAGGGGTTGGTGCAGCGTCAGGTGCCATTTGCGGATGGCTCGGCACTGCGCATTACCGTTGCCCGCTACTTCACACCAACGGGTCGCTCGATTCAGAAGCCATACACCAATGGCGAGGGCGAGGAGTACGAGAGCGATATCTACAAGCGATATCTCAATAACGAATTTTTCTCGGCAGACAGCATCCATTTTGCCGACTCGTTGCGTTTTGTGACCCCGAAGGGCAAGGTTGTCTATGGTGGCGGAGGTATTATGCCTGACGTGTTTGTGCCTCTCGATACGATGGATGTTACCAAGTATTACGTCGAGGTGTCGGGTCGCAATATCCTCTATCGCTACACTATCGAGTATGCCGACCGCCACCGTGCGGAGTTGGATAAAATCACAACCCTTGATGAGTTGAGGGCATTCCTTGATGGGGATAAGACTCTGCTTGCGGACTTTGTGCGTTATGCCGAGCGACACGGAGTGAAGCCTGTGCAGCGAGAGATAGCCATCTCGCGCAAGATTATGGAGGCTCAACTGCGTGCATATATCAGCCGCAATACCGCACTCGAAAGCAACGGATTCTACGACAATATCCACAAAATCGACAAGACCGTACAACGCGCTATATCTCTGCTGGATGAGATGCGCGAAAAACCTCTGTCTTCGCAGTAATAGATGTATCGTAGCGCAGAGTTTTGTGGTGGCAACTCTTGACAGACTGCTGTTTTTTTGATAAAATTTATCGAAAAACGATAATAAACAAGAACAATGACACTGCATTTTTTCTATATTTGCAGTGTCAAGTTTTTTATTTAGCACAAAATGCCTATGGAACTTTTGAGAATCGAAAACGTCTCGAAGCACTTCGCGGGTCATACCGCCCTCGATGACGTATCATTGAGCATTCCGCAAGGCTCAATCTATGGTCTGCTTGGCCCAAACGGAGCAGGCAAGACCACGCTTATCAGAATCATTAACCGCATCACGGCTCCCGATAGCGGTCGGGTGCTGTTCGACGGACACGAAATTGCCCCTTCGGATGTCTATCATATAGGCTATCTGCCCGAAGAGCGCGGTCTCTACAAGAAGATGAAGGTCGGAGAGCAGGCGATATTCTTCGCCCGCCTCAAAGGTCTTTCGCGTCGAGAGGCTACCATGCGACTCAAAGAGTGGTTTGTGCGCTTCGGCATTCAGGATTGGTGGAACAAGAAGGTCGAGGAGTTGTCGAAGGGTATGGCGCAGAAGGTGCAGTTTATTGTAACCATACTCCACGAGCCGAAGTTGCTTATTTTTGATGAGCCGTTTTCGGGTTTTGACCCCATCAATGCCAATCAACTCAAAGAGGAGATTCTCGCCCTGCGCGATAAGGGCGCAACGGTTATCTTCTCGACTCACAATATGTCGAGCGTTGAGGAGATTTGCGACCATATAACCCTTATCAACAAGTCGCACAACATCCTTTCGGGTGCAGTGAGTGATATCCGTCGTCGTCACGGCAACAACATCTTCCGCATAGCCTATCGAGGCGAGGAGGCGCAGTTGCGTCAGGCGTTGGAGGGTCGTTGTGACCTGCTTGGGGTAGAGGATGAGGAGTCGATGCGTTACAATACGCTGAAAATCCACATCGAGCGTGACGAGGATGTGCGTGCCGTAATTGCTGCGGTGAATGAGGCGGTTGAGTTGCGCTCGTTTGACGAGATTATTCCAAGTATGAACGATATCTTTATCCGTGCCGTTGCCGGCAAGTTGTAAAACTACTAAAACGAGAATGTTATGACAAATATAGGTATTATCATAGGTCGCGAATTCAACGAGCGTGTTCGCAAAAAGTCTTTTATAATCACTACGCTGTTGATGCCGCTGTTGATGGTGGCGATGATGATTGCTCCGTCGCTCATTATGCTCCACTCGAAGGGCGACACCAAGCGTATCGCAGTCATCGACCATAGCGGAATTATCGCTCCGCAACTCGAAAGTGGCGAGGAGATACAGTACGAGCCTACCGACCTCTCGGTTGAGGATGCCCGCACACTGCTCACGGAGTACTTCGGTGTCTTGGAGATTGGTGGAGATGTGATGACCAACCCCAACAACCTCCGACTCTATGCCAACGGCTCAACATCGCTTACGCTCGAAGAGTCCATCGAGGGCGAGATTTCGGATATTATCGAGCGCGAAAAACTCAAAGGTTACGATATTCATAACCTCGACGAGATTCTGCGTCAAGTGAAGACCTCGGTGACACTCACTACCTTCCGCAACGACGAGCAGTCCGAGTCCGGTGCGCAGCAGGAGCAGGCAAAGTCGTCGGCACTTTCGACTGCCATAGGTTTTATTCTCGGTATGGCTCTCTATTTTATACTGATTATCTATGGAGCTATGGTTATGCAGAGTGTGATCGAGGAGAAAAATTCGCGTGTTCTGGAGGTGATGGTCTCGTCAGTTAAGCCCTTTGATTTGATGATGGGTAAGATTCTTGGTATAGCCTCGGTGGCTGCCGTACAGATTCTTATCTGGGGCATTCTGATTGTCGGAACGAGTGCGATAGCCATGCCGGCTCTTATTCCTGCGGATGTTATGCAGAATGTCGAGGCTATGCAGGCCGGAACTCTCGACTTGGCACAGGAGGGTATTGACTTGCAGATGCTCAACGCTGTCAGCACGGCTACCGATGTGCAATATATGACGACGATTTTTGTCTGGTTGCTGCTCTACACCATTGGTGGCTATCTGCTCTACTCGGCAATATTTGCAGCCATCGGGTCGAGTGCCGATTCGATTCAGGATGCACAGCAACTGCAAACACCGGTAATGTTGCCTATCATCATCTCGATATTTGTGATGATGACCATCTTCAACGACCCCAACTCTCCAATAGCAGTTTGGTGTTCGTATATACCCTTCACATCGCCGATTGTGATGATGGCGCGTATTCCGAGCGGAATCCCGACATGGGAGATACTCCTCTCGCTCGGTATCCTCTATGCTACGTTTGTGGCAATGGTGTGGTTGGCTGCAAAGATTTACCGTGTGGGAATCTTTATGTACGGCAAGAAACCCACCTTCAAAGAGTTGTGGAAGTGGGTACGATATAAGTATTAGTGGGATGTGCGACAGTCGATGTCGCAATGTTGGGTGGAGAGGTTAATCGAAATCCTCCTCCTCGTAGTAATTCATCAGGGCGTCGATTTCTCGACGCTCTTTTTTTGTCGGGCGACCCGTGCCTCTCTCGCGGAACACGAATATCGTCTCTCGCGGAGCGTAGAGTTTGTCCAACTCCTCCTGTGGTGTGATGTTAAGACAATAGGTCGGTACGCTCTTTGCCGGCTGGCGGCTCGATACATAGTCGAGAACCCGGTAACGATAGACTACGGGCAGACGTTTGACCGTAATCTCATCCCCAATGCGCACCTCGCGAGAGGGCTTGCAGTAGGCATCATTGACCAAAACCCTGTTATTGCGGATGGCATCGGCAGCATCGCTGCGCGTCTTGAAGATGCGTACAGCCCACAAATATTTATCCAGACGGACCTCCATACTTTACATCTGCTATTTTCCGACAATCGACTCTCCGCGGGGCTTGTCGTGTGATTTCTCGTCATTCTGACGGCTGACACTCTGAATCATTCCTATTGCCATGGCGGTAAAAATCATCGATGAGCCACCGCGCGAAATGAGGGGCAGATTCTGTCCTGTTTCGGGGATAAGATTGACCGTAACCATAATATGCAGCAGAGCCTGACACGTGAGTAGCGAGACCAGACCCAGCACCAACAAGCCCGGAAAAGCGGTCTCACACCGCTTAAAAATCTCGATACCGCGGAAGAATATCCATAGATATAGCAACAGCACGAGCAGTGCCATAATCAGCCCATACTCCTCGACAAAGAAGGCGTAGATATAGTCACTTTCGGGGTGGGTCATCTCAACTCGCACGGAACTGCGTCCGGCACCCCTGCCGAGCAGTCCGCCCTCGTGTATGGCTATCATCGAACACTCGGTATCGGTCAAATCATGCACGCTCTTATCGACTTGCGAATGTGTCCATAGGTCTATCCACGTGCTGACACGACCGCCTGCCGTATCGGCACGTCCCAATCCGAGAAGTGCGATAAGCCCCACGGCTGCAACTGCCAATCCGACAAACTTGCCCAACTCAACCATACGCACTCTGCCGATAAACATCATCACTAACGACACTCCAAAGACCAACACTGCCGAGGATGTGTGGGCAGGGAAGATGACGATGCACGAGGCGAGTATAGGTGCAAGTATAGGCAGTGTTCCGCTCTTCCAAATCTTCTTCTGCTCCGGGTCGGTAAACCACTTCACGGGATTGAGGCTCGGAATGATACGCAAGCGGTCCATGATATTTTGTCGCGACGAGAGTTGCCGTGCCAAGAAGAGAATAGTCGCTATCTTCAACGCCTCGGAGGGTTGGAACTGAAATCCGAAAATCGGAATCCATCGAGCCGCTCCGTTGGTTGCAACACCCATGAACTGCACTCCCAGGGTCAGTCCCAAAGATATTAAGTAAGCCCAAAGAGCCAAACGGTTAAAGACGCGACAATTGATGCGATGAACAATCAACACAATGGGCAGGCACATCACACCCAGAATAATCAGGTGTTGTTGCAGGAAATCCATTGCGGTACGTGTGGAGTTGGGTTTGTAGCCCATCTTCGCAGTCGAGGAATAGACTACAAGGATGGAGATGATTACCAATGCCGCGGTGATAATCCACAGCACCTTATCTCCGGCAAAGAAGCCGAAGATGCCACCACCCGCTCTCTTTTTGTTTGAGGTCTCCGTCATTGCATCAACTTTTACATACTAAATATTGTTCTTTACCCACTCCTTGAAGAGTTCTCCGCGGTTTTCGTAGTTTTTGAAGAGGTTGAAACTTGCACACGCGGGCGAGAGCAGAACAACATCTCCCCTCTCTGCCGCAGCCACCGCTGCATGCATTGCAGCATCGAGCGAGTCGGTCGAAACAACCTGCGGAACAACCCCCGTAAAGTCGCGTATCAGCTTCTCGTTATCAAGACCCATACAAATCAGAGCCTTGACCTTCGCGCGGGCAAACTCTTTGAGCGGAGAGTAGTCATTGCCCTTGTCTGTTCCTCCGGCAATCCAGACAACCGGGCGGGTCATACTTTCGAGTGCATACCACACCGAATCGACATTTGTCGCCTTCGAGTCGTTGATGTAGAGAACTCCATCGACCTCACGCACCGGCTCCAAGCGATGCTCTACGGGCGAAAAGTCGTAAATCGAGCGTCGGATACTCTCGGCATCGACACCTGCGGCAAGCGTCGCCAGAGCGGCTGCCATAGCATTATAGGCGTTGTGCAGACCCTGAATCTGCATCTTTGTTGTGTCGATTTCAACCGAGCGGGAGCCTACCGTAGCGGTGAAGAGTCCGTCAGACGAGAGGAAAGCGTCGCCGGCCCCGCTTGCCACGCTCGCCTTTGCCATAAACGGCAGTTGGCGCACATTGCTGTCGAGTCGCTCGACCTCGCGCCAGAGAGTTTCGTCATCGGCACAATAGATGAAGTGGTTGCGCGAATTTTGATTTTGCGTGATACGCATCTTCGAATCGACATAGTTCTGGAAGCAGTAGTCGTAGCGGTCGAGGTGGTCGGGGGTGATGTTCATCAACACCGACACATCCGCCCTGAAACGATACATTCCGTCGAGTTGGAAGGAACTCAACTCCAAAACATACCAATCGTAGTCTCCCGTAGCCACCGAGTAGGCAAAACTCTCGCCGATGTTTCCGCCCAAGGCGACATTCATTCCTGCATCGCGCATAATCTTGTAGATGAGCGATGTTGTTGTGGTCTTGCCATTCGAGCCGGTGATGCAGATGGTACGTGCCTTGCCCATATATCGCGCAGCGAACTCCATCTCCGAAATTATCGGGATATTACGCTCGCGCAGAGCCTTCACAACAGCCGCCTTTTCGGGAATTCCGGGAGATTTTATAACCTCCGAAGCGGCGAGGATACGCTCCATGGTGTGACCACCCTCCTCGTAGGGTACGGCCCACTCGTCGAGTTTTGACTTAAAGCGGTCGGCTATGCGCCCTGCATCCGAGAGGAAGACATCGAAACCCTCCTTCTTCGCCAAAATTGCCGAACCATATCCGCTGATTCCGCCACCGAGAACAACTATACGTTTCATATTCGTCTATCGGATTTTAAGAGTTACAAGGGTCATTGCTGCCAGCAACAGCGATATGATTATAAATCGAATAACGATTTTGGTCTCGAAATAACCCTTCTTTTGATAGTGGTGATGAATCGGTGTCATCAGCCAGATTCGACGAGGCTCGCCATACTTCTTACGGCTATACTTGTAGTATCCGACCTGTATCATTACCGACAAACTCTCGATAAGGAATATACCACACAGCAACGGCAGAAGCAACTCTTTGCGGAGGCAGAGGGCAAATACTGCGATAATTCCACCAATGGCAAGAGAGCCGGTGTCGCCCATAAAAATCTGTGCCGGGAAACTGTTATACCACATAAAGCCAATCAAGGCTCCTGCCATGGCTGCGGCAAAGACCACCAACTCTCCACTGTCGGGGATATACATAATGTTGAGGTAGTCGGCATAGACAACGTGCCCCGAAAGGTACGCCAGCACACCAAGTACCGCCACAATCGGAATCGAGACGCCCGTGAGCAGACCATCCAGACCATCGGTCAGGTTCGCGCCATTCGATACGGCTGTGACCACGAAGATTGCCACCAGAACATAGAGCAACCACGCCAACGTCTCGTTTCCACCCGTAACCCAATCGTAGTGGAACTCGTTATCCTTCACGAAGGGGATGGTCGTTGTCGGGGTTTTGACGCTCTGGGTTGAAACCACAACCTGCTCGACCTGCGAGGCAACCTGCTCGCCCGACTCCTCGGCAATGTAGATTGTCTCTACGGGAGTGGTTATCTTTTCGCGTACCACAATATCCTCCGAGAGCCACATTGTTGTTCCGACGATGATGCCCAGACCAATCTGACCGACAATCTTGAAGCGTCCTTTCAGACCCTCCTTGTGGTGACGAAAGACCTTGATATAGTCATCCAGAAAACCTATAAGACCGAGCCATACGGTCGAAACCAGCATCAACTGCGTGTAGATATTGTCTAAACGACCAAAGAGCAGTGTCGGTACCAAGACTGCCAGCAAAATTATCAAACCACCCATTGTCGGAGTGCCGCGCTTTTCGAGTTGCCCCTGCAAACCGAGGTCGCGAATCTCTTCGCCGATTTGTCTGCGTTGCAACGCGCGAATAATCGGCAGGCCAAACGAGATGACGATAAGCAGTGCGAAGATTATCGCCAGAGCCGAGCGGAACGATATATACTGAAACATTCCCGAACCGGGAAGGTCGTACATACGGTCAAGATAGTTGAATAACGAATAGAGCATTTTTATTTAACTTTTTTTTGTTTGGGTTATTTTCTGTTAATGAAGTATTTGCGAATCTCCTCGCGGTCGTCGAAATGGACCTTCTCGGTGCCGATGACCTGATAGGTCTCGTGTCCCTTACCGGCAAGCAGAATGATATCTCCCGGACGAGCAAGCATTGCTGCCGTGCGGATAGCCTCGCCACGATCTGCGATTTTCAGATAGCGGGCATCGTGGGGCAGCCCCTCGACCATATCGCGCAGAATCTGCTCCGGGTCTTCGGTGCGGGGGTTGTCCGAGGTGAATATCGATGTGGTTGCGTACTTGACGGCTATTGCAGCCATCTCCGGACGTTTGGTCTTGTCGCGGTCGCCACCACAGCCACACAGAACGATAAGATTCTGCTCGCTTTGGCGAATCTCCTCGATTGTTGTGATGACATTCTCCAACGCGTCGGGCGTATGGGCATAATCGACTACGGCTGTCGTGCCGTCGGCAGCGCGTATATACTCGAAGCGGCCATTTACCGATTGTAGGGTGCTGATTGCCATCAGTACCTCCTCCTTGCGCTGTCCGAGCATCATTGCCGTAGCGTAGATGGTCAGCAGGTTGTAGGCATTGAATCGTCCGATAAACTTTACCCACACCTCCTCATTGTCCAAACGCAACAACATTCCGTCCATAAGCATCTCTACCACCTTGCAGCGGTAGTCTGCCATCGAGCGCAACGACAGAGTGCGCACTGTGGCTTGTGTATTCTGTACCATTACCCGGCCGTTGCGGTCGTCGATATTGGTTATGGCGAAAGCCTCCTTTGGCAGTCGGTCGAAGAAGAGTTTCTTTGCACGCAGGTACTCCGCAAAGGTCTTGTGGTAGTCCAGATGGTCGTGCGTGAGGTTGGTAAACATTCCTCCGGCAAAGCGCAATCCTCGAATCCGGTCCTGTACTATGGCGTGTGACGAACACTCCATAAAGCAGTAGTCGCACCCCTCATCAACCATCTCGCGCAACATGGCATTCAGACGTATCGAGTCGGGTGTGGTGTGGGTCGATTCTATCTCTCGCTCTCCAACACGATATACGACCGTCGAGATTAGGCCTGCACGATAGCCGAGCATACGGAAGAGGTCGTAGAGCAGGGTTGCCGTGGTGGTTTTGCCGTTTGTGCCGGTAACACCGACGAGTTTAAGTTCGTAGCTGGGGTGGTCATAGAATGTCGCAGCGATATCTGCCATAGCAGCATTGGTATCTGCCACCTGAACATAGCAGACACCCTCTGCCGGCACCTCCGGTAATCGTTGGCAGACCACGGCACGTGCGCCACGCTCCACCGCCTGCGAGATGTAGTTGTGACCATCACTCTGCACACCAACGACGGCAAAGAAGCAATCCCCCTCTGCCACACGACGCGAGTCATAGTTCAGAGCCGAGACCTCGACATCCGAATTGCCGATAATCTGTATCGTCTCGACACCACGAATTAACTCTTTTATACTCTTCATAGCCTATTTTAGTATTAACTCGATCTTTGCACCACGCGAGACGGGCTCGCCTGCACGGATGCTCTGCTTGCTTACGGCTCCCTTGCCCTTTACCGAGACCTTCAAACCTCGGCTTTCGAGAATGAAGAGAGCATCTTTCAATCCCATACCTCGTACATCGGGCATACGCAGTGGCTCGTCAGGTAGCGACTCAATCACTACGGTCGAGGCCGAATCGACTTTTGCCGATCCCCATCCTGCCCGTCGGTCAAATGTTGTGCGGGGCGAGAGATGGTCTGCCACCTTGCGGGTTTGGGCGATATTTCCACCCTTGACCTCCTTGGGGAAGTGTTCGACATCCTCATGCTCGACACGGCCATACCAATCGTGTTCGCGATTGTAGATAAATGACGACACCTTCTTCTCAACGGGACCCGCCAGACCGGCTCCGTAGTATGTGCCGGTGCCTCGTTTCTTGAAGATTGAGGTCAGCACCGTATAACGGGGATTTTCGGCAGGAAAGTATGCCACCATCGAGCCGATGTAGTAACCATCTCCGTAAGAGATGCTTCCCTGCGCAAATTGGGCGGTACCGGTCTTTGCTCCGGCACGGAACGGCACCTTGTTCTCGCCAAAATACTCTTTGGCCGTACCCTCCAAGGCAACGCCCTCCAAACACTCGCGCACCATCGCAAGGGTCTTGTCCGAGCAGATTTTATCGACCAGCACCTCGACGGGGAACTCCTCGACAACCTCATCGTCCTTGACAAGTTTCGTTACCAAGCGCGGAGCCACCATCTTACCTCCGTTTGCCACAGCGTTGTAGAGTGTGAGGGTCTGAATCGGTGTAACCTCGATACCATATCCGTAACCCAACTTGATAAGGGTTGTGTGCTTGTACCAGATGCTAGACCCCGGATAGGGAAAGCGAGGTGTTGCCTCGCCCATGTCGGGCATGGATGTCAGCACCTTGCGGTCGAGATGCAGTGAGCGCAAAAACTTAACAAATCGCTCCGGCTCTTTGTTGTATGTCTCGTAAACTGCTTTGGCAAAATAGACATTTGCCGACTCTGCCATAGCCTTGCGCATATCAATCACGCTACCGACGTTGTGCGAATCCTCAACCTTGATTTTGGGGGCATTTTCGGTAATCATAACCTTCTTGCCGCTACCGGAGTCGTACTCGGTCGATAGAGGCAGACCTGCCTCTTCGAGCAGTGACAGCAGCACTGCCAACTTAAAGGTCGAACCCGGCTCGGCTCGTGATTTCAGGGCGTGGTTGTAGTTCTCGACATATTTACCCTGCTTGTTGCGGCTCAAATTGACCATTGCCAGAATATCACCCGTCGCGGCCTCCATGACCATTGTTGTTCCCCAGATGCCGTTCTCTTTTTCGAGTTGGTTGCGCAAGGCTCTGTCGGCAACCTCCTGAACGTCGATATCGATGGTTGTATAGACATCCGTACCATCAATGGCATCGATATTCTCGTCACTCTCGATGCGTGCCGAGAACTTCGGGGCAATGCGTTGGCGCAACTCCACGCCATCTTTACCACACAGAGCCTCACGGAAGATATGTTCGATTCCGTATGCTCCTTGTGTTTCGCTACTGCGACCAATGGTGCATCGCGCCAACTCCTGACGTGTGAAGACTCGCTCGTCGTGCTTGTCCATATCGTAGGACATTCCCAGACTCCAATTCAAAATCGGATATGTGCGCAGGGTCTGCCACTCGCTGTAATCGACATCGCGGAACATCCTCACGGGGGAGTGGTCGCGCACGGTGTCGTAGAGTTTGACGGTCTTGAACTCCTTGTCGCGCATGCGGTCTCTCAATCGGTCGAACCAACCGTCAGAACGAGGTACTAGCGTGTCTTTTTTGTATATAATCTTGAAGTGTTTTTTGCGCTCTGCCATAAAGCGGTCGTAGTACTGCTTCGCGCTCTTGTCCTTGAAGTGTAGGGCAAGCAACTTCGACAGAGAGTCGCATTGGCGACGATATTCACTCTCGTTGTCAAAGCCCTCGCAGCCGAAGTCGAAGAGTACCGTGTAGCGGAATATCGAGGTTGCCAGCGGCTCGCCCGACCTCGCAAAGATAGTTCCGCGGTGTGCTAGCACAGCCTCTTTTTTGAAGATTTTGCGTTCAAGTTTTTCGGCATTAACCCTTGTGTCGCGACTGAAATACTGCACACAGACCAAACGTGCAGCGATGATGAAGCCCACGACGAAGAAGAGCAGGTAGAGTATGCGCACCCGCAGCAAAATATCATCTTTGATTCTCTTCGGTTCTTGTGCCATGGTCTATTCGATTACTTCGTTGGGTCGCAACGGGTCATATAGTTTCATATCGCGCTCCTGCATACGCTCGACGATTGCCGAGTGTGACGAGTGGCGATAGCACTCCTCTTGAAGACGTATCGAGCGCTCGTGCAACAGTTGCACCTCGGAATCGAGGCGGGCAAATGTGATGTCGAGGCTCAATGTCCAGAATAGTACCGCAATGCTCAACAAAAACATTGCGGCAATGATGGCGATATATCTGTAATTCTCGCGTACGGTATCATGCACGAGGATTCTGCCTGAAAACATCTGTCGCCAAAGGCTGGCGTTACGACGTCGGCTCTTCTCCTCCTCTGCCTCGCGGGCTTGACGCTCTGCCTCCATCTGCTCGCGCTCGGCACGTATCTCTTCATCTGCCTCACCGCTATTCACACGCAGTACCTCGCGACGTATGGTACGTGCCAACGCCTCGCGCTCGGCAGCCTCCTGCTCTTCGCGTTCCCGATTGGGGTTAAAGTCGGTATCGTGGTACATATAGTGTTGCGGTTAAAGTTTTATTGCTGCACGCAGTTTTGCTGAACGGGAGCGAGGATTGCGGGCAATCTCCTCGTCGGTGGGTATCACCGCCTTGCGGGTTACAACCTCGAAGGGGGAGGATACTCGTCCGTAAAAGTCCTTCTCCACGCGACCCTCAAAGTTGCCGCTCTTGAAGAAGTTTTTGACCAATCTGTCCTCCAACGAGTGGTACGAGATTACTACTAAACGACCTCCGGGGCGAAGGACTTTCAGGCTCTGTTCGAGAGCCATCTTCAAAGCCTCCATCTCGCCATTAACCTCGATGCGCAACGCCTGAAAGAGTTTGGTCAGGAATTTCGACTCCTCTTTCTTCGGGGTGCAGGGTGCAACCGCAGCCACAAGTTCTCCCGTAGTGCGTATTTCGGCACTCTTGCGGGCGCGCTCGATGCAGTTGGCTATCTTCCACGTAGTGTCGAGTTCCCCATACATTTTCAGCACTTGTGCCAACGTTTCGACATCGTATCCATTCACGATATCTGCGGCAGTGACCCCGCCACGACGATTCATTCGCATATCGAGCGGAGCATCACTGCGGAACGAGAAGCCTCGCTCGGCAGCGTCGAAGTGGTGGGATGAAACCCCCAAATCGGCAAGGACACCATCCACCTCGGTCACGCCACGCAGTCGCAACGCTCCGCGCATAAAGCGGAAGTTGCTCTCCACGTAGTTGAAACGCTCGTCGTCGGGGCAGTTTGCCTTCGTGTCGGCATCTTGGTCAAACGAGTAGAGCCGACCCTCGTCTCCCAACTTCGAGAGTATATGGCGCGAGTGTCCGCCTCCGCCAAACGTAAGGTCAGCGTAGTAGCCGTCGGGTCTTATGTCGAGCAGTTCGACAGACTCTTCGAGCAGCACCGGGATATGGTATGAAGTCGTATTCGTAGTAAATTGCATACTTGGTTGTAAAGTTACTGATTTTAGCAGAAAAGTTGCAACAATCTTTCGGATAATTTTTCAACAACTTTTGCGAAGCGGGATTTTTGGGGTTTTAGGCGGTGCTGTGCAGGCAAGAGTGGTGCTTACATAGACGAAAACCCACCTTCAAAAGTGGGTAATCAGGAGGCTTTTTGCGGATAGTTGCCGACTACAATACTCGTCGGCAGGTTGATTTCTCGGTAAGTGTGCGATTCTCGTAATCGAGAGCATCAATCACAGCCAACCCGCACCTCTTGCCGACTTCGAGCCTTCCGAGAGAGTCTCCATATCCGAGTGCATCGGCGCCATTGGCGGTCGCCCAAGTGAGAATCTCATCGAGCGGATACTCTTTGAGTCGCTTCAACTCCTCAATCATTGACAGCGAGGTGTTGGATGCCAAAGAGTCTGTGCCTACGCATATATTGAGATGGTTGCGACGCAAAAGGTCTATATCGGGCATCAACCCCGAAATATAGTCATTCGAGCCGAGGCACACCGTCCAATAGACCGGAGCAGTGAAGTGGCTCATAATAATATCGATGTCGCGCTGTGTAACACAGCAGTTATGGACCAATACGACGCTTCGCTCGGCAGGAATGCTTGCCGTGATGCGCTCTGCCGGCGAGCCGTAGTGCAGAAAGTCGCACTCCCAGCCCTGTGTCTTGTACCAATCATGGAGAGTGCCGTGACCCTCATATAGTTCTTGCTCTCCGGGCGACTCCATAAAGTGAATCGAGAGAGGCGCACTCCCCTCGCAGCAAATATGCTTGAAGATGTTGTCTTGCAGCGAGTATGTCGAGTGGGGTGTAAGTGAAGTGTCGTTGTGGTGAAGCATCGGCTCCAAAGCCTCAATCGATGCGGTGCGCAGACCAAAAACCTCGGCAAAGGTGCGATAGCGGATGTGGCTCGGCTCCTTTACGGCAAAAGCAGAGAGGTCGTTGGCGATATCTCCGACAGCACCGACACCCTCCTGCCACATCTCCATATCGGCACGTCGGACCGCTTCGATACGTTGTTCGGGCGAGAAGAGGTCGCGAGTACGAGCCATACCTGCTGCAAAGGCCGCAAAACCTCCACGAGGTTCGATTTGTCCTTTGAGGTACGAGAGTTCTATGTGGCAATGTGTGTTTACAAGTGACGGAACGAGGATTCCTGCGTAAAATTCGACCCCCTCCATTGCATCGAGCCGCTCCCACTGCCCGATATCGACCACCTCGCCATCGCGAAGCGTCACTATCGGATTAGAGACTATCCCTGTGGGCAACAGTGCCAGATGTGAGGCTATCCTGCGCATCGACGAGTGAGAGGAATTCATCGGCAAAGATTTTTATAACCAACTGCTTGGCGTAGAGCGAATCAACCGCATCCTTGACTGTTGGAATATGTACGACACGCAGGTCGGTAATAGTCATTCCTGTATGGCGTTTTTTCTTCTTTTTGGCAGCATCGCTCGGCTTGCCGACCTGCAAAAGGTCGATGACCAGGCGTTTAGCCTCTTCGCCTGCGGTCAGTGTGCGTGTAAATTTGTCGGGAACGGAGGTCTTGCGCAGCGTGAATTGCTGGTTAGAAATTTTGGTGCTATCCTCGCGCTCAAACCACAACATGCTCTTGCGCAGAATGTTATCGTCGAGTGAATCGATTTTGTAGTCGAAAGAGACCCGATACTCTCCGGGGCGGACATCGTTGATGACGATTACGCGCGTGGTGCTATCTTTGAGATTCTTGATGCGGACGAGCGAGTCGGAGTATATCGTGCGGGTGAAGAGGCGTTGTGCCGTGTTGTCGATGGTGTCGAGTACGGCAACCTCCTTCTCGTAGAACTTGCCCTCCTCTTCGAGCAGGTCTATGGCAACCTCCACAACGTCGCCCAGACGCGCACTCTTGCGCTTCGAGAAGTTTCCGATGGTAAAGCGGACATCCTCGATGGTATAGCCGTACTTCTCGAATATCGGCTCGTAGAAGTTGAGCGTATCACACTCGATATTCTCCTCTTCGAGATAGGCATTCGTGAGGAATGCATCGTGAAAAATCAGGGCGAGGGTGTCGTCCGGAATAATCTTGTGGCGGGCGCAGGCAATAACCATAAATGCCGCGACCACAACAGATAAGGATGTGAAAAATCTCTTCATAACTCCACAAAGGTACAAATATTTTATAAAACGAAAAGAGAGCCGAAGATCTTTTCTCCCCGACACCTCTTTTCTAAAATAATATCTGTACTATTTCAATCCGTGAGCCTCGGCTATAAGATCTCCGAGGACTCCGATATTTTCGGCTATGAGATGTGGCTGACGAGCCGCTGCATCCGCAACGTCGAGAGTAGTTTCGCCCGAAAGAACCAGAACTCCG
>SUZF01000007.1 GCA_015060065.1 Rikenellaceae bacterium | reverse complement strand
CGTTACCATCGCCTTTATCTTCGCTATTGTTGCCATTGTCGTTGTTATTGTCGTTGTTTTGCGGAGGTTGTTGTTGCTCGGTGCTGTTTGTATTGTCTGAATCTGTTGAGTTTGAACATGCAATGCCAATACAAAAAAGTGTAACGATAAGAAGTGTAAATTGTTTCATAGTCATTGAGGTTTTTATTTTCGTAAGACACCATTAGATGCCAGAGGTTAAATTAAACAGTTGAAATTGTAGTAAATTACTTTAAGTTACAAATTTTCCACCCGTAATAATTAGTAGATATGGATAAATAATATATCACAGGTGCGCAATAAAATCACTTACCATAATATAATAGCGTGTGTAAAGTTAAATAATTTAACTGAATTCTCAAAGAGTTCTAAATAAACTCTCATTGCGCGAATAACTCACTTGAATAATCATATAAATTATTGTGAGTTAATAACCGAGATCTAAAAGCTCTGAAATTTAGTGTATAGCTGTGATATATTAATCATATTTTTCTTCCGAATCGGACGCAAAAAAGGCACTACCCAAACTCGGTAATGCCTCTCTTCTTCCAACCATAACAATCGTTTATCTCACTTTCAAAGATTGCCCATTGGCAAGTTTCGCATCGAGGCTCAATCTATTGAGTTTCGCCAGCGAGCGCAGACGAATACCATACGCCTGCGAGATATCATACAGACTCTCACCGTGACGCACCGTATGGAGCAGAACATTTCCCTCCCAAGCCTTACGCTTACGCTCGATAAAGACCATATCTCCCTTCGTAGGTTGAGCATCGTCAGCAACATCATTATATCGACGCAGGCTCTTTGCCGAAATCTCGAACAGCGAAGCGATATGCTCGTATCGGTCGCCCTCTTTTGCCACCACGTAACATACATTGTTCGTGCGATAGACATTATAACCCCTATGGGCATTTATCGTCACACGATAGGCATCAGGATTCACTCCATCCTCACGCCCTACGGCAGGCATCTCCGTCTCGGCAGCAGGGGTTGCTCCGTGCGCCTCGGCATAGAGGGACTGACCTCCGTCGCGGTCGAGCAGGAAGAGTTTATTCTCCTCGATGATACGCACCAAACGCTCGGCATAGTCGGGGGCCGTAGCGTATCCCGCAGCCTTCAAGCCTCGCGCCCAACTGCGATAGTCCGACGACGAATAGACAAAGAGCGAATCGTAACGTGGCGACTTATCCAAGAACTCCGCGTGGTCGCGATAAGACTCCTCTACCGAGGAGTATTTACGGAAACACTCGCCCTTCTCATCGTCGTCGTGATAGACCTTCTCGCCTGTCCAATTCTTCTTACATTTTATGCCGAAGTGGTTGTTTGACGAGCGCGACAATAGGCTGTTTCCGCTGTTCGATTCGAGAATACCCTGCGCCAGAGTAATACTTGCAGGGATTCCGTAGTGTTCCATATGGGCGATGGCTATATTTTTATACTTTTCGATATACTCTTCACGAGTTGTCTGCGTCTGCGCATCCGCAAAAAGCACAAATATCGCCAAGAAAAGGGCAGAAAGTATTGTTTTTCTCAAAATATTCATTATCTTTGTATTTAGTTGAAGGCAAAGATATGCTTTTCTGACGAAATTAACAACATAAAAACGTGAGAGTATGTTTACAAACAATGCAATGCAAATTTTCAATCGCTCGGTAGAGGATTATCACCGCTACGACAACGTGGATCATCCGGAGGAGAACCCCTTTGCCGAAGGTTCGCTTGATTACCTTTTATATAAGAAGAATTGGGTGGATGCCGTACAGTGGCATCTCGAAGATATTATTCGTGACCCCAATATCGACCCGGTCGAGGCTCTGAAAATCAAACGTCGCATCGACGCATCGAATCAGGTACGTACCGACATGGTCGAGTATATCGATTCGTATCTGCTCGACAAGTACAAGGATATCAAGCCTTTGGCAGATGCAAAAATCAATACCGAGACACCGGCTTGGGCGATAGACCGCTTGTCGATTCTCGAACTCAAAATTTACCACATGCGTCAGGAGGTATTGCGCACCGACGTCGAGCCATCGCACCGCGAGGCTTGCCAGAAGAAACTCAACACCCTGCTCGAACAGCAGAAAGACCTCTCAACAGCAATCGAGGAACTTATCGAGGATATCGAGGCTGGACGTAAATATATGAAGACCTACAAGCAGATGAAGATGTATAACGACCCGTCGTTGAATCCGGTTCTGTATGGCAATAAAAAATAAAAAACTTCCCAAGCATATTCTCGTAGTTCGTCTCTCGGCGATGGGCGATGTCGCAATGCTACCGCACGCTATACGTGCGCTCAAAGCGGCATATCCCGATGTCAAGGTGACTGTCGCCACGCGAAGACTCTTCGAACCCTTCTTTGAGGGTCTTGATGTTAGTTTTTTGCCTGTGGAGAAGCGCGAGTATGATGGCTGGAAGAACATCCGTGACTTGTCACGCAAGATGCGGGCGTTGGGCATTGATGCCTTTGCCGACACCCACGGAGTGTGGCGCACCATCTTTGTCCGCATCTGGTTGTGGCTACACGGAATACGGGTTGCGTGGATACGCAAGGGGCGTATCGAAAAGTGGTTCCGCGTAGGCTACTGCAACTCGAATGTTGCGCCACTCAAACACTCGGTTATCCGCTATTGCGATGTTTTCCGCGATTTAGGATTCGTGTTCCCCGACCCATCGCCTGCGCTCAAACAGGAGCGACCCAACCCCATGGGCAAAAAGGAGGGCGTATGGATTGGCTTTGCTCCCTTCTCGGCACATCAGGGCAAGACCTACCCCAAAGGCTTGCGCGAGGAGGCTGTGCGACTTCTTGCCGAGAAGTACGACCGCGTATTTATCCATAGCGGAGGTGGCAAGGAGGCGGAGTTCGCTCTTGCCATGGAGCGCGAGTATCCGAATGTTACTGCCGTGAATGGCAAGGTTGGTGGCTTGGGCGAGGAGATGAATCTGATTTCGAATCTCGACTGCGTAGTTTCGATGGATTCGCTCGTTATGCACCTGGCCTCCCTTATGGCGACTCCGGTCGTATCGGTTTGGGGAGCCACACACCCCAAATTGGGATTCCTCGGTTATGGATGCAACCCCGAAGGCGTGTTGCAGGAGGAGATAAAGTGTCGTCCCTGCTCGACCTACGGAAACAAGAAGTGCAAATATGGCGACTACCACTGCATCCACGCAATCACGCCCCGGATGATTGTCGAGCGCGTTGAGCGTATTCTTCACAAATAGAGCGACGTCATTACCCCGAAAACCACATAAGGCAATAGCACAAAAATCCCGACCCCTGACATACATTTAGTATGTTGCGGAGTCGGGATTTGAATTTACGCTACAATTGTCTTTTTCAGACAATCCCCACTACTTCGAGTTGTCATTTGTAAGGGGTTTGCCCTGATACTCGCCCGTGAGCGAATTGAGGAACTCGACAATCAGCAACTCCTCGTCATCGGTAAGAGCGACGCCCGACTGATAGGTGCCCATCGCGCAGACCGCCTCTTGGAGCGACTCGCGCGTTCCGTCGTGATAGTACGGCCACGTGAGGGCTACATTGCGCAGACCCGGCACCTTGAAGCGGTGGCGGTCACGCTCCACGCCCGTCTGCTTGAAGCGACCATTATCCTCTTCGGTAAGGGGCAGACCACGCTCTGCAAAGTAGTGAGCGCGCAGACCCATCAACTCATAACTCTCGCCACCGAGATTGGGACCCACGTGGCAGGTTGCGCAGTTGTACTTCTTGAAGAGTTCGTAACCCTGCTTTGCCTCTTCGGATATTGCGGTGTCGTCACCACGCAGATACTTGTCGAATGGCGAGTTCGGTGTGAGCAGAGTGCGCTCAAACTCCTCGATAGCATTAGTGATAGTTGCCTGCGTAATACCCTCTTCGGGATAGCACTCGCGGAAGGCTCGCACCATCTTGGGGTCGCGTTTGAGTTTGCTGACGATGAGGTCAAACGACGGCGATGCCATCTCCACCGGATTTACCGGAGGTCCTGCGGCTTGGTCTGCGAGGGTCACAGCGCGGCCATCCCAGAACTGCACGAAGTTATATACAGCATTATAGACGGTCGGAGCATTCACGCCTCCCTTCAAGCCCTCAACACCCTCCGAGAACTGCTTGTTATCGACACCGGCAGTATTCAGACCATGACACGTTGCACACGACACGGTATTATCCACCGAAAGGCGAGTGTCGTGGAAGAGCGCCATACCGAGTGCAACCTTCTTGGCATCCACGGGCAGCGACTCTGCAATCGGACGTACCGGCTCGCCTGCGCGGTCACCAGCCAGACCATCGTTGTAATATGCCGTGCGATAGTTCTTTGCCCATTCGAGGATAATATCTCGTTTGGCATTTGTCATCTTGCTGCCCCAATGTACGAGGTAGTACTTCGCCATGGGCATACTCTTGTCGAGAGCGACCTTCTCGACCTTGGCAACATCTACGGGCGAGGGGAGTTCATCGGCTTCGAGAGCCTCCATCAAAGGCGTGATATCGAAGGCACGATAGCCCGAATCGATATCCTGCATCACGATATCTCCCGCCACGGGCAACTTTGCATAAAAAGGCACATCCGGCTCTGCCACATGGCACTCCAAACATCCACCCTTAATAAAGATTGCCGCCACACGCGCACGCTCCGGATACTCCGACGACGGTACGCGATTCGAGATGCGCCAAACAGCCAGCAGCACAGCCACCAGCGTCAAAACCAAAATAAGTAGTCTTCTGATTTTCATAAGCGTTTAATTTATGGGTTAATTATCTATATTATATGTATGCACACTTCTCTCCACATTCGGCAGGTAATTCACACCCCACCAACACATCTGTAACGCACAGAAGCCCACCACCACAACAGCCTTGAAAAGGCCTCGGCAGTCGGGTCTATGCAGGCGCAGATGTATCGCAGCAAGGTATATCATCCACGTTGCCGCAGCCCACGCCTCCTTGGGGTCCCAACTCCAATGGTATCCCCACGCCTGCTTTGCCCAGAGCGCACCCGTCAGCATTCCGACCGTAAAGAATGCCACACCACCATAGAGCAACTGCTCGATAGCCCCTTCAACCTCCGCCTTGCGATTGCAAAATCCATACAAAGCCAGCAACATAGCGCATCCCAACAGTGCATACGAGAACATATATACCGCAACATGTGGCACAAACCACGCACTCTGTAATGCCGGCATCAGCGAACTGTCGTGAATCTCCGGACGCAGGCAGTTTATCACAAGGAAGAGCGTCGCCATCAGGGTCGAGAACGAGAGAATCCAACGATAACGCCACCTTGCGTATGTGAAGAGTCCTGCGCATAGCAGACAAAACGAATACCATAGTCGCGTCTCGCCCATTGTACGCATCGGAGGTCGGTCAAGCACAACCCACAATTGCGCAATAAATCCGCTCATCACAACCACAGCCATAGCCGCCAAGACTATCGCCCAAACCGAGCGTTCCTTCGCTCTTGCCGCAACGACGGCAGCCACCAACGACAGTGCCACGACCAGAGCCGTAGTCCAAGGCAGTATCGACCAACCGAGCATCATCGCGCCACCCCCTTTCTTGCTCCTTGCAGAAACATCAACGCAGCCCCGACAAGCATCATCACGACACCTATCGCCACTACCACACACCACCTGTCGCGCACCACCTGCACAATACAGCGGGTGCGACCAGCGAGATCTTTTTCGTAATTCACAAGATATATATCCTCACCCCAGCGATAGTGGTAGGGGCTATTCACCCTCAACACAATCTCCTCGCCCGCAACATCCACCCGCGCGGCAAACTCCGAGGGCATACCACTATCGTAATACTCTGCCTCGAAGTCGAGTAGCGACATCTCGTATCCGAGTGGCACACCTCTCCCCTCGCGCACATACGCCTCCATTGTTGGTCGTCCCTCAACGAGCGGTATGCGTAACTCCTCAACATCGGGCGCACCCCAGAAGCCTGCACCGAGAGCCAAGAGCAGACCCGCATGGTTGAGCAGGAAACGCCACCTCACACCCTCCGCATTGCGCCAACCGCGAATCGTCACCAGCACCAGATGGCTCATCACAAAGAGCATCGCTGCCACAAACCACCACTTTCGGGTCGGCAACTCCGCCATAATGCCTGCCACCACACCGCACACTGCGGCAAGTGTCAGCGAGAGATATGTAGCCCACATCGAGAGCATATATTTAGCCACGGGCGACACCCCACGACGACGGTACAACTCCACAAGCGACAATAGCCATAGCGCAGCCACCACCACATTCATCGGGAAGGCAAAAAACTCAACCGGAAAATCCCCTGCCACGACCTGCAAGATCGCGGAGACAACGGCTCCGACCGCAACTATGGCGGCCGTAACGAGAGCGGTATGATGAAACTTCACTGCCTGCATCGGGGAAAACTTTCGATAAAGATAATACTTTTTATCCATATCGCGCACACGCGAGATGTTTTTTATGTGCATGGCGAAAATAATTTTGAATTTTGGGGTTTTAATCTCCAATTTTCATTATATTTGTAATGATGTCGGGTCTATATTTCCATATACCCTTTTGCAAGCGAATCTGCGCATACTGTGACTTCCACCGATGCGCCGATTTGCGGCTTATACACTCCACTATCGAGGCCATGCACCGCGAGTTGGATGCCGAAGCGAATTTTCTGCACGACAAGCGGATTGCCACAATATATTTTGGAGGTGGAACACCCTCGTTGCTTGACCCCATTGAACTGCAACAGTTTATCGACCACGCAAGCAATCTTTTCGACCTCTCCGAAGTGAGCGAAATCACGGCCGAGATGAATCCTGACGACATCACAGCCGAGTATGTATCCAGACTGCGCCACACCGATATCAACCGCATAAGTTTGGGAGTGCAGTCATTCAATGACGAAGCGTTGCGGCTGATGAATCGTCGTCACACGGGAGCCGAGGCGGCAGATGCCGTCAAACGCTTGCAGGATGCGGGCTACACCAACATCACCACCGACATAATCTTCGGAATCGATGGCTTCGGCACCGAGCGACTCGAACGCGATATAGAGCAGATGCTCTCGCTCGGAGTGCAGCACATTTCGGCATACCATTTGACAATCGAGCCTTCGACCCGCTTCGGTCGTATGGTAGAACGAGGTGAATTTCGAGCAGTAGCAGAGGAGCAGAGCGAAGAGGAGTTTGCGTTACTGCACAATCGGCTCACAAATGCAGGATACGAACACTATGAGGTATCGAACTACGCCCTGCCGGGTTATCGCTCTCGCCACAACTCATCATATTGGCTCGGTGTGGAGTACCTCGGCATCGGCACAGGCGCACACTCCTTCAATGGGCAGGTGCGACGCTGGTGCGAACAGCCCGTGGCAGAGTACGTGGAGGGGTGTCGATACGAGGAGGAAAGACTCTCTGACACAGACCGTTACAACGAAATGATTATGACATCACTGCGACGTATCGAGGGTATCGATTTAGCGCAAGTTTCCAAGATGTTCGGTGCGGAACGAGCCGCCAAACTCGAAAACGAGAGCCGTCGATTCGAGGGGTTTGCAGTCGAAATCAGCAACGGCAAAATCAGTATTCCGCCCGACAAAATGTTGGTCTCGGATGCGGTCATCGAAGCCCTCTTTGATGTAGAATGTTAAAAAATTATTAAATTTAATAAATATTTTTAGTAATTACAGAAAATGAGGTTGTAAAAGTTTGGTTTATCAATCCAAAAGCACTAATTTTGCGGCTGAAAATCTGAAATTTATGTACAAACAAAACAATATTTCTATGAACAACACCAAGTTTGCCCCCAATTACCTGTTCGAGGTAAGTTGGGAGGTTTGCAACAAAATTGGCGGAATTCACACCGTCATCGCTACCAAAGCCAAGACGGCAGGCGAAAAATTCGGCGACCACTACATCGTTATCGGACCCGATTTTTCGGGCGAAAGCACCTCTCCGGAGTTCGAGGAGGACGTAAATCTTCTCAAACAATGGCGTCAGTCACTCTACGAGGATGGAGTACGTGTCCGCATCGGACGCTGGAAAATCGAAGGCTCGCCTATTGCGATTCTTGCCGACTTTACATCTCTCTTTGCACAGAAGGACGAGATTCTCAAACACCTCTGGGAGAGTTACCACGTAGATTCGATTTCGGGACAGTGGGATTATGTAGAACCTGTGCTGTTCGGTCGTATCGCAGGCGTTATCATCAAATCTTTCGTCGAGAACTTCTGCTCGACCAACGATAAGGTTGCTGCACACTTCCACGAGTGGATGACCGCATCGGGAGGTCTTTACCTGCGTGAGCATGCCCCCTACATTGCAACGCTGCTCACTACCCACGCAACGGTTATCGGCCGCTGCATCGCAGGTAACCGCCTGCCTCTCTATAACGACCTCACGAAGTTCAATGCCGACGATTTGGCATACCAGTTCAACGTGATGGCAAAGCACTCTATCGAGAAGATGGCTGCCAAGTATCACGACGCATTCCTGACCGTGAGCGACATCACAGCCGAGGAGTGCAAGTATCTGCTCGGCAAAGAGGTTGATGGCGTTACTCCCAACGGCTTCGAGAACGACTTTGTCTGGACGGGCAAGGAGTACGACACCAAGCGTGCCGAGGCTCGCAAGACGATGATTGAGGTTGCCGAGGCTTGTTTGGGTCACAAGTTCGAGAAGGAGCCGCTCATCATCGGCACGAGCGGTCGCTACGAGTTCCGCAACAAGGGTATCGATATTCTTTTTGACGCCTTGAAGCGCATTGAGGCATCGTCTACGCTCGACCGCGAGATTTTGGCATACGTGATGGTGCCGGCAGGCATCACCGGAGCGCGTCTTGACTTGAAGGCACACCTTGCCGACAAGTCGCAGGCAATCGATCCGAGCCAATACAAATACACAACCCATACCCTCGAAAATGCCGCATGGGACCAGATTGCACAGTCGATTAACGGCAGCAACCTCGACCGCGCAGAGTCGAAGGTAAAGGTCATCTTCGTTCCGACCTACTTGAACGGCAACGACGGTATCTTCAACAAGAGTTACTACGAGATGCTGGCAGGTATGGATATGACCGTCTTTGCATCGTACTACGAGCCGTGGGGTTACACTCCGCTCGAATCTGTCGCATTCTCGGTACCGACCATCACCTCAACCTTGGCAGGCTTCGGTATGTGGGTTAAGAAGTCGGGCGGTAACGACGGTGTGGTAGTTGTCGAGCGCAACGACTTCAACGACAAGGAGGCTGTTACGACTATTGCTGATGCGATTATCCGTTTTGCAAACCTCTCGGCCGAGAGAGTCAAGGAGGTACGCAATGCCGCATTCGAGATTTCGAAGCGCGCCCTCTGGTCGAATCTCTTCGAGAAGTATGAGGAGGCTTACTCGAAGGCTGTCGAGAGTTCAATTTCGCGCACCAACCGTGCAATCCTTGGCGACGGAGGCTCGTCAAACGAGCAGATCAACTTCGTGCGTCAGCAGCTCATCTCGGAGCGCCCGACGTGGCAGCGTATGATGGTCGAGAAGAACCTTTCGGCTCGTCTGCGCCCGTTGGAGGAACTTTCGCGAAACCTGTGGTGGTGCTGGACATCGGGCGGTCGTGACCTGTTCGAGTCGATTGATAAGGCGTTGTGGGAGGAGGTTGATCGCAACCCGATTGTCCTCTTGGACAAACTCTCGGTAGAGCGCCAGAAGGAGTTGGAGCAGGACCAGAAGTTCCTCGAAAAACTCGATGCTATCTACGCGAACTATAAGGCATATATGTCGGAGAAGCCCGACCCGAAGAGTGCAAAGATTGCCTACTTCTCGATGGAGTATGGCCTGCACTCGTCGCTCAAAATCTACTCCGGAGGTCTTGGCATCCTCGCAGGTGATTACTTGAAGGAGGCTTCGGATAAGAATACCCCGATGGCAGCGGTGGGTCTTTTATACCGCTACGGATACTTCACGCAGCGACTCTCGTCGCAGGGCGCACAGGAGGCGGCATACGAGGCACAGAACTTCTTTAAGTTGCCCATTTCGCCTGTTCGTGACGAGGAGGGCAACTGGATTACCGTTCAGGTGGCATTCCCCGGTCGTACCCTCTCGGCACGTGTTTGGAAGTGTCAGGTGGGTCGTACAGACCTCTTCCTGCTCGACGCGGACTATGAGGCGAACCTTCCCGAAGACCGTCAGGTTACCCACCACCTCTATGGAGGCGATTGGGAGAACCGCTTGAAGCAGGAGTTGCTGCTCGGTGTCGGTGGTATCCGCGCACTCGTAAAGATGGGTATCAAACAGGATGTCTATCACTGCAACGAGGGTCACGCAGCATTCATCGGCTTGGAGCGCATCCGCAACCTTATCGACCGTGAGCGTCTGTCGTTCTCGGAGGCTTTGGAGGTTATCCGCTCGTCGTCGCTCTTCACAACCCACACGCCCGTACCGGCAGGTCACGACGCATTCCCCGAATCGATGATTCGTCAGTATATGTCGCACTACCCCGATGTCTTGAAGATTACGTGGGAGCAGTTCATCAACCTTGGTAAGACCAACCCGAATGACCCGAACCAGAAGTTCTCGATGTCGGTACTCGCCTGCAACCTCTCGCAGGAGGTTAATGGTGTATCGTGGCTCCACGGCGAGGTATCGAAGGATATCCTCGGCAATATGTGGCCCGGATACTTCAAGAACGAGTTGCACATCGGTTACGTTACCAATGGCGTTCACTTCCCGACTTGGGCAGCATCGAACTTGCGTCGCCTCTATGCAAAATATTTCCCGCAGGGCTTCGAGGGCCACGTCTATAACATCCCCGAATGGCAGAAGGTTCACAACATTGCCGACGAGGAGTTGTGGGCAGAGCGTATGGTCTTGAAGAAGCGTCTTATCAAGACTATCTGCGAGCGTTACAGCGACCCCAGCAAGGTACGCCTCGAATCGCCTCGCCAGATGGTACAGATTACCGAGAGCATCAAGCCCGATGTGCTGACTATCGGTTTTGCACGCCGTTTCGCGACCTACAAGCGAGCATACCTGCTCTTCACAAACTTGGAGCGTCTGTCGGCTATCGTCAATAATAAGGAGCGTCCCGTGCAGTTTATCTTTGCCGGTAAGGCTCACCCGAATGACAAGCCGGGTCAGGACCTTATCAAGCGCATCGTCGAGGTTTCGGCAATGCCGGAGTTCGTGGGTAAGATTATCTTCTTGCAGAACTACGATATGGAGTTGGCTCGTCGCATGGTTCAGGGTGTCGATGTATGGCTCAACACTCCGACCCGTCCTCTCGAAGCATCGGGAACATCGGGCGAGAAGTGTGTGATGAATGGAGTTATGCAGTTCTCGGTACTCGACGGATGGTGGGTCGAGGGCTACAAGGAGGGAGCCGGCTGGGCTCTGCCTATGAAGCGCACCTTTACCGACCAGCACTTCCAGGATGAACTCGATGCCGAGATGATTTACAATACCATCGAGGAGGAGATTGTTCCGAAGTACTACAACCGTGGCGAGGACGGCATTCCGCACGAGTGGGTAGCATCGGTCAAGAGTTGTATCGCAGATATCGCATCGAACTTCACAACCAACCGCATGCTTATCGACTACGAGGAGCGTTTCTACAACAAACTTGCTGCTCGCAAGAAGACCTTGCTTGCCGACAACTATAAGGAGGCTCGCGAGATTGCCGCTTGGAAGCGTAAGGTTTCGGCTGCGTGGGATAACGTAAAACTCGTCGATGTTAAGCGAGCATGTATCGATACCGAGGCGATTATGGTCGGTGAAACCTATCACTTCGAGGTTACACTCGACATTGCCAACCTCCACAAGTCGGATATCGGCGTTGAGTTGGTAGTGGCAAAGCAGATCGAGTTCGGTCAGGGCGCAAACGTACAGCACTCCGTAGAGTTGCTGCCCGTGAAGGCTACCGACACGCTTGTAACCTACGCATTGGACTACGTTCCTGAAAATACGGGAATGTTCGATGTGGCACTGCGAATCTTCCCGAAGAACGCAAAATTGCCACACCGCATGGACTTTGCACTGGTTAAATGGGCTTAATTCCGTAAAAAATCGGCAAAACACTTGCCGTTTTGCCGATTTTTTTATAATTTCACAAAGAGAATCAATAAAATTTCAAAAATATGTCAGCACTTACATTCGACAAGGGCGAACTCGGCAACCTCGAATACTCGCTTCAACGCGAGATGTTGGCTACCGACCGTCGCAATGGTTATATGAGTACGACCATCGTCTGCTGTAATACTCGCAAGTATCACGGACTGATGGTTGCGCCCATCGACAACAGTGACCGCACGCACGTATTGCTCTCGTCGCTCGACGAAACTATCGTTCAGCACGACCAATCGTTCAACCTCGCACTGCACCGTTTCAACGGAGTTTACGAGCCTCGTGGGCACAAGTACATCACCGACTTCAAGTACACCCCCTGCCCGACGATTACCTATCGTGTGGGAGGCGTCATCTTGCAGAAGGAGTTGTTGTGGATTCACAAGCGCACACAACTGATGATTCGCTACACGTTGCTTGATGCTCACTCGGAGACCACGTTGCGCTTGCGACCCTTCTTCGCATTCCGCGACAAGCACGCACTCACGAAGGCAAATATGGATGCAAATGGTCGCTCATACCCCGTGGCTTGTGGTGTTAAGTGCCGACTCTACGAGAGTTATCCGTGGCTATACCTTCAAACCGACCGCCCCGATGCCGAGTTTATCCCGGCACCCGACTGGTACTACGACTTCGAGTATCAGCAGGAGTTGAAGCGTGGCTACAACGGCTATGAGGATTTGATGACTACGGGTTACTTCGAACTCAAAATCAAGAAGGGCGAAAGCATCATCTTCTCGGCATCGACCGAAGAGATGCACTCGTGCGAGAGTATTCGTGAGTTCTACGCCACGTCACTCGCCCGTCGTACCCACAAAATCGACTTTTTGAGTTGTCTGCACCACTCTGCACGTCAGTTCGTGGTTCGTCGCCCGGAGAGTCGTACCGAGATGATTGCCGGCTATCCGTGGCTCGGTGTTGATGGTCGCTCGACCTTTATCGCATTGCCGGGTATCACACTCGAACAGGGATACAAGGAGGACTGCATCGAGATTCTCGACACGATGATTCGCGATATGCGCAATGGCGATTTCGCAGGCTCGGCTTCGGCATATAACGAGGCGGACGCTCCGCTGTGGTTCTTCTGGACGTTGCAGAATCTCGAAAAGCACCTTGGCGCGGCAGAGATTTGGAATCGCTACGGCGAGGTCATGAAGTCTATTTTGGAGGCATACCGCAGTGGTATCGGAGGCCGTGTGCAGTTGCACGAAAACGGACTTGTGTGGGCTGCGGCAGAGAATGTGGCTCTGACGTGGATGAATACCACCATCGATGGCAAGGTACAACTCCCGCGTGCAGGTTACGCAGTCGAGATTCAGGCTCTGTGGTACAATGCCGTATGCTACGCTCTGGCTCTGGCAAAGAAGCAGGGCGACAAAGCATTCGTTGCCGAGTGGAAAGATATGCCCGCAAAGACGCAGGCATCGTTCATCGAGAAGTTCTGGTATGCAGATGAGAACTACCTCTATGACTATGTGAATGACACGGAGTCAAACCACGCTATTCGCTCGAATATGATTGTGGCTTGCGGTCTGGACTATACGATGCTCAACGAGGAGCAGACGGTAAATGTAGTACTCACAATTCGCCAGCACCTGCTCACCCCTCGCGGTCTGCGAACCCTTTCGCCACGCAACCCGCTCTACGACACTACGGCAAATGACGAGGAGTCGCAACAAGCACGAGTTCGCATGAATGGTGCGGTTTGGGTTTGGCCCCTGATATTCTATGTACGTTGTGGTTTCCGTCTGCGAGGCAAGGCCTTTGCCGAGACTGCACACGAGATTATCACTGCCTTCAACGAGGAGATTCAGACCTACTGCATCGGCTCGGTCGGAGAGTATTTCGATGCCGACCCGCCGTTTGGACCTCGTGGTGCCATCTCGTCGGCGTTAAGTGTGGGCGCACTGCTCCAAATCAGCGAGATTATTACCGAGGCAACCAAGGGAGCAAAGAGGGCAAAGTCTTCAAAGACCGCCAAGGCAACGAAAACAACAAAGAGTAACAACAAGAAAAAATAATAAGCGATGAGAGTGTTAATGTTCGGCTGGGAGTTTCCTCCTCATATTGCAGGAGGCCTCGGCACGGCTTGCTACGGAATGACGCGCGGATTGGCACGTAACGATGTGGAGGTTACTTTCGTGATGCCGAAGGCATCGGGCGACGAGGACCAACGTTTCGTTGATGTTGTCAATGCAAGCGACGTGGAGGCCGTTTTCGGCAACGTGGACGGAGGCGTAGAGGATATCATCGACAAGATTTCTTTCGTGCATATCGACTCGAATATGGTCCCCTACATCTCGCCCGAAGAGTATCTCGCCTACCACGACGAGTATGTCAAAAGTGGTAAAAAGAGTTGGGAAACCAAGGACCTTTGGAGTCAGCGCTACACCTTCTCCGGAAAGTATGGAGCAAACCTTATGGAGGAGGTTGCCCGCTATGCTATTATCGCTGCACAGGTGGCAAAAGACCTCGAAGGTAAGTTCGATGTGATTCACGCACACGACTGGCTCACCTACTTTGCGGGTATTGCTGCAAAGCGTGTATCGGGCAAACCATTGGTTGTCCACATGCACGCAACATCGTTCGACCGCGGTTCGGCAGATAATATCGATACACGCGTCTATGAGATGGAACGTGCCGGTATGGCTGCTGCGGATTGCGTTATCGCAGTGTCGAATCTTACGCGCAACATCATCATCGACAAGTATAACATTCCGGCAGACAAGGTTGTAACGGTGCATAATGCCGTGCGCTTTGCCGAGAAGGAGAACGAGGCTCCGGAGCGTGGTGTCGAGGATAAGATTGTAACCTTCCTCGGTCGTATTACCTACCAGAAGGGTCCCGACTACTTCGTGGAGGCTGCGGCAAAAGTTCTCAAACGAGTACCTAATGTACGCTTCGTAATGGCTGGTTCGGGCGATATGATGAACCATGTCATCCGTCGCGTGGCACGCCTCGGCATTGCCGACCGTTTCCACTTCACGGGATTCTTGCGTGGCGATGACGTACACAAGATGTTCCGTCTGTCGGATGTATATATCATGCCTTCGGTTTCGGAGCCATTCGGAATCTCGCCCTTGGAGGCTATGCGCTCGAATGTGCCGAGCATCATCTCGAAGCAGAGCGGTGTTGCAGAGGTTCTCGACTACGCTGTGAAGGTTGATTATTGGGATGTGGATGCCATGGCAGATGCCATCTACGGTCTGATTACCTATCCGGCGCTTGCCGAGATGTTTGCCAAGAAGGGACTTGAAGAGGTTACTAACCTCAAATGGAACAATGCGGCAGCAAAAATCAAGAAGATTTACCAAGAAGTCATCGATAACGCGAAATAACAAAAACTCACAATATGAAAACTATTTGCTTATATTTTCAGGTACACCAGCCCTGGCGTTTGAAGACCTACCGATTCTTCCATATGGGCAAAGACCACAACTATCTCGACGATTTGACTAATCGCGCGATTATGCAGAAGATTGCCCGCCAGTGCTACCTTCCGATGAATGCACTGTTGCTCAAACTTATCAAGGAGAACAAGGGCAAGTTCCGTTGCTCGTTCTCGCTCACAGGTACGGTTGTCGAGCAGTTCCGCGCATACGCACCCGAAGTACTCGACTCGTTCAAGGCCCTTGCCGAGACGGGATGTGTAGAGTTCCTTGCCGAGACCTACTCGCACTCGTTGGCGGCTCTCGCATCGAAGGAGGATTTCGTGGAGCAGGTAAAACTCCATACAGCAATGATTAAGAAGGAGTTTGGTCAAAAGCCTACCGCTTTCCGCAATACAGAGTTAATCTACTCGGACGGCATCGGTGCTATGGTTGCCGAGATGGGTTTCAAGACGATGTTGGCAGAGGGTGCAAAGCATATCCTCGGATGGAAGTCACCCGACTTCGTATATGCTAATGCCGAGGACCAGAAACTGCGCCTGCTGCTGCGCAACTATAAACTCTCGGACGATATCGCCTTCCGCTTCTCGAATCAGGGATGGGCGGAGTATCCTCTCACTGCCGACAAGTACGCATCATGGCTGGCAGCCGAGAATGGCGAGATTATCAACCTCTTTATGGACTACGAGACCTTTGGCGAGCACCAGAAGGCTTCGACCGGCATCCTCGACTTTATGAAAGCACTGCCGAAGGCTGTCTTGGCACATGGCGATATGGAGTTCGAGACCGTATCGAAGGCTGCGGCAAAGCACCAGCCCGTGTCGGTACTCCACTGTCCGCACGTTATGTCGTGGGCTGATGAGGAGCGCGATATCACGGCTTGGCTCGGTAATGAGTTGCAGAACGAGGCATTCTCGAAACTCTACGCTTTGAAAGATAAGGTTAAGAGCCTCAAAAGTGCCGATTTCGACTATGTATGGAACTTTATGCAGACCTCGGACCACTTCTACTATATGGCAACAAAGTGGCTCTCGGACGGTGATGTACACTCCTACTTCAACCCCTACGGCTCCTCTTATGAGGCGTTCATCAACTATATGAACGTACTTTCGGACTTCCAAATCGAGGTTGAGAAGGCTTTGGAGGCAAAGGCGGCACGTAAGAAGACTGCAAAGAAGGCTTAACAGAGCAAATCATCGGGGAGGGCTGGACAACCAACAGGCCTTGCCGGAGAGGAAGCAACCGACACGTCTTACCGAGGGGTGGGGCAACGCCCATGCCGAGGATAGGCGGGGTATCCAACACCTCCTATCGAATAGACAAGACTGTCTGACTTTTTGGTCGGGCAGTCTTTTTTCTTGCATCATTACCTATATCATTACCTTTTTTTGTGGATGGGGGGGGTGATGAGTGAGGCAAAGTACTTAATGAGGTTAAAGAAAATAAAGCAAAAAACCACCCGCTCCATTTGGAACGGGTGGTCGTAAAGATATATCTGTCTTGCGACTTATTACATCTTCTTACCAACGTTAGTCTTAACGTTAGACACCTTTGCACCGGTGTTCTTTGCAGCCTTCTGTACGGGCTTTGCCTTCGGAGCAGCCTTCTTCTCGGCTACTACGGTAGCGTCCTCAACAGCATCGGTCGTCTTCTTGCGCGAACGACGAGTCTTGGGTTTAGCCTCGGCAGTTGCCGCTGCGGGAGTTACACCGAGAGTGTATGCCTCGTTGAAATCAACGAACTCGATGATACACATATCGGCACCATCACCCAAACGGAAACCGGTCTTCAAAATACGGGTATAACCGCCCGGACGATTTGCAATCTTCGGAGCAATCGTGCGGAACAACTCGGTAACAGCCTCCTTTTGTTTGAGGTACGAGAATACTACACGACGCGAGTGAGTCGTATCCTCCTTTGAACGAGTTACCAGAGGCTCTACGAACTGCTTAACTGCTTTTGCCTTGGCAACCGTCGTCTCGATACGCTTGTGAAGAATCAGCGACGAAGCCATGTTCGACAACATAGCCTTGCGGTGACCCGCCTGACGACCAAGGTGATTAAAATTCTTATTGTGTCTCATAATTATTCTTTATCAAGTTTGTACATAGATACGTCCATTCCGAATTTAAGATTCAGCGATGCCAACAACTCATCGAGTTCAGTCAGCGACTTCTTACCGAAGTTACGGAATTTGAGCAGATCACTGCGATTGAGGCGAACCAAATCACCTACCGTATCAACCTCTGCCGCCTTCAAGCAGTTGAGTGCGCGAACACTCAAATCCTGATCCGACAACTTGGTCTTCAACAGTTGGCGCATGTGGAGAATATCCTCATCGAACTCCTCGGCTCCACTATTATCCTCCATATTGAGGGTAATCTTCTCATCCGAGAAGAGCATAAAGTGCTGAATCAGAATCTTTGCAGCCTCTTTGAGGGCCTCCTTCGGATGAATCGAGCCATCGGTCGTAATCTCCAAATTCAACTTCTCGTAGTCGGTCTTCTGCTCAACACGATAGTTCTCGATAGCATACTTTACGTTCTTAATCGGAGTGTGAATCGAGTCGATAGGCAACGTACCAAATTCGCAATCCGCAGGAGTATTCTCCTCCGAAGGCACATAACCACGACCCTTACCAATCGTAATCGTCATCTGCATCTTCGTACCCGGAGCCAGATGGCAGATTACCAAATCGGGATTCAAAACCTTGAAGAACGAAAGATAGTTCGAGATGTATCCTGCCGTAAGTTCAGTAACACCCGCAACATTGATAGACACCTTCTCGGCATCCTGATTATCTACGGTGCGGATGAAGCGAATCTGCTTCAATTTGAGAACGATATCAATCATTCCCTCCATCACACCGGGAATAGCGGCAAACTCGTGGTCAACACCGGCAACCTTCACGGTCGTAATTGCATAACCCTCCAACGAAGAGAGCAATATACGGCGCAAAGCGTTACCAATAGTCATACCGAACCCAGGCTCCAACGGACGGAACTCAAACTTTCCGAACGACGAAGTCGATTCAAGCATAATAACCTTTTCAGGTCTTTGGAATGCTAATATTGCCATAATTTATTTTGTGTGTTATTGATTACTACTTGGAGTACAACTCGACGATGAACTGCTCCTTGATATTCTCCGGAATCTCCTCGCGCTCTGGACGCTGCAAGAACTTACCGCTCATCGTTGCGCCATCCCATTCGAGCCACGAGTAGCGGCTCTTCGAAGCACCTGCCAACGAATCTACGATAACCTCCAACGACTTCGACTTCTCGCGTACCGAAACAACATCACCAACTTTGAGCGAGTACGACGGGATGTTTACAATCTCGCCATTTACGCAGATGTGACGATGAGAAACGAGCTGACGTGCTGCTGCACGAGTAGGAGCAATACCGAGACGGTAAACAACATTGTCAAGACGGCATTCAAGCAGTTTCAACAGGTTCTCACCCGTGATACCACCCATACGGGCTGCCTGCTCATAAGTACGCGAGAACTGCTTTTCGAGCAATCCGTAAGTGTACTTTGCCTTCTGCTTCTCCGACAGCTGCAAACCATACTCCGAAGTCTTTTTACGCTTGCGCGCAAGACCGTGTTGTCCGGGAGGATAGTTTCTCTTATCGAGACTCTTATCCGCACCGTAAATAGCCTCGCCAAACTTTCTGGCGATTTTTGTTTTAGGTCCTATATATCTTCCCATTGTTTTTACTTTTTAATAATTCTTTGTCAAAATTAAGTTTGTCTTCTTTCCTTATCCGTTCAGACGCAAAAATTATACGCGACGACGGTTAGGAGCGCGACAACCATTGTGCGGCAGCGGAGTAACATCGATAATCTCCATTACCTCAATACCGGCACCGTGAATGGTACGAACTGCCGACTCGCGACCCTGACCCGGACCCTTCACATAAACCTTAACTTTGCGCAATCCCATATCGTAAGCAACCTTTGCACAATCTGCTGCTGCGGTCTGTGCTGCATAGGGAGTATTCTTCTTCGAACCACGGAATCCCATCTTACCTGCCGACGACCAGCTGATAACCTCGCCAACCTCATTGGTAATCGAGATGATAACGTTGTTAAATGTCGAGTGTACGAAAGCCATACCCACGGCACCAACCTTAACAACCTTCTTCTTAACTGTTCCTGTTTTCTTTGCCATAACTCTCTAATTATTACTTCGTTGCCTTTTTCTTGTTTGCGACTGTCTTCTTACGACCCTTACGAGTACGTGCATTGTTCTTGGTCGATTGACCACGAACCGGAAGACCCAAACGGTGACGGATACCACGGTAGCAACCGATATCCATCAAACGCTTGATGTTGAGCTGAACCACCGAGCGGCACTCTCCCTCTACCTTCAATCCCATCTCCGAGATTGCCGAGCGGATAGCACCTACCTGATCATCGGTCCAATCCTGTACTTTTACATCGTAGCTGATGCCACACTTGTCGAGAATCTTCTGTGCCGTGCTACGACCAATGCCGTAGATGTAGGTCAGACCGATCTCGCCTCTTTTATTCTTTGGTAAATCTACACCGACTATACGTGCCATAAATTTTCTGTTTCTTTAATTTAATCGTTTAACATTTACCCTTGGCGCATTTTGAATTTAGGATTTTTCTTGCAGATTACGTACAACTTACCTTTACGACGTACGATTTTGCAATCCTCGCTTCTTTTCTTGATTGATGCTTTTACTTTCATAATTTTCAAGCAATCTTGATTATTTGTACCTAAAGGATATACGACCCTTACTCAAATCGTAAGGAGTCATCTCCACTTTTACTTTATCTCCGGGAAGAATCTTGATGTAGTGCATTCTCATCTTTCCAGAGATGTGGGCGGTGATAACGTGTCCGTTATCCAACTCAACGCGGAACATTGCATTGGACAACGCCTCGATTATCGTTCCGTCCATTTCGATAGCAGCTTGTTTTGCCATAGAGTTTTTTTAGTTGTTAAGTGCGTTTTCGATTATACCGAAATCCGTCAGCACGTCCGGACCATCTTTGCGGATTGCCACAGCAAACTCATAGTGTGCCGCGGGCTTTCTGTCGCGCGTTCTGACTGTCCAGCCATCACGCTCGAACACTACCGCTCGGTTGCCCATTGTTATCATCGGTTCTATGCAGATGACCATTCCCTCTTTGAGGAGAGGGCCTCTGCCTCGTGCGCCGTAATTCGGAACACCGGGAGCCTCGTGCATTTTTCGTCCCAGTCCATGTCCCTCCAACTCGCGCACTACGCCGTAGCCGAAGCTTTCAGCGTACTCCTGCACGGCTGCCGAAATATCGCCTACGCGATTCCCGACCTTCGCCTGTGCCGTACCCTTGTAAAGAGCCTCTTTGGTGACCTCCAACAGACGACGTACATCGTCATCAATCTCTCCAACGGCAAACGTATATGCCGAATCACCATTGAACCCCTTCATAAACGTACACAAATCGACCGACACTATGTCGCCCTCTTTGATAACGTAATCCGACGGAATACCGTGAACTACCTGCTCATTGACCGAAATACAAGTCGCCGCAGGATAGCCCTCGTAACCAAGACAAGATGGAATTGCTCCGTGAGCGCGGATAAAATCCTCTGCGATTCGATCCAGCTCCTTGGTCGTAACACCCGGCTTGATGTGTCTTCCCACCTCTGCCAAGGTTTGACTCACAAGAATATTATTCTCGCGGAGCAACTCTATCTCGTCGTTGGTTTTAAGGTATATCATTTAACAAATGAACTCTTATTAAAACTATTAGTAGCGACCTTGAATGCGACCTGTCTTCATAAGACCATCATAGTGACGCATCAAAAGGTAGCTCTCTACCTGCTTGAGAGTGTCAAGAACAACACCCACCATAATCAGCAACGATGTACCTCCATAGAAGTATGCAAACGACTGCTGAACGTTCAGGAATTTCATCGCGAGTGCCGGCATTATCGACACGATAGCGAGGAAAATCGAACCCGGAAGGGTGATTCTTGTAATGATGCCATCGATATACGAAACGGTTGCCTTTCCGGGCTTAACTCCGGGGATGAAGCCACCGTTACGCTTCATATCGTCTGCCATCATTTGAGGATTGATGATAATTGCCGTGTAGAAGAACGTGAAGACAATTACCAACACCGAAAGCGTAAAGTTGTACCAGAATCCGGTCATGTCGGAGAATGCTCCTGCAAAACCGGGGGCAACACCTGCGAACAACATGGGAATAAACATCAACGCCTGTGCGAAGATGATGGGCATCACATTCGCTGCATTCATTTTGAGCGGAATGTACTGACGAACACCACCATACTGCTTATTACCCACTATACGCTTTGCGTACTGTACGGGAACCTTGCGGACAGCCTGAACGACTGCGATGGTTGCCATAAACACCAGGAAGAGCAGAACCAACTCGACGATAATCATAATGATACTACCGGTCGAGGTGTTCAAGCGCGCATTGACCTCTGCCAAGAGCGCGTGCGGAAGGCGTGCTACGATACCGATCATAATAATCAGCGACACACCATTACCGATACCCTTATCCGTAATCTTCTCACCGAGCCACATAACGAACATCGTGCCGGCAATCAGAATTGCGGTTGCGTAGGCATAGAACAACGGCGTATTGCCATAGACGAATGCCTGCGGTACCTGGTTGTAAAGGTTAGCCACGTAAGTCGGACCTTGGAGCATCAAAACTCCAATAGTCAGGAAACGTGTCCACTGGTTCATTTTGCGGCGACCGCTCTCACCCTCTTTCTGCATCTTCTGGAAGTAGGGAATCATCATTCCCAACAACTGGATGATAATCGAGGCGGTGATATACGGCATAACTCCGAGTGCAAATACTGCTGCATTGGCAAATGCACCGCCAGAGAATACGTTCAACAGACCGAGAAGGCTGTTGCTGTCCATCTGGTTTGCCAGTGCCGAACCCTCACCCAAGAGGTTGGGGTTGATACCCGGAATCACCACAAAACAGCCCAAGCGATATACCAACAGAAGGAGGAGCGTGTAGCCTACACGCTTACGCAACTCCTCAATCTTGTAGATATTCTTGAGCGTTTCACGAAGTTTCTTGTTGGCTGCCAAGAAGGCAATAACTACCAAAAAGACAATACCAACAATAAGATAACTATTCATAATTATCGCTTTAAGGTTTCTTACAATTTCTCAACGCTACCACCAGCTGCTACGATTGCTGCCTCTGCACTCTTCGAGAATGCATGAGCAGTAACTTTCAAAGCCTTCGTAACTGCGCCATTGCCCAAAATCTTAACCTTATCGTTTGCCGATACGAAGCCCGACGCTACGAGAGCATCGAGATTTACCTCTGCAAGATTCTTCTTTGCTGCGAGGTCTTCGAGCGTCGAGAGGTTAATAGCTTTGAACTCTACTCGCTTGATGTTGGTAAAACCGAACTTGGGAAGACGACGCTGAAGCGGCATCTGACCACCTTCGAAACCTAATTTGCGAGAGTAGCCCGAACGTGACTGGGCTCCCTTGTGACCGCGTGTTGCAGTACCACCGTGGCCCGAACCTGCACCGCGACCAATACGTTTGTCGTGATGAGTCGAACCCTTTGCGGGTTTGAGATTATTGAGTTCCATTGATTATTCCTCCTTCTTTGTTGTTTTACTTACTTTCTTGGCAGCCGTCTTGGGTTTAGCCTCGGTCTTTGCAGCCGTCTTCTTTGCTGCGGGCTTCTTTGCAGGAGCCTTCTTCTCCTCTGCCTTTACCTCAACCTCTGCCTTGGGTGCCTCAACCTCTGCTGCAACTGCCTTCTTGGCAGCCTTCTTGGTCTCGACAACCTCTACCTTTACGAGGTGCTTTACCTTCTCAACCATTCCGAGAATGATTGCCGAGTCGCTATGCTCTACTGTACGGTTGATTTTGCGCAGACCGAGAGCATCAAGATTCTTGCACTGCTGCGCTGTCGCACCAATGCGGCTCTTAACTTGTGTAATCTTCAATGTTGCCATAGTCTTTCCAAAAATTAACCGTTAAACACCTGATTGAGTGAGATTCCGCGCAACTGTGCAACGCTGTAAGCATCACGCAACTCGCAGAGTGCGCCAATCGTAGCCTTCACGAGGTTGTGGGGGTTCGACGAACCCTTGCTCTTTGCAAGCACGTTCTTAACGCCCACCGACTCCAAAACGGCACGCATTGCACCACCGGCGATGATACCGGTACCCGGAGCTGCCGGACGAATCATAACCACCGAACCACCGAAGCGCATCTCCTGCTTGTGAGGAATCGTTCCGTTGATTACCGGAATCTTCACGAGATTCTTCTTTGCATCCTCAACACCCTTCGCAATTGCCGAAGTAACCTCCGATGCCTTACCCAGACCGTAGCCTACGACACCGTTCTCGTTACCTACAACCACGATGGCAGAGAAACTGAATGTACGACCTCCCTTGGTTACCTTGGTAACGCGATTGATAGCAACGAGTCTATCCTTCAATTCGAGGTCGCTTGTGCGTACTTTCTTTATGTTAGTATTTGACATATCGCATTAGAATTTAAGACCGCCTTCGCGTGCAGCGTCAGCCAACATTTTTACTCTTCCGTGATAGAGGTAGCCGTTACGGTCGAAAGCGACAGCCGAAATACCCTTTTCAGCGGCTTTCTTGGCAGCCAACGCTCCTACCAAAGCAGCAACTTCACACTTATTCTTGCCGGCAGCTTCTGCCACAACCTCCTTCGAAGATGCGGTTGCTAAAGTAACGCCTGCAAGGTCATCAATAAACTGTACGTAGATCTGTTTGTTGCTACGGAATACAGTCATACGGGGACGCTCTGCCGTACCGCTAACGATCTTGCGGATACGCATCTTGATCCTCTCTCTTCTTTCTATCTTATTCAATGACATAACTTGACTTCTGTTTTACTATTTAGCATTTGCAGACTTACCTGCCTTACGACGAATTACCTCGCCTACGAACTTAATACCCTTACCCTTATAAGGCTCCGGCTTGCGCAGCGAGCGAAGTTTTGCAGCAACCTGACCTACGAGCTGCTTATCGATACTCTTCAAAGTTACGATAGGCGCACCCTTCTTCTCGGTAACAGCAGTTGCAGTAACCTCTGGGGGCAATTTAAGGAATGTATCGTGCGAGTAACCAAGACTCATCTCCAATACATCGCCTTTAACCTCGGCTTTGAAACCGACACCCACGAGCTCCTGCTTGATCTCGTAGCCCTTCGATACGCCGACTACCATGTTGTTAATAAGTGCGCGGTAGAGACCGTGCAGCGAACGGTGGCGTGGCTGGTTGGTCGGACGGGTCACGAAAACAGCGGGAATCTCCTTGTCAGAGTCCTTCTCTTTATGTGTTCCAACCTCAACTTTGATGTCCGAGTCAACTTTCTGGCTCAGTGTTCCAAGTGGTCCTTTCACGCTTACCGTGTTGTCCGGAGCGACCTCAACGGTGACGCCGGCGGGCAAGTTTACAGGTAATTTACCAATTCTTGACATTTTAGTTAAGTTTTAACATTAATAGATGTAACACAATACCTCACCACCTACATTCTCCTTGCGAGCCTTGGCATCGGTCATAATACCCTTCGAGGTCGAAAGGATTGCGATACCCAGACCGTTCAGCACGCGGGGCATATCTGCTACCGAAGCATACTGACGAAGACCGGGACGGCTGACACGCTTCAAGTTCTTGATAGCGTTAGTCTTGGTGGCTGCGTCCCATTTGAGAGCAATCTTGATGATCGGGTGACCCTTCTCATCATTGTCAAACTTGTAAGCAAGGATATATCCCTGCTCGTAGAGAATTTTAGTGATTTCCTGCTTAATTTTTGAGCCAGGAGCTTCAACCACCTTGTGGTTGGCTTTCACTGCGTTTCTAATTCTCGTTAAAAAGTCCGCAATAGGATCTGTCATAACTGTAAAGAATTAAAAGTTAAAAATTAATTAAATTAGTTTACGTTTCCGTCGCTCAACATCCCGATTTCGCAACTTTCAAGTGTCATACTCCACCTCTCACACCCTCCATCGGCCTCCAATTTCAGAGTCTTCACTCCTTCGTCGGCACCCCGATTTTGGATGACAATACCGCATAGTATTACACCCATAACCCCAACAGCATCAATTACTTAACGCTGCCGGAAGTTGTTTACATCGTGTCCGTCTTGCGACTTTCACACTCTTTCGAGCCTGCAAATATAGATATTATTTCTCACACAAACAAATAATTACGATTATTTTCCCAACAAAAGCGATTGTAGCAAATGGCGGATAAAACGCCCCACCTGCCGAAACATTTCGCAACCCAAAAGCGAACTTCAACGGCTGCTCCATACCTCCTGCTCGCTCCCCGATTTAGGGGAGATAGTTGAAGACCGGAGGGGTCGAAGTCATCGTCCATTAGCCATTGGATTTTTATGGGGGCTGTCAAGTGCGACTAATAATGGCAGGCGCACCTACGGTGCTGAATGGCATCTAATGGCAACGAATGACAGAGAATGGCAGTTAAAGGGAGTTAAAGGGAGTTAAAGTGAGTTAGAGGGAGTTAGAGTTTAGAGAGTTTAGGGCAATTAAAGGGAATTGATTTGCCGGTCTTTACTGTCCTTAACTGCCTCTCACTACCTTTAATCCCATTATAAAGAGGCTGTCTAACAAGTCCAATTTTAGCGATTTCACCCCTGCCGGAAGTACATCTGACGAGGGTGATTTCCATTTTTGAAGACTTGTTAGACAGCCTCTTTGATATTTTTGGCTCTTTCGAGGGGTTGTGGCTATCCGTAAGGATAGTGCAAAATAATAATGGTGGCAGTGTAAGTTTACTTACAGACTGCTACCATTGTTGTTTTGTGTTATTGTCGCAGACAACCAAACCCTCGCGATAAAACCAAAAAACAAAAATCTATACTGTCAAACTCCCCGAAACGCAGTTTCGGTCGAAAGGTTTTGGGCACCTTTTTTCTAAAAGGTGCGAAAAGAGAGGTTTTGCGTTGCCTTTTTCGAAAAGCGACAGTTGCCAGCAAGGCTCAAAAAGAGCCAATCAGAACGATTTTTGACCAAAAAAAGATGTGCTCCTCGAAAGGAACACATCTTTTTGAAAGTTGTTATCGTTTTGTAACGACTACCAGCTTGCCTTCTTCACGCCCGGGATAAGGCCGTTCGAAGCCATCTCGCGGAACTGGATACGGCTGATACCGAACTGGCGGATATAACCCTTGGGACGACCCGTAAGCATACAGCGGTTGTGCTGACGAATGGGATTCGAGTTGCGGGGGAGTTTCGAGAGAGCAATCCAAGCCTCCTCGTGGTCCATTTCGCCGCTCTTTACCTTCGCTGCGATCTCCTCACGCTTGTGAGCGTAACGCTGTGCGAGCTTTGCACGCTTAACCTCGCGTGCCTTCATTGACTCTTTTGCCATACTTATTGGTTCTTTTTAGCGTTTTTGAAAGGCAGACCGAACTGCTGAAGAAGTGCATAGCCCTCCTCATCGGTCTTTGCCGTGGTTACAAAAGTAATCTCCATACCGAAGATCTTGGTAATCTTGTCGATATCGATTTCAGGGAAGATGATCTGCTCGGTGATACCGAGGGTGTAGTTACCCTGACCGTCGAACTTCTCGTTGATACCCTTGAAGTCGCGGATACGGGGCAGAGCCACCGCGATCAGACGCTCCAAGAACTCATACATACGGTTCGAGCGGAGAGTTACGCGCACACCGATAGGCATACCTTTACGGAGTTTGAAGTTCGAGATATCCTTACGAGACTTCGTCTGAACAGCCTTCTGACCCGTAATCTGGGTGAGTTCCTCCTGTGCTACGTCGATAAGTTTCTTATCGGCCACAGCCTGACCCATACCCTGATTGATAACGATCTTTTCGAGTTTCGGGCACTGCATGATGCTGGTGTAGCCGAACTCCTTCATAAGGGCAGGAACGATCTGCTCCTTATACTGCGTTTTGAGTGTAGGAATGTAAGCTGCCATTATTTGATCTCCTCTCCTGATTTTTTAGCGTAACGAACTATTTTACCTTCTGCGGTAACCTTGCGGCCAACTTTTGTCGGCTTGCCGCTCTTGGCATCAATTACCTGCAGATTCGAGATGTGAATCGGAGCCTCCTGCTCTACGATACCACCCTGGGGGTTCTTTGCATTGGGCTTGGTAGCCTTCTTGCAGATGTTCACGCCCTCGACGATTGCACGCTGCTTGGAAACCTCAACTTTGAGGACCTTTCCCTGCTGACCCTTGCTGTCGCCGGCATTAACGTAAACCATATCCCCTTTCTTAATATGTAATTTCACTGACATATTCGTAATCTGGTTTTAATTTACATTACAATACTTCGGGTGCCAGAGAGATGATCTTCATGTACTGGTCACGCAACTCACGTGCTACGGGACCGAAGATACGGGTACCTCTCATTTCACCTTGGTTGTTAAGAAGCACTACAGCATTGTCGTCGAAACGAATGTAAGAGCCGTTCGCACGTCTAATCTCCTTGGTTGTTCTTACGACAACCGCTTTCGATACGGTACCCTTCTTGACGTCGCCCGAAGGGGTTGCGCTCTTCACGGTTACCACGATTTTATCGCCGATAGATGCGTAGCGGCGCTTTGTGCCGCCGAGCACACGGATACAGAGGACCTCCTTTGCACCGCTGTTATCGGCTACTACGAGTCTACTTTCTTGTTGTATCATAACTACTTAGCTCTTTCAATGATTTCTACTAATCTCCAACGCTTCGTTTTGCTCAACGGGCGTGTCTCCATAATGCGTACAGTATCGCCCTCACGGCAGGTCTCATCGAGGCACTCTGCCACGAACTTGGTAGTCTTGTTGACGAACTTACCGTAAATCGGGTGCTTAACCTTACGCGCTACTGCAACCACAATGGTCTTCTCCATTTTGTTGCTGACAACGACCCCAATACGCTCTTTTCTAAGATTTCTTTCCATAATAGTAATTAACATTTAGGGTTCTTCTGACGCAGAATTGTCAGCATACGAGCTATATCTCTGCGGGATTTCTTAATAATCGAAGGATTCTCGATAGGCGACACAGTGTGCTGCACTTTCAGCTGCGAAAGCTTTGCCTTCTCTGCATCGATGCGCTCCTGCAAATCCTGAACGGACATATCCTTAATTTCAGCACTTTTCATATCTTAACTCCTCCTTGATTAGATGTTAGACTCGACATAGTCGCGTCGTACAATAAACTTCGTTGTAATAGGCAGTTTCTGTGCACCCAAACGCAGTGCCTCCTGTGCAACTGCCAAGGGTACTCCCTCTGCCTCGAAGAGAATACGTCCGGGGGTTACGGGCGCTACGAATCCTTCCGGATTACCCTTACCCTTACCCATACGTACCTCGGCGGGCTTCTTCGTGATCGGTTTATCGGGGAAGATGCGGATCCAGAGCTGACCCTCACGCTTCATATAACGTGTGATAGCCTGACGCGCTGCCTCGATTTGGCGTCCCGTAATCCAAGTCGATTCGAGAGCCTTGATTGCGAATGAACCGTATGCAAGTTGGTTACCTCTTTGAGCTAAACCCTTCATACGACCCTTTTGCATTCTTCTAAATTTGGTCTTTTTTGGCTGTAACATAATTGTTCTTTTCGCTTAAAAGGTCCGACTTACTATTTGTTATTACGTCTTTTCTTGGGAGCGCCCTTACCGCCGCGACCCTGCTGCTGACCGTGCTGCTGCGAAGCTGCACCCTGCATCTCAAAGAGATCGCGCTTGCCATATACCGTACCGTGGCAGATCCATACCTTTACACCAAGGATACCTACCTTCGTAAGTGCCTCGGTCAGGCAGTAATCTACGTCTGCACGGAATGTGTGCAACGGAATACGTCCCTCCTTAATGGTCTCCGAGCGTGCCATTTCGGCGCCACCTACACGACCAGAGATCTGTACCTTGATACCCTCGGCACCCATACGCATTGTCGAAGCAATGGCGGTTTTGATTGCGCGACGGTACGATACACGACCCTCCAACTGACGTGCGATGTTCTGACCTACGATGATTGCATCAACCTCCGGACGCTTAACCTCAAAGATGTTGATTTGAACCTCCTTACCGGTAAGTTTCTTCAACTCCTCTTTCAGTTTATCAACCTCCTGACCGCCCTTACCGATGATGATACCCGGACGTGCAGTCGAGATGGTTACCGTAACGAGTTTGAGCGTACGCTCGATGATAATCTTCGAAATACTTGCCTTTGCCAAACGGACATTCAAGTATTTACGAATCTTCGCGTCTTCTACCAATTTCTCTGAGAAATCTTTACCACCAAACCAGTTGGAGTCCCAACCCTTGATGATACCAAGACGGTTTGCTATTGGATTTACTTTCTGTCCCATTTGTTACTTGTTTTCTGCGATTACCATTTTATCAACTACGATAGTTACGTGGTTCGAACGCTTGCGAATGCGATGAGCGCGACCCTGGGGCGCAGCCTGAATACGCTTCAACATACGACCGCCATCAACGAATACCTCTTTCACACAGAGAGTGGTATCCTCCAAACGCTCGTTTTCGTTCTTTGCCTCCCAGTTGGCGATTGCCGATTTGAGAAGCTTCTCCATTCTGATAGATGCCTCCTTCTTCGAGTAGCGAAGGATACCCAATGCCTTGTTGATCTCAACGCCGCGGATGATGTCTGCTACCAGACGCATCTTACGGGGCGAGGTCGGGCAATCGCGCATAATAGCGATAGCTTTCTGCTTCTTTTCAGCCTTTAATTTCTCGGCTCTTATTGATTTTCTTGCACCCATTTTTTACTACTTTTTCTTGTTACCTGCGTGACCACGGAAATTGCGCGTAGGAGCGAACTCACCGAGTTTGTGACCTACCATATTCTCTGTAACGTAAACGGGAATAAACTTATTTCCGTTGTGGACAGCTATCGTCTGACCTACAAAGTCAGGCGAAATCATACTTGCTCGTGACCAAGTCTTGATGACAGACTTCTTATTGCCCTCTGCCTGTGCGATTACTTTCGCTTCGAGTTTCGGGTCGATAAACGGTCCTTTTTTTAATGAACGACTCATTGTACTCTATTTAATTATTTTTTCTTTCGTGAAATAATGAATTTAGCGGTCGTCTTCTTCGGGTTGCGAGTCTTGTAACCCTTTGCCAACAGACCCTTACGCGAACGCGGGTGACCTCCCGACGCACGGCCTTCACCACCACCCATCGGGTGATCTACCGGGTTCATTACAACACCACGGTTGCGAGGACGACGTCCAAGCCAACGCTTACGTCCAGCCTTACCATCGCTTTCGAGGTTGTGATCCACGTTAGAAACCACACCTACCGTTGCGCGGCAAGTTACGAGTACCATACGAGTCTCACCAGAAGGCAACTTGATGATGGCAAACTTGCCCTCACGTGCCAAAAGTTGAGCATACGAGCCGGCAGAACGTGCCATTGCGGCACCCTGTCCGGGGTAGAGTTCAATTGCGTGAATAACCGTACCGAGCGGAATCTCGCTCAGGAACAACGTGTTACCCACTTCGGGTGCAACGCCTGCACCGCTCATGATAGTCTGACCTACCTGAAGTCCGTTAGGAGCGAGGATATAACTCTTCTCTCCGTCAGCATAGACAACAAGTGCAATGCGCGCAGTACGATTCGGGTCGTACTCAATAGTCTTTACAGTTGCAGCAATGCCGTCCTTCGAGCGCTTGAAATCAACGTTACGATACATCTGCTTGTGACCGCCACCAATGTAGCGAACAGTCATCTTACCGGTGTTGTTACGTCCACCTGTGCTCTTCTTCGGGCTGAGCAACGACTTCTCGGGCTTGTTCGTGGTTACTTCCTCGAACGTACCGATAATCTTATGTCTTGTACCGGGAGTTACCGGCTTAAACTTTCTTACTGCCATCTCTTATTAGATATTACTGTAAAAATCAATCTTATCTCCATCCTTCAAGGTCACGAATGCCTTCTTGAAGTTGTTAGCGCGACCCTCAAGAAGACCTGCCTTGGTGTAGCGGCTCTTGAGTTTACCCATATAATTCACCGTATTCACGTCGGTTACAACCACGTTGTACATCTGCTCTACGGCGTTACGGATTTGCAGCTTATTAGCTCTAACGTCAACGATAAAACCGTAGCGGTTCAGTTTTTCGCCCTGAATCGTCATCTTCTCGGTCAAAATAGGCTTAATAATTACTTCCATTTTTCTTGCGTTTTTAAGCTAACATTACATTCAATACATTTTCTGCGCCCTCTACCATCACCAGAGCCGATGCATTCATCACTTCGTAGGTATTGAGGTTCGAAGCGAGAATCGGTTTAACCGACGGGATGTTGCGGCACGAGAGCTGAAGGTTGAGGTTCGATTCCGGCAAAACCAGCAATACCTTCTTGTCCGATACTTTCAAAGCCTCTGTAAGTGCTACTACTGACTTGGTCTTGGGAGCCTCCAACGAGATTGCCTCTACCACAGTAATTGCACCTGCCTGTGCCTTGTAAGTGAGTGCGCTACGGCGAGCGAGTTGCTTCAACTTCTTGTTGAGTTTGAAGCTGTAATCGCGAGGTACGGGACCAAATACGCGACCGCCACCGGGGAACAACGGCGACTTGATGCTACCGCAACGTGCGCCACCTGTACCCTTTTGTCTCTTCAACTTGCGAGTCGAGCCGGCAACCTCGTTGCGCTGCTTCGACTTGTGAGTACCCTGACGCTGATCAGCCAAATACTGCTTAACGTCGAGGTAGATAGCGTGGTCATTAGCCTCCACGCCGAAGACTGCGTCGTTAAGGACTACCTTACGACCTGTCTCTTGTCCTTGTGTGTTTAATACAGCTAATTCCATACTACTTCTCAATAGTTAAATAAGCACCTTTTGCCCCCGGAATCGAACCCTTTACAAGGATAAGATTGTTTTCGGGGATTACCTTTAATACTTTGAGGTTAAGAACCTTAACCTGCTCGCCACCCATCTGGCCGGGCAAACGCTTACCCTTGAAGACGCGCGACGGATAAGACGATGCACCAAGCGAACCCGGCTTACGCTGGCGGTTGTGCTGACCGTGGGTCTGACCACCTACACCACCAAAACCGTGACGCTTAACAACGCCCTGGAAGCCCTTACCCTTCGAGATACCGGTTACGTCTACCCAGTCCTCCTCCGAGAACATCTCGACAGTAAGCGTATCGCCAAGGTTCACTTCGGGCATACCCTTAAATTCAGCCATCTTGCGTTTGGGGGTAGTGCCGGCTTTCTTGAAGTGTCCTAACAAACTGTTGCTGGTGTGCTTTTCACTCTTGTCGTCATAGGCAATCTGAACTGCCTCGTAGTTATCCTTCTCGACAGTCTTGATTTGCGTAACTACACACGGACCAGCCTCAATGACAGTGCATGGTATGTTCTTACCCTCGGCACTGTAAACGGAAGTCATTCCGATTTTCTTTCCAATTAGTCCTGACATTTTTTGTCTAATTACGTTTGTTAATAAAAAAGTGATTCTGTTATACCTATATTATATATATACGTACTTTGTTTTGCGGCTTGGGCGAGGGTGGGACTCTGCCCACCTCACTCCTTCGCCATTCCATCCGAGCCTCCTTGCTTGGGGCTTCGGGTTATCACACCTTAATCTCTACCTCAACACCAGAAGGAAGTTCGAGCTTCATCAGAGCGTCGATAGTCTTCGGAGTCGAAGAGTAGATGTCGATGATGCGCTTGAAGGTGCAGAGTTGGAACTGCTCACGTGCCTTCTTATTTACGAAGGTCGAGCGGTTTACCGTGAAAATCTGCTTCTTCGTAGGCAGGGGTACCGGACCGCTAACCATTGCATCGGTGCTTCTTACGGTCTTAACGATTTTCTCTGCCGACTTATCAACCAAGTTGTGGTCGAAAGATTTAAGCTTAATTCTAATTTTCTGATTCATATCGTTTCTTTGTATTATTCTAAATCCTTACGTTTACCGGCCGACTTCTCGATGATCTCCTTTGCCAAGTTAGCAGGAACCTCCTCGAAGTGCGAGAACTCCATCGACGACGTTGCGCGACCCGACGAGATGGTACGGAGAACGGTTACATAACCGAACATCTCCGAGAGGGGTACCTTTGCCTTTACGACACGAGCCGTACCCTTCGACTCCATACCCTGAATCTGACCACGACGCTTGTTAAGGTCACCGATGATATCACCCATATTCTCCTCCGGGGTAACAACCTCAACCGACATTACCGGCTCCATAATTACCGAGCCTGCCTTGGGTGCTGCCTGACGGAAACCGTTACGGGCGCAGATTTCGAACGACAACTGGTCCGAATCGACGGGGTGGAACGAACCATCCTTCAAGGTAACCTTCATTGCATCGATGGTGTAACCTGCCAAAGCACCGTTTGCCATTGCTGACTCGAAGCCCTTCTGGACTGCGGGGATAAACTCCTTCGGAATATTACCGCCCTTAACCTCGTCAACAAACGTAAGACCAACCTTACCCTCCTCTGCGGGACCGATTTCGAAGATGATATCTGCGAACTTACCGCGACCACCGGTCTGCTTCTTGAATACCTCACGGTGCTGAACCGTAGTAGTAAGAGCCTCCTTGTAATTAACTTGCGGTGCGCCCTGATTGATCTCTACACCGAACTCGCGACGCAGACGGTCAACGATAATATCGAGGTGAAGCTCACCCATACCGCTGATGATAGTCTGACCACTCTCCTCATCAGTACGAACCGTGAAGGTAGGATCCTCCTCTGCCAACTTCGCGAGAGCGATGCCGAGTTTATCGAGATCCTTCTGGGTCTTCGGCTCAACAGCCAAACCGATAACCGGCTCCGGGAAGGTCATCTGTTCAAGTACGAGCGGAGCATTCTCGGCGGTAAGAGTATCACCGGTGCGAATCTCCTTGAAACCTACTGCTGCACAGATATCACCAGCCTCTACGCGCTCCAAAGGATTCTGCTTGTTGGCGTGCATCTGGTAGATACGGCTGATACGCTCACGCTTGCCGCTACGAGCATTCAAAACGTACGAACCTGCATCCAACGCACCCGAATATACGCGCACGAATGCCAAACGACCTACAAAGGGGTCGGTTGCAATCTTAAATGCCAAACCACAGAACGGATCATTCACATCTGCCTTACGAGTCTCTACCTCATCAGTTTTGGGGTTGGTACCCTCAACAGCGGGAACATCCAGCGGCGAGGGGAGGAATGCCATAATGTAGTCGAGCAACTTCTGCACACCCTTGTTGTGGAACGACGAACCGCAGAGCATCGGCACGAGCGACATATTCATAGTTGCTGTGCGGATAGCAGCGATCAACTCGTCAGCGGTAATCGAATCGGGATCCTCGAAGAACTTCTCCATCAGAGCGTCATCCGTAGCAGCAACCTCCTCGATGAGTTTTGCACGCCACTCGGCAGCCTCTGCCTTCATATTTTCGGGAATCTCGCGCAACTCGAAGTTGTCACGAACGGTCTTGTCGTCGTAGTAGTAGATCGCATTATTATATATAAGGTCAATAAGACCCTCGAACTTATCCTCGACACCGATGGGCAGAACTACCGGCAGAGCAGTTGCACCGAAGTGCTCCTTAATCTGCGAGCAAACTGCGAGGAAATCGGCACCGGTACGGTCCATCTTATTAACATAACCGATACGGGGAACATTGTACTTGTCAGCCTGACGCCATACGGTCTCCGACTGCGGCTCCACACCACCTACGGCGCAGAATGTAGCAACGGCACCGTCAAGCACGCGGAGCGAACGCTCCACCTCGACAGTAAAGTCAACGTGTCCCGGGGTATCGATCAGGTTAATCTGGTACTGATGGTCCTTGTAGTTCCAGAAAGCGGTGGTAGCAGCCGAAGTAATCGTGATACCGCGCTCCTGCTCCTGAACCATCCAGTCCATAGTTGCAGCACCCTCGTGGGTCTCACCAATCTTGTGAGTTTTACCCGTGTAGAACAGAATACGCTCCGAGGTAGTGGTCTTACCGGCATCGATGTGAGCCATGATACCGATATTACGAGTGTATTTAAGATCTCTTGCCATTTGACGTACCTGTTTTTAGAATCTGAAGTGTGCAAATGCTTTGTTGGCCTCTGCCATACGGTGCATCTCCTCCTTACGCTTGAAGGCAGCACCCATCTGGTTGTAGGCATCAACTATCTCTCCTGAGAGCTTTTCTGCCATTGACTTACCCGAGCGCTTACGTGAGTAAAGGATAAGGTTTTTCATCGAAATCGAAACTTTGCGCTCCGGTCTAACCTCCATAGGAACCTGGAAGGTCGCACCACCGATACGCTTCGACTTAACTTCGACTTGGGGTGTGATATTCTCAAGGGCCTGTTTCCAGATTTCCAGCGGAGATTTATCAGCATCCTTCATCTTCTTGCCTACCAACTCCAACGAGTCATAGAAAATTGCGTAGGCAATACTCTTCTTACCATCCAGCATAAGATTGTTCACAAAACGTGTCACTTCCACGTCATTGAACTTCGGATCCGGAAGTAGAATTCGCTTCTTTGGCTTTGCTTTTCTCATTTTACTTTTCCTTGTTTAACTGTTTGTTTGTTGATTACTTCTTACCTGCCTTGGGACGTTTAGCACCGTACTTCGAGCGACGCTGACGACGACCATCCACACCTGCCGAGTCGAGCGCACCACGAACAAGGTGGTAACGAACACCGGGAAGGTCCTTAACACGACCGCCACGTACCAATACAATCGAGTGTTCCTGCAAGTTGTGGCCTTCTCCGGGGATGTAGGCGTTGACCTCCTTGCCATTGGTCAATCTTACACGTGCCACCTTACGCATAGCCGAGTTAGGCTTCTTCGGGGTCGTTGTGTACACACGGGTACAAACGCCACGACGTTGAGGACACGCTGCGAGCGCGGGGGACTTACTCTTGTCCTCCATCTTTGCTCGACCGTTTCTTACTAACTGTTGAATAGTTGGCATTTTAACGTTTTTTATCCTTTAATTGTTAATACTCACGGGGTTTCGACCCCAAAATTTCGTTTTTAATCTTCCAATCGGACTGCAAAGGTACACATTTTTTCGATTCCACAATATATATATGCACTTTTTTTTGCCGTTTTTGCTTGATTTCCCAACGATTTACGCCCATTTTGGGGTTTTGTTCATTCTTTTTTCTTATTTTATTTTCAAAATAATAAATTACACTTATTGCATTTATCGCAACACACTGATTATCAACATATATTTCACATAAAATTTACCCTTAAAAACACAAAATGCGCCATTTGGCACACATCATTCAAAAAAAAGTGCAAACAAGGCAGAATTTGCACAATTCGATTATTGTGACTATATTGCGAGAGAGTTATTTTAAGAAGAATCGACAACCAGAGTTTTTAACCACTTAAACATTTATGCTTATGGGATTAAAACCCTTCTTGCCGTTAGTTGTGTTGGTTTTCAGCACCGTATATGCCAACGCCCAAGAGTTGTATCAATATACGAAAGGCTCCGTAATAACTACAAGCGTCGGTCAGATATTTGTTTTGGACATCTACAATATAAATATGTGCTATTCACAAGCAACGCCTGTTTATAACCAGCATGAACCCTCAACTTGCTCTGACCCAACAATTAAGCGTAATCAATATGGAGACTGGATTGTAGATAAGACCAGATACACCAAGCCTTCTCAAACCGCAATATACAACAGTGTAAAATCGTGCTTTGCGGGATATCACGACCTGCTAAAATCTGCTTTTGATGGCAAGGGACAAATTGGAATTGCTTTCCACACAGATTCGACAGGAGAGGTGTTGAATACAGAAGTAAAAATTTGGGCGGAGCCTTCGATTTACCGTCAAATACCACCAGAGGTATTATGCGGATTTCTGAATGTCTTGGATGATTTGCAATTTACCATACCACCCGAATATCAGTGTATCTCCGACCACTATTTCCGCTATTCGGTGTTCTTTAAGGATTTGTAGGAATAAACATCCCGCTCCGCAACACAAAAGGGGCGGGATGTTTCGCGGAATATTACAACATTTTGTAGCGATTTTACTTTTCAGCACGGAAATTTTGCATATTCGACACAAACTTGTAACTTTGTGATTATCAATTTTCGAAAAAATCGTATTATGAGAAAGTTTTTCTATTTCTGCGCTGTTTTGTTGCCACTTCTCTACGTGGCATGCGGACCCCTTCCCGAAGGCGAAGAAGAGGCAGCAACCTACCTCAAAGTAACACCGAGCGAACTGACCTTCGATGCCAACGTCAAAAAGGCGATTAAGATAGAGACCGACGGCAAGTGGGCAATTACCACCTCCGGCAGCGTCACTCTCTCGCAGTTGAATGGCGAGAAGGGTATATCCACCGTATATATTCTCTCCATGACTGCCACCACCCCGCAGACCTTACTGGTACGCACCCCCGGCAACACTGCCCTATCAGCAACAGTCAAGGTTCTCCCGCCCCAGAGTGGCGACGACCCGACTCCAACACCTGCTGTAACGCTCTACTACGACAACCTCGACGGCAACACCTCCTACACCGGATGGGCGGACTCGAACACCTCGTGGCAGAACTTCACGGGCGAGGGTGCAGGCAACATCTCCTACAACACCAGATCTGCCTACGTGCGCAACGACAACTACGGCTCTGCAAGCAAATACACCGGAGCATCCGGCAAGGGTTATATCCGAGTCTCTGCACCATCGGGCGAAACCCGATATTTGGAGGTTTGCAACATCGCTACAAATGGCGAGAAGGACTTCACGTTCTCGTTTGGTGCAGCATTTATGTCCTCGCAGTGCAATCTCTACGTCAAGGGAGATGATTCGTCGTGGATAGAGTTGGATTACACCTCCTCGTCGGCATATAATGAGTGGACATTGGCGAAGGCGTCATTCTCGCTTGTTGGCAATGTTACAAAGTTAAGTTTCCGCATCGAGCCAACCGACGCAAATGTAAGTTATGGTTACAACATCGACGACCTGCGACTCGAAACCTCCGCAGGCGGTCAGAGCATCGAAATCGGCACCAAAGCGAACTACAAGTGGGCAGAACTTCCCGACGCTAAAACCACCAAGACAGAGTACCGCTACCACACCCATTGGAGCAACACCGTCAGAAGCAACCAACGAGTACGCAACTACTCCTACTGCTATGATGTTCGTCGCCATTCGCCCATGTGGATAGCACACCCGCACCATGCAATATATGAGGAGGGAGGCAAAACACGTCCCAGCAGCGACCCGTGGGCTTGCGACCCATACCTTACCAACGACGAATCGGCAATCATCTACCCCGTTGATGGCCGCACCTGCTCGTTGCGCACCTACTTCGATGAGACATACACCGACCACTATCAGTGGGGTCGTGGTCACATGTTGGCATCAAGTTATCGAGGCTGTGGTAATGCAAGCAACCCTGCCGAGATAAACAAGCAGACCTTCTATTCGAGCAATATCGCTGCGCAGCGCGCCAAATCTCTCATAAACGAGGATGCTGACTGCGCCTTCCAGATTTTGTGGGGAGCAGCCGAGAAGAAGATACAGGACAACTACATTTGTGCCGACACGCTCTACGTGGTTTCGGGTGCGCACTTTGCCAACGAGCAGACCACAGCAATCGACGGTAATATGTACTATCTGCCAACCATCTGCAAGACCTGCATCGTACCTACACACTTCTACAAGATTGTACTTCGCACCAAGAGCGGCTCCACGGGCAAAGCCATACAGGAGTGTTCGGCAAGCGAGTTGAAGGCGGTAGGCTTCTGGTTCTCGAACTCCGACACCGACGAGCAGACCGGCTCGACAAACCCCACATTGAGCAGGGAACACCTGCGCTCGGTGGCTGAAATCGAAGCACTTACGGGCAACGAGTTTGACTTCTTCCCCGAAGTCCCCGATGCTGTCAAGCAGTCATACAACCCCGCGGAGTGGGGATTCTAACCAAATAGCATGTCAGAGAGAGGGGATTCCGAAATTTTCGGAATCCCCTCTTTTTTCCTATCTTTGCAAAAACAACCCAAACAAACAAGAAACCGTAAAATTTATGAACATAAAAATTGCCGAAATAGAACATTGCGACGAAAGCCTAATCAAGGCTTTTGAAAGGCTCACTCCACAACTCTCGGAAGACGCCCCGATTCCAACAGCCGAGCGATTGCAACGCATCGTCGAATCGCACACAACACACCTGCTTGCCGCCACCGATGAAGACGGCACGATAGCAGGTGTTCTAACTCTCGTATTCTTCGATATACCAACATATTGCAAGGCTTGGATTGAGGATGTTATTACCGACTCCGCATATCGCGGTCGGGGCATCGGTCGCGCCCTTGTCGAACGCGCTTTGGAGATTGCAAAAGAGCGCGGAGCAGACAATGTAAATCTAACATCAAGACCCTCCCGCAAGGAGGCTCGCGCCCTCTATTGCAAGGTTGGATTCGAGGAGGTTCCAACCACAGTTTTTCGACTAAAACTACATTAAGAAAATTCGCCAAAAACAGTTGGGGCTGTCCGACCGTAAAGTCAGACAGCCCCAACTATCAAAACTCCATTTCGCCAGAGGCGTTTTAAGGGGTTAAATTACACAAAAAGCAACTCAACCAACCCTACACACCTCGCGGCCGGAAAACGCCCTAAATTGTACCTCCTACGCTCCACCAGAAGGCTCGAAGACCGAGTTTAGAGTTCTCCTCGTCGAGTTTGCGAAGGGCAGCGAGCAGAGCCTCTGCCTTATCATCCTCCGTGATAGAGATTATAGCCGAGTTAAGAGTGGGCCATACGGCATCGCCCAGGTGAGGCTCCCCGGTTGTCATTCCACAGCCTGTAACCTCCTCCCACGAGGTATATCCCCGAACGCCCAATGCCGCCATCTCTTGTTGTACCTCATTATAAAGTGCCTGATTGCAGGCTATAAATATCGCTTTCATAATCGTTATGCATTAAGTTTAGCAAGTCTCTTTGCAGCCTTACGCTCTTCGCGGAGCGCAAGGATACAATAGAGTACAGGGATAAGTAATAGTGTTACCAATGTCGAGAACGAAAGTCCCCAAGCCACCGTCATACCGAGCGAGTTCCACATCTCGGAGCCGACGCCCGTACCCACTGCCATCGGCACCATACCGAGCACAGTGGTAAGCGTGGTCATCAGAATAGGACGCATACGCGAACGACCGGCAGCCACGGCTGCATCAAGCACCGGCATACCACGGCCCTGCAACAAGCGGGTATAATCGACCAGGATAATACCATTGTTCACAACGATACCTACCAGCATCAACACACCAAGCAGACCCATAATGCTGAGCGGAGTGCCCGAAATCCACAAGCCGAGCAATACACCCACCACAGCGAAAGGCAGCGAGAACATGATGATAAAGGGGTAACTCAATGACTCGAACTGCGATGCCATAATCACAAAGACCAGAATAACCATCAACGCCAACAACATAAACATATCGCGGAAGGTATCCTGCTGATCCTCATACGAGCCACCAAAGTCCCACGTAATACCGGCGGGCAGATCCATCTTGTTCAATCCGGCAGTCGTCGCTGCAACAAGATCCGAGACAGCATATCCATGAGCAACCGAGCCCGAAATCTTAACATAACGCGAACGGTCCTTACGCTCAATTGACGGAGGAGAAACAGTCTCGATTACAGTGCCGAGGTCGCGCACCTTGATAGCGCCTCCGGTGGTCGGGCTGTAAATCGTAACATTCTCCAACGCCTCCTTCGACTCACGGAACTCCTTGGCATAGCGGACAAGGATGTCGTACTCTTCACCATCCTCTCGATAGTAGGATGCCACGGCTCCATTCACACGGTTACGCAGATAGGTTCCTGCGGTCGCCACATTCAATCCATTCATTGCCAATTTCTCGCGGTCAAATACCACTTGGAACTCCGGAGTATATTCCTCGCGCGAAATCACAACCTCCGAGCAACTCTCAAATCCGAGCATCATCTCCTTGATTTCGGCTGCCACACGGTCGGTCTCATCGAGAGAGTAGCCATAGAGTTCGACATCTACCGAAGACTGACCTCCGGCACCACCCTTCTGTCCCGACTCGATAACTTCGTAGGTACGAATCTCGGAATACTTCTCCAAATCCTTACGCATACCGTCACAAATCTCGGTCAGAGAACGCTCACGCTCCGTCTTTTTCAACAGGTGCATATTCATCGAGATAAAGTGCGTACCATTCTCCTGAATAGATGCAAATGCATTATCCGAGTCGGCAACACCCTCGGTCATACCGATAGTTTTGATTTCGGGATATTTCTCGCGGAACTCCTTATCGATGCGAAGAGCCAAATCGCGAGTAATCTCCTGACGAGTACCCATCGGCAACTTGATTTTCACCGAAATACGTGCATTATCATTCGCAGGAACAAACTCGGTCTTGATTTGGGGAGCAATACCCAATATGACTCCGAAGAAGAGTGCCAAGGCTCCGAAAACGAAGGTCTTGCGGTGATTTACGCACCATTTGAGCACAGCGCCATAGAAGTTTTCGAGTCCGCCCATACCCTTATCAACCCACTTCTGAATCTTCGACTTTTTGGGATTCTGCTTCATGATAAGCGAGCAGAGTACCGGTGTGAATGTCAAAGCCGCAGCCATCGAGACTGTAAGCGTAATGGTAACCATCCAACCCATCGGGCCGAAAAGAATACCCGCCATACCCTCAATCATCGTCAAGGGCAGGAATACCGCCAGTGTCGTGAGGGTTGAGGCAATAACCGACATACCCATCTCTTTGGTAGCAAAGATTGCTGCCTGCTTAACGCGCGAGCCTCGGTCAATATGTTGAGTAATATTTTCGAGGATAACGATTGCGTTATCGACCACCATACCGATTGAAATCGATATTGACGACATGGTGATAATGTTCAGAGTCGAGCCTGTCATCAAGAGGTAGATAAGCGACGAAAGCATCGAAATCGGGATGGTCAGAATGATGATAAACATTGCACGCCAACGTCCGAGCATCAACATCACCACAAACATCACGATAATAAAGGTCGTGAGGATTGTATCGATAAGCGACTGCGCTGTATCCATAATATTATCCGAGTTGTCGATAAACGGCTCGATGCGGACATCCGACGGCAGGGTCGGACGAATCTTCTCCAACTCTTTCAACACCTTACGCGAGATATCGACCGTGTTTGCTCCATTCTGCTTCTGAACGATAAGCATACCTGCACGCTCTCCGTTATTGAAACCCTCCTGTGTACGCTCTTCCTGCGTATCGGTAATGGTTGCAACATCACGCAGATAGATGTTCGCTCCGCCTCTGGTGCCAATTACGATACTCTCCATCTCCTTGGCACCGGTAAACTCCTGATCGACACGCAGCGAGTAGGTGTTCGAGCCAACGTCAAACGTACCTCCCGGAATCGAGCGGTTCTCGGCAGCGATAATCTGCGCAATGTTCTCGATGGTCATACCATAGGCTTCGAGTTTGTAGGGGTCGCAGTAGATTTGAATCTGACGTGCCGGAATACCTGCAACCGACACTGTTCCCACACCCTTAACACGGGCCAGCGGGGTTGAAACCTGCTCATCGATAATCTTTGCAAGTCCGCTCCAACTCTCATCCGCCTTAATCGACATCATCATAATAGGCATCTCGTCGGGCGAGAATTTCATGATGATAGGCTTATTAACCTCATCGGGAAGGGCCTGCACAACCATATCGAGTTTGTCGCGCACATCTGCCGTAGCGACATCGGGATCGATACCATACTCGAACTGCAAAATTACCATCGAGATATTCTCCTTCGATTTCGAGGTAAGGTGTTTCAAATCCTCAACCGAGTTAAGGCTGTTTTCGAGCGGCTTGGTTACATTCTCCTCAATATCCTCTGCACTGGCTCCTGGGTATGCCGTAACTACCAGAATGGTGTTGGCATCGATATGCGGGAACATATCAATCGGCAACTTTACCAGCGAGAAAATACCGAGTATTGCGACTGCGACGAAGACCAGAATCGTCGTAATCGGATTATTTACGGCTGTTTTATAGATATTCATTTCTCTTCGTTGTTAAATTACGACTATTTATTAAGTTCGACTTTCTCGCCGCTGGTAACACCCAACTGACCGCGAACAACCACATGGTCGCCATTCTCCACACCCGAAAGCACTTCATATTCATAGTCCATGTGCTGACCGAGTTCAACCTTGCTGTAACGCACAGTGCTGTCCGCAGGGTTATAGATAAACACATAGCGGTCGCCCGAACCCATAAGTTTATTCACGGCTCTATCCGAGATAATTACGCGGCTAACGGTAGCGTAAGGCAGAGTCACGCGGGCAAACATACCCGGACGCACACGCTCGTCGTTGTTGGGTAGCGACACCTCTACTTGGAACGTGCGGGTTGCGTTGTTGATTGTGGGATAGATACGTGCGATGCGACCTGCAAACTTCTCGTCGCCATAAGCATCAAGCGTAACATACACCTTCATACCCTTCTTAACCTTCGAGAACAACGACTCCGAGACGTTAATCATAATCTTCACGGGGCGAATCTGCTCTACAACCAATACCGGCAGACCCGATGCCATATCGCCAACATCAAAGTTGCGTGCCGACACAACACCCGACACGGGCGAAACGAGTGTAGTATTCTCTACCAAATTGTTGTAAGCCGACTTTGCCACTTCGTACGAAAGTTTGCGACCATCATACTCTGACTTCGATGCACCACCGAACTCGTAGAGTTCCTTGGCACGCTCATACTCCTTCTTCGAGTTTTCGAGTTGAGCCGCAGCCTGCACGAGCGACGAGTTATCGAGAGTTACGAGGGTTTGACCAGCCTGAACATGGTCGCCCACATCAACCAAAATCTTGGTAATTCGCAGCGGCTGCTGTGATGCGATATTATTCACAACCTGCGCCTCGACCGTACCGGTAAAGGACACCGACTGCGTAACATTGCGACGTGTAGCGGTAGCAACCGAAACTTTCGACAACTCCTGAACCTCCTCTACCGCCTGCTGCTTTTTCTCATTTCCGGAGCAGGCAACACCTGCTACTGCACATACGATAAGTAGTGACTTCAAAACTCTTTTCATAATCTTACTGTCTTATATTTTTTCTGATTTTTACGATGTTTATTCGATTTGGGGTTGTGATTAAAACTCCAAATTGCCGATAATCTTATCCAAAGCAACCTTCGATGTGAGGAAGTTATAGATTGACGAGTTGCGGCTCAACTCCGCCTGCGTCAGCGCCAACTGCGAGTTGTCGATTTCGACCAGAGTACCCTTGCCGACTTCGTAACGCTTAACCGAGATTTCGTAACCACGCTGTGCCTGTGCCACAGTGGCATCTGCCGAGTTGAACTGCTTGATGCTGGTCTGCATCGAGTTGAGCGACTGAATCATCGCCACTCTCAACTGTCGCTCGGTATTCTCGCGCTGCAACTGCAAGTTCGAGAGATTCAGGCGAGCCTGACGTGTCGCTGCACGCTTCGCATTACCCGCAAAGATCGGGATATTGAGTTGAACGCCTGCATACGAGTAGGGATTCCACGCTTTGCTATCGCCGAACTTGCCGTCATTACCGAGAGCCGTATAGAGATATGCCGCGTTAATCGAAACGGTCGGCACATTTGCCAATTTGGTAATTTTCAGAGCCTTGTCAAGCATCTGCTCCTGCAACTCAAACTGCTTCATAGTGGTATTCTCCGCCAAGTCAAGTTGCGAGAGGTTGTAAGCCTTATCCATTGCCGACTTAAAGTCCATCAGCGAGCCTTCGACGTCGATATCCATCTGCAAATCCAGACCCAACAGGGCTTTGAGTTGCCACAACGTAAGAATCACGCTATTCTCCGCCTCAAAAACATTCGGCTCGGCATTCTGCACCGACACATTCGACGAAATGTAGTCGAACTCCGAAACAGAGCCTACATCGTATCGCATCTTAACATTCTTGTTGTTCTCAACCGCATTATCATAGACTCTCTTATAGACAGCCAGCGACTCCTTGGCAAGCAGTACCGTATAGTACGCCTTGGTTACCTGCTCCACCATATCCTGACGCGACGAGCGAGCCTTCTCGACTGCCAACTCCACATCGAGAGCCGACACTTTCAGACTTGCCCACAACTGCGCATTGATTACGGGCATCGCTGCTGTAAGACCTCCGTTGAACGAGTTGTCCGAGCCGACCTTGATAGTCTGGGTCTGACCTCCAAAGTCCATACTCATCGTCTGCTTCTCGATTACGCGCTGATAGGTTGCCGATGCGTCAATCTTCGGGTAGAGTGACGAATAGGTACCCTGCTTGGCATAACGCTTGATTTCAATCTCCTGATCTGCAATTTTGATGGTCGGGCTCTCGCTCAAAGCGATTTCGAGAGCCTGTTCGAGTGTGAGACGTGTCTGCGCCACACCCGATACCACTCCGAGCATCAATAATCCCACTGTTAAAAATAACTTCTTCATAACCTATATATAAATGTTTATTCTCTAAATATCCATTTCGTTCTCCTCAACAAACTTGTCGATAACCGCCAACCCCTTCGTCGTCGCCACTCCGCGGAAGAAGCAGATAACGATATGGCGGAACGCCTTCTGGGGCGACACACCATCCGGATAGGGGAAATCACGACGTGCTACAACACCCATAGCGGTATAGTACAACACCGTGATTGCCAAATCCATATTAAATTTTTCGTCGAGATAGCCCTCCTCTACGCACCTGTGTATTGCATTGCGAAAGTTTGTTCGGCCGACCTCGCCACACTCCTTATGGATGCGCTGAAATACGGTCGGATAAAACTTTTGCAGATTATTCATAATACGATTATTCACATCGGAATATTGCATCATATTGAGAAATCCGTGCAAAATACTTTCAAGAATCGATGCCGCACTTCTCACCTGCTCATTCACATTCATTCGCTGCTTCTCCAAAAATGAGGACATACAGAGATAGAGCAACTCCTCCTTGTCGCCAAACATCTCATAGAGAGTTCGTTTCGAAACACCAAGGGTCTGGGCAATATCATCCATACGCACAGATTTTATGCCGTGCATTACGAACATTTCGCTCGTTCGCTCGATGATGTGTTCTCGTTGTGTCATATCTTCGTTTTTAGGGTCTTATGGGTTTAAGGGTCGGCTTGCGCCTATTTTCACGTTGCAAAGATACAGTAGAAAACTTGAAAAACAAAAAAAGTTTTCAATTTTTGACAGTTTTTTGTCCATAAAAAATACTCGATGGGGGCTGTTTCAGGGGCTTTTTTCTCGATTTTCTTGCTATCACAATTTTAACTTATCAGTGGTACAGACGTTTTATCACACGAGCCTTCCCCGGTGAAAATCAACAAAAAAAACAGAGATAAAAAAGAGAGTAATTATGAAGAGAGTAATCTGCACCTTTACCGCAATGTTTGTACTGCTTTACGGTACCGCAACGGCACAGAGCAGCCGTATTATTTGTGACGAGACCTGCAAGAGCGAGGCTTCGGGCAACGCACCAAGCGCAACCTCCTCCTCCGCAGGAGTGAATTATGCCGTTGTATCGCCTGTGGGGCGCGGTACGGTCGAGATGATTCAGCAGGCACCACGCCTCACAACCCTCGAAGGCAAGACCATAGCCGTTGTCGGAGGTAGTTTTATGGCATCGGTTACCCACCCCGAAATCAAACGGCTCATTCTTGAACACTACCCAACGGCAAAGGTACTACTCCTCGACGAAATAGGCTCGGCAGGTGTCTATCCTGCACCGGGAGTTGTACGTCGCTCCAAGGAGGAGTTCCAAGCCCGCCTGCGTCAGCATAAGGTTGATGCCGTCATATCGGGCAACTGTGGCTGCGGCCTCTGCACGCCCAAGGAGTGCGGCTCGTGCATCGCTGCCGAGTATATAGGCATCCCTGCTGTGGCAATTGCCGCCCCTACATTCGTGGGTCAGGTATTCTACACCTCGCTCAACAACGGAGTGCCGGCGCCACGCGTAGCGGAGTATCCGGGAGCCTTTGCTGCGCATACTCACGAAGAACTTATACGTAATACCCGCGATATCCTATGGCAACAAATCGTAAAGGCTCTAACCACGCCCATTACAGACGAAGAGATTGCCGGCAACACCAAACGCGAGAAGGGGGACATCCGCGACGATGTCTTCTATGGCACCATCGACGAGATTCAGAACCACTTCCGCGAGCAACGCTGGTCTGACGGATTGCCCATCGTGCCGCCCACCTTTGAACGTGTAAGCGAATTTATGCGCTACACCGACCTTGCATGGAACGAGACGGTTGCCGTACTCCCCGTGGCACATCGCAACACGACGGCTTGGCACGTAGCCGTAAATGGCGTAATGGCGGGCTGCAAGCCGGAGTATATGCCCATTTTGATTGCACTAACAAAGGCTATCGGTGCAGGCGAATTCCGTCGCACGATTGCCAGCACGCACGCTTGGGTGCCGTACTGCTGGCTTAACGGACCCGTGGCACGACAACTCGGCATCTCGTCGGGCGAGGGCGAGATTTCGGCAGAGGCGAATGTGTCGATAGGTCGCTTTATGAATCTGGCATTGATGAATCTGGCGGGCTACTACGTAGGCGATAATCGCATGGGAACATTCGGCTATCCGCTACCGTGGTGTCTGGCAGAGGATGAGGCTGCTTGTGTTGCTATCGGCTGGAAACCCTACCACGTGCGCGCAGGCTTTGCCCTCAACGACAACACCATAACAGCAACCTCGACACTGCTTTGGGGCAACAATATGGCGCCCTCGACCACCGACCCCAAGCGCATTATGGAACTTCTGGCTTGGGATATCTCGGAGCGTTGTCAGTTTGCACTCGGCAGTGGTCGCCCTCACACCTTCCGAACTGTGATGATGACCCCTCCCGTAGCACGCAACCTTGCCGCAGGATATAAGACTCCCGAAAAACTCGAAGATGCCCTTATCCGCACAGCACGACGCCCCCTTGACGAGCGCGTATTTGCCAACTACTACGCCAACCCCGGCAGTTCGCCCGAAGGTCGCCACCCGATTCAGCGTTGGAAGGCACACATCTCGCGCACCGAGGGTGCAGAACTGACTCCGAAGCCCGTATGGCACGCTTCGTCCGACAGCGAGATGATGACTCTGCCCACGATGAAGAGGGGTATGACCGCCTTTTTGGTTACGGGAGATGCAAGCCGCAACAAGATTCAGACAATGCCCGGAGGAGGTTACAAAACAATCGCCATAGAACTCCCTGCCAAGTGGGATAACCTGATGACAGAACTCGGCTACGCACCGCTCAAAGAGTTTTATGTCAAGTAACATACAAAATTGTTTCATAACGGCATAAATCGGCATCGAAGAGCGACTTCTCGAAATTTATTACTACATTTGCCACGAATATAAACCACTACTACATACGTAGCAAAAGAGTAAGATATGGAGTCTATCGGATTTATTCAATGGTGTCTTGACAATCTCAACTATTGGACCATCACCCTGCTGATGGCAATCGAGAGTTCGTTTATACCCTTCCCCTCGGAGGTTGTCGTTCCGCCTGCTGCTTATAAGGCTGCTGCCACGGGCGAGTTGAACATCTGGTTGGTGATTCTCTTTGCCACCCTCGGAGCCTTGATAGGTGCGCTTGTAAACTACTCTCTTGCCCTCTGGCTCGGCAAGCCGATAGTCTATAAATTCGCTAACAGCCGCTTCGGACACATGTGCCTTATCGATCAGGCAAAGGTCGAGAAGGCAGAGCAGTTCTTCATAAAATATGGAGTATCGGCAACTCTTGTAGGTCGTCTGGTGCCGGCAGTTCGTCAGTTGATTTCGATTCCGGCTGGTTTGGCAAAGATGAATCTGCCGAAGTTTATGCTCTTTACCTCACTCGGCGCCGGCTTGTGGAATGCCGTCTTGGCGGCTATGGGCTACTACCTCGAATCGGTAGTACCGGAGGAGCAACTCATCTCGACCGTAACCAAGTACAGCCACGAAATCGGCTACGTCATCATCGCTGTCGTTGCATTGGCCCTCGCCTACATTATATATAAAGGTGTAAAAAAGAGATAGAGTCGGCTTTGCTATCTATCACTCCTAATACAAAAGGCTGTTCCTCGAAAGGGTCAGCCTTTTAGTTCCTCCATATCTTACTACGGCACGGGGTCGTAGCCACTGCCACCCCAAGGATGGCATCGCATAATGCGCTTAAAGGTCAGCCAGCCGCCCTTGAAAAGTCCATATTTGCGCAGAGCCTCCAATCCATATTGCGAGCAGGTGGGCGTATAGCGACATGCCGGCGGTGTCAGAGGCGAGATGCAGGTCTGATAGAAGCGGATAAGCAGGATAAATGGCAGGGCCACGATACGCCTACAAATCTTCAACAACTGTTGCGAGAATCTTGCGAATTGCATTTTCGATGGTTTTGTAATCAACAACCTCCTTTGACGAATATATCAATGCCATATCGACATTTGCACTCTTGGCATTGTCGTGCAAAATAGATTTATTGAGTCGGTAAGCCTCCTTGGTGCGACGACGCAACAGATTGCGGACATTGGCTCTCTTGTGATTCTTCTTCGGTACCGAAAAGAGTACCTCAACCGAGAAACGGTCGTCATACTCGGCATACACGACATATCGAAACGGATAGACAAATCCACCGTGTCCCTCCTGAAAGAGACGACGAACTGCCCCAAACGAGCGCAGTCTTTCATCGTGTGGAAGTGTGAAATCCGGCATATTCTGAACTATACAGACTTTGCTCGCGAGCGGGTCTTTTTTGCAAGTTTGCTCTGCTGGTTGCGGATAAACTCCTCCTTGGTACTATCCTCTTCGAGTTGCACGGGTGGGACATCCTCGCCCTTTGCCACCTTTGCACAAAAGATATCCACAGCCTTGGCAAGCGAAGGTGCTGCCGGGGTGGGAGCATTGACTCTGATTTCGATGCCGCTCTCGATAGCCTTGCGCAGAGTTCCCTCACCGAAGGTTGCAATCAGAGGCAACGAATCGGTGCCGAACTTCTCGACGATGGTCATAATATCCCACGGCGAGTAGAGCAACAACATATCGTATGCCCTGATATCGAGGTCATCGACATCGGCAGCCACAGTACGTGCCAAGATTGCCGGGGTAAAGTTGATTTTCAGCGTACTCAACGTCTCCGGCAACTCCGGCTTATGTGGCTCACTCAACGCCAGCATAAACTTTTCGTCTTTATGCTTAACGATAAGTTCGATAAGTCCCTTAAACGAGCCGTCGGCAAACGAAATCTTACGCTTGCGATAGACAATATATTTTTGAAGGTAAAGCGCAATCGCCTCGGTCGTACAGATATACTTCATCGTCTCCGGCACTGCCACACGCGACTCCTCGCAGATGCGGAAGAAACTATCAATGGTGGTACGCGAAGTGAATATCACAGCCGTATGCGCCAGAATATCGACTCTCTGGCTACGGAACTCCTTCGACGACACGCCAACGACCTTAATCAGAGGCACATAATCGACTTGAAGTTTATGTTTCTGCGATAACTCGTAAAATGGAGATTTCTCGACGACTGCGGGACGGGGCTGCGAAATTAAAATTTTGCCTATTTTCAACTCTCTATCTCTTTATAATGTTATTAACTTCTTGTAGTCAAAGCCCATATCAACGACAACGGGAACACTTCGACGGTGCAAAGGTACAAAATCCAATGCAAAATCGGAATTTTTTTATCAATAAAGAATGTAAGAGTCTCTTTTATAAATAAAAGTGTCAAAACAGCACACTCCGCGGCAAGTAGTATATTCCATCCGGCAGTAACCTTTTCTGCCGAGAGGATACCGAGCAAAAAGATGGGTGCCATAGCGATTGCGGCAAGGGCAAAGTAGGCTCTCTTTATGTAGAGCATAGTTCCCACAACATCTCCATTGTGCGTTACAATTCCGATAATCCGAAGCACCCCTTGCTCAAAAACTCCTATGGCAAAGATTGCTGCCACCGACAAAGCCGCCGCCACCGTAGATTGCCACCCTGCCGAGATATCAAAACTTTCAGGCAACCACAGAGGCGCATATTTTGTCAGCAGAAGAGTCACAAGCAGCACCCCGATTACAGACGAGGAGTGCAGGAACGAGCGTGTCAGCACCTCGTCACGCCGTCCCGCAGAGTAATCCTCCGGCAGACGACCGCGCAACATTCGGCCAAGCATTGTAAAAATTTGGTGCTTATGACGAGCAATAAAGAAGATGAAGATTGTCAGCAGGAGTAGCGCCAACAACTGAAAAAACCAATCATCTATCAGCGTACCACCCTCCTCGACCAATACCGCAGGTATTGTATTAACACTCTGCGAGCCGAGCATCTCGGCAATCGAAACTTCACGCATAAGGACACCCTCTGCCTGCATCGGCAGAGCAGCATCCCCGACCACTGACTGCGCAAGCGTATCGGGCATTGCAGTCTGTACAAGGCTATCCGCGAGCGACTGTTTCATAGGTTCGTTTGAGTGTTATACGTATAGTAGTTCCCTTGCCAATCTCCGATTCGGTCACGGCAATACGGCCTCCGTGATACTCCTCGACGATACGTCGCGAGAGCGACAGTCCAAGACCCCAGCCTCGTGTTTTGGTTGTAAATCCCGGCTCGAAGATACGTTTCCAATTATTCTTGGCAATACCCTTTCCGGTATCCTTCACATCAATCCACACCCGCTTATGGTCAGAGCCGATGCTGACATCGATATTGCCATGCCCCTGCAACGCATCGAGGGCATTCTTCATCAGATTTTCGACCACCCACTCAAAGAGTGCCACATTGAGATTTGCCTGCACGGGAGCAGTAGCGAGTCCGTTATAGTCCAGAGTCACGTTGCGCGGTATGCGTTTGCGGAAATACATCACCGATTCGCCCACAACCTCATTCACATTGGCAGGGGCAAGGGTTGTCTCGGAGCCGATTTTCGAGAATCTGTCCACAATCTTCATCAGGTGGGTCAAATCCTTCTGCATCTCATTCACGGCATCGGGATCGACACCCTGCGAGCGCAGATACTCTATCCAGCCGAGCAACGACGAAGTCGGAGTACCGAGTTGGTGTGCCGTCTCCTTCGCCAAACCTATCCACACCCTATTCTGCTCATCCTGCTTGGTCGAGCGGAAGGTTATGAATATCATCACACAGAAGACGAAGATAACCATAATCTGGATATAAGGGAAGTAATAGAGCGATTTAAGTAATCGCGACTGCCCATAGAAGATTATGTGATTATGCTCGTTAGTCCACCAAAACCGCACCACAATAGGCGTATTCTCTCCGGCAAAACGGTCGAGAAGTTTGCGCAATCGTTGAGGGTTATCGGTCAGGTGGTCGGGTACGAGGTGTGACGAGATTACATTCAGATTCTCGTCGGTAATGACAAAGGGGATATTGTTGCGATTATTGACGATATTGGCAATCAGCGGGTCGCCCATATAGTCCCCCATAGCATCGCGATTGACCCTCTCCATCGCCCGCGCCCACAACTCGACGTCGTGCTGCTCCTTCTCGCGCAGGTGGCGTGCCATATCATTCGTGAAGAGCAACGACACACCGGCAATGGCGGCTCCTATGATAATAGCCACCACACGGTTACGGAAAGACAATATTTTACCAATACGTTTCATCGTCTGTTCGGGTCAAATCTCAATTTCGAGGCTCACTTTCTGCGGGTATCGCGCGACGAGAGAATCTCGCGATATTCGGACAAATTGCCCAGCAGTTTTACCGCCTCGGCAACCTCTTTATCTTCTTCCAGAGAGTGTTCAACCGCACCCTCCGAGTATTTGTAGCGCAGTACAATATGGCTGTTCAGGCTCTCGACAATCTCGTCACGGTAGGTGCGCAGGTTACTCTCGGTATCATCTTTAAGCCCGCTCTCGATATCGGCTATATGCTTCTCCATATCCTGCTCGAAACGGTCGGCCTTGACGGCACGACGAAGTTGGTCAAGGGCAAGGCGCGTCTCGGAGGTGTAGGCTACATTTCGCTCCTTCACAAACTCCACAAAACGCTCATACTCCTCATCACTTATCGAGAAGCGACGCACATCTATCGTATCGGCGTGGTGACGCTTCATATACTCATCGCCAAACTCGTCGATGATTCCCATAGCATAGAGCGTCAGCGCAAAACGGCTGATATACTCCGCATCGAGCGACACATCGGGCATAATACCCCCACCATCATAGACCTTACGTCCATTGCGGGTCTTAAACTCACGAATAAGCGAGTCGGCAACCTCACGCCCACTCTCGCGATGCTCCGAGTAGTCAATATTCTGTATGCAGCGACCCGACGGGATGTAATATTTTGCCGTGGTCATCTTCACGTAGGCATCGTAACCTATCGGGCGAGAACTCTGCACCAGACCCTTGCCAAAACTCTTCTGACCCATAATTACGGCACGGTCCATATCCTGCAATGCACCCGCCACAATCTCCGACGACGATGCCGTATTTCCATTTACCAGCACCACAATCGGCACATCGGGCAACAACGGGTCAAGTTCGGTGCGGAAGGTCTTGTTTTCGCTCTCGACACGTCCCTTGGTGCTAACCACCTCCGTACCCTTCGGGGTAAAGAGCGACACAATCTTTACCGCCTCTTGAAGGATCCCTCCTCCGTTGTTTCGGTAGTCGAGAACCAATCCCTTCAACTCCTGCTCGGCACGCAATCGCTCTATGGCTGCTCGCATATCGTCGTAACATCCATCAGTAAAATCTGCATGACGAACATAGCCGACACTGTCGTTCAACATACCCGCATAGGCGATACCCGGAATAGCGATACGCTCACGTTTGATATTGAGCGTGCGACGCTTCCCGTCAAAGAGATTCTCGATTGTTACCTTCACATTGGTATTGGGGTCGCCTTTCAGTCGCGAACTCACCTGCTCGGTCGTAAATCCCTTGGCATCATCTCCACCTATGGCGACAATTTTATCTCCCGCCTTCAATCCGGCACGGTCGGCAGGCGAACCTTTGTACGGCTCGGCAATGACGATATAGTCGCCACGCTTACGAATCAAGGCTCCGATACCGCCATACTTGCCGGTTGTCGCCAACTCGAACTCCTTCATATCCTCCTCCGAGAGGTAGGCGGTATAGGGGTCGAGATTGCCGACCATTCCGTTTGCGGCATCGCGCATCATCTTGTCGGGGTCGAGTTTATCGACATAGTGGGTCGCCAACTCGCGCATCATATTGACAAGCAACTCCATATTACGTCCCAGACCGAAATCGTCACGACTCGCAAACGTAAAAACACCCGCTGCGGCAACCATTACGACTGCCGTTACAACATATTTTATCGCTCTTTTGACCCTACTCATCTCTTTTGTGTTCCAAATAACCATTCAGGCGCATCATTGCCAATGCCACGGTGCGACGCACACCCTCAATCTCGATGCCTCCACTCTCGCTGCGACGCACCACCACCTCATCCTCGAAGAGTAGGCGCAGACGACGGAAGAAGTTCGAGGCACGAAAGCGCATCTCCTGCTCGTTCTGCTCTGCAAGTTCATATCCCGACACCACAAAGGCTGTCATAATCTGCTCCTTGTCGGCATCGAAATCGGCACTGCTCTCGCGCTTCACATAGCCGACTTTCGGGTATATCGCCACCCATACCACTATTGCAGCCACGAGCAGTTGTCCTCGCAGTGTCTGAAACATCACAAAAACCGTGTCACGCACCGAGAGCATCGAGGCTCCCATAGCAGACATCAGCCACACCGCTGCCACATATAGAACGAGCAGTGCTACCAAAAATTTTACAGAACGAACGATATATTTCATATAATTGATAATTGATAATTGACAATTGACAATTGACAATTGAGAATTGATAATTAAAGTTTTTTTGTTCGAGTGGTCGATAATGATCTAAATGTCTATACCATCAATTGTGAACCGACGCTGCGGAGCGAGTGCAGAGAGCAAACGTGTTTGCACTATGCCGAGCCGCGAGGAGGAAAAGCCTCCAAAGGAGGGTTAATTGTGAATTGTGAATTCTCAATCGCCTCCGCAATCTCCTTCATCAACCACTTCGGGGTCGATGTTGCACCACATATACCGACCGACTCGGCACCCACAAACCACTCCTCTTGCAACTCCTGCGCCTCCTCGATGTTGTATGTTCGAGGGTTTGCCGCACGACACACCTCTGCCAGCACCTTGCCATTACTCGACTTGCGGCCACACACAAAGATTATCACATCGTGCCGACGGGCAAACTCTTCGAGGTGTTTCTCGCGTGAAGAGACCTGACGGCATATCGTATCATGTGCCGTAAGCATATCGGGTGAAGCCAAGCGCGAGAGCATCTCCTCGCGCAAACGCTCAAAGAGTTCAACGCTCTGCGTGGTCTGCGACAAGAAAAATATGGGTCGCGAGAAATCTATCTGCTCCAAATCTTCGACCCGCTCAACAATGATTGTCGGCTCGACTACCTGACCCGTAAGCCCCACAACCTCGGCATGTCCGCGCTTTCCGAGAATCACAACCTGACCGCCCACCTCGCGCATCTTCGCGTGAGCCTTCACAACCCGCTCCTGCAACTTGGCAACCACAGGACAGGTGGCATCGATAACCTCCATACCCAACGACCGAGCCTGTTCAAAGGTCGAGGGAGGCTCTCCGTGCGCCCTCACAAGCAGGCGACAGCCGGCAAGCGCAGGCAACTCCTCGTGCGACACCGTGCGCAGCCCCAGTTGCTCCAAACGCTGCACCTCGATACGGTTATGAACGATATCTCCGAGCGAGAAGACCTCGCCACTCTGCAAAGCCCGCTCCGCCTCGCCTATGGCTCTCACCACACCGAAGCAGAAACCCGAATTATCGTCTATCTCGACACGCATACTCCTATAATTGACAATCGACAACCATCAATTGTTGATTGTCGATTCCGTAACCTCTCGATAGCGCGCCATGAACCAATCCATCTGTTCGGGAATAGTCATAAAACTATTATCGAGGACAATGGCATCCTCCGCCTGACGCAGAGGCGAGATTGCTCGTGTCATATCCGCCTCATCGCGCGAGCGGACATTATGCTCAATCTCTTCGAGCGACACATCATCGCCCTTGGCACGCAGTTCGTCATAACGACGCAATGCGCGGATATGCGGGTCGGCAGTCATAAATATTTTGAGTTCGGCATCGGGGAATACCACCGTACCGATATCGCGGCCGTCCATCACGACACCCCTCTTGCGGCCCATCTGCTGCTGCATCGCCACCAACTTTTCGCGCACCTCGCGAATCGAACTCACGGGGCTTACGCAGTTGCTGACCTCGATAGTGCGAATCTTACCCTCGACCAAATCGCCATTCACATAGATATCGCTGGCTCCACGAGCCGGATTAAAGCGGAAATCGATGGATATATCTTTGAGCGATGCAACCACAGCATCTTCATCAACCACACCGGAGCGAATTGCTCCGTGTTCGAGCGCGTAGAGCGTCACGGCACGATACATCGCACCCGTATCGATGAATATATAGCCAAGTTTTGCGGCTATCGCCTTTGCGAATGTACTCTTACCGCACGACGAGAAGCCATCCACGGCAATGATAATTTTCTTTGGTTTCTTATTGTACTCCATTGGGCATTATGACGATAAATGAGGAGATAATGGTATATATTCCGAGCAACGCGATGACGATGCCGGCAACATGATTTATGGTAAGCATGTGACGCGGGCGGAACTTGCGACGGAAGAGATTGATTAGCGAGGTGAGCATAATCCACCACATCGCTGCTCCACCAAAGAATCCCATGATAATCAGCACACTGCGGAAGAGCATTGCCACATCCGCAGCAGCACTCTCTGCCGTACCGATATTGAAGACCGCAAAGAAGGCGAGGATATAGGGAATCACCACCACGAAATTGGCTATCGTAAAGCCAAACATCGAGACGAAGTCCTGCCACAGCGAACTCTTGCCGGCACGATTTTTACGAATCTGTGGCACGGGGTTCTGGAAGAAGATATATACTCCGACAATCACGACGAATATTCCGCCCACAACACTCAACAGCGAGGTGTATTGCTCGATTTGAGCCTGCAACATCGAGTAGAAGAAGAAGGCGATAATTGCCATCAGCGTATCGGCACACGCCACGCCCAAACCCGACACCAAGCCGGAGCGACGGCTCTTGCTCAACGTGCGCTGTATGCACAACACAGCCACAGGTCCCACCGTAATCGATGCGGCCAAACCCACGGCAAATCCGCGCAATAACAATGTGATAATCTCCAATCCGAGCATATCTTCTCTCTCTTGTTTTCTCTCAACATCTCACTCCGCAGAGCCGGCACTCCGCCTACGCTCTCCGGGCAAAACTCTTCCAAGGGACAAAGATACTAAACAATTTATAATTCACAATCAAGAACTGTTCCTTCCGACAGATTTTTCTCTTATAAAAACGCATCTCCAACCCCACAACACCACTCCAACCGACTCTTCGGTGGGCAAGATGACAAAATGAGACTCAAAATAATGTGTCATAAAAAAGCGCAGACCAAACCGGTCTGCGCCTCATAGAAGCAAATCTAATCACTAAAATTCAAGGACATAACAAAGATGATAGTAATCGTTCAAATTATTATTATCACTAACATAGCCGTCTGCCATATTTATACGCCAGACCTTCCTGTTTCCACTTGCACTACCCGACCAATACCTGCTACTTTCCAACCTACTTATGCCTTTTTCTGAAAAGGTGGCATTGATAGTTTGCTTATAGCGATATATTGCCTTCAACTCGTTTATAGACGGTAAACGCCAACCTCCCCCAGAAGGTTTCCAGTCTCCGGCGTCATAATAAGAGTCTGTTATCCCTGTTGCATAAACAATTTTTCCATGTCTGCCGTCACTTGACAAACTGAAAACAACGCCACCTTCGCGATGATAATAACCGATTTTATAAACTCCATTATCTCCATCTCCATCGTAGATTATATCGTACGCCCTTTGTCTTTCTGCTTGTTCCGCATCAACTTTTGCCTGCTGAACGCTGCCCACATAAGTGGTTGATACCAATCGTACAGCGGTCGGATGCTCGTAGGATGTCTGGTTGGAGGTCATGTAGCGCGTATTACGAAATCCGGGAATTTGAGAAGCCATATTTCGCATTACCGACAACTCTTCATCCGTCGGCAGGCGCCACCCATTATCATTATGTGTCTTTGTAGTGTTGAAATGGTTAATAATGGCGGTCGGAGCAGAACGGAACTCTCCTATGTCGTTTGGATAAACCGCCAAGTAGCCATACAAAACAACTGGCTTGTCAGATGAAGAGGCGGTGCTTATGCCAAGCACCTTATTCGCCAACACTTCACAGCCCGATTCGATTTCATTAAACAGCATTGTGTGATTTTCGGTCATACGGACACGTGCAGTTTCAACATCCAACAGATTCACAACGACATAAATCTTACTACCTCCATCTGTTTTAATAGCCTCTGTAATCAGAATCAGGCTGGCACCAGTCATTGCTCCAAGTCTCTTGATTGTCGATTCATCAACAAGTCCGGAGTTTTGGAAAGCCTGTTCATTCAAAATAGAGGAGATATCCGCTCTTGTCATTGCTGTATATCCCTGCTTTTTATTGATTGCCGCAGTAAGACTTGTTCTTAAACGAAGTTTTGTTTCGTAGTTAATCTGATGTGTCTTGTCAATAATCTCTGATATTGCAACAGTTTTAAGTTGCGCAAAAGCAGATGCACAAACAGACAACAAAACGGCAACTAATATGAATCTTATCTTATTCATAATAACAACCATTTAGTGATTATCTCGCAATACCAAGCAGACGTCGCGCTAATGCTGTACAACCTTGTTTGATACCCATGGGATGATTGTACATGAATATATCCTGCGGTTTTCCCACAATTCGGGCAGTTTCAACATCCACAATTTTTGCTGTAACAAACAATTTTCCCTCATATACCGAAGCCTCTGCAAGAAGGAGATACTTTGCTCCCGTCATTCTCAACTCTTTGCGTGAAGACTCACTAACAAGTCCCGACTGCTGAAACATGTGCTCGTCAAGAATTGCATCAATGTCTGATGTTCGGTCATAAGATGCGTATCCCGGAATAGAATTAACCGCTTCCGCAAAACTGTTTCGCAACATTGCCTTCACGGCAGGGGCTAAACCTCTTGTCTTATCGACAATTTCGGGAATAGCGATTGTTCTGCATTGAGCAACAGCCGAACATGATGCAGCCAACATTACTACTGCTAGTAACAATTTAATTTTTTTCATTTGATTTAAGTTTTTTGCCCGCCAACCTCGCACGTGCGGTTTATAAAAACAAGAAAGTGTGAGGTTGTTCGTTTATCTGATGATTGGCATTTGGCGTAGCCTCGGAGCAAATAAACAACACCCCACACCGGCTGGTATATATCGCAAATGATATACCCATACGCGGTGATGAATGTTATTGCTTATCCTCGCTCCTTAAAATCGCCAAATTTCATCATCAAGGATTAGCGAAACACTTTCACTAATAATATGTCCACAATCCGCAGATTGCATCACAAAGTTAAGAACTTATTTTCAAAATACAAAACGTAGCCCATTTGATATTTTTTTTGCATATAATTTGACGGCTCTCGGACTTTTTTATTAAATTTGCCCGATAAGAGACAACGTAAATCATAAAAATATAAGAAAATGGCAGAATTTATCTATCAGGAACCCTTTCCTATCGAGGCAGATACTACCGAATATCGCCTTTTGACCAAGGAGTACGTAAAGGTCGTGGAGTGTGACGGCCGTCAAATTTTGAAGGTGGACCCAAAGGGTCTTGAACTTCTGGCAAAGGAGGCATACGGCGATGTTTCGTTCTATCTGCGTGCTTCGCACCTCGAAAAATTGAGCAACATTCTCAAAGACCCCGAAGCCACCGATAACGACAAGTTCGTGGCTTACACGATGTTGCTGAATCAGTGTGTCGCAGCCGAAGGCGAGTTGCCGACCTGTCAGGATACCGGTACGGCAATCTGTATCGGCAAGAAGGGCGAGGATGTCTATACCGGCGTTGATGATGCCGAGTACATCACTCGCGGTGTCTATGATACCTACAACGAGCGCAATCTTCGCTACTCGCAGGTTGTCCCCTACACCATGTTCGACGAGAAGAACTCCGGCACGAACCTGCCGGCACAAATTGACCTCTACGCCACCAAGGGCAACGAGTACAAATTCCTCTTCATCACCAAGGGTGGCGGCTCGGCAAACAAGACCTTCCTCTATCAGCAGACCAAGGCTCTTCTGAACGAGGAGTCTCTCACCAAGTTTATCACAGAGCATATCAAAGACCTCGGCACATCGGCTTGTCCGCCCTACCACCTCGCAGTCTGCATCGGTGGAACATCGGCAGAGATGTGCTTGGCAACGGTCAAGAAGGCTTCGGCAGGATACCTCGACCATCTGCCCACATCGGGCAATGAGGGTGGTCGTTGCTTCCGCGACTTGGAGTGGGAGGCAAAGATTCAGGAGATTTGCCAGAAGAGCGGTGTAGGTGCGCAGTTTGGCGGCAAATACCTCGTTCATGATGTTCGCGTAATCCGCGCTCCGCGTCATGCTGCTTCTTGCCCCGTGGCTATCGGTGTAAGTTGCTCGGCTGACCGCAACATCAAGGCAAAGATTACCCCCGAAGGAATCTTCATCGAGCAGTTGGAGAAGAATCCGGCTCGTTTCCTGCCGGCAGAGGCTCCCGCGATGTCGCCCGCAGTGGATATCGACCTCGATGAGGGTATGGACAAAGTTCGCGCAATTCTGACGAAGTACCCCATCAAGACTCGTCTGAACTTGAAGGGTACGCTCATCGTTGCTCGCGATATTGCACACGCACAGATTAAGAAGATGCTTGACGAAGGCAAGCCTATGCCCGAATACTTCAAGAAGCACCCCGTATATTACGCGGGTCCGGCAAAGACTCCGGCAGGTATGGCATCAGGCTCGTTTGGCCCCACGACAGCAGGTCGTATGGACCCCTACGTTGATTTGTTCCAGAAGAACGGAGGCTCGATGGTGATGGTTGCAAAGGGCAACCGCTCGCAGGAGGTTACCGATGCCTGCAAGGCTAACGGAGGCTTCTACCTCGGCTCGATTGGTGGCCCGGCAGCAGTCTTGGCAAAGAACTCGATTAAGTCGGTCGAGGTGGTGGATTTCCCCGAACTCGGCATGGAGGCTGTACGCAAGATTTACGTCGAGAACTTCCCCGCATTCATCATCGTAGATGACAAGGGCAACGATTTTTTTGCAGACTTTAAGCACTAAATTTGTAAATTCTTGCGTTTAGTTGGCAAGCGAACAATTTACAATGAAAAATATTTTCAGAAACACTCTTCTGACGCTGGTGATGCTCCTTGTGGGCATCACTGCGTTTGCTGCCGAAAAGGTATCCTTTGAGGTCAATACCCCGATGATTGTCTCGGTGGGCGAGGCCTTCCGTGTCGAGTTTTCGCTGAATGCAAAGCCCGACAAAGGCTCTTTCTCCGCTCCGGAGTTCGAGGGTTTTGATGTCCTGGCAGGCCCTGCCACGTCGCAAGGCTCCTCGGTGCAGTTCATCAACGGCAATATGACCAAGAGCGTAAGTTACACCATAACCTACGTTCTATTACCGCAGACCAAGGGAACATTCCCCATCGGAGTCGCCACCATCGAGGTCGATGGCAAGCGATACACCACCCAGCCTACCCAAATCGAGGTAAAGGAGGGCGGCTCGCAACAGAGTGCGACACAAGGAGGCCAAGGCAGTAACGATATGGAGTCGCAAGCGCAAGGACAAATCTCAAAGGAAGACCTACTCTTGCGTCTGACTCTATCACGCTCGTCGGTATATAAGGGAGAGCCTATTCGTGCAGCCCTAAAACTCTATAACAGAGTCAGCCTGGCAGATTATAGTGTTTCGAAGATGCCTTCATTCAACGGTTTCTGGACACAGCAACTCGAATCAGAGCGCGCCCCCTATCGCGAGACCTACGAGGGCAGAGTCTATGAGGTATATAACCTTATAGAGTATCTGCTCTATCCCCAGCAGTCGGGAACGCTCACCATCGACCCCGTGGAACTTACCGCAGTGGTGCAGGTTATCGTGCAGGACAATTCGGGATTCGACCCCTTCTTCGGAGGTGGTCGCGAAATCTACAATGTCCGTCGCGAACTCAAAACCCCACGCCTGACGGTAACGGTCAATGAGTTGCCTGCGGGTGCGCCTGCAAGTTTCGGGGGTGCCGTCGGTAAATTCCGTATGGAGGCAGAGCCTTCAACAACACAACTTGCCGCCAACTCGGCATCGACATTCAACGTGCGCATTTCGGGTTCGGGAAACCTTGCCTTCGTGCAGGCTCCGACCCTCACATTGCCCACATCTTTTGAGCAGTATCAGGTAAAGAGTACCGAGTCGTTCAAATATTCCGGTTCGGGAACTTCGGGCTACCGCAACTTCGAGTACCCGTTTATCGCTCGTGCCGAGGGAGAGTACATCGTGCAACCCGTGCAGTTCTCCTACTTCGACCCGGAGCGCAAGAAGTATATAACGCTCTCGTCGGCAGAGTTTACCTTTGATATCACACCCGACGCGAGTGGCTCCACAGCCCCGAAAATCGTGCAGGGAACAACCAAGGAGGATGTCCGTCTGCTGGGGAACGACATCCGATTTATCAAACTCGGCAAATCGGGACTTCGCGCGAGCGAGAAGCCGGCAATCTTCTCGACCGGCTACTTTGTGGCACTCTTATCGATGATGGCACTTGCTCTGGGAGCCTACATCATTATCGCTCGTCGTCAGCGCGAGCGCAAGAATGTGGTTTTGGTACGAGGTAAGCGTGCCAACAAGGTCGCCGTGCAGCGTTTCCGTGCAGCAGAGCGATATATGAAAGAGGAGAATCGTCACGCCTTCTACGAGGAGATGCTCAAAGCCTTGTGGGGCTATATGAGCGACAAGTTCAATATACCGGTGGCAAATCTCACCAAGGAGTATGTGCGCGAGGAGTTGCAGAAGCGCGGCATCGCTCCCGAAGAGGCTGCGCACTACACCTCGATTATCTCGCAGTGCGACGAGGCTCAATACTCGCCCATCGCATCAGCACAGATGAACGAGGTCTATGCCGAGGGTATCAATATCGTTTCACACATCGAGTCGCACATCAAAAAATAGGCAGATATGAAGAATTTTATGATATTATTGCTTGGTCTGCTCTGCACCGTGTCGGTGTCGGCACAAAACCCCGACTCGCTCGCCACGAAACCGCTTACGCAGGCAGAATTGGAGCCTTCGTACTCGCCCGAACAGGCGTGGAGTGCTGCAAACGAAGCCTACATTGCCGGAGAGTTTGCTCGTGCCGAAGAGTTGTATGAACGAATTGTCGCAGACGATAAACACTCCCTGAAACTCTACTTCAACCTTGCCAATGCCTGCTTCAAGCAGAACGAGTTGGGCAAGGCTATACTCTACTACAAACGCGCCCTGCGACTCTCGCCCGGAGATGAGGATGTACGCCACAACCTCGCCATTGCCGAGAGCATGACCAAAGACCGCATAGAGCAGGTTCCGGAGTTCTTTTTGAAGACGTGGCTGCGCTCGGTACGCAATACGTTGAGTTGTCGGAGTTGGACCATCGCCTCGCTTGCAATGCTGGCTATAACGCTCATCCTCGGATTGTTGTTCGTGCTGTCACAGAGGTTGGTGTTGCGAAAAGTCGGCTTTTACGGAGTTTTGGTCACAGCACTCCTCTTCGTTGCAACGACGTGGTTTGCCGCCTCCGAGAGGGATGTTATGCTCGACCGCGAAGAGGCTGTTGTTATGACCACCACCGCCTCGGTCAAGAGTTCGCCTGACCGCTCGGCAACAGACCTTTTTGTACTACACGAAGGCACTACCGTGCGAATCGTCGAGACCCTTGACGAGTGGAGCGAGATTGTTATTGCCGACGGCAAGAAGGGTTGGATCGAAAGCGAGAAAATCAAACAAATATAAGCCAGTCGAAGAGATGTCAAAACTTCTGCAAGATGCCGTAAATGAGTTCTCGAAACTGCCGGGTATAGGTCGTCGCACAGCACTGCGATTGGCAATGCACCTGCTGAAAATGGAGCGCGAGAGCGTGCTGCAACTCTCCGATGCCCTCGCACGTTTCCGCACCGATATACGCTACTGCGAGCAGTGCAACAACCTCTCCGACGAGGAGATTTGCCCCATCTGTGCCGACTCTTCACGCGACCGCTCGACGATATGCGTTGTCGAGCAGGTGGGCGACCTGCTCTCCATCGAAAACACCCACCAATATCGAGGTCTGTATCACGTCTTGGGCGGAGTAATCTCACCGATGCAGGGCATCGCTCCGTCAGATTTGAAGATAGACCTTCTGATAGAGAACATCGCCAAAGGAGGCGTGCGCGAAGTGATACTCGCCATCTCGACCTCGGTCGAGGGCGAAACCACTCTCTTCTACATCATGAATCGCCTGCGGGCCTTCCCCGATGTGAAGGTTACATCCATAGCCCGCGGTATAGGCTTTGGCGACGAGTTGGAGTATGTTGATGAATTGACAATTACACACGCATTGGCAAATCGCCGCGAAATAGAATAATACCACACCACCGATGAATCTCAAAGTTACAAATATCGTCGTTCTGTTGTTGGCAACCGCAATAGTTGCCTGCTGCCCTTGTCGTTTCAGTCGTAAGAATGCCAAGCCGTTAGTCGGCACCGAGTGGCACTTGGTGCAGTTGCGTGGTAATGATGTTTCGTTTCCGGCAGAGATGTTCAACGTGATTTTTGCAGATAACGGCTCACTTGCCGGCATCGGAGCCTGTAATCGCTTTACCGCCCCCTACTCCGTAACCGAAAAACGAGGTATCGATATCGGCACCATCGCCTCGACACGTCGCCTTTGCCCCAATATCGAGTCTGAACAGACGATGTTCCGAGAGTTAGACGAGGCCACCTTCTACGAGATTGACGGACCGATGTTGTTGTTACTTAATGATGGCGAAATCCGCGCCATATTTCAAGCAAAAGAGACGGACAGCAAATAGACCCAGAAACCAATATTGACAACCCTTCCGAAAGAGTTGCACGGCAGAGTCCATTCAGCACAATTTACCCTATTTTTTAGTTTCGAGCGTCGAGAGCAGACCACACGCAGCCTCGATATCTTCGCCTCGCGAGGCGCGAATCGTTGTCATTATACCACGTGAGGTCAGTGTATCCCTGAAAGCCTCCATCTGTGCCATTTCGGGCGAGAAGTATGGAGAGTCGGGGATTTTATGAAAGCGTATCAGATTTATACGACACTTTATGCCGTTCAGCAGGCGACACAACTCCTTGATATGTCGCGGAGAGTCGTTCATCCCACTCATTACAATATACTCGAACGACACTCGTCGCTGATGCGAGAAGTCGTAACGTCGCAGAATCTCGGCAACATCCGCAATAGGGAAAGCCCTCTCGATAGGCATAATCTCCACCCTCTCGTCATGGAACGGATTGTGCAGGCTGACTGCAAGATGCACCTTCGTCTTATCGAGAAATTCGGGCAGATTTTTCGCTACGCCTGCCGTAGATACCGTTATGCGGGTCGGTGACCAGCCGAAACCCCACTCGGAAGTGAGGATTTCGAGCGCAGGGAGCAGTGCCTCCATATTGTCGAGAGGCTCGCCCATACCCATAAACACGAGATTGGTCAATCGCTCACATTCGGGCAGAGAGATTATCTGGTTGAGAATATCCGCCACCGAGAGCGAGTGCTGCAAACCCTGCCTTGCAGTGGCACAAAAACGACACCCCATACGGCAACCCGCCTGCGATGACACGCACAGCGTAGCACGCTCTCCATCAGGGATATATGCCGACTCAATCAATGCTCCCTCGGAGGTTTTGAACAGATATTTCTTTGTCCCGTCTATCGAGCGCGACTCTCGCAACGGAGCCGACAGACCGAGCGAAAAATGCTCTTTCAACGCAGCTCGACCCGCAGCAGATATATCGGTCATCTCGTCAATTGAAGTGATGTGCCGACGATAGAGCCACCGCGCAATCTGCTTTGCGGCAAATCGCGGAAGATGCAGTTCTTCGCACATCTGCTGCAACTCGACAAGAGTCATTCCGTAGAGAGTTTTCATAGCAACAAATCGACTGTGTACAAGTGCAAAGGTAAAAACTCTCGACGAGATACGCAAGAGAAAGACTCTCTCCGTCAAAAATCTCCCGTCGAACGAGGAAATCTATGAGCAAAAAGGGAAATTTCGCCCATTTTTACTCATTTTTTGAATTACTGTTTGCTATTTTCGGAATATTATCATTATATTTGCGACTACGTATGCCCACGCAAAGCGAATTTTGTGGTAAATGTAACCGGAACAATTAAAAATTTTAGATAAATGGAAGTTAAAAAATCACCCAAAGCCGACCTTAACAACAAGAGAGGTCTTATGCTTGAAATCGGTTTGATTGTAGCGTTGCTTGCGGTTATTGCCGTATTCTCGTACACTCCGACCGAGTATCGAATCGAGAAAGTCGAGCAGTCTTTCGGCCCCGTCGAGGAGGAGATTACCGAGATTACCCGTCAGGACCAGAAACCTCCCGAACCTCCCAAGAAGACCGAGATTACCGTTATTACCGACATCCTCAACGTCGTAACCAACGATACGAAGATTGCCACTAACGTCGATTTCTCGGAGTGGGATGAAGATATCGAAATCGTGCAGACTGTTGCTGTTGCCGAGGAGGAGATTGAGGATGACCAGCCATTTGTAAAGGTAGAGAAGATGCCTTCGTTCCAGGGCGGTGACCTTATGACTTTCCGCTCGTGGGTGCAGGGTCGTCTGCGCTACCCGCAGATGCACAGGAGAATGGTATCACGGGTCGTGTGCTTCTCTCGTTTGTCATCGAGCGTGACGGTACGCTTACCAATATCGAGGTTCTCCAAACACCTGACCGCTCTCTCTCTGACGAAGCGGCGCGAGTTTTGAAGATGTCTCCGAAGTGGAGCCCCGGTAAGCAGAGAAATCAGGCGGTACGTGTAAAATATACGTTGCCCGTCGATTTCCGTCTCCAAAACTAATTATAACACAAAGACACAAAAAGGGGTATCTTCTCAATTGTAGGGATACCCTTTTTTGTACATTACAAAACAGACCTTTTTTCGTGAGTAGAACGGAGTATATGAAACAACCGCTCGATAAGAAAACCACCGAAGAGATTGTCGATACGCGAGAGCGTGCCGTGCTTGTCGCTGTCATCCGTGACAATCAGGAGCCACGTCAGGCAGAGGAGTTTCTCGACGAATTGGAGTTTTTGGCAGAGACTGCCGATATCGTAACCATACGTCGCTTCACGCAGCGACTGCCCCAGCCCTCATCGCGCATATATGTCGGGCCGGGAAAACTCGAAGAGATTGCCCGCTATTGCGAAGAGAACGCTATCAACGTCGTAATCTTCGACGATGAACTCTCGCCCTCGCAGACCCGCAATATCGAGCAGGCAATGCCCTGTCGCATCATCGACCGCACACGCCTGATTCTCGATATCTTTATGTCGCGCGCCCGCACGGCATACGCCAAGACGCAGGTACAGTTGGCGCAGTATGAGTATATGCTTCCGCGATTGGCGGGTCTATGGACCCACCTTGAACGCCAGCGAGGTGGCACGGGAACTCGTGGCGGTGCCGGAGAGCGTGAAATCGAGACCGACCGCCGAATTGTTCGCGACCGCATATCGAAACTCAAAGAGGAGTTGAAAAAGATTGACCGCCAGATGTCGGTGCAACGCTCCAATCGAGGCTCGATGGTGCGTGTGGCTCTGGTCGGATATACCAACGTCGGCAAATCGACGCTGATGAATCTCTTGTCGAAGAGCGATGTGTTTGCCGAGAACAAACTCTTCGCAACCCTCGACACGACCGTCCGCAAGGTTGTTTTCGACAACCTGCCATTCCTGATGTCGGACACGGTGGGATTCATCCGCAAACTACCCACACAACTTATCGAGTCGTTCAAATCGACACTGGACGAGGTACGCGAAGCGGACCTTCTCCTGCACGTGGTCGATATTTCGCATCCGCAGTTCGAGGAGCAGATAGCCGTTGTCAAGCAGACCTTGCAGGATATCGGAGCAGCAGACAAGCCCGTATTTTTGGTCTTCAACAAGATTGACGCCTATACCTATGTTAAAAAAGATGAAGATGACCTCACGCCTGCCACACGAGAGAATATGTCACTCGAAGAGATGAAGCAGAGTTGGATTGCCAAGGCAAATACGCCCTGCATCTTCATCTCGGCAGTCGAGCGACTGAATATCGAGAAGTTGCGCAGCGACCTCTACGGCATGGTACGCGAGATTCACTCCGGTCGTTATCCGTTCAATAACTTCCTATACTAATAACCGACAACAGAAACTTAAAACTCAATAGATTATGCTACACATTCTCAATCACGAAAACACCCTCTTGAACAAGTTTATTGCCGAAATCCGCGATAAGCAGATTCAGAAAGATTCGATGCGCTTCCGTCGCAATCTGGAACGTATCGGAGAGGTTACGGCATACGAAATCTCGAAGAAACTGAACTACACGACCCGTATCGTTGAGACACCGCTCGGCGAGGCAGAGGTCAATATGGTCAGCGACAAGATTGTCGTGGCGACGATTCTTCGTGCCGGACTACCCTTCCATCAGGGTTTTCTCAACTACTTCGATGATGCGCAGAACGCCTTTGTGTCGGCATATCGCAAGAGCCACAAGGACAACTCCTTTGAGGTAAAGGTAGAGTATATTTCGTGCGGCAATCTCGAAGGCAAGACCTTGATTCTCATGGATCCGATGTTGGCAACCGGCTCGTCGTTGGTCTTGGCATACGAGGCTCTGTGCGAGCGCGGAGGACAACCCGCCCATACACACATTGCAGCCGTAATCGCCAGCGAGCAGGGCGTTGATTACGCGATGAAGCACCTGCCCCAAAGTTCAACTACGATTTGGTGTGCTGCGGTTGATGCCGAACTCACATCGCACTCCTACATCGTTCCCGGAATTGGCGATGCCGGAGACCTCGCTTATGGCGAAAAATTGTAATAACAAAGAGAACAAAATCGATGAAATTTGAGCAAGAAAAACAGATAATCGAGAGCGCGTGGGAGAACCGCGACCTGCTCTCGGATGCAGCAACCAAGGAGGCTATACGTCGCGTTGTCGAGGCTGTCGATAAGGGCGAACTGCGCACAGCCGAGCCTCTCGATCTCGAAAAGAGCGAGTGGCAGGTAAATGAGTGGGTCAAGAAGGCGATAATCCTCTACTTCCCCATTCAGAAGATGCGCACAATGCGTGCCGGCGAACTCGAATGGTACGACAAGATGGAACTCAAACACGACTTCGAGTCGCTCGGAGTGAGGGTTGTACCTCACGCTGTGGCTCGTTATGGTGCATATATCGCCCCCGGAGCGATCCTGATGCCGTCGTATGTCAATATCGGAGCCTATGTCGATACGGGAACGATGGTTGATACGTGGGCTACGGTCGGCTCGTGTGCGCAAATAGGCAAGCACGTTCATCTGTCGGGCGGTGTCGGTATCGGTGGAGTTTTGGAGCCGGTACAGGCTGCTCCCGTGATTATCGAGGACAACTGCTTTATCGGCTCACGCGCTATCGTTGTCGAGGGTGCGCACATCTGTCGTGAGTCGGTACTCGGCTCGAATGTGGTAATTACCGGCTCGACCCATATTATCGATGTCACGGGCGACGAACCGAAGGAGTATCGCGGATATGTACCGCCTCGCTCGGTGGTTATTCCGGGTACCTATATGAAGAAGTTTTCCGCAGGAGAGTATGGCGTATCGTGCGCCCTCATTATCGGCAAACGTAAGGAGTCAACCGATAAAAAAACATCACTCAATGATGCCCTGCGCGACTTTGGAGTGAGCGTTTAATACTTAACGACGAGATTCGGCAGAGTCAGTACGTAGCAGTTCTCTGAAAAGATGTAATTTACCCTTGTCCGAAAAACGATGATTTACCGTTTCGATATACTCGGCTCGACAAATGACGAGGCTCGTAACCCGGCATATCGCGAGGGCGATATCGTCATTGCCGAGCGACAGACGGCAGGTCGTGGGCAGCGCGGACACACGTGGGAGAGTGCCGAGGGGCAGAATTTGACCTTTTCACTCATCTTGGAGCCACGATTTCTACCCGTCAATGAGCAGTTTTTGCTCTCGGAGGTGTTGGCTCTGGGATTAGTCGATACACTCGCGGAGTACAAAATCGAGGCGCGAATCAAGTGGACAAACGACATCTATGTCGGCAACAAGAAGATTGTCGGGATGTTGGTCGAGAACTCGCTGACGGGAGGATGCCTTGCCCGCACCATTGCCGGCATCGGGCTGAATATCAACCAGACAGAGTTTGACCCCTCGCTTCCCAACCCAACCTCGATGTCGCTGGTTGCCGGCAGAGAGTTTGACCGCGAGGAGGTCTTGACGCGACTGCATCACAACATCATGTCACTATACGAATCGTTGCGCTGTGACGAGAAAGAGATGTTGCAGAGCAGATACCGCTCGACGATGTATCGTTTGGGCGAAAAACACCACTACACCCTTGCCGACGGCACGGTTTTCGAGGGAACGATTCGTGGTGTGCGACCTTCGGGCGAACTGCAAATCGAACACTCTTCGGATGGCTCTCTGCACGAATATCTCTTCAAACAGGTGGAGTTTGTGATTAAAAAATAGCGAACAAAGCGAAATATTCGGAATAAAGAGTTATATTTGCATAGAAATCAACAACTAAAAAAGAGATATTATGAATATTCCTTCGAATTTGAAATACTCCAACGACCACGAGTGGTGTCGTTTGGAGGGTGATGTGGCCTATGTCGGCATTACCGATTTTGCACAGAGCGAGTTGGGCGATATCGTCTTTGTCGATGTCCCGACCGTAGGCGAGACACTCGAAGCAGGCGAAGTTTTCGGTGCTGTCGAGGCAGTAAAGACCGTGAGCGACCTCTTCTTGCCAATGGGTGGCGAGGTTTTGGAGGTCAATGAGGCTGTTGATGCGGACCCCGCACTCGTAAATAAAGACCCCTATGGCGAGGGTTGGCTCGTGAAGGTGCAGATTTCAAATGCTGCCGACTACGATGCCCTGCTCACTGCCGAGCAGTATGCCGAACTTATCGGCTAACAGCGACGCTACATCAACGTCACAATAGAGAGGCTGCCCAACCATTCGGTTGAGCAGCCTCTTCTCTTTCGGGCGCTTGGCGAGATAGCCGAAATCGGCCTCAATGCCAAACAGCCTTCAAACAACGCTTATTCCAATCGACGCGAACCATCCGAGATAACCACGGGATAGACCTTCGGCTCATGTCCATACTTCTCGTTGAAACGCTTTTTAGCCTCGGCAATAAACGTATCGTAGAGCTCCTCCTTCACGAGGTTGATGGTGCAGCCACCAAAACCGCCACCCATAATGCGCGAGCCGGTAACACCGCACTCCTCGGCAACAGTTGCCAAGAAGTCAAGTTCCTCACAACTTACCTCGTAGTCCTTCGACATTCCCCAGTGGGTCTCGAACATACGTGCGCCAACAGTCTCGTAATCGCCCTTTTCGAGAGCCTCGCAAACATCCAGCACACGACGCTCCTCACCGATAACATAGCGAGCGCGACGATAGTCCTCATCCGAGATTTGATCCTTAATAGCATCGAGTTGCTCCATAGTTGCTCCGCGCAAGAACTCCTGACCCAGCACCTTCGCTACTCTCTCGCACGACTCACGACGGTCATTGTAAGGCGAGCCTACGAGTTCGTGCTTCACAACCGAGTCGAGCAGAACGAGTTTATATCCCTGCGGATTGAAGGGGAAGTACTCGAACTCCATCGAGCGGCAGTCGAGGCGCATAAGGTTACCCGCCTTGCCGAATACCGATGCGAACTGGTCCATAATACCACACTTCACACCGCAGTAGTTATGCTCGGTCGATTGACCCACGCGAGCCAACTCAAACTTGTCGATTCCGCCATCAAAGAGTTCATTCAGCGCAAATGCAAACGTACTCTCCAATGCTGCCGACGACGACATACCGGCACCGAGTGGCACATTACCGGAGAATGTGGTATCAAAACCGCCAACCTTCACACCTCGCTTCTGCATCTCGCGGCATACACCGAAGATATAGTGAGCCCAACTCTCGGCAGGCTTATCCTCCTCGTTCAGGCCGAACTCCGAGTGGCTATCGAGGTCGATAGCGTATGCACGAACTTTATCTGTGCCGTTGAGTTTGATTGCGGCAACAATACCCTTATCTACCGCTCCGGGGAATACGAAACCGCCATTGTAATCGGTATGCTCTCCGATAAGGTTAATACGTCCGGGCGATGCATACATCACCGCACCCTCTCCGAAAAGTTCTTCGAATTTCGCTGCTACTTTTTCTCTCATTTCCATAGTTCTGTTTAGGTTTTATCTATTTATAGTTTTGTTACTCTTATTTACGGCTCTTGCCCTTCTTATGCTTTTTCTGGCTCGCCTCGATAAGTTTGATGGTTTCGAGCGGATTGTCGGTAGTGATAAAATCAACTCCGAGGTCGATAAAGAACTGTATCTCCTCCGGCTTATTTACCGTCCAGACATTAACCTTCATACCAAGTTCCTGCGCCTGCTTAACCCACTCCGGATGCTCACGCAGCACCTTTCTTGAATAGTCGATACCGGTATAACCGCGCTGCTTACACTCGGCAGGGGTAAAATCTCCATTGAGGTAGGCAATCTCATTATTCGGAGCGAGTTTTACCAACTCGTCACATATAATCTTCGAGAAGGCGATATAATCAACCTGCTTCTCCAAGCCGAACTCCGCAACCATTTCAACAATCTTCTTTGTGAAAAACTTCTGGCGTTCCGGGGTGTCGCCTTTGTGATTCTTAATCTCGATAACGAGTTTCGTGCCGGGATACTTCTTGGTCTGCACAAGGTACTCACGCAGTGTAGGAACGATATTTCCACCCTCACACGAAATAGCACGGATATCCTTATATACGTCCTTCGTAACATGCACTCTATGCGGAGCCGGAATGCGGCGGTCGGGATGCATCGAGCCATGTACGACCATCAGAGAGTCGTCTGCCGACATGCTGATATCGCACTCCGAGCCATAAACACCAAGTTGTTGAGCATTCAGCAGGCTCGAAATGGTATTCTTGTCCGAGCCCTCCTTGGCATGGAAACCTCGATGGGCGATTACTTGTGTTTGTGCCGAGAGCGACAGTGTTGCCAATGCAGCCACGGCTGTAAAGAGCATTTTTTTCATCTGTTTTCTTATTTTGCGTAGAACTTATATATACAGGTATGGGTATAAACCTCTCCCGGACGCAACGTACATGAGGGGAACTCCGGATGGTTGGGCGAGTCGGGATAACGCTGTGTTTCGAGAGCGATAGCACCACGGAAGAGTACCGGCTTACCATACTTGGTATTGAACGAACCATCGAAGAAGTTACCTCCGTAGAACTGCAAAGCAATCTGGTCGGTCCAAACCTCCATACCACGACCGCTCTTGGGCGAATATACATCGGCAACCTTTACCTCCATTCCATCCTCCTCACGATTCAGAATCCAGTTGTGGTCGTAACCCAGACCGGCTGCAAGTTGCGGGTGGTCGGCATTCACTCTCTCGCCAATGGCATGAGGCTCGCGGAAATCAAACGGCGTACCCTCGACAGGCATAATCTCGCCCGTAGGAATTGCGCCCTCTCCGTAGGGAGTAATGGCATCTCCGTTAATCTGCAACACGTGGTCAAGAATCGTGCCTTCGCCATCGCCTTCGAGGTTGAAGAATGAGTGGTGCGAGAGATTCATAACGGTCGGAGCGTCGGTTGTTGCCTTATACGACACGGCAAATTCATTTTCAGGAGTCAACTCGTAGACCATTTCAATCTCGCGATTGCCGGGGAAGCCATCCTGACCATCGGGAAGCAGGCAGTAGAAGACGATTTTGCTCTCGGTAGCCTCCTTAACGTCCCAGACGATGCGATCCACACCGAGGATACCTCCGTGAAGGGTCTGACCATTGTTGTTAATCGGAGTGTGGTACTCCTTGCCGTCAAGCACAAAACGACCCTTGGCAATACGGTTGGCAAAAGGACCTACCACAGCACCCAGGTAACGCTCGCCCGTGTTGTTGATATAGCGGTCGATGTTCTCATAACCGATTTCGACGTCGGCAAAGTTACCATCGCGGTCGGGAGTCCAGAGCGACACCACACGCGCACCATAGTTGGTAACCTGCATCGTCAGATCGCCGGCCTTCAAGGTGTAGAGCGACACGTCTTTGCCATCAACAGTTGTCGTAAATGCCTCTTTATCGAGGAGTTGAGGTTGGTTGTTGTTACAATTGCAGGCGGTCAGCGCGACCAACACTGCTGCGAAGATAAGTTTTTTCATTTCAAAATAGGTTTTGTTGTTTAGACTACAAACTTAACAAAAAAATATGAGAGAAAGAAGCCCGACTACATTTTTTTCACTATCTTTGTTTGCAACAGAGGGTTTTTGCCCTGCGAGACAAAGAATGATAGAACGCTTTTTGGGACATATCGAATACGAGCGACGCTTCTCGCCCCTCACGGTTCGCAACTATCGCCACGATATCACAATCTTCGACACGTGGCGACGTGAGCGCGTAGCAGCCCAGCAACAAAATCTCGCTAATGGCACTACCGACAAAGAGGATATCGACCCCGAATCGTTGCAGCCCGGAATCGAACATACCACGGCAGAGGATATTCACCAATGGATAATCCACCGCCAGAAACACGGTAAAATTTCGCCCGCATCGATGAATCGCGAACTCTCGTCACTACGCTCATTCTTCGTTTTTTTGCGAGAACGAGGTGTTATTAAAAAAGATATTTTTGCCCATATCGGCACCCTGAAAAAGCCCAAACACCTGCCCGTATCCGTTGCCGAGAGCCATATCCCCAAGGTATTGGAGCATACGGCAGAAGGCGCAACAAGTCACGATTTCGAGCAGGTGCGCGATGCCCTCATCGTGCTGATGTTCTACAAGTGCGGCATACGCCTTGCCGAACTTATCGGCATCAACACCACCGACATCTCTCACGACCGCACCACTCTGAAAGTCCGAGGCAAGGGCGACAAGGAGCGCATCATCCCGCTTGTCGGCTCCGTGCGCACTGTTCTCGACAACTATTTTGATGCAATTAAAGGGCAAAATATTTGCAAATTCGATGAAAAAGCACTATTTTTAACCATCAAAGGGGAGCGGATTTCCCGCACAAGAGCCTACCGCACGGTTCGTGCTGCATTGCAGAAGATAGGTGTGCAGGGGAAGAAAAGTCCTCACGTTCTGCGACATACATTTGCAACACAACTGATGAACGCAGGTGCCGATATGCGAGACATTCAGGAGTTGATGGGGCACTCCTCGTTGAGTTCGACGCAGGTCTATACCCACAACAGCATCCGAAAGTTGCAGGAGGCATACGCGAAGGCTCACCCAAGAAAGTAACAATTCGGGGCGCAGGGAAGAGGCTATCAGGGATTGCAATAATAGATTGTAATAAAAAATTAAAAATTGAGAGAAAGAAGGCTCGTTTAGAGTCGGAACATTTATATTAACTCGCGGCATGTCCGCACAAAACAACACTACTATGAACGTAAACATTCAAACAGTGAAATTCGATGCCGACAAGAGGTTGGTCGAATTCGTCGAGCAGAAATTGGGAAAGATGGAACGCTTTGCGGAACGCTCGACAGGAGCAGATGTTGTTCTTAAACTTGACAAGGATTTCGACAAAGGTAATAAGGTAGCAACAATCACGTTGCATATGCCCGGCAGCGACCTCATCTCGGAGCAGCGGGCAAAGAGTTTCGAGGAGGCAATCGACCTCGCAATCGATGCTCTGAAACGCCAGAACGAAAAGTTGAAAGCCCAATACGCAAAGTAGCCTAAATTTATAAATATATAATCATATATTACAATAATTTATTTATATCCACCAAGACCGCTTCGGCGGTCTTTTTCTTTGCTCAAAAACCCACCAAACTCCGCTCAAACAACCCACCCCAACCAACAAAACTACCAAACACCCACGCAAGTAATTCAATATCAATAAATTACACCCCAATTTACCCCCCCCTCAAAATTTACAGACCAAACCCCAAAATTCGCTCTAAAAAATTTGACTTTCTCGATATATATTTGTATATTTGTAAGCAATTTACAGTTAAATACCATTAAAAAACCTAACTTAAATGGCTGGAATTCTACACTTTAAGAAACTTTTCTCTCAAAAATTGAGGGGGGGGGAAATCCTGCTGTCGCTATGTCTGCTTTTAGCGTTTAGTCCTCTGACGGGCTTTGCGCAGAGCGCATCGACCAAGGAGGTAACAATCAATGGTGTCGTCAAAGACACCGAAGGTACTGCTCTTATCGGAGCAACGGTAGCAACACCTGATGGCAAGAAAGGTGTATCGACCGACCTCAACGGAGCGTACCAAATCACTCTCGGCCCGACACAGGGCGTTCTCGAATTTTCATACCTCGGTTACAAGACGCAGAGTATCGTTGTGGGCAACCGCACCGTGCTTAACGTCACCATGGCACAAGACGAGAGTCTTGCCATCAACGAGGTGGTCGTAATCGGTTACGGCGAGGTCAAGAAGAGCGACCTTACCGGTTCGGTTACCAACGTCAAGATGTCCGACATCAAGGACGCTCCGGTAACCTCGATTGACCAGGCATTGCAAGGCCGTGTTGCCGGTGTGGATATCATGTCCACCTCTGGTGACCCCAGCGCATCGACCTCTATCCGTATCCGTGGTACTCGTTCGGTTACCGCATCTAACGAGCCTCTTATCGTTGTCGATGGTGTCATCGATGCCGTTCAGGACCTGACCGACATCAACTCTTCGGATATCGAGTCTATCTCGATTTTGAAGGATGCCTCCTCGACCGCAATCTACGGTTCGCGTGGTTCTAACGGTGTCATCATCGTTACCACAAAGAAGGGTTCCGGTTCGCTGTCAAGACCTACCGTAACCCTCAAAATGGACTTCGGTACGTCGCACATTGCCCGCACGCTCGACGTAATGAATGCAACAGAGTTGGCGCAATACGTCATCGACCGCTCGTTCTTCAACACGGAGGCATTTACCGAAGGAACAAACGACTATGTCACCACACAAGACCCGTCGGCTTATGGCAAGGGTACCAACTGGCTCAAAGAGATTACCCGCGTAACCTTCACCCAGAACTATAACCTCTCGGTAAGTGGTCGTTCAAAGAACACGAACTACTACGCCAACATCGGCTACACCGACACTCCGGGTATCATCAAGGATAGTGGTTTCAGCCGTATTACCGGACGTTTCAACATCAACCACAAGTTCGCAAAGTGGTTAGAGGTTGGTTATAAGGGTAGTTACACCTTCCGTAAGGTTGATGTCAATAAAGCGGCAATCGGTGGTACAAATGTTTGGGGTGGCGCAATCTACCTCTCGCCGATTATCAAACCGGGAGATTTCTACAACCCGATGTACGAGAACGCATCTCGTTTCAACTCTCCGTGGGCAACTATCAAGTACAACACCAACGAGCAGGAGCAGCTGACCAATACCAACGTCTTGATTTTCACCTTTACACCGATGAAGGGTATGAAGATTAAGAGCCAGAACTCGTATATGGTCTATCAGCGTCACGACTACCGCTTCTATCCGAGTACCCTTCCGCGCAAGACCGAGAATGAGGGTGCCGAGGGGTATCGTTACGAGGGTGATGCTCGTCGTCTGACTTCGGAGAACACCATCACCTACGACAAAAAACTCAAAACGGGTCACAACTTCAATGTTATGGCAGGTTTTACCGCTATGCACGAGATTGTAAATCGCTTCTCGCTCAATGCGAAGGGTTTGATTTCGGATAACATGAAGTGGAACAATATGAACGCTATCGGTAGCAAGGAGAACTACACCGCCTCGACCTCATTCGAGAAGGTTGTTCGTGAGTCTGTCTTGGCTCGTTTCAACTACAACTACCGCTCGCGTTACTACCTCACCCTTACTGCACGCGCCGACGCATCGTCGAACTTTGCAGCCAACAACAAGTGGGGCTTCTTCCCTTCGGGAGCGTTCCGTTGGAATCTGAAAAACGAGCGTTGGCTCAAAAACCAGCGTTGGCTCAACGAGTTGGCTCTGCGTTTGAGTGCAGGTCGCACAGGTAACAACGCCATCTCGGTATATCGTTCATTGGAGGCATATAGCACCAGCACCAGCGGTGCCGTGTTTGATGGCTCGCAGGCAATCACGGTATATCCTTCGCGTTTGGAGAACCCCAACCTTACTTGGGAGAAGACCACACTCTACAACGCAGCAATCGACTTCTCGGCATTTGATGACCGTCTGGGCATCTCGATTGAGGGTTATCACTCGAAGACTACCGACCTGTTGCTCTCATTGCAGACTGCACACGTAACAGGTTTTACCAGCCGTTATACAAATATCGGTAGCACAACAAATACGGGTGTCGAACTTACCATCGAGAGTCGCAACATCGTGAAGCCCAAGTTCCAGTGGAATACCACCTTCACAATTTCGCACAACAAGCAGATGGTCGAGGACATCGGTCACGAGGAGTATATTTCGGCACTCAACAGTGGTGGTAACTCGCCCTTCATGATGTATGGTTACAAGGCGGGCTATCCTCTCAACTCTCTCTGGGGCTTCAAGTACGCAGGCGTATGGAAGACTGCCGAGGAGTTCGACCGCAACCAGCTTACCCACACCTACGTATCCTCTACGAGCGGTACAAACGGAATGACCATGCGCGGTTATCCGAAGTACGTTGATACCAACAACGACGGACAGTTGTCGGAGGCTGACCTTGTCTATATGGGTAATTCTGACCCGTTCCTCTACGGAGGTTTGCAGAACACGTTCCACATCGGACGTTTGAAGTTGGGTATCTACTTCACCTACTCGCTTGGCGGTAAGATTTACAACTATTCGGAGTTGGCAATGGCAGGAGGTAGTTCATCTAACCAGTATCGTTATATGGTTAATCGCTGGCACCCTGTTCGTAACCCGAATTCGAATCTCCCGCGTGCGGGTACGGACGATATATTTGTACCGAGCGACTTGCAGATTCACGATGCTTCGTACCTGCGTCTGCAAAACGTAAATATCTCTTATACATTCGACTTGCGCAAGAAGACCAAGGCTCTGCGTGACATCACCCTCTCGGTGGTTGGTAACAACCTCTACTTGTGGGCGGACTACAACGGTTTCGACCCCGACGTTTCGACCGAGAGCGATGGCTCGACCCTCCGTCGTGTCGATATGGGTGCATACCCGCGTGCGAGAACGATTGTATTTAGTATTCAACTCCGTTACTAATGTCGAACCAAAATACGAAAACGATTATGAAAGCAATTAAATATACATTGTTATCGCTGGCGGCATTGGTATTCTCCGCCTGCAACCTTCAAGAGGAGCCGGATTCGTTCGTGGACCACGAGACCTTCTATGAGAATGTCTTGCAGTGTCGCGCAGCGGTAAATTCGTGCTACAACTCTATGAAGCCGATTTTTACGGCAAACTATATGATGGCAGTCGAGGGCTGTACTGACCTCTGGTATTGTACCTCTTCGACCGTGGATGCAATCCTTGACGTATCGCCCGCGAAGCCCCAGATGGGTAAGAACGTATGGCAGTACGGTTATCAGGGCGTTATGCGTTGCAACGAGTGTATCGACTGTATCCTCGCATCGAAAGTCGAGGACGAGAAGAAGATGCCTCTGGTTGCCGAGGCTGTTGTGCTTCGCGCATTCTACTACTACATTCTCACTTCGTTCTTCGGAGATGTTCCCTACTACACCGAGCGTGTGAAGGATATCGCAACCCTCGAAAAGGTGCGTCGTCTGCCTCGTATGAGTGCAGCCGAGACTCGTCAGGCTCTCTATGACGACATCAACGAGCATATGCAGTACCTGCCACAGCAGCGTACTTGCGAGGATAAAGAGGCTCGCGCGGGTGCCGCTCTGGGTTATATGCTTATGGCGAAGTTCGCTATGTGGAATCAGCAGTGGGACGAGGCGCTCACACCGTTGCTCAAACTCGAAGAGTTGTATGGCGACTTGCAGCAGTATCCTCTCCACGAGATTATGTGGCGTTACAAGAACGTACCCGAAGGCATCTTCGAGTTGCAGTTGAACTACGCTCCGGATGGCGTTCAGTACTATGGTAACGTGGCTTGTATCATGATGCCGCCGCACCAAGGCAAGGGCGTGTTCAACGGTGTCTTTTTGAGCGAGTATGGCGATACGATGACCGCTTGGGCTTCGTTGCGTGCCAACAACTACCTCGGAATCTTCCGCCCGGCTTATGCAACTGAAGCGAAATATGTAAAAAAGGAGCTGCAGAGTGGATACGAACAGGCCGGTCTTTACAATCCGCTTCCTTTGACCTACGACGACAATGCCGTCGATGAGAACAAGGACGATATTCCCGACAATGTATTCAAGGTTTCCGGCACTCAGTTTCGCTATTATGTACAACTCGACAAAGAGGCTGCCAAGACCGGCAAGTTCGCTGACGGCACTCCGGTCGATAAGCGAATCCAATACAAACTCGGACTTGGAGATGTTGATAGCGAAAGTACTCTCGGCAAAGATTACACTTTCTCGCTTGTTCGTGATTTCGGTGTACCTTGGCCCGGCCCGCAGTTCTGGTGCCCCGGTATTATCAGCACCTACGATGGTAACAACTACCGTCTGTTCCGCTATGCAGATGCAATCCTGATGCTTGCAGAGTGCTATTGCGAGAAGGGTGACGACACAGAGTCTTTGAGATACCTCAATATGGTCAAGGAGCGTGCAGGCATCCCTGCCTACGAGAACTTCTCGTCATTCGAGGAGCTGACCATCGAGATTCGCAATGAGCGTGGCCGTGAGTTGGCAGGAGAGTTTATGCGTAAGTACGACTTGGTACGTTGGGGCATCTGGTATGAGCAGACTTTTACCTACTCCAACTACACCAAACTCAAAGACAACATGAAGCCTTGTCACCGCTACTACCCGATTCCTGATACACAGTGCGGTCTTTCGGGTGGCGCGCTGACCAACGACGAATACACAGTCAATGGCATACAGTAGAAGATACCTATATATAATATAAGAGTACAACTATGAAAAATATCATCAATAAAACAAAGGCAGTAGTTGCGGCAGTTCTCATTGTCGTAATGGCAACACTGACCTCTTGCTACCAGAAGTTCGAAGAGTCGTGGGACTTGGCGATTGATGGTGAGCAGAAGACCCTCTCTTACGAGGAGGGCATGCTCTCCGTCGCTTGCTACACCACGGGTCGCTGGACAGCACGCCTCGACCGTGACATCGTGTGGGGCCATCTCGAAAACACATCGGGACACGGTACGGGCTATGTCCGTTTCTACTACACGCTTAACACAAGTGTTTCGCGTAGTGTAAATCTTATCCTCGAAGCCAACGGCAAATCGAAGGTTATCCGCCTTATCCAGCGCACAGGTGTTAGCGAGGGTGCGGTTAAGTTTGACCGCGAGGATGTAACCTATGCAAATGGCAAGTACGAGGGTCGCCTCGAAATCCATACCAACCTCCCCGATGAGGCGTTTGCTGATGCGACACTGATTCTCACCTTCCCCGAAAGTTCGTCTGCAAGCCTGAAAGAGGCCGGCGAGGGCACAACCAACGAGGGCGAGGGCACAACCGGCGAGGGCGAGCAGACACCTGCTCCGACCGCTCCCGACTGGATTACCGACGTGGTTTGTCACCCCGCAGAGGTTACCGGAACTGACGATGAGGGCTACGAGATTAAGACCAAGCCCTATATTACCTACACCGTTCAGCCGAACACTACCGGCGAGGACCGTGTGGCTGTTATGAAGTATGGTTTGACCGACGCAGAAAATAATCCGTACTATGCAAATGCAGAACTTACGCAGGAGGCTGCCGATGGTTATATCATCCTCAACGACACGACCATCAATCGCGATGAGCAGAGTGGCGTGCGCGTGGCTGTCGAGACAAACCTCACGGAGTTTATCGATGAGATGGTTACCGAAGTTGTCTATCCTGACGGAGAGACAAGCGAATATATCAGCAATGTGCAGATGACCGCTACAAGTGCTTCGTTTGACATTGCCGAGAATACGGGTGTTAAGCGTATCGCAACCATCAAGGTTTCGTACACCGACCTCGATGGCAACAAGACCGAAGGTACTTTGCGCGTAATTCAGCGTGGCGAGACCATCAAGCGTCCTGTCTCGGCAGCAGTTGTTCGTGATGCACTGACCGCCGCAGGCGACTATGTCTATGCAAGCGTTAGCGACGACACGGGTGACTATGCAGATGCTTTGGAATTGGTGGTTATCGGTAGCGGTACGGAGTGTGATAACATCGCAACCAATTCGATGACGGCATATTCAACTGTTGTAAATCAGAACAACAAGATTGCCTATGTTCAAACTCTTGACGGTGCTTATGGTTTCCGTATCGATTTTGCCGAGGAGGCAGACAACACCTTGAAACGTGGCGATAAGTTCTCGCTGTTGCTCGATGGCGTGAAGATTGTTCGCGAGGATGCTCCCGCGCGTTACAGCATCTCGAAGCCCCAGCCAAGTTGCTTCGATGGTCTCACTACCGGCAACGAGAGTGATATAGCAACCAAGGAGAAGAGCATCTCGGAATTGACCGATGACGATGTCTATACCGAGGTAACCCTGACCGATGCAGAGGCTGTAACCAAGAAGACCGTAAACAACGCCACAACTACGATAATTGCGGCTCCTTGGACCTTTGGATTTGAGTCGAATATCAAAAACGCCACCCCCCCCTGGGAAAGATTCAGCGTATTGCCCACGATGGTACAGGACAAGAATAACGATGCAATCTTTGCTCTCTTCAATGCTCGCTGCGGAGATTGGCGTCGTAATGTTGGCGTTCCGCAGGGTTTTGGTAGCATGAAGGGCGTAATCGTTCATGAGAAGATGAAGAACGTGGGTAACATTGCTGATGGTAATATCGGAAAATACCAAATCCGCTTCTATGACGAGACTTCGTTCAGTGGCGTTTCAACCATAGAAGAGAATGCAACCAAGGTTATCGCTATGTGGAGTCCCCTCACAGGCTCGAACTCGGTTAATAACTACAAGTTCACTTGCGAGGACACCGGCTGTACAGGCGAGTTGCGCGCATGCGGATATCAGCGCGGAGCCACAACAAACACCAGCGACCCGCTGCTGTCAGCAGGTATTGTTCCGACAAACAAGATGTGGGCTACACACGGTGATGTAACCGATGGCTCGGCTCTATTCTACTCTACGAACAACACCCTTATCTACAAGACTATTCACTATTGGTATAGCAAAGCTAGTTCCGGTACAATTGACAATCGCGATTATCCGCTCGGCCTTGCAAATGGTTTGAAGGGTCGTACGACGATAGGAAATGGTAGTGACAACAACTCGGCTTCACAATCGACCAGTATCTGCTTCCCCTCATCGACCGCAGGTTTCTATGAGTGGGATGCAAGTGGAGCATGGACCGGCAACACCAACGGCTTCGTTATCGAGGTTCCCGGAGGTTCGATAACCGGCAAAGCCGCGGTATCTTTCGCTGTTGCACCCAACTGCGCAGCCAAATATCGTCACATGATATTCGGCTTCCCGCTCTACTGGAAGGTTGAATGCTCGATTGACGGTGGTAACACTTGGACGGCTTGTACCAACGCAATCACGGGAGACCAAACCGGTGGATTCGATATGCACATGATTAACATGTATATCGACAAATGTGGATACTACCACCCCATCACCGGTGCAAACACTGTTCCGACATCAACAGATTCGTTGGATACCTATTTTGCAACCTCTCCGACAGGAGCCAGCGCGCCGAATGGTTACATTCAACAGAAGTTCATTCTGCCCGCAAATGCACAAGGTGCAGCGAAAGTTATGGTTAAGATTTCGCCCCGCTCGTTGGAGTTGGCATGGCCCACATCCACTGCATGGAATACTCCGCTCAATGGTTCGGGCTTGTTCGCAACAAAGGGTATTGTTCATGGACTTGCATACTGCTTCGAGGATGTAGCGGTAACTTGTGTAAAATAATTTAACCTATGAAATTCACGAATAAAATATGCGCAATGGCAGTGGCGGCAGTTCTTACCGCTACTGCCGGTGTGCAGTCGATTTGGGCGCAGGAGGTTAAGACCTTCGAGCAGGTGCGCGCGATGGCTGTGGAGGATAAGACCACAGTTACCGAGAGTGTAATTATCGAGGGCGTGGTCATCAGCGACTGCGAGAGTCCGAATATGGACATCAACCACAACGTCTCGACCGCCAAGACCGACATCACGCACAATATGCGCACAGCTTATATCCAGACTCCTGACGGAGCATTGGGATTCCGCTTGAAGTTCGTGGCACCGGAGGATAACGGGCTCTACCGCTATGGCACGGTGCGCCTCGACCTGAAAGGCGCGACCATCGTCAAGGAGTACAACCCCGAACGCTACACCATTCGCAATCTGACGAGCGACAACGTTCTCTCGTTCAAGAAAGGCGATGCGTCGAAGGTTGTCCGCAAGGAGAAGCACATCAAGGATTTGACCGATACGGATGTTTATACATTCGTGACGCTCAAAGACTTGGAGTTTGTCTTCAAGGACGGCTCATATACCAACATCTGGGAGCCGTACTGCATCAAGAGCGAACTTCACAACGTGCCGAAGCCCTATGGCGTTACGAGCCGTATGGATAGTTGGGCTACACTGCTTCGCGACTTGGACAACAAGGCGATTTATATGCACGTGAACACCCTCTGCCAGTGGCGTCGTAACGGCAAGACCGTTCCGAAGGGCATGGTCGAGATGAACGGAATCATCGTGAGCAGCGAGAATCGTCGCTATGGCGGCAATATGGGTAAGTTCCAGATTCGTCCTGTGGATGAGAAGGATATCGTTCCCGTGAAGGGCAAATCTCCCTACAAGACCATCGTTGGCTGGTTCTACGAGGCGAACAACTCGGCAGACGTGAACTACGAGATGATGGGCTTCAAGACCGGTCAGGGCAATAAGCGCGAGGTCAAGGGCGACCGCCTTATTGCAGAGTATGGCAAGGGCTTCATGTGGACGACGAGCAACTCGTTCTTTGTCCTCACACACGACTATAACGACGTTACGACCCACAATCGAGGCAGTATATGGAGCGGTGCTATTGCATTCGAGGGACCGACGACAAGTTGGTATATCTTCGATTCGAACAATCGCATCATCGGCACCAACTCGGTCTTTGTGGAGTTCTCGACAGCGAAGATTAGCGGTACGGCAATGTCGGTATGCTTCGATTTCGGAGCCGGCAACCAGAGTGCCGACTCATCGTGGCAGTATCCTGCACAGTGGAAGGTCGAGTGTTGCTATGACGGCCGTCGCTGGATTACGTTGAAAGATACGGCTACCGACCAGCTCATTACGAATATGCGTCCCGTGCCGTTCTGGCCTGCGCGCTTGAAGTTGCTCACGGGCGACCGCAGGGTTAAGCCCACGGGCTACGATTGCGGCTTGGGTTTGCAGCAGCACACCTACGCACTGCCCCCCGCAGTGTTCGGATGTGACAAGGTTTTGATTCGCATCACGCCTGCCAATGGCAAGTTGGCGCAGATACGTTCAAACCCTGCGAGCGATATGATTATGGATAAGGCGATAGTTACGCCTCAATGCAAGCAGACGACGTTCTTCCGTTTTGGATCATTGTATGTCTATTACAAATAACCATATAAAACCAATAAAAGACAAATGAAAACAACAAAACGCGGGGTTTACGCAACCCCTGACTTCGAAATTGAAGTCATCAGAGTGGAGGGTGGTTTCGCCCTGTCATTCGATCCAGTCCAAGGAACCGAGAATTTTGATTCGGAACTTCCGGAGGATCTCTGTTAAACTATTGTAGAACGACTAAAACTAATGAAGACAATGAAAAAGATTTTATCACTTTTGGCCGTGGCTGCAATGGCATTTACGGCATGTACGACAGACGTCACTGACGATGTTGTCAAGAACGAGAGCGTAGAGTACGCTACTCCGCTTGAATTTGGTCTTGCACTCGAAGAGACCAAGGCATTTATGGACGACGAGACAACCATCCAGTTCGAGGAGGGCGATTTCGTTGGTGTTTATGTTACTCCGGTTGATGGTGCCGCAGCAGTTACCAAGAACGCAAAGGGTACTATCTACTTGGTTAATGGTTCGCCCCGCGTAAATGTAGATGTAGCATCTTTCGCTCCGGGCGATAAGGTTATGGCTTACTATCCTTACAACTCGTTGAACGACGACAAGGACTCGTATGCTGTGACTCTCCAAATCCCGGAGGTGCAGGCACAGGCTGTTATTGGCCAGATTAACTGTAAGTATCTGCCTATGGTTTCGGTTGCTACGAATCTCGCTGCCGAGCATGGCGGTACTATCCTGTTCCGTCCCGTGGCTTCGATTATGAAACTCAACATCTACTCGGACAATGACGAGCATCAGGCTGACAAAATCCGTCGTATCAAGTTCATGGCACAGAAGCACGAAAACGTTACCGGTTGTAACTATGTCGCAGGTAACTGCCCGAACTTCGACCTTACAACCGTTACCGAGACTAGCGACATTACCATTGTCAGCAGTGGCATCTATTCCAGCCACAACAAGACCGATGCTCAACTTCCTTACGCCTGCTACGTTATCGCAGACTATAACGGAGAGGGTCCGCAGGTTGGTTACAGCAGTGCTGATGGCGAATGTACTCCCGTCTATCTGATTCTCTACCCCGGCTCGTTTGGTGGTAAGTACTACACCGAGGCAAGTACAACCTACTCGTCAATTAATATTTATACCGAGACTCTGGGTCGTTTCGACGTTAAGGTAACCAACAACTATGAGTTTGGTCGCGCAGTTATCCGCCCCTTCAATATCAACCTTGCAAATGCAACTCTCAAAGGCGGAATCGGTATTGATTATATCCACGATCACGCTGTAGAGGAGGGAACTCTCAAAGATGATGGCGTAACCTTGGCTAGTGGTCACGTAGTTGATCAACTTTTGAACGAGGAACTTATCGTTATCGGTAGCGGTTCGGAGTGTTTGAATATGCGTAAGCCCATCAATACTGCTCTCAAATCACAAGACCACAGTAAAAACACCCGTACCTTCTATGCACAAACTTTGGATGGCACGGCCGGCTTCCGCTTCGAATACTATTCCGCAGGTAACAACACCATGAAACGCGGTGATAAGATTAAACTTAATCTTGGTGCTGTTCAGTGGTTTAAGTGTCCCGTTGGCGATGGTTGGGAGTACTATTGTACATCATTCTCGCCGAGTAATATCTTCAAACTTACTCCGGGTTGCGAGGATGAGATTGTAACCAAGGAGATGTATATCAGCGAACTTACCGCTGACGATATCAATACCGACGTTAAACTCAAAGATGTGGAGTTCCTTCACAAAGGCGGTGCTTATGTATATGGTCAGGCAACTATGGCAGGTGATAATCATCAGTTCCGCGCTCACTACGCAACTATGATGCAAGATAGAAGTGGTGATGTTATCTTTGCCTGCATCAACCATACATGTACTTGGAAGCGCGACCTTACCGGTGGTACTATCCAAGCACCGCAAGGAATCGGTACAGTTCATGGTGTGTTGGTACACGAGGTTGATCCCGCTTATGGCGATTTAGGAAAATATCAAATTCGTCCCTTCGACCAGACTTCATTTGATATCCCTGCCGCCAAGGAGTATGCAGTAGAACAACTCGTTGACTGGCGTTTGGACAAGGCAACCGTATCTGTTGGTAAGTACACTTGGAATGGCAATACCACCGAAGGAGGATTTTTGGTTGGCAACAATACCATGACCGAAATTCATTGTAACAAAATGCACGCAGTTCACGGAATAACCGATGGTTCGGCAGTTCTCTATCGCACCAGCCTCAAAGCCATTACATCTGGTACTTTTGCAAACTGGCAATACACTCCTGATATCCAAGATGGCGACAAGGGTTATCAAGCACACGGAACTGTTGCGGACTGTACATCATCATCGATTGCTACAACTTTAACTTACTACTTCGATGTTGCAGATCTCTATAATTGGAACGACGATGGAACGACGTATAGCGATACCAAGGGTCTTGTTATGGAGTTCCCGGCAACATCTGCTACCGGAGAGATGGCAGTTTCGTTCTCGGTAACACCGGTTCCCTATGCAAAAACGAACAACGCAGGAACTGTTACTAAATTGATGAAGAAGGATGCTTTGTTTGGCTATCCTATCTTCTGGAAGGTTGATTGCTCAATTGATGGTGGTACAACTTGGACCGCTTGTACTAACGCAATCAATGGTTCTACGAAATTCAAGATGAACCCGATGGTGAACTGGTTATCCGGTGGTACTACTAATTACAACAATCCTGTAACAGGAACTAACTTGGCAGGTATTGAGACCAACCTCGATTTCTGCCCCGGATTTACACAGCAGAAGTTTATCCTGCCGGCAAACGCAGCCGGAGCAGCGAAAGTCATGTTGAAACTTTCGCCTGCATCGACCCAGATTGCTTGGTTTAGCGATGCTTCATACAAAGGCTCTATGGAGGTTGAGGGTAACAACTGTACAAGCACGTATACCCACGGTTGTGCAGTCGCTCTCGAAGACCTTGCAGTAACTTACGTTGAATAATTTTCAATGAAACACCGGTAATTGGTTAGGGTGGGTGCCGAACTCGCAAGGGGGAGGCGCCCTAACCAAGCCGAGGAGAATTGATAATTGACAATTGAGAATTGTGAATTGTGAATTGAGAATTGTGAATTGAGAATTGTGAATTGAGAATTGTGAATTGAGAATTGTGAATTGAGAATTGACGGACCCCCTCCCCCTGCGGGGACTCCCCCTAACTTCGGGGGAGAATTTGGGACCACATTTGATTCCTCCCCAAAGTTAGGGGAGGTGGTCAAAGACCGGAGGGGTCTGTACAAATTGATAATTGAGAATTGATAATTGACAATTGACAATTAGTTAGAGAAATTAGGGAAATTAGAGAATTTAGGGAATTTTACTAAACTCACTAAACTCCTTAAACTCCCCAACAAACTAAAAAGTTAAAACACTAACAAGAATGTTCAAAAATTTAACCAAACAGATAACTAACTGCTTTATGGCGGTGATGTTGTTGGCTGGTGCTGCGGTAACGCTCCCCTCGTGCGAGGCGTTGGATGATGCCGAGTACCCGAAGATCCTCGAACTGATTGCTCCCACGTCGGAGTTCAATGTGGATGAGGCAGAGGGTGCGGTAGAGATTCCTATCTACGCAAAGGGTGGCTACTCGGTGAAGTTCCTGAATAACATCGAGGGCAACTGGGCTACGCTCAACCACAACCACATGAACAACGACGGTACGCTCGTTGTTTCGTACAAGCAGAACGACGGCTTCCGTCGTATGGCCGCCATCCGCCTCTGTCTCGACTCCGGAGAAAGGGCCGACACTGTATGGGTAAAGCAGGCGGGTGTTGTTCCCGTAATCGACTGCGGTGCGCCCTTCAAGGCTATTGAGGGTTCGTCCGTAGAGCCTATTCAGCTCGATGTCGATACGAATATTCCCTTTGACGAGTTCGAAATCGCCTACACCAACGATGGTGCAAACTGGATTTCGGATATCTCTATCGAGGAGGGTGTCCTCACGATGACCCCCGCAGCAAACAACAGCGAGTTGCCTCGTAACTCTATCGTTTCGTTCACGTACATCGACGGATGGGGCGAGAAGTTCGAGTTGCGCGTATTTATCACGCAGGCAAACTGCAACGACGAGTTCGGTGCAGCCGCAACTTTCGAGGGTGTGCGCGAGATGGCTACCGAGGATGGATTCGAGGTAACCGACGATATCAACCTCACGGGTTGGGTTGTCAGCGACTTCCGCTCGAAGAATATGGCGTTCAACCCCAACACCAACTACGACAAGGTTGATACGTCGGTGAGCGCACGCACCGCCTACCTCGAAAGCGAGGATGGTGCTTATGGTATCCGTCTTGTCTTCGACAATGTCGAGGATAACGAGTTGCGCCGCTACTCGAAGATGCAAATCGGCCTGAAAGGCACCAAGATTGTCAAGGAACTCAATCCCGACCGCTATGCAATCGTCGGTCTGAAAGCCGAAAATCTCCTCTCCGGTGAGGCTGGTACGGCTGCCGACCTCCCCGCAAAGCGCAAGAGCATCAGCGAACTGACCGACAACGATATCTACACATTCGTAACCCTCCCCAACACCGAGTTTGTATTCAAAGACGGTGCTTATGTGAACTACTACGAGGGTTATGCTCTGTTGTCGAGCGTGAATAACTTCGCGGACGATGCAAATTCAAAACCCAACAACCGTATGGACTGCTGGGCTTCGGTACTCTACGACGGAAATGGCGATGCAATCTACATGTCGCTCAACTCGCTCGTCGAGTGGCGTCGTAAGGGTAATGGCGTACCGCAGGGCGCAGGCGACATGAGCGGTGTAATCGTTCATGAGCAGAATCCTCGCTATGGCGACTACATGGGTCGCTACCAGATTCGCCCCGTGGAAGAGACTGACGTTCTCTCGATTGGCGACACCGGCGCGAAGTACAAGACCTTCGCAGAGTGGAACGGTAAGTATTCGTACAAGTTCGGATTGTACAAGCCGGAAAACGGCTTCGGCAAAAGTTATCCCGCAAATGGTGTGGATTCGGTTGTTCCGCCCGATGTAGCAGAGTCGCAACTCACAGCCGAACTCCGTTGCGAGAACAAGGTTTCGTCAGGTGCATATCCGTTGCAGGCTGCCAGTCACTACAACGCCCTTGACCCCGGAAATACAATCGACCGTGATGGTAACCCCATCCCCGAAGCGCAACAGGACAAGAACAAGAATGGCACGACGTGGTCGGTACTCGGAAATCGCGCCAGCAGAGCCTTCTACCTCTCAGATCACGACGTGAAGGGCTGGTACAAGTGGGCTGATAACGCAGAGACCGGCAAGAAGGAGATTATCGGCTACAATGGCGTTTGTCTCGATATTGTCACTCGCGGCATCAGCGGCTCGAAGTTCTGCTTGGCATTCAACTTTATGGCAGGTACAGGTTCTGCTGCAAACAGCAAGGCTTATCCCGCGCACTGGTGCGTAGAGTACACCATCGATGGTGGTGCAACTTGGACTCCGGTAGGCGACAAGATTGTTTCGGATGCATATTCGAATCAGCCGTTTGTGAAACTGCGCGCGCACCCGTGGTGGGATGCGACGGTAACAGCCAACAAGTACTACACGCCCGCAGCGTGCGGTATGGGTTGCACGGATCACATCTTCTTCTTCCCCAGCGACATCTTCGGAAAGGATAGAGTGACCATCCGCATCCGTCCCTACGACGACGTTCTCGCAAGCCTTCCGCTCCAATGGAATGGCAGCGTTGAGCAGGGCGTTCTTCGCGAAAACACTACCCAGAAGAACTATATCCGCTTCGGAAATATTTCGTTGCGTTATATGTAATCTTTTCGAATCAGACCGTAAGGGCTTCCTTCACATGAAGCCCTTACGGCTGTTTTTGAACTTCAAAGAGAGATATTAAGACATTTTTCAAATAAAGATGTTAAAACATTTTTTAAGATTTGCGACTGTGGCTGCAATGCTTATGGTCGGCTGCTCGGAAGACCCAACCAACGAGAACGAAAATAGTGGCGGTTCGGGCAGTGGTAGCGGTCCCGCCAAGGGAGAGATTACTCTCCAACTCGGACCCAAAAACATTTCAGGGTCAGCGGTGACGTGGGAGGCTGACGAAGCCCTCATTATCAATCGCAAAACATACTACGTCGAGATGAACAACGGCAAACCCGTGGTTCATGTGGAGAAGGCAGAGGATGGACACTACGAAGCGTTCTACCCCGCCCTGCTCTTCGACAAGTCGGATATGGTATTCACACTGCCATTTTCGCAATTTTACTATGAAAATTCGTTTGGCCCCAACGCGCTGCCGATGTATGGCGAGTGCAAAGGTGGCAAAACACTCAATATGGAGGCGATGTGTGGTATCATCCGTCTCAATGTGGCGGGCGAAGGCTACATAACAAGCATCTATGTCGAAGACCTCGCAGGTGGCAGCATTGCCGGCGAGTTTGACTTCACAGGAGAGGAGGAGTCGGTATCAACATCCCAGAGCAAATTGGTGGTATCGAAGTGGGTAACCCTCAACTGTGCCGGCAAAGAGGATAAGGGTGCGGCTCTGTCGAGCAGTGGCACGGAGTTTAATATCGTCGTTCCGACAGGCACTTATAACAACGGCTTCAAGATTCGCATCAGCGACCGCAACCACAAGAAGGTCGAGAAGACCTTCGGTGGCAGTCAGACTATCGAGGCGGGCAAGATTCTCGACCTCGGAACAGTTGCATACGAGCCTGACGAGCATCTGCTCTATGCGCAGCACTTCGACAACTGTACGTGGGGTGGCGATATCGTTGCCGGAGCGAAGGGTTTGGGTCGCGGTAGCCACGCTACGGACCTCGCGCCCAAGTCAGCTTCTGGTACCGAGGTTGCCGTGCGCGTCAAGAATAGCGACACTCCGGGTGCGGAGGCTGTGACCAATACCGAATATACCCACTATACCTACAACAGCAATGCTCTCAATCTTACAAAGGCGTATATGCGCAACCGAGGATTGGATGATTGGCGTCTGCTCTTCTATGCTCGCGAATTTAAGGGATACATCTGCGGAGGAAATCCCTCAAATCGCGATAATCGCGGAATCATCCGCACGCCATTCGTGAAGAATCTGGGCAACACTCCGTGCATGGCAGAGATTTCGTTCCGCATCTGCTTGGAGAAGGGCTTTGAGGGTTATATCACATGGACGGCAGTTTCAGACAATGATGGCGATAAGGTTACCAGCGGATCGGGTCTTGTATTTTTGAACTATTGGGTCGATGGCGAGGAACTTGACATCAATCCCAAGACAAGCACACGCCTATCGCAAGCATCACAGGCTCGTAACGCCATAATCATCAACAAAAACGACTTCACTCCGGGCGAGTGGCACGATGTAAAGGTCAAGGTGGGTGCCTTCACGAACAATACAACTTTACGATTTTTCCCGACGATTGTGCGTGATGCCAACAATGTATTCTATTTGGACGACTTTGTGGTTACCCGCATACCCTATGACTACGATGAGAGCGACTACACTATCGTCGAGCCGACCACCGATTTGGGTGACCCTGCG
>SUZF01000006.1:7531-94206 GCA_015060065.1 Rikenellaceae bacterium | reverse complement strand
CACTCCAATCGTAGTTGGCGCTGAATGTGACAACCTCTCCTGACATCCCATCGCTCGGAAAATCAAGAGATAGTAACTCCTCGCCACCGTCAAATTCAAGATACGGCTGTTGAGAATCCTCCGTGCCGAAATTTTCGCAAGCGGTAAAAATCATTCCTGCCGCTGCCAATAAAAGAAATAGTTTTTTCATAGTAACATAAATTTAAGTTTGATAATTAACTTCTCAAATTTTATTACCATCCGCACCTCGATAGTGGTATTTTTATGTTTGCACAAAAAAAAGGAAAGCGTGGTGCTGAAAACTTATTTTACACTTGTCGGTCGTAGGAAACCGTTGCCGTAAATAAGCGAACAGCCCACGCCATACCCAATGGGCTGACGTGAGAAATTTCGGCTTATCTCTTCGGCATTTTGAATTTCCTACGTTCACAAGTAAAGAAATAAACTTACACTTTCCGTGTTATATGTCTGCCGGGCGAAACAACTCACTCGACATCACAAAATTAGAAAATATTTCTAAAAAAACAAAAAACAACCGCCTACCCTACCGAAAGGGGAAGCGGTTATTACAATCACAGGTGTTCTACACTTACTTTTTCAGCGATTTCAAGACGGGTTTGAGATCGACAGTGATATGCTTATCAGCACCGCACCACAGATTCTCAACGGTCAGCATCGTGCCCGCCTCCTCCTTCACGCGAATCGAGATAGACGAATCGCCCTTCAAGGTTACGAGTTCGCCCGTTTCGCCCACGCGCAGCAAGAAATCAATCGAACTAACATTCTCAAACATCACATAGTAGCGTCCCGGTTTTGACGAAGCCGACACATTTACCACCTTAACCGATGCGTCGAAGAGGTCGCGCAACAACTGCTCGTCACCGGCAACCGTACCAAACGAGTATGCCAACGTGCGCTTTGCCTCGATAGCCTCACGCAACGACTCCAACGAGTTATCCTTCGCCAAGATGAAGGTCATATTGCGGTGGCAACCATTCAAAGCATACAACTCGGCAGTAGTTGCGTGGATATCGGTCGTAGCCGTCATAAACAGACCATATTTCTTCGCGCGGTCGATAACTTTCGGGTAGAACTGCGTGCCATTCATAATCTCGACACCGTCAATCAGTCCCTTATCATAGACTTTCTGCTCGAACTCAATCATATTGAGGTCCTTACGACGCCATCCGGGATGGTTGTGCATAATGATTGCTCCCTGCTTGCGAGCGTTGCGAATAGCCTTCTCCGGATCAACATCGTAAATCGTGTTGGCATCCTTGATAAAGAGGGCGTTGAAGTGACCCACAGTTTCGGGAGTACGAGTGACCTCGATACCGGGAATAATCGTCAATCCATATTTTTTGGCAGACTTCACCGCCTCCTGATAAGGCACGTTCAAATCGACCTTAATACCCTCCTCGGTTGCCGGCTTACTCACAAGGCTGTTATTTACCGCCTTCGTACCTTCGGGAACATAACCCTTCAACCACTTGATAAAAGTCTTCTCGTGGGGACGATACTCCATATGCTCGGTTACGGCATAGACATCCAGACCATCAGCCCAAGCCTCCTTCATACGCAGGCCAATCGACACATCGCCATCCGAGAAGATGGAGTGCGTGTGCAAATCCGCCTTATAGACGTTGTAGCCATTGATTTGAGGAACATTAAACTCAACTCTCTGCTGTGTCCGTGGCTGACCGATATGCAACATTTCGGGATTCTCTGCATCGACATAATACTGTGCCGACACGCCCAAAGCCAGCATAGATGCGGCAATGGTAAAAATAAGTTTTTTCATATCTCTAATAATGTTTTAGGTTATTCGATGAAACAAAGGTACAAAAAAAGACGAAAGGTTAGCAAAACCCCTCGTCTTTTTTTTACGAATCAAATCGATTACCAGTTGAGAATCTTCTTGAAGTCGAACTCCTCCGGATTAGCCACATAAGCCTTTGCTGCCTCATAGTCAGCCTCGGTTACATAGTGGAGCAAGTTGTTGATAACCTGCTGAATCTTATCCGACTCGATATTTACCAAACGGGGAGGAATCTTGCCGGTAGTCGGATCTTGGAGGTCCTTCAAGTAGAGCGGCGATACGAAGCCGTCCTGCGAGATATAGACCATGCAGCCGGTTTTACCCTCCGAGAAGAGTTTATATACGCCCATACCGAGTTCCGAGCAATAAACCAAGTCGTATGCAATCGGGGTCTGGCAACGCACCTCGTAACCAATCTCTACGGGACGCGACTTAACCTTAATACCGAGAGTTTTCAGTTTCTTTTCGAGCAACTCATTGAAGATGTGAGCCTTCGACACCTTACCAAGTTCGGGGTGACCGTGGTCATCGTAGGTGAAGTTGATGCCGGAGTTCTTAATCTCCTCATCGCTCAAAGCGTGGAATACACCCTCCGAAATCATTGCAACACCATAGTCAATACCCATAATCTTGCGCTTGATAATCGACGACACTACAAGATTTACAATCTTCTCGACCGTAATCTCTGCCTTGTTGAACATCTCCGGGATGACAATCATCGGATAGTGGCAAGCCGAGCCGATACCGAATGCAAGGTGACCTGCCGAGCGACCCATAGCTGCTACGACAAACCAGTTAGCCGAAGTGCGTGCGTCGTTATAAACGGCACGACCGATAACCGTACCACCCTCTTTTGCCGACTGGTAACCGAAGGTCGGAGTACCCGCGGGCAACGGAAGGTCGTTGTCGATAGTCTTCGGAACGTGGATATTTGCGATAGGATACTTCTTTGCTTCGAGGAACTTCGCAATACGGTTTGCAGTCGAAGCGGTATCATCACCACCCACGGTTACGAGCAATTTCACATTATTCTCGGTAAAGAATGAGAGGTTGAAGTTCTCCTCGAAATCCTTATCGGTAGGCTTAAAACGGCTCATCGTAAGGTACGAACCACCCTGATTAAAGATGTAGTCAGCTTTCTCAAAATCGAGGTCTTCGTGACGAGGTGTCGGGTTGAAAAGACCCGAATAACCGTGGTGAAGACCGATAACGCGATAACCCTTCGCCAGGAAGGTCTTGGCAACGCTGCCGACAACTGTGTTCATACCCGGAGCCGGACCGCCACCGGTAAGAATTGCAATAGCCTCTTTCATTGTGTTTATCTGTTTTATAGGTTAAAAATTGTATTTTCCGCCACAAAGATAGCAAAAATTAGCAAAGGTTAGTATCGGATTGGTTATATTTATGAAAAATTTTAATTAAACCACTTTCTATCCTCTAATATGGTTGGTAAGGCTCCACCGGAACTTCGTCGTAATAGACCCCGAAATGTTGCGGATTACGCAACTTCATATCCCAGCCGACATGGCGCAGATGGGTATGCACCGTGTATAATCGGTGTGAACTACGACCATAGACTTTGAGCGAAGCATCGCGATTCCAAGTCAGGTTGGCAACGTCGAAGTAGATATCAACCATCCACTTTCCGTAGTAGTGCTGCCACAATGTACCAAGAACACCCTTTATGCCGATTTTATGTGCATTGGCAATCAAATCGATGGTACCGTCCCTTTTATCCCACGGACAAGCCAACACCTCGAAGCCAAGATTCTTGAAATACTCCAAACTCGGATACTCCGTGCGAGGCTGACGGTAGTACCAATCGCAGATAATGATATCGCGTGGCAACTCGTTAAGCATTGCGACCGTCTCCTTGGTTCCTTTTGCATACAATCCCTCCCATCGCGGGTCGCCCCTTTCGATAAGCATATCGTGCCACATCAGAGTCTGCGCTCCGAGGCTCTTCACATAATCCGAAATCTCCTTCACATGTGCAACAAAGAGTGTTGAGTAGGAACGCTCGACACAATCGGGGCAACTCGGAACAATAGCCTCATCACAACCGATATGGAAATATGGAGGACAACCAAATGCCTCGTACATCTCCTTTATCAATGCCTTTTGAAGTTCTTTTGTTTTAGGATTCGACAGACACCAATTCCATCCTGCAAGTGGCTCGAAATAGGGCTGATATTCAGGGCGAACATCAATAGCAGCGTGCTTACCTGTTCCCACTCTGGCACATGAAGCGTGACCAAACACATTTAATTGAGGAATGAGCGTGATTCCGAGGTCATCAGCCAAGGCTTTGAGCCTTTTCACCTCCTTAATAGTCATTTTGCCTTCATCCCAGCCCCACCAAGGCGCAACCTTGCTCTGGTATGCACCCCAAGTCTCGACAACGGCATAATTAAGTTTATAGTATGCTGCAAGGCGAATAAGTCTCTCAATCTCCCATACTTTATTTTCGCGGAACCAACAGATATGAATCCCTCTGAACTCCATTTCGGGTTTATCCTCAATTTTGGCTTTGGGGACAATCCATCCTTCGACCTTCTCCGTACCTCGCGATGGAATAGCCAATTGTCGCAAGGTATATAGTGCGTAGCGAACACCTTGAAGGCTCTTTGCAGTAACCTTCGCACCTTTGGAATCAACCTCTATTCGATACTCTTCGTCAGCCATCGCAACGACATCTCCGGTTGCCACATTTACCCTCGGCGCATACTTCCCGTACCACTGTTTCAGATGACGCTTTGCCCAATCCGAGGCTGCGACATCCGCACACACAATCGACACTGTCTCGTAGGGAACGTATTCCGTGCGCGAAATATCATACTTCTGCGGCTCCGGACAGAGCGCCGGTGTCGCCTCGGAGGGATAGACAGCAACAACCGTTACCAACGCAATCAACATTAAAAATACTCTCTTCATACTGCTTTGAATTAAATAAATCCGATAATTTGAACAATGCTACAAATGTACTAAAATTATGACAACATCGCAATATTTCACATCCTAAAAAGTCCGCCCTATCAAAATTATAGTAAACCTTTTATGTATTAACCGAAATTTTACATATCTTTGCAAAGTTTATTAACCCAGAAAATTGACCTTATGAGTGACTTTACACTTTTTCTTGAAAACAACTTTACGATTTTTCTTATAGTAATGGCGGCAATGGCATTGTTCGTCTTCATTGCACTATATTTCTTCGAGGCAGGCTACGGCTACCTTTTCAATCCGAAATATGGTTTTCCCGTGCCTAACAGAGTCGGTTGGGTACTGATGGAGTCGCCCGTATTCTTCGCAATGCTGGCATTGTGGCTCTGCTCGGATAGAGTCTGTAACCCCGTATTATTAGCGTTGTTGCTGATTTTCCAGACCCATTACTTTCAGCGTTCATTTATCTTCCCGATGCTTATTCGTGGCAACTCGAAGATGCCGATTGGAATTGTATTGATGGGCATGACCTTCAACACACTCAATGCACTGATGCAGGGAGGTTGGCTCTTCTATGTTTCGCCCGAAAACTACTATGCCGATTGGTTCTCGAAACCCTATTTCTACATCGGCTTGGCTGTATTCCTCTTCGGATTCTTTGTAAATCTGCAATCGGATTACATCATCCGTCACTTGCGTAAGCCGGGCGACACGAAACACTATATCCCCCAAGGCGGAATGTTCCGTTACGTTTCGTCAGCAAACTACTTCGGTGAATTTATGGAGTGGGTCGGCTTTGCTATCGCCTCGTGGTCGTGGTCGGGAGTTGTCTTTGCATGGTGGACATTTGCAAATCTTGCACCTCGCGCCCGCTCGCTATACAACCGCTACGAAAAGGAGTTTGGCGAGGAGTTTATCTCACTCAAACGCAAGCGTATAATTCCGTTTATCTACTAAACTACATAAGTAAACTAAAACCCACAAAAGTTTCACACAATGGCACAGAATCTTGACGAATCGAAACTTTTTACCCCATATCAAATGGGTCCCGTAACTCTTCGTAACCGCACGATTCGCTCGGCGGCATTCGAGTCGATGGGTAAGGATTTCGGACCTACACAGGCATTGAAGGATTATCACGTCAGCGTTGCTCGCGGTGGTGTCGGAATGACCACTCTCGCCTACGCCTCAATCAATCGTAGCGGAGTGTCGTTCAACTCACAACTCTGGATGCGCGACGAGATTGTTCCACAACTCAAAGATATTACCGACGCCATTCACGCCGAAGGTGCTGCCGCAGGTATCCAACTCGGACACTGCGGAAATATGACCCACTGGTCCACAGCAGGAAGTTTTCCGGTATCGGCATCGAATGGATTTAACCTCTACTCGCCCACGTTCCACCGACGCATGTCAAAGGCGGAGATTGCCGAGACTGCAAAGGACTTCGGCAAGGCTGTGCTGACAGCACACGAGGCAGGTTTCGACAGTGTCGAGATTCATGCAGGTCACGGATATCTGATTTCACAGTTCCTCTCTCCTTGGACAAACCGTCGTCGTGACGAGTTTGGCGGCTCACTCGAAAACCGTATGCGCTTTATGAAGATGTGCCTTACGGAGGTTATGGAGGCTGCTGCCAAGACAAACACCGCTGTACTTGTAAAGCACAATATGGAGGATGGTTTCAAGGGCGGTATTCAGATTCCCGAAAGCATCGAGATTGCAAAGGAGATTGAGAAGTTCGGGGTAAATGGTATTGTTCTCTCGTCTGGTTTCGTGTCGCGCGCTCCGATGGCGGTTATGCGCGGACGTATCCCGACCAAGACGATGAGTTATTACATGACTTGGAACGAGTGGTTGCAGAAGATTGTAGTCGATTTGTTCGGAAAGTGGATGATTACGGACTACAAGTTCGAGGAGTGCTTCTTCCTCGAAAATGCCAAGAAGTTCCGCGAGGCCCTGTCGGGTCCGCTCGTCTATGTAGGTGGTATCGTATCGCGCGAAGGCATCGAGAAGGTACTGGATGCAGGTTTCGAGATGGTACAGATGGCTCGTTGCCTTATCAACGACCCCGCCTTTGTCAATAAGATGAAGGAGGGTGACATCACGACCCGCTCCGGTTGCGACCACCGCGACTACTGCATTGCCCGTATGTATTCGAAGGATATGCAGTGTTGCCATAACTGCAAAGAGCCTATTCCAGACAAGGTTTGGAAGGAACTTGCCAAAATTGAATAACAATGCGAAGAGGAGAGGTCTTAAAGGGTTCGAAACGCGCGCTCGTAACGGGTGCCTCGACCGGCATTGGTCGTCAGTATGCCGAGCAACTTGCAGCGTTGGGCTACAACCTTATCGTTGTCTGCCGCACGGAATCTTTACTCGAAGAATTGGCTGCGGAGTTGCGCGAAAGGTATGGCGTGGAGGTCGTTGTTCATGTTAAGGACTTGGCAACGATGACCGCTGCCGAGGAGTTGTTCGCATGGACGGAGCAGGAGGGAATGAAGGTCGATGTATTGATTAACAACGCGGGCATGTTCTCGTTCTGCGATATCGCCAACACCCCTGCCGAGCGAATCAAGCGAACGATTACATTGCACGACGTAACCAATACCCTACTCTGCCAACTCTATGGAAATGATATGGCGGAGCGTGGCGGAGGTTATATTCTCAATATGTCGTCATTCTCGATTTGGATGCCCTTCCCCGGTCTGTCGCTTTACAGCGCAAGCAAGGCGTATTTGAAGAGTTTCTCGGTTGCCTATGCCAAAGAGATGCGCGACAAGAAGGTCTATGTCACGGCAGTCTGTCCGGGAGGTATTGCAACCGACCTCTATGGTCTGACAAAGCATTGGCAGGGCATTGGCTTAAAATTACACGCCCTCTCGACTCCGAAGTTCTGCGCTCGCAGAGGTCTGAACTCATTGTGGCGCAAGCGCAAGTGCATCGTTCCCGACTGGTGGATGCGGTTATTTATCCCCTTCTGCTTACTGCTACCGAGATTTGCGATGAATTGGTTGCGAGGCTTCACCGCCAAGTGGCAGAAGTAAAAGTCACGACACACTCAACCCAAAACAAGGGGCTGTCCGAGATTATCAGGACAGCCCCTTATTGTATTCCAGATGCGGTTTTCGCACCTATTTCTGCTTGAAATACTTATTTATCAACGCTTTCAAATCATCGAGCAATTCATTGCTCATCGACACGGCATCACGACCCTTTTCTGCAGACATCTGCTCGGCGACAGCCTCAATACCTGCATCACCCGGTTGCGAAGCATTCACCAGCGAAATGAGGCGGTCGTAGTAACTCTTCGATACGGGAATTGGCTTGATATCGGGGTGTTTTAGAATAACAACCGGATTGGACTTGTCGTTACGCACGATGTTAATCTTCGCTGTATTGATAATATACGAGCGATGGCAACGCAACATTGTGGTATTTGCCAGCGAGGTCTCGATACTCTTGGTGCGACTGCGCAACATATAACTATGAAGTGAGCCGTCGTTCTCGTAGTAAATCTTAACATAGTTATCCTGCGACTCCATATAGTAGAGCGAATCGATATCGATGGTAAGTTTCACTACCCCATTCTCATCCGAGAGGTTTATTAGATTCGATGACGTTTCATTACTACCGAGCAGTCGCTCGCGGTAGCGGATAATCTCATTCTCCTCCTTCTGTGAGCGATAGGCGGCATATAGTGACACTATTGTATAAGGTATGGCAAGAATCGCCACCACACAACAGAATACACGCAGTGTATATTCAGGAGTACATATCGTCTCCGGCATAATCACGCGCGTAAAACCGATATAGAGCCACGCAATCACAACTGCCTCGACCAGCAACCATAATAGATATATGGGTGTTGATATACATACTTTGCGCTGCATCCAACGCATAGCAATTTTACTGATTAGCATAGTCGCAACCGCAACAATATAGAAAGCGATGGTAACAATCATCGAATGCTCTTCGGTCACATCAAACCAAGCCGCCATCGAAAAAGGGGTATAAATCGCCATAAACAATATGGAGAAGACGGCAATAAACAGTACCGACGAGACCATAAAGTCCAAACGAAAAAGGTATTTTGAGACTTCTTTACCCATTGTTTCGATAAATTTCAGGTTGCAAATATACATACTTTCAATGAATTTTTTTATCTTTGGGCTGTTAAATAACAACTATCAGTATGAAACTTTTGGAAAATAAGGTTGCACTCGTAACGGGTGCGGCACGAGGTATAGGCAAGGCCATTGCCCTCGAATTGGCAAAGAATGGAGCCGACATCGCTTTCACGGATTTGAATCGCAATGAGGTTATGGAGACCACCGAGGCAGAGATTGCAGCACTCGGTGTTAAGTGCAAAGGCTACGCATCCAATGCTGCCGATTTTGCGCAGACACACGCTGTTGTTGAGCAGATTTTGGCTGACTTCGGCAAGATTGACGTACTGGTCAATAATGCCGGTATCACGAAGGATGGTCTTATGATGCGTATGAGCGAGGAGCAGTGGGATGCGGTGCTTACCGTCAATCTCAAATCGGCATTCAACTTTATCCACGCCTGCGTACCCTCAATGGCACGTCAGCGCGGAGGCTCGATTATCAACATATCGTCGGTTGTTGGCGTGAGTGGCAATGCAGGTCAGTGCAACTACTCGGCATCGAAGGCCGGCATGATTGGTCTGGCAAAATCTATCGCCAAGGAGATGGGCTCACGCGGCATCCGTGCCAACTGCATCGCTCCGGGCTTTATCATTACCGAGATGACGGACAAACTCCCCGAAAGCGTGCGCGAGGAGTGGAATACGAAGATTCCGTTGCGTCGCGGTGGCACAACAGAGGAGGTTGCCAAGGTGGCATTATTCCTCGCCAGCGACCTTGCATCGTATGTGAGTGGTCAGGTCATCAACTGCTGTGGCGGTATGAACTGCTAAAACCTCCAACATTCAAAATCGAAGGAGTTTTCGCAAGAAGACTCCTTTTTTTTGTGGGCAGGTGGCGGTTAGGGAGAATGGGGATAGTGGGGAGAATGGGGATAGTGGGGACGCGGTCTGCGACCGCTTATGGGGAAGACTGGGGAAACTGGGGAAACTGGGGAGACTGGGGACATTGGGGACATTGGGGAAAATGACCATTTTTAACAAAATCCCCATAAGCTCCCACAGGGAGCGCTCCCCATATCCCCCATAAGCAATCTCTGATTGCGCCCCCATTCTCCCCATTCTCCCCAAAACCCATAAAATTCACCCAAAAAACTTCTCCCAAAGTTGTGTAATGAGAAATTTTGTGCTAAATTTGCTAATATGAAAGATTTGGTTTCATACACCGGTGGTTATCGCTCATTGATTGCTTATCGCAAGGCCGAGATAATCTACGACATTACATACTATTTTTGTGAGAAATATCTCAAACGCGGTGACCGTACCATAGACCAAATGGTACAAGCCGCACGGTCGGGTAAGCAGAATATCATCGAGGCAACCGAAGCTGCCGCAACCTCTTCCGAAACGCTTCTAAAACTATTGAATGTGGCACGAGCGAGTTTACACGAGTTACTGGCTGATTACGAAGACTATCTGCGAGTGCGCAATTTGCGGATGTGGGCAAATGACTCTGCCGAGGTTAAAGCAATGCGCAAACTTGGTCGGGAACACGATGATAGTGAATATTTCCTTGCCCTTGCGCAGAGCCGTAGTGACGAGGTAATATCCAATATGGCGATTGTATTGATACATCAAGCAGATATGTTGCTTTCTCGATATATCCAATATCAGTATAATATCTTCGTCAAGAATGGCGGTTTTCGTGAGAGTCTTACCAAGGCACGCCTTGATTTTCGCAATAAGCATTAGTTTTTAGACCGGGGACGCTAGGAATATTGGGGAGAATGACTATGCTCAAAAAAATCCCCATAAGCGACCTTGGTCGCGCTCCCCACTCTTCCCATAAGCGGTCGCAGACCGCGCCCCCACAATCTCCATCCAACCCATCCAACCCATCTGCCAAAAAAAAGGCGCAGACCGAAAAGTCTGCGCCAAAAAATCGCTAAATCAAGATTCGATTAGTTCTTCTTGAAGAAGTACAGACCGAACTTAACATTAGCAACATTATTCTCATCATTTACATATGAACGAATAAACTTTGAAGAAGCGCTTGCAGATCCGCACATTACGCCTCCGCCTACCAAAGCTACACCTCCATTAGCGTGGTTAGATACGGTCCAAGCAAACGGCTCGTCTTGCAATGCCAACTGTCGATTAGCAGTCGAAGACGATGCAAGATATTTGTTATCTTTGGTATTCTTCACATAGTATTGGTTAGCCTGACCTTCAACTGCTTCGAGCACCACATCGACTGCGGGATAGTTGGAGCTAGAAGGGTCAAGAGTCAAATCGCCATTAGCATACTCATAGCCCGAAGTATAAAGATCTGTTTTACCGCTACTAGTACCAGCATTGCCACTAAACACTTGATATACATAAGGCTCCAACGAAGTTCCGTCGTTCTTAGCAGCCGCATACGCAGCCATATAATAGGTACCTGCGGTAAGATTCTCTACGGTGCTGATAAGCGAGTAAGCCTCTGTTGCGGGAGTATCAGAGCCCCCCCCCAGTCCGGTTACTTTGATAGTGTAGTCACCAAGAGGCACCTCATAATCATAGGACGAAGACTCTGACGACATAGTCCAAGAAGAGCCAGTACCCTCCAAGGTACGACCCACAGAGATACGATACTCACCTTCTGTCTCGGTCTTGAACAGTGCAATACGGCTACCCTCATTGAAGTAATAAGTAGCCTCGTCCAATCCGGGTATAAAGTAGTAACCAGACCAGTTGCAATCCTCGCCGGCAATATAAGTAACACCTTGCTCTGCATCAGCCTCGGCTGCAAATACGTTATCATTGTGCGAGATATCGAATGCCATCTCAAACTTACCCTGGTAAGTATCGCATGTAAGAGTGATGATGCTACCCTCCTGTGTTGCCACGTACTCGGTATAGCCCCACTCTTCGAGGTCAAACGGATATTTCGGTTTCGACAACTGATAGCCCACAGGACCTATATATGAACCAACGAGAACATACTCGTTATTATCTTCATCGATAACCGGCAGGTTGAATTCGAGCATATTCAAATCCTGACCATAAGGAACCATGGTTGTCACGGTAACGCCGTAAGGATTACCCTCTGCATCAGCCTCGGCTGTGGGAACTACGGGGAAATAAGTCTTGCCCTTAACGGTAAAGTTGGTATAACCCGGATCTGCCATCAATGCACTTGTAGTCGGGAGCGGACCCATATCAAGGCTTCCTGCAACAACGGGATAGTGGTGACCAGTCAGATACGAATAACTCGTGCATCCAAAGTCCGCATAATCATAGTCAAACATTATCAACTTGGCAGAATATTCAAGGGTCTCACCATCTTCTCCATAGGCATCGATCATGATGTATTGACCGGGTTTACTGCCATAATCCATCATCGACATACCTCCAACGGTTACGTTACCTCCGCCCATAGAGTTATCAACATAGAACTCGACAACCGAGCCAAGAGCCTCTGCCTCGGCAGTGGTAACGCAGAGAGGTGCGCTCAATACCTGCTTGCCATTACCCTCAACAGCAACGTAGAGGTCATAAGCAGTAGCGGGCGTCAAATCCTCGGCGAGAACCAATGCGGGAACCTCGGCATTGTTAAGTTCGCCTGCGGGAATCTGAACACCCTCTGCCAAAACATTGGCAACAACAACAGGCTCATCGTGAGCAACAACCGTCCAAGCAGCCTTCTCGGCATTGGTGGTAACCACCTTCGCCATAAATGCGTCGGGATAGAGTTCCTCCTCGTCAAGAGTTACGACAACGGTAGGATCATTCGGATCGGTGGGAGTAACTTCCTCACCGCCATTGTTGCAGGCTGTGAACGATACAGCAGCAGCCAACAACATCATCAGCAAAAGTCTGAATTTTTTCATAGTGTTGAAATTTAAGTGAAATATTAAAGTAAAAAGTATTGTCGAAAATCGAATAAATTGGTTTGCAAAAAACTCTGTTTATCTCTATTTCAGCCCGAAAGGTAGGATTTTTTTTTGAATTATCAAAATTTTTCTACTCTACTGCCCCGTTTTTTTTTATTGGATGTTAGCCAATTGGCTTTTGGGGGAAGGGTAAAAACTCCTCCCCTGTTTTAGGGGAGGTGGTCGAAGACCGGAGGGGTCAATGGCTATAAGAGAGGATGGGGAGAATAGGGAGAATGGGGGCGCAATCAAAGATTGCTTATGGGGAAACTGGGGACGCTGGGGACGCGGTCTGCGACCGCTTATGGGGGATATGGGGAGCGCGACCAAGGTCGCTTATGGGGACACTGGGGAAACTGGGGACACTGGGGACACTGGGGAATTTAGGGAATCGACCCCCAACTCCTTAAACTCTCTATACTCTACTAAATTAGCCATCAGCCGCTTAATTATCAATTATCAATTGTCAATTATCAATTGTCAATTATCAATTATCAATTCCCCATAAGCGGTCGCAGACCGCGCCCCCACTATCCCCACTATCCCCATTCTCCTCATTCTCCTCATTTTCCCCATTCTCCTCGGCGTTCCAGCCCTCCCCAAAAAACACAAAATTCACAAAAAACCACATTAAGTTTGGCGTTCCGCAATATTTTGACTACATTAGCGGTTTAGAAAATAAACATTGACATTACTCGATATGAAAGGCATTGTTCTGGCAGGAGGCAGCGGCACACGACTCTATCCCATAACGAAGGGAGTGAGCAAGCAACTCTTGCCCATACACGACAAACCGATGGTCTATTATCCGATTTCGGTGCTGATGATGGCGGGGATACGCGAAATCCTCATCATCTCGACTCCCGAAGACCTACCCCTCTTTCAGCGACTGCTTGGCGACGGCTCGGCTTTCGGTGTGAGGTTTAAGTATGCCGTGCAACCCTCGCCCGACGGATTGGCGCAGGCTTTTATCATTGGCGAGGAGTTTATCGGAGATGATTCGGTATGTTTGGTCTTGGGCGACAACATCTTCCATGGTGCCGGTTTAGACAGACGACTCTCCGAGGCGGTATCGCGAGCCGAGAGAGAAGGTGTGGCGACGGTATTCGGCTATCGCGTGGATGATCCGGAGCGTTATGGCGTGGCAGAGTTCGACAGCGAGGGCAGGTGTCTCGCCATCGAGGAGAAGCCGGCACAGCCCAAGTCGGACTATGCGGTGGTGGGGCTTTACTTCTTCCCTAACGATGTCGTCGAGGTTGCAAAAGGAATTACGCCCTCCGCGCGTGGAGAGTTGGAGATTTCGGATGTCAATCAGCACTTTCTTAACGAGGGAAGGTTGCACGTTCAGCGTCTTGAAGAGGGCTTTGCGTGGCTCGATACGGGGACTTTCGAGTCGTTGGCGGAGGCTTCGATATTTGTCGAGGTCATCGAGAAGCGTCAGGGAGTGAAGATTGCCTGCTTGGAGGGTATAGCCTTCGAGCAGGGGTGGATTTCCGCAGAGAAGTTGCGTGAGGTGGCGGCTCCGATGGTTAAAAACCAGTATGGAACCTATCTTCTGAAACTTGCCGAGAAAAGAGGTTAGCGATGAGAGTGACGAAGAGCGAAATAGAGGGTGTGGTAATTATCGACCCGGAGATTTACGGCGACGAGCGAGGATGGTTCTGTGAGGCATACTCGCAGCGACGCTTCGACGAGGAGGTTGCACCCGTGCGGTTTGTGCAGGAGAATCTCTCGAAGTCGCGCTATGGCGTGGTGCGCGGACTGCACTACCAGCGTGGCGAGGCTGCGCAGGCGAAGTTGGTAAGCGTGCTTGCCGGTCGCGTGTTAGACGTGGCGGTCGATATCCGCAAGGGGTCGCCCACATTCGGAAAGCACGTAGCCGTGGAGTTATCGGCAGAGAATAAGCGACAAGTCTTTATCCCGCGCGGATTCGCCCACGGATTTGCGGTATTGAGCGAGGAGGCTATGTTTCAGTACCGATGCGACAACCCCTACGCCCCGACCGAGGAGCGCGGCATAGCGTGGAACGACCCTGCGATAGGTATCGATTGGGGTATTCCGGAAGAGGATGTGATTCTCTCGGCAAAAGATGCGAAGAATCCGCTGCTTGCCGACGTGGAGGATTTATTCGAATTATAGAGTGATAATGATGCAACGCAAACGCATACTTATAACAGGTGCCAACGGGCAGTTGGGTCGCGAGTTGAGCCGATTGGGAGCAGTCTCGCCCAATGAGTATATCCCGACCGATGTGGCAGAGTTGGATATTACGGACAGGGGTGCTGTGGAGCGATTCTTTGCCGAGAATACTATCGATGTTATTGTGAATTGTGCCGCCTACACCAATGTCGAGCGAGCCGAGGAGGATGAGGCGACAGCGATGCGCATAAATTGTGATGCTGTGGCAAATCTCGCTGCGGCAGCCAAGACAGCAGGAGCCACGCTCATCCACATATCCACCGACTACGTCTTCGGTGTCGAGGGCAACACGCCCCGCACGGAGGAGATGGCGACCGCACCACTCGGAGTCTATGGGCGCACGAAACTTGCAGGAGAGCAGGCTATTGCCGAAGCGGGATGCAAGGCGATAATTCTGCGTACAGCGTGGTTATACTCCGAATTTGGCGGCAACTTCCTGAAAACAATGTTACGACTGACTGCCGAGAACAAGGCTTTGCAGGTGGTATTTGACCAAGTAGGCACACCCACCTATGCCGGCGACCTCGCGTTGGCGATATTTTCGATAATCGACGGCAACCTCTATGAGGGTCGCGAGGGATTATATCACTTCGCAAATGAGGGGGTATGCTCGTGGTACGACTTCGCATGCGAGATTGCCGCTACGGCAGGTCACGAGTGTAAAATCATACCCTGCCACTCTTCGGAATTCCCGTCGAAGGTTGCTCGACCTCCCTACTCGGTACTCGACAAGAGCAAGTTCAAAGCCACATTCGGCATCGATATCCCCCACTGGCGCGAGTCGATGCTCTACTGTCTGCGTCGTATGGGCGCACTTAAAAACGCGAGATTATGAAACGAAACATCCTCATAACCGGAGGTGCGGGATTTATCGGCTCGCACGTGGTACGACTCTTCGTGCGCAAGTATCCCGAATACCGCATAGTCAATCTCGATGCGCTGACCTATGCCGGCAACCTTGCCAACCTGCGAGATATCGAGAGTGAGCCGAACTACATCTTCGAGCGTGGCGACATCTGCGACACAGATGCCGTGCGCGAGATTTTCCGCAAGTACGATATCGATGGCGTGATTCATCTCGCTGCCGAGAGCCACGTCGATAGAAGTATCAAAGAGCCATTCGCCTTTGCCCGCACGAACATCATGGGTACGCTCACGCTGTTGCAGGCGGCACGCGAGGCGTGGAACGGGGCATGGGAGGGGAAACTCTTCTACCACATCTCGACCGACGAGGTCTATGGAGCGTTAGGCTCGGAAGATACCCCCTTTACCGAGGCGACCGGCTACGACCCGCACTCGCCATACTCGGCTTCGAAGGCCTCGTCAGACCACTTTGTCCGCGCCTTCCATGATACGTATGGGCTACCGACAATCATTACCAACTGCTCGAATAACTATGGCCCCTATCAGTTCCCGGAGAAGTTGATTCCACTTGTGATAAACAACATCCGCCATCGCAAACCGCTACCCATCTACGGCAAGGGCGAGAATGTGCGCGACTGGCTCTACGTCGAGGAACATGCCCGCGCCATAGACCTCATTTTCCATAAGGGCAAGGTTGCCGACACCTACAATATCGGAGGCGGTAACGAGTGGCGGAACATAGACCTCGTACGTGTGATTATCGGTGTTGCCGACCGACTTTTGGGCAATCCCGACGGCTATTCCGAGGAGTTGATAACCTTCGTTACAGATCGAGCAGGTCACGACCTTCGTTACGCCATAGACTCATCCAAATTAGAGCAAGAACTCGGCTGGAAGACGGAGGTACAGTTCGAGGAGGGCATCGAGAAGACGGTGCGCTGGTATTTGGATAACGAGGAGTGGCTCGATGGGGTTACGTCGGGCGACTATATGAAGTATTACGACGAAATGTACGACAAAAGATAAATCAACGATATGTTCAAAGGTCTAATTTTCGATATGGATGGTGTGCTGATTGATAGTATGCCGTCGCACACCGAGGCGTTGAATGTGATGTGTGAGCGTTACAACTCAACTCATTGGGGAGGCGATGTGAGTCAATTTGCCGGTTTGGGACCTGATCAGGTCTTTGCAGTGCTACTCCCCGAACAACTTGCCGAGAGAGGCGCAGAGTCGCTGAATGATGAGGCGGAGGCTATTTTTCGCGAGTTGTATGCCCCGAAAGCAGAACTTATGCCCGGATTGGCAGAGTTCCTCGATGGCATAAAGACACACGGCATAAAGTGTTCGATCGGCTCGTCAGGCTGTATCGAGAATGTTTCGCTGACGTGGGAGAAGTGCGGCTTGGAGCGTTGGTTTGAGGCGTCGGTCTGTGCCAACGATGTCACCCACTGCAAGCCCTCGCCCGAAATATTCCTCACCGCAGCCAAGAGGCTTGGCCTGCAACCGGAGGAGTGTATCGTTTTTGAGGATGCCGTGTCGGGAGTCGAGGCGGCAAAGGCTGCCGGTATGAAGGTCGTAACCATAACCACTACCCTGCCTCGCGAGCGACTCGAAGCGGCAGGTGCAGACCTTATAATCGACTCTTTTGGCGAAGTTAATTACGAGGTTTTAAGCAATTTGTAATACGATTCCTATAATTTTGCCAGCAGTCGTTTGACAATTGGCAATTTCAAGATAGGTATCAGCGCATGTGCCGGCAGTATGGCGCAGATAGCGTACTCCACCTTGGGCAGAAATCCCGGAATAGATCTTCTTCTGCGGCGGAACATTGCACGCAAACCCTTTCGTGCAAGTGATTCTGCCGTTGTCATAACCCCGAAACGCAACAGCCAGCGTCGTGGCTTCTCGCCCAAATCATAGAGCGGAGTATCTACTGCCGAGGGGAATACTACCGTCACACTTACACCATAGTCGCGCAACTCGTACCATAGCGACTGTGCAAAACTGCGCAGGTAGGTCTTCGATGCTGCATAGAGCGAGATTGTCGGGAAGGGCAGCCACGCAGCGATTGATGACATAATCAGAATATGCCCCCTGCCACGAGCCTTCATATCCGCACCGAACAAGCGGCAGAGGTGTGTCGGTGTGGTGCAGTGTAGATTTAGCAAGGTGTTGATTCGCGCAGGGTCGGTATGTTCGAGGGTCGAGAAGAGCAACATTCCGGCATTGTTAATCAGAATATCGACCTCGATGCCGTTTTCGTGACACCAATCATAGACCATTTGTGCCGAATCGACTTGCGAGAGGTCGGCATAGAGCGGCAGAGCCTCAACCCCGTATTGTTTCGATAGTTCCGTAGCAACACGTCGATTCGCCTCGTCTTGATTGCTGACGATAACAAGATTATGCCCCTTGGAGGCAAGTTGGCGTGCATATTCAAGCCCAATGCCCGACGATGCACCTGTAATCAATGCGTAATTCATAGTGCAATATTACGAAAAATTTTATAATTTTGCGAATCACGCTAATACATAGACTTATGAGATATATCATAGTTTCTCTTACGCTATTACTTGCAGGTTTAACTGTATCATCTTGCGAAAATATCACCGAGCATACACGCCCGCAAACATACGATATCTGCGGAAAGGTCGAAAAAGGTCCATATATCAGTGGCTCGACAATTACAATCCAACCATTAGACGAACAGTTGCAGGTATTGGGTAGTATGTACAATACCACCATCACAGACAACCTCGGCAATTTTGTTTTAGGTAAAAGGGAGTTTTTGACTCCCTATGCCGATTTAATGGCAAATGGTTACTTCTTCAATGAGGTAAAAGGAGAATTGTCTATCGGCACACTGACATTGAGAGGTTTTGCAGATTTAAGAGATTGCGAGTCCGTTAATGTAAATATCTTAACCCACCTAAAATATGCACGAATACAGACCCTTGTCGATTCCGGTATTAGTTTTCCTGACGCCAATAAGCAAGCGCAAAAAGAACTATTTGAGGCATTCGGATTAGGGGATTTTACAAACGAGGATACCTCCACCTTCTCCATAATGGAGGGCAATGACAACTCTGCGGTATTGATAGCAATATCATCCCTGCTATTGATGGACAGAAGCGAGGCGGCACTAACAGAATATTTAGCAAAATTGAGCCGTGATTTCGGGGATGATGGTCTTTTTTCGGGAACAAATCAGTCGCAAATAAACGACGATAAGCGAAAGTTAGCAGCCATATTGCCGAGTATTAGGGAAAACATCACGTCCAGATATACAGAACTTGGTATTTCAGTCAATGTTAAAGATTTATCTCGTTACATCGACTGGAATAGCGATGGTTTGGCCGGCAATGAGATTCTTGGAGATGGAGAGTCTGTCAGGTTAGATAAACAGAGTATCGATATTCCCAACGAAGGTGGCTCTTACACTATACGAATAGACTCCCCGATTCCTCTATTTTTGGAGCCACAAGTAGATTATGAAATCTCGACAAATCCAACTCTGCCCGACCAAGTTATCAATATTAGTATGTATGAAGGGTACGACGAGTCCTTTTTCATGGATAAACCTATTGAATGTGAGTGTCAAATCGAAGAGAATACCCTGCGTATATCTGTATCGAAATTGACATCACGCAATAATCAGCACAAGGATATATTGCTATATGACTACATCGGCAATATCGTTGCATCCTTAACATTAAATCAAAGTGGTGGCGCGTTGAACATTCCGATATCCGAAACACCCCTACTTGGAAATGATGCGACAACTATCGTGGAAGGCATTGCAAATACAATGGCGTATGGATTAAGTTGTTATAACATAATCGAACAATATTACTGCCACAACAAATCGACAAACTTGGTCGAAGATGACATATATCCGAGTCATAGCATGATTAGCAAGGCATGGGGGCATTTTTACACAGCCAATAGGGATCTTCTGCTACTCAAACAATTAGATAGCACCCGACTCAATGTGTATGCCGATTATTGCAATGTTTTGAGCGCAATATACTATTCAAATTTGGTATATGCTTGGGGCAATATTCCATATATTACAGATTATGAGATGTTTGAGAATCTGTATAGCCAAGGTGGCATACCGAGTAGTTCGCCCCAAAAGGTGTTTGACAACTTAAAAGCAAATCTTACGGTAGCGATAGCAAATCTACCAGAGAAACGGAACGAATCAATAAAAGATGCAAATGGGTTTTTCTTTGCTTCGAAAGATGTAGCCAGAGTACTATTGGCGAATATTCACATGTACGAGGGTAATTATAATTTGGCTCTGCCATTGTTGCAGAAGGTTATTGAAAATGGCTTCTATAATTTGGTTGCATCAACCAATTTCAAGCCCTCCATAAATACCGATATCATAGATATTACCGAGAGTTCAGAGGTTATATTTGCACTGATTTATAATGCCGGCACACGCAATAGCGTTAGGATAACACAACCAGACGTAATGCCATATATTACATTGAGCGATGTTTATCTCTCTATTGCGGAGTGCTTGTACAAAGCAGGTAAAGAGAGCGATGCCGAGCAATATATTACAGATGTCGTAGAAGCAAAAAACATAACATTAAACGAGAGTAAAACGCTCATGAAGATAAAAGAGTTGCGAGAAAGTTTGTTACTTCACGGCGGAACTTTCTTTGCATTCCTAAAACGAAGCGGGTTGGCTATAAGTGAATGTCAAATCGAGGAGTATCAACTACTATTCCCGATACCGCAGGATGAACTCAATACAAATAAATACATTTCACAAAATCCGGGATATTGACAAATAGCACCCTCCGCCCTGCGGGCACCTCCCCTAATACAGGGGCGGAGTTTATTTGTCTGCACTCTTTCGAAATTTTCTGTTTTCGGGTACCAACAACAGCAAAATATGATTATTTTTGCGGCCGAATTGAAAACAAATGGTCTGAAACGACTCAAAAAACGACAATTATGATGTTACGCGGAATCGGCTCGGTGTTGCTGTTGGTCTGCTCGAATGCCTTTATGACCTTGGCGTGGTATGGTCAGATAATGTTCAAATCGCGTTTGGAGCGCTTCGGAGTCTATGCTATCGTGGTTTTTAGTTGGCTGATTGCCTTCTTTGAGTACTGTCTGCAAGTCCCCGCCAACCGACTCGGAAGTGTCAATTTCGGAGGCCCCTTCAACATCTGGAAACTGAAAGTTATTCAGGAGGTTGTGTCGTTACTCGTCTTTACGGTCCTGGTGACGCTCTTTATGAAGAGCGAGCCGCTGCGTTGGAATCATCTCGCAGGCTTTATCTGCCTTGTCTTGGCGGTCTTCTTTATCTTTAAGAAGTAATTGTCAATTATCGATTGATTTTTTGTATAGTTGCCACGAATTGACGGCATTCTGCCAGACAATATAAGCCGTCGGGGCAACCGATGAGAGCGGATTGAGGAACGACTGCGCCATCCATATCGCCAGCACCGTATTCTTCTGACCAAGGGACTGCCCTCCTGCCGCGCTATCGCCATACTTTCTGCCCAACCATTTGCCTATGGCGAACTGACACACGCAAATCACAGCCGACACGACAGCCATAATGATTTCGAGTTCGCCATTCTCTGCCGTCTGGTCAATGACAAACGAGGTTGTACGGCCAATAATGATTATCAGCGAGATAAGCCAAATGTAGAATGTTGCGTTCTTGTGCTGCTCCGCCCAGCGTGCCACAGGTTTGACCACATATCGACACAACTGCCCCACAACAAAGGGCAGAATCAGCAGCGGGGCTACCCTCGACATAATCTCGACAAAGGTGCAACCCTCGCCACCGGCAAAGTGCAGTATCACCGGTGCAACCAGAGCCGTCGTGAGGTTACAGAGTAGCGAGAATGCCGCCATCGACTCGGTGTCGGCACCGAGCATCCCTCCGATAACCACGGCAGCCATAGCGATTGGAGCCAAGACGCACATCATCGCACCCTGCGCCACGACCTCGCCCAATGGCAAAAGCAGACAATATATGCCGACACTCCCCACAAATTGGATAAGCAGCAGCCATAGGTGCATCCACGACAAACGCACACGTCGGATATCCACGTTACAATAGGTGAGAAATAGCATCATAAAGATAAGCACGGGGGTAATCATTCCGTGCGACCACTCTTCGAGCAAGGTTATCTGTCGGCAGAACAACGCCCCGACAACCATTCCGAGGGGCATTGCCACAGTGCGCATATTATGAGCCATATTGCAAATTCAATGATAGTTAAAGTGGTCAAGCGTGCAGGATTTTTGCATCCTGCATCTTTTCAAAAACCTCCAATCGGGCAGCGTTTATTACCTTTCATTACCTAAAAACTGCCAACCTTTGGACAAAGATATAAAAAAAGTCGCCTAAAAGGATAGTTATTCAATTTTATTTACTATATTTGTTATTACGTTTATGATATATGCAAATACCTTAAAAATTTTGAAATATGGCAAAAGTTCTTAAAATTAGAGATCTTACCTTGCGCGACGGACAGCAGTCCTCGTTTGCAACCCGTATGAATCAGGCGCAGATTGACAAGTGTCTGCCCTACTACAAAGATGCAGGCTTCTTCGCAATGGAGGTCTGGGGCGGTGCCGTACCCGACTCGGTAATGCGTTACCTTGGCGAGAATCCTTGGACACGTCTTGAAACCATCCACAAGGCTGTGGGTGATGTTTCGAAACTGACGGCTCTCTCACGTGGTCGTAACCTCTTCGGTTATGCACCCTACACTGACGAGATTATCGATGGTTTCTGCCGCAACTCTATCGAGAGCGGTCTGGGAATTATGCGTATCTTCGACTGCTTGAATGATGTCGATAATGTAAAATCGACCATTAAATATGTAAAGAAATATGGCGGTATTGCAGACTGCGCAGTCTGCTACACCGTGGATCCGAAATATCCGAAACTCTCATTGTGGGATAAACTTACAGGCAAGAAAAACCCTGCACCCGTATTTACTGACGAATATTTTGTCGATAAGGCAAAACAACTTGCGGCGCTTGGTGCGGATATGATTACCATCAAGGATATGTCGGGACTTATCCCTCCCCAGCGAGTGAGCGCACTCGTTAAGAAATTAAAGGCTGCCACGGGCATCCCCGTAGATTTCCACACCCACTGTACTCCGGGTTATGGTCTGGCTTCGGTATATGCGGCTATCGCTGCCGGTGTTGATGTTGTCGATACCAACTGCTGGTGGTTTGGTGGTGGCACGGGCGCACCTGCATTGGAACTTGTATATCTCTTCTGCCAGAAACTCGGCATCGACCTCGGTGTCAATATGGAGGCTGTGGCAAAGATTAACGAGCAGTTGAAGAGCATCCGCACCGAACTCAACGTCTCGGTATTTGGTGCCGACAAACCCGCTCCGAAGCCCTTCAACCCCGTAACAGATGCAACTCCTGCCGAGGTTGAGGCTCAACTCGACCGTGCAGTTGCTGCCGCAGCGAAGGATGATTTCGCGACTCTGCTCGATGCAGCACAGAAGATTGAGGCATACTTCGGCTTCCCCGCTCCGAATGAACTTGTTCAGAAGGCAGAGATTCCGGGTGGTATGTACTCGAATATGGTTGCCCAACTTCAACAACTCAAAGCCGAGGATATCCTGCCCCGCGCTATGGAACTCATTCCTTCGGTACGTTTGAGTGCCGGTCTGCCTCCGTTGGTAACTCCCACCTCGCAGATTGTAGGTGCGCAGGCGGTAAGTTGCGCTATGGATGAGAAGGCTGGTCGCGCAATGTACACAACCAAGAGCGCGCAGTTCGTGAGCCTTGTGAAGGGCGAATACGGACATACTCCGGTCAAGATTGACCCCGAATTCCGCTTCAAGATTTGCGGTGTGCGCGAGGAGACTCCCTACGACACCTCGAAATACCAGATGCAGCCCAATCCCGAACTTCCGGAGGCTGGTGGTGTAAAACTTGCTGCCAACGAGAAGGAGGTGCTGTTGCTCGAACTCTTCCCAATGGTTGCCAAGACCTACCTGACCAACTCGAAGGTCAAGGCTTACGAGGCACAGAAGCCCGCCGAGGCTCCCGCAACCGAGGCTCCGAAGGCAGAGGTAAAAGCCGAGGAGAAGGTTGCTGTTACGGGCAATACTATCAACGCTCCGCTGCCGGGTCGTGTAATCTCGATTAAGGTTAAGGTTGGCGATAAGGTATCGGCAGGCGACGAGGTTATGATTCTCGAAGCAATGAAGATGGAAAACTCGATTACCTCCGACTTCTCCGGTGTCGTTAAGCAGATTCTGGTTAAGGAGGGTGACAATGTTCAGAGCGATACCGCAATGATTGAGATTGTTGCCGAGGCTGACGCTCCGCAGGCGGCTCCCAAAGCAGCCGAGGCTGCGGCTCCCGCAGCATCAGGCCCCAAGAATGCCGTAACCGCTCCGCTGCCGGGTCGCGTAATCTCGATTAAGGTTAAGGTTGGCGATAAGGTATCGGCAGGCGACGAGGTAGTTATACTCGAAGCAATGAAGATGGAGAACTCCATCAGCACGGACTATGCCGGCACGGTTGTCGAAGTTCTCGTAGCCGAGGGCGACAATGTGCAGAGTGATGCAGCAATGATCATGATTCAGTAATCGACTAATTATCAAAACAAGAACTTAAATATTAAGGAGAACGTAATTATGGGATTTATTAAAGAATTTAAGGCGTTTGCCATCAAGGGTAATGTAATGGATATGGCTGTCGGTGTTATCATCGGTGGTGCATTCGGCAAGATTGTAACTTCACTCGTGAATGATATCCTGATGCCCCCTATCAGCGCACTTATGGGCAACACCGATTTCTCGGACCTCAAAGTCGATTTGTCGGCTATCCGCAACGCTGTCTCTACGGCAGGAGATGCTGTGGTCAATACCGTAACCGGTGCTGATGGCGTAGTCGAGAAGGCTGCGGAGGTGGCTCCGATTTATTGGAACTATGGCGCATTTATTCAGCAGTGTATCGACTTCGTTATCTTGGCTTTCTGTGTCTTCCTGATGGTCAAGATGATGAACAAGTTGATGAAGAAAGAGGAGGCAAAGCCCGCAGCACCCGCTCCGGAGCCGGCACCCTCGAAGGAGGAGGTCCTGCTGACCGAAATCCGCGACCTGCTCAAAGAGAAGAAGTAGTCGGATACTATCTCCCAGAAAAGGGCGATGCTTGGATTCAGGCATCGCTCTTTTTTGCTGTCATAAATATATTGGAGATATAGACCGTAAAGAGAGGTAACACCAACATTCCGAATAGTGGCAACAGTACCGCGAGTATCTTGCCTATGGCGGTAATGGGTATCACCGCAGAGCCTACGGTTGTCATATTCATAAATGCCCACCAGAGCGCATCTCCGAAGTTGTGCAGTCCGCTGTTCAAAATCGTAGAATATCAGAGCCGAAAGGTAGGTAAAGAGCAGTAACGTAAAGGCGTATGCCGCAAAAAGTCGTTTTATTCCATCTTTAACAACCCACTGCGCCACAAGATAGACAGCCAGCAACATACGCAGAATAGGTATCGTCGTCAGCACTATCGACCACTCGCGCGGAGGTGGCACTCCGAGCCACTCGACAATGTTGAGATAAGGCACCGATAGTAACAGGAATAGCACATTTCGTTGCAGGAAATGCCACTTACGCTCCTCGGCAGAGATACGCACCGCAAAGTCGAGCAGAAAGATGGCACAAACTGCGAGTTGGAGGTTCATATATCCCTGCGAGAAGCGTGCGTGATTACCCCACAAGATTTCATAAGATAGTGCAACAAGCAGAGCCACAGCGGCAATGAGTGTTGCCGTGCCGACAAAGGTGGTAACGAATCGGTTTATTGCAGGATGCTGTTCCATTGGCACTTTTTGAGATTTCAAAGGTCAAAAGCAGTGCCATTAAGAGGTCTTAACATGAGATGTGGCACAATAATTTTGAAAAAAAGTCAAAAAGATTTTGCACGATAGAATTTTTCGCTTATCTTTGCACTCGCTTTCAAGGCATGGCGGGATAGCTCAGCTGGTTAGAGCGCATGATTCATAATCATGAGGTCGAGAGTTCAAGTCTCTCTCCCGCTACAAAGATTAAAGAGGACACCGATTCATCGGTGTCTTTTTGTTTTATAGTGGTGGTGCAAATTCATTTGCAGACACACGCTATAAAACAAAAATAGATGCGAAGCATTGGACTCTTAAATCTTTGGGCTGTTTCAGGAGGCAGAGGCTCACCAAGCGAGGCGCAGGTAAGTCTCTCGACGTTTCTTAAACTCTCTAATGACTAACACCTATTAACCTCCGAATCTTGGCATTAAACACCTCTGATGCAAGCAACTCTTCGAGCGATAGATGCATACGGTAGCACCAATGTTGGTTGGGATTCGAGGGGTCGTTAATACGCTCCGCAGCAGCATCCTCACGACGAATAGAACCATCCACCGAGAGCCAATCCTGCAAGGGGGCAATCATCAACATCGAGCGAGCCGAGAGTTGTCGGCGCAAAATCTGCTCGCACAACTCGGCACTGCACTCCACAGGGGCCACGCCCTCCAAGCCGAGGATGTCGTTATAGTAGCGTTGTGTGCGTTCTCTATCTTCGCGCCACCATAGGCGGATATTCGACATATCGTGTGTCGAGGGAGTCGCCACCGAGAGATATGGGTACTCCGCAGGCGAGCCGAACTCCACGCCATACGCCTTCGGCATACGCTCCACTTCGAGCGAAAGAATCTCCAACTCGCGCATAACATCCGGCACACAGTCGGGAATCATTCCCAAGTCTTCGCCACAGACCAGCATCCGCGTACTATCTATGAGTGGCAACAACTTACGCATAGCCTCTGCACGCCAGAAGTCGTTGTGGCGACGATAGAAGAAGTCGTCATAGAGGCAATTGTAGGCGTGTTTCTGACTCTCCGACAGCGAGGCATAAATCTCTGTTGATTGAGCCGAGATACGCGGATGAAACAGCCCCTCACGCACCGGGTCTTCGACAAAGAGAACATCCTCGCTCTCGCTCACAGGCGCAGTATGCAGCGCAACATCAAATCGGAATCCATACTCGGCAATCTCCGCCACATCGAGGGGTTTTGCCGGCGAGAAGTGCCCAAGCAGCGCACTTACGGCATTGAGCGGAATCTCCCAGATGCGGAAGAAACCGAGAATATGGTCTATACGATAAGCATCGAAATAATCAGCCATCTTCGCAAAACGAGCCCTCCACCACGCATAGCCATCCTGCGCCATACGCTCCCAATTGTAGGTCGGGAAGCCCCAATTCTGACCCTTGACCGAGAAGTCATCGGGCGGAGCGCCTGCCGAGGAGTCCATGTGAAAGAGTTCGGGCGCACACCACGCATCGACACTATGGCGACCGATACCAATCGGAATGTCGCCTTTGAGAATCACGCCTCGCGCGTGGGCATAGTCGCGCACCTCGCGCAGTTGTCGGTCGAGGTGGAACTGCAAAAAATACCAATATCCGACCGCTTTTACACTCTTGCGAGCAAATGCCTCTACCCTCTTGGCATCGAACACTGCCCACTCGCCCCACTCGTTGAAGTTACTCGTGGCAAATTTCTCGCGCAGAACGCTGAACACAGCATACGGCATCAACCACTCGCGATTCTGCTCGAAGAATAGTGCAAACTCCTTCGAGGAGAGGTCGGCAGCACCTTGTTGTTTGTAGATTTTACGCAGGTAGTCGTGCTTGACGGCCGCCACACGCGGATAATCCACCTCGGCAAGGGCATTGAGTTCGCATCCGAGTTGCTCAAAGCGGCTCTGTTCGCGAGCATTGCTCAACTCACCCACCTTGCGCAGGTCGAGATATATCGGGTTGAGAGCAAATATCGAGTTGGCACGATAGGGATACGAATCGCCCCACGAGCCATCATCGGTCGTATCGTTAATCGGCAGTATCTGAATCACGCACTGCCCCGTAGCGGCAGCCCAATCGGCCATAAGTTTCAAGTCCGAGAAGTCGCCCACACCGCAACTGCGCTCCGAGCGCAACGAGAAGACCGGCACAGCCACGCCAGCGCCACGCCAACGGTCGGGATTCACAAATGAACGCACCTCGACCTGCAACGCCTCGCCTGCGGAGGGTTTGAAGTAGTCAAATTGACGGTTGTAGCCCTCCTCCCAGATAGTCGAGCCATCATCCTCGCGCTTGCGAACAATAAATTTATATTCAAACCTCGCGGGCAGGTCGCTCGCGGGCAAGGATATGCGCCACATCGGGAAATCACTATCACACATCGGCAAACTGCGCTCCGGTGACCACGCACCGAGGCTCTCGCACTCTCCCACCAGACACAACACCTCATCGGGGCGCACATCGGCAGCGTAAACTTCGAACATAATCTCGCCGGCAGAGGGTTTCGAGGCACACTTCCTACTCCCACTCTTCGCTCCTTCCGCGCGCGTGCATACACGCTTAAATATAGAATCAGTAAATGCTGTCGAGCCAAACACCCGGCTACTTACAGCCCCGCTTTCGGTAATTTTGCGTATCTTGGTTTTCATATCGGATATAAACAACATAACAAATATACAATTTTTGTCGCACATACGAAATTTTTCACTATATTTGCATCGATTTTCAGGGCGGGGCGAAATTCCCCACCGGTGGTGATAGTCCACGACTCCCAATCGAGAGGCGCAAAGAGGCACAGAGAGGCGCAAAAGGGTGCAAAGGGCGCAGAGAGGTGCAGAGCAAGCAGAGATTCGATGCAGGATTTTCTGCCGCGCTGATGAAAGCAATCGAGAGGGACTGAATCGGTGAAATTCCGATACCGACGGTCAAAGTCCGGATGGAAGAAGATTCATAGATATTGCCTTATCGAGGAGCGAGAGAGGCGAGAGGAGTGAAAGGTGTATTGGCACGTGGCAAGCAACTATGGCGATATGGTTGGTGCAGTGGATGATACAAATGACAACTCCACAATCTTGCAGATGCTCGATTCGTGCAGATGGTTACAACCGCAAAGCAGATGGTTGTTCCGCATCGGTTCTGTGTTGAAAGCCCGTGAAAATCTTCACGAGGCTTAATTTTTTTTGTATGAGAAAGTTAATTTTATCTCTGATTTTGGCAGTAAGCACCGCACTTGCTGCAATGGCACAGATTACCACATCGGCAATCGACGGCACGGTGACCGACTCGGAGGGCAAGCCCCTGCAATGTGCAACCATCATCGCGCGACATACCCCATCCGGTAGCGAATATGGCGTTGCCAGCGACCGACACGGAGCCTTTCGCATCCAAGGCATGCGCACCGGAGGTCCCTACACTATCGAGGTGTCGTTCATTGGCTATCGCTCCGCAAAGGTCGAGGATATCCACCTCTCCCTCGGTAACACTTCCGAGATGAAATTCACTCTCACAAGCGACCTCGCGCTCGATGCCGTAACCGTCACAAGCAATGCTGCCGACCGATTCAATGCCGCAAAGACGGGTGCTGCCGACAACTTCACGGCAGAGGATATAGCCTCGCTGCCGACGGTCAGCCGTAGCATCTACGACGTCGCCAAACTCTCGCCCGTAGCCCTCGCTTCAAAGTCGGGAGGTATGTCATTTGCCGGAGCCAACACACGCTACAACACATTCCTCATTGATGGCGTGGCGAACAACGATATGTATGGACTCACATCAAACGGCACAAACGCAGGTCTTACTAATGCAAACCCCATTCCGCTCGATGCCATCGAGCAGATACAGGTTGTAGTGGCTCCGTTTGATGTTCGTCAGGGCGGATTCACGGGCGGAGGCATCAATGCCGTGACCAAGTCGGGAACAAACACCTTCGCAGGCTCGGCTTACGCCTACTACAACGACCACAACTTCTACGGCACAACCCCCGGCAAGGATATCGCCAACCGCACAAAACTATCGCGCCAATCGACACAAATCTATGGTGCAACGCTCGGAGGAGCAATTGTTAAGGATAAACTCTTCTTCTTCGTGAATGGCGAGTTCGGGCTTGATAGTTACCCTTCGACCTACTACCCCGGCTACGCAGGTGCCGCCCTCACTGCCGACGAGGCGAAGCGCATAGCGGCACGATACAAGGCTCTGACCGGCTATGATGGTGGTGGCTACGGCAAGCGCGACATCAACCGCACCTCCGGTTCGCTCATAGCACGCCTCGATTGGAATATAGATAGTCGCAACACACTCTCGGCTCGCTATAACTTTATCGATGGCAGAATGGACGAATACACCAACTCCCCCACCGAATTCCTCTTCGAGGGAGCAGGCTACACCTCGGTCAGTCGTTCACATGCTGTTAGTGCAGAGTTAAACTCGCGCATAAACGATATGCTGCACAACGAGTTGCGTGTGGGTTACACATTTGTTGTGGATGGGCGTGACACAGAGGAGAATCTACCCTACGTCGAGGTGCAGGGTGTAGGTGCAAATGGCGGAGGCACGGCATATATCGGCACTGATCGCTTCGCCAATGCCAACTCACTCGACCAGCACACTCTGACACTTACCGACAATCTCACTTGGTACAAGGGTCGCCATACGCTTACCTTCGGCACACACAACGAGTTTTACCACTCGCACGTGGTCTATGTTGCCAACTCGCTCGGTGCCTACACCTACAACTCCATTTCGGACTTCGAGCGCGATATGGCGGCAAAGTATCAGTACAACTACACCGACCAGAACGTCACGGGTACCAAAACGTGGGGACCCAAGTTCAACGCTCTGCAACTCGGATTCTACATTCAGGACCAATGGAAGCCTTCGGAGCACTTCTCGCTGACGTATGGTTTGCGTGCCGATATTCCGCTGATTTTCGGAGGACCGAGTGTAAATGAGGAGTTCAACGCAGGCTCAATCGCTACCCGCCACAATGTTCGCATCGGCGACTACCCTCGTGCGCAGATTCTCTTCTCGCCTCGCGTGGGCTTCCGCTGGTGGGTGGATTCACAACACCGCACCCTTATTCGCGGAGGTGCAGGTCTCTTCACGGGGCGTGTGCCGTTTGTCTGGATTGTAAATAACTACTCCAACACAGGCATCGAGCAGAAGGGTGTAACCCTCAAAGGCACAAGCGACAGCGCAGGCAACATCATCGAGTCGGCTCAATCCTTCTCGAAATACCCGGCGGCGACCTCGCTCTCGACCCTCAACCCCTCAATTCAGGCTCTCGACCGAAAGTTCCGCTATCCACAGGTACTACGCGCAAACCTCGCCATCGAGCAGAGTCTCGGAGAGGGATGGCATCTGACCCTCGAAGCCCTCTACACAAAGACCATAAACAATGTATCATTCAGCAATTTAAGTCTTACCGAGAGTGGCAATAAGATATATGCCGTATCTCCGGCAGCAGCCAACGCATCGAACACATCGACCTACTACTCGGTGGATCCGAAATACTCGGCAATATACTACACTACCAACACCTCGAAGGGTCACTCGTGGTCGGCAACCGCCTCGGTGCGTCGCTCGTTCCGCTTTGGCCTGGATATCTACGCGGCCTACACATACTCGCAGACACGCTCGCTCTACGATGCTGCATCATCATCGCAAGCGAACAATTGGAGCCGTACATATTCGGTAGATTCCAACTCGCCCCTGCTATCGTGGTCGATTTACGATGTACCTCATCGACTGACGGCACAAGTCAGTTACTCCCGTCGCTATGCGCGTCTTTTCGGCACGACCGTATCGCTGGTTTATCAGATGTATTCAGGTCAGCGGTACTCGCTCTGCTATGGCGAGAGTGCCGACCTCAATGGCGACCTTATGACCGGCAACACGCTCGTCTATATACCCACCAAGCAGGATTTGACACAGATGACCTTTGCCGATGCCACCTCTGCCGAGCGTTGGAACGAGTTTATCGAGAGCGACCCCTATCTTCGCGCACATCGTGGCGAGTTCTCGGAGCGTAACGCCCTGCAAACGCCCATGGAGCATCGCTTGGACCTCCATATTGCGCAGGATTTCTACTTCGGAGCCAAGAGTGGCCGCAAGTTGCAGTTATCGCTCGATGTGGTCAATTTCGGCAATCTGCTCTGCCGTGATTGGGGAGCATATCTCTCGGTCAAGAATGCCCGTCTGCAACCCGTGCGCATCGTCTCGCTCACGGATGACGGCAATGGCAACAAGACTCCGGTATATCAATTCACAGGCACCTCAATCGCCAAAGACGACATCCTTTCGCGCTGGCACATGCAGTTGGGTGTGAGGGTAGTATTTTAACAATAGGGGGAGATTTGCAAATCTCCCCCTATTGTTAAAACGTCAAATTATAAAAGCATCGTTTTTAACAGTTCGCAACTCGCCTGCGGATTGCGACGGTCGAAGTGAAAACCGCAGAATCCCTCCCGCTCCGCAGCCTCGATATTATCTATACGGTCATCTATAAAGATGCACTCCGCAGGGTCGAGTGTGTAGCGGTCGAGCAACAGCCTAAAAATCTCCGATTCGGGCTTCACAACATGCTCCTCACACGATACGACCTCGCCATCGAAATTAGCATATACCGGCAGGCGACGAATAAAATCGATAAACTCACGCGACATATTAGACAAGACATAGAGTCGATATCCCTCTGCCTTCAACTGCTCAATAAGAGCCTTCGTGGGAGCAATCTCCTCTTGCAGGTCAATAGCCGTTGCAATATACTCACTACACAACTCGCGCGAGCAGTTATTATGCTCACAAATATAATCTTTCACCTCCTCCAACGACGATGTACCGCGGTCGTACTCCTCCCAAAAGTGCGGCATAGGTATCTGGTAGATAAACGAGAAGAACTCCTGAAACTCTGCCGAAACCTTTCGAGGGTCACGAGCCACCACCACACCGCCAAGGTCGAAAACTATATTTTTGAATTGTGTCATATCTCCCTCGATTACTCTTTCTTGCTGTTAATCCATGTCAGTTTGCGCCACAGCGACTCGAATGGTCCGTGCGAGTGGCTTTGGAGCCACCAACGGCAGAAGTAGCACTGTGCAACGACTACTACGGCACCGATAAGCAGAGCCACCGCATGACCCGTATAGCGGTAAAGACCCAAACCCCAATTATAGAAGATAAAGCCACCGATAATCGACTGTCCGAGGTAGTTCGTCAGGCTCATCTTACCATAGGGAGCAATCTTCATCAGCGCATCATGCACTTTGGGACGCGTGTAGAAGAGAATCACAACTCCACTAACGATAGCGAGCATCGAGGCTATATTCCTCCACATTTTCAGCATAGTGCCGAGGCTTCGACGGATGCATGGGGTATCGACCATATCGGGAATAAACTCAAATGCGGGAGCCAGCACCACAAATGCGACAAGCGACCAGATAAGCACCTTTATCCAGATTCGGAGGTTATTGCCCTCGTTATAGAACAGACGCTTGCGACCCAAATAGATACCCAGCAAGAACAAGAACGGGGTCTGTGTCATACGACCATGCTCGATTGACCATGTAAAATTCACGGGGAAACCGCTGCGGATACCCTCAATTGCCACATCCAGCCACGAGCCACCCGATTGTGCCGGCAATACGTTGGCAAACAACTCTTTTGAGCCAAGATACAGAGGCGGAGTTTCGGGGTTAATCAATCCCAAAACGATATAGACCAACTCTATGGGATGCAGCAGCAGTATAACGGCAGCCGTAATCAGTACCTTATCGCTCGCTCGGATAAATGGAAGGACCAACACTCCGCAAACTGCATAGACCGTCAAAATATCGCCATTATAGAACAAAAGGTCGAATAATCCAAAGAGGAACAGCAAGACCATACGCCACACAAATCGTAGGCGAAAATCGACACCTCGTTGCGCCTGATTGTCGTGCTGGATAAAGAAACTCAAACCGAACAGAAGCGAGAAGATGGCATACATCTTACCCGCCAGCAGGAAGAATGTTGTATCCCATACTGCCTGATTCAGCCACCCCATAAAGGGTGTTGAAGGCTCACGGAATTGGTAAAAGTTGAGTTGCTCGATAAAGTGAATCAAGACAATACCTCCAATGGCGATGCCTCGCAGCACATCTGCCACGTCAATTCGGGTATTGGGCAATGTAGAAGGTTTATACATACAGGTTTATTCTATTGTTAATTCGAGGATTCCAACTGCGGTATCCTTATCCTTTGGAGTCATATTCAAACGCAGAGCCTCTGCCGTTATCGGCTCGTCGGGATGTACCATATTGAATTGGTCGAGAGCAGTAGCGAAATGGTCGGTGATGTAGGGCTTAAACTCGTGCCACTCGCCATCTGCAAAGTAATCGATACTCCACGTCTTCGGAATCTGCACTCCATTATTATCATCGTACCAATATACCGACACGCACTCAACCGGCTGTGCCTTTTTGAAGGTTATCTCGATATTTTGCTCCTTACCCTGCTGACGCCACGATGTCCAACGCTGAATGCTCTTATCGTGCGAATTAGTTGGCACCTTACCATCCACTACCGCCAGAACATCATCCCCTCGGCTATTGGTATAGGAGGCTTTCACTTCGGCAATATTCTTGGGCAGACGGAAGACCCCAGCCAGAGCCGTTGCTGCATCACGACCAAACCATACATTCATCTGCTTATTGTCGCCTCGGTTATTCCACGCATAGTAAGGTATCAGTTTGAGAGTTGTCGGAGCGCACTCCTCATCATACGCCACATCGGCAGCAACCGTAATTGTCGGGATGCCACTCAATACTCCCTCCTCGAAGTGACTAACCTTGCCACGCGCAGAGTTTAGCGACGAGATATAGCACCTCGATACAGGTGCCTCATTATCCGGTTCCTCGGCACAGAACACCAACGGACCTCGTGTAACACAGAGTCGGTTACTGTCGGCCTTCACACGTTCATTAGCCACCGAATAGCGCACCTTCATCGGAAGCGATAGGCAAACCTTATCGCCCGCACTCCACTTACGACGCAGTGGTAAAAATCCATCCACAATCTCACTGCGCACCCTACGGCCATTAACCTCGACCGAGAACTTCGAGCGCACTCCATCGGCATACGCGTAGAGATCGCCCGGCACAAAGCGGTCGTTAAGCCATGAAGGAATACGCAACCAGAGGGTAAACTCCTCGCCGTCAAATGCAGGCTCAACCTCTATTACAACCTCTCCCTCAAATGGGTATCGGGTCTGCTGGTGCAATTTAACACTCCCCGCAGCCAGAGGTACATCAACCGAACTACCCACATAGAACGAGCAGAAGATATCATCATCGGTATGCGAATAGACCATACCCGAAATTTGCGGAATCAAGCGAGCCAAGTTCGAAGGACAACAAGCCGTCGAGAACCACGGAGAGCGTCCCGACCTGCCATGGTTAAAGGCACGACGTCCATCCGATTCGAGAGGATTGACATAGAAGAAACGATTGCCCTCAAAATTAACACCCGCCAAGACATTATTGTAGAGCGATACCTCCGCCACATCGACATACTTTGCATCGCCTGACATCAAGTACATACGATAGTTAAACAGCACATTACCCAGTGCCGAGCAGGTTTCATTATAGGTGTGATTATTAGGCAGTTCGTATGCAGGTCCAAAGCCCTCGATAGTTGCCACAGCACCCAGACCACCGGTGATGTGCATCTTCCTATCGACAATATCGTGCCACACGGCATCGAGAGCCGGCATAAGAGTCGTATCACCATTGATTGCTACCAAGTCCGCCATACCGGAGTAGAGGTATGTTGCTCGCACCGCGTGACCCACGGCCTCGCGTTGCTCACGCACGGGAAGATGATGCTGGGCGTAACTGGCGCTATTCACACCCTCGCCATTCGGTTTCCACGAAACGCCACGAATATCGACAAACTTCTGTGCCATATCAAGATAGAGTTTATTACCCGTAACCTGGTACATCTTAACCAGAGCCAACTCAATCTCCTGATGCCCCGGAGCCTGCATTACAGGTTTACCTCCATTGTAGTTGGGGTCGCCCTCGAAAAATACGCGATTGATATGTTGAGCACTCTTCTCGGCAACATCGAGCCACTTGCGCTTGCCGGTAGCACGATAGTATGCAATTGCTCCTTCGTACATGTGTCCCATATTATAAAGTTCGTGGCTGTGTGCCACATACGAATATGGCCTATTACCTGCCGAGCGATTATTTCTCGGATTACGCAGATGCTTGGGCATTATATGGTGTTCGTAGAGATAGCCATCGCTCTTTTGCGCAGCAGCAATAACGTCGATAATCTCGTCCATCTTGGCTTCGAGTTCAGCATCACGCTCCAAAGTGAGCAGGCAGGCAGCACCCTCCATAACCTTGAATAAATCTGACGACACATAGAAGCGACCCTCCAAGGGTTTGGTTACACACTCACCCCGCAGGTAAGCACCAACCTTACGCAAGTTATCGACAGCATACTCGGTCTTATCGAGAGAGAATGGCACCAGCACCTCTTTGAGGTTTTGCAGGCGTGGTAGCCAAAAGTAATCGTTGAGCGTTACCTCTTGGAACGGAATTTGCGTCAGCGACTCCTCAACCTTTGGAGCTGACACATCTTCTCCACCGCACGCTACGGCCGAGAGCATCAGCGCAGCACAAACAACGATGTTTGTCAATTTTTTTTGATAGGTTTTCATCTTTGTCCGTTTTAGATTTTCGATTTTTCACCATTCGAGTAACAAAAATAAAAAAAAATGTCAATTTTCACAAAAAACACTATCTTTGAACCTATATAAAACTAATATTTCAATGAACAAAACAACCCTACTACTCGGACTTGTCGTAGCACTGACTGTTTCTGCCACTACCATTTTTGCACAGAAGAAAGTACGAAAATTCGACAATCGTCCTTGTGCCTACGCTTGGACTCTTAAATTTAAGGTTAAGTAGATTTTGGGGTATCACTGCCCCGGAAAACAACAATGAGGAGCTCCTCGCATACATCAAGTATGCTACGGAACTCCTCATTGATATTTAATGTACCTAAATTAGCGTTTTAGACAATTTTGTCTAATACTCCTCCTCGTTAAAGAAGAAGTCATCTTTCGAGGGATAGTCGGGCCAGATATCTTCGATTGATTCGTAGATTTCGCCCTCATCCTCTATCTCTTGAAGATTCTCCAATACTTCGAGTGGCGAACCGGAGCGGATAGCGTAGTCAATCAACTCCTCTTTGGTTGCGGGCCATGGAGCATCCTCCAATTTTGATGCAAGTTCAAGTGTCCAGTACATAATCTTAAATGTCTTAAAGTTTTAATAATTCATTCTCGTCAATCGGAGCCACTACCCGGCGAGGTATTCCGGCCCAATTCGGGCGCAAAAATATATAAAAAAATCAAACTAACAACTCTTTGTGCAACAAATATTTACTTTACGGAATCCAAAGACGTTCGCAGACAGCAAAATGCTCGGTCAGAACACGTCCCAGAAGGTAGAACCAATCCGACAGACGATTCAAATATGTCTGCACACCTCTATCGACTCCAAATTCTGCTCCGGCACGTAACACCGCTCTCTCGGCACGACGGCAGACTGTGCGACATACGTGACACTGCGACACCACTCGACAGCCTCCGGGGATTGTAAATTTCGTGATAGGTTGCACCAGCGACTGCATCTGGTCAATCTCGGATTCGAGCGCAGCGCACTTTGCCTCGTCGAGCGGAGCAACCTTATCGGCTCCACCCTCGCCCACCGCCAATAGTGATGCAACACTCATCAACGCACAATTTATACGGTCAATCGACTCGACATACTTCGTGAGTTTAACCTCTCCACGCATCATATCGCCCAACAGAGCCGTAAATGCCATAAGTTCATCTACCGAGCCGTAAGCCTCGACCCTTGGGTCATACTTCGGCACTCGCTCACCACCGATAAGCGATGTTGTGCCGTCATCTCCGCGTTTGGTATATATCTTCATAACTTAAAGTGTTGTTTCGGTAAATGGTTATTAAAAACGAGCAGGTAGCCCCGATTATCGACCGTAGTCGAGTGATGAGCCGCCACAATTCGACGACACGCTTCATTGCGCTCTCGATTGGCATACGGAGCAACAATTGCAAGGGTTATGCCGCTTATTCGAGCCGCCTCTGCCACCGCTTCGAGTTCCTCGGTCGGGAATTTGGCAGAGAGTACCACAAAGTCACAACCTTCACGCTCGTAATCAAGCCCTACGGTCTGGTAGGAGCAATGCTCGGCAAGATTACACAACTCCACAACTCGCTTATAGGGAATATCGCCCGCCAAAAGCAATCGGTCGAAAAGGTCACTCTTTCGCATCAAATCCGAGCGCATAAAGACCTTGCGTACAATCGAATAGACGAATGGCGAATGAACTCCGTGACCACGGAAATAGCGAACTCGCGACAATCGATTGCCCCATCGCGTAAAGCCATATAGGCGTTGTAGTATTGTACGTCCGCTAATTTTCATTTTGTCGATATTTTCTCAATATTTTCTCGATTCACGTCTTCGCGTTGAAGTAGTCATTACTTTTTGAGCAGACCAGCCAGATGACCTGTCGAGAAGGCTATTTGAAGGTTATATCCACCCGTGTTGGCGTCGATATCAAGCACCTCGCCTGCAAAGTACAAGCCACTGACCTTCAACGACTCCATGGTGTATTTATTAACCTCGTCGCATGACACACCACCAGCCGTAACCACTGCATACTCAAAGGGTGCATAATCCGTAATCGGCAAGACAAAACCCTTCAAGACCTTAATAAGACGCTCCAACTCCGGCTCGGTAACCTTCGAGATGTAGAGTTTCGAATGTACATCCAACTCCTTCGCCATCGGCACAACCAACTGCTTGGGTACCAACTTACGCAGCAACTCCGAGAAGAACTCTTCGGGTTGCATCTCGGCAATTTCGCGTTTGAGTCTTTCTCGCAGAATATCCTCGGTAAGGGCGGGTTTCAGGTCGAGAACAATCTTAACCCTTCGCTCATCAATCAGAGCATCCACCGCATCGCGACTCAATCGCAGAGCCACTGCACCCTCTACCCCACGCTCCGAGAAGCCAATCTCGCCAAACTCTTCGCGCGCGAGTTCATTATCAATATAGAGTTTTGCCGCCACATTGCGCAGCAACAGACCATTCATATAGGATTTTTGGGGATGTGACGTCACAAGAGGTGTAAGTGAGGGGCGCACCGACTCGATGGTGTGACCTGCCGCATCAGCGAAGAGATAACCATCGCCCGTGGAGCCTGTTGCCGGGTATGACACGCCACCCGTAGCGACAATCACATTGGGAGCCTCGACCTTGCGCACATAGCCTCGTTTGTTCATATAGTTCACACCATAGACCTTACCTGCGACCGAGAGAATCTCCGTAACACGAGCATTACACTCGATATCAACCTCATTATCGCGGCAGTACCACTCCAAAGCATTCGCTACATCCGAAGCCTTACCCGTGCGCGGAAAGACACGTTCGCCACGCTCGATGTCGAGTTTCACGCCATTACGCTCAAAGAAGCGGATTGTCGATTTATTATTGAACTCGGCAAATGCCACCGAGAAAAATTCGGCATTGGTTCGCACCTGTTCGGCAAACTCTTCCGGAGGGCGGGCATTTGTAAGGTTACAGCGACCCTTGCCCGTGATTCGCACCTTGCGAGCCGGTTTCTCCATCTTTTCGAGCAACAATACACGATTGCCCAAGCGCGCAGCAGTTCCTGCCGCCATCAAACCTGCGGCACCACCACCTATAACGATTACGTCGTACTCCTTCTGTTCCATATTGGCGACAAAGTTACTAAAAACTATCTGCAAACGGAAGAATCAGCGCAGTTTATTGCTACATATTTTTTCGCTGACCGGTTTTTTATTTCGACTTTATTTTGTACTTTTGCGCTCGAAATAACTCGAAAGAGAGATATACACGTTCTAAATCGTTCTATATATGTTGAGCAGAAGATTGTTGAGATTGAAGGTTGTTAAGAGCCTTTATGCACACATCAAGTCGGAGTCCGACAACTTGCAGGCTTCGGAGAAGAGCCTTGTCCTGTCGATTGACAAGACCTACGAACTCTATATCCAGATGCTGGGACTCATTGTCGATGTTGCACGCTATGCCGAAGAGCGTCAGGAGATTGCACGTCAGAAAAAACTGCCGACATACGAGGACCTGAACCCCAATCGCAAGTTTGTCGAGAATGTTGTAATTGCACGTATTGCTGAAAGCGAGGCGGTGCAGTCATTCCTCTCGAAGCACTCGCTCGGCTGGGCGAAGTATCCCGAACTTATCAAGAACATTTACAACAACCTCACGCAGACTCCATTCTACAACAAGTATATGCTTGCAGCGAGTCGCTCGTTCAAGGAGGATGCGCTGCTGGTAACCGACTTCTACGTCAATTGCCTTGAAGACAACGAGGCTTTGGAGGAGGCTTTGGAGGAGCAGTCTATATATTGGTCTGACGACCTTGGCTTTGCCCTCACGATGGTTGTACGCACGTTGTCGAATATGCGCGAGTCGCACCAAGAGTTGCGCTTGCAACCCAAATTCAAGAGCGAAGAGGACCTTCTCTTTGCCAAGGAGTTGTTCGCCAAGTCGGCACTGCAATTCGCACAGAACCAACTCTACCTTGACCGCTTTACCCACAATTGGGATGTGGAGCGTCTGGCATTTATGGATAAGTTGATTATGTCGGTAGCAATGACCGAGTTGGTAACCTTTGCATCGATTCCCGTCAAGGTTACGCTCGACGAGTATATCGAACTCTCGAAGTACTACTCTTCGCCCACCAGCAGCACCTTCATCAACGGAGTGCTTGACAAGGTCGTGGAGTCGCTGACCGAGGAGGGTCGTATCAATAAGAGCGGTCGCGGTCTGTTATAGAAGCAGGATGAAATCTGTTGCACATATAATTATAGTCGTGGCAGTTGCTACGCTTGCCATTGCCTGTGGCGGCACTCAAAAGAGAGTCGAGTATGCAGGTCAGGTGGTAACTTTCACAGACTCGCTACTGACTTCGGGCGTGACTGACACGCTCCACTTCGGACGTATGCACTCCGGAGAGATTGCCGTCAAGACACTCGCTTTGGAGAACTCAACTTCGGAGCCGTTGGTAATTCTGCGCCACGAAACGACCTGCCACTGCGCCACAATAACCTATACAAAGCAGCCATTGATGCCGGGCAGTCGCAGCGAGATTCGATTCGAGTTTGACTCGCGTGGCGAACACGGCTGGCAGATGAAACTCGCCAATTTCTACATCGCAGGAGCCGAGCGACCTCTGCGTGTCTTTATCGAGGCAGAGATTGAATAATCCAATTATTCAGAGTAGAATCGGGCTAAATCCCAACTTGTGTCTTCAAAAAGGCATTTTTATATCCTCAAAGCGAAATAATTCCCAATTTTGGTCACTGAATTTTGAATTATTTTTTATCTTTGTGGGGATTATGCAATAGTGCAATCACTAACATTTAACAAATAATAGATTATGATTAACTTACTTCAAGCCGCTGCCGAGGTTGTAGCAGCACCGGAGGCTCCGCAGCAGTCGTCGTGGACATTCTGGGTAATGATTGTGGCAATGATTGCCGTAATGTACTTTTTTATGTGGCGTCCTGAATCGAAGCGTCGCAAGGAGATGCAGAAGTTCCGTGACGGACTCAAAAAGGGCGATAAGATTATTACTGCCGGAGGTATTTACGGCGTTGTTAAGGAGATTAAGGAGAACTCTCTCCTGATTGAGGTTGATAGCAACGTAACTCTTCGCGTAGATAAGAATATGGTTGTTGCCGATGCTTCGGCACAGCAGCCCGCACAGAAATAGTCTGCCGACAAGATTCAGAGAGATTTGGACAATGCACAGATTGTCGAATCTCTCTTTTTTTACTAAACACCTTTTAACAAAAACCTATAAACTATGAAGAAAATCTTAATTTCGGTATTTGCAGTTGCTCTCGCAGTTACGGCTGTGGCTCAACCGCAGATGAAGTGGGATGAGGCAAATCGCAAGGCTGATGCCTTGCTCAAAACCCTCACTCTCGACGAAAAAATCGAGATGACCCACGGTCACAACAAGTTCTTCCTGCCGGGTGTTCCCGAAAAGGGTCTGCCCTACGTATTTATGGTCGATGCTTCGTCGGGCGTGCGTATCAACTACTCCATTCCCAACCAGAAGGAGGTACGTCATCCGCTTCGCACTACACAGTTCCCCTCGACAATTACCATCGCGGCTACGTTCAATCCCGAATTGGCAGGCGAGTTTGGTAAGGCAGTCGGTGAGGAGACCCGTATGTCGGGTGCAGGCATTCTGCTCGGACCGGGTATGAATATCTACCGTTCGTCACAGTGTGGTCGTAACTTCGAGTACCTCGGTGAGGACCCTGTGTTGGCTTCGCGTATGGTCGAAAGTTACGTTACAGGAATGCAATCAACCGGTACTCTCTCGTGTCTCAAACACTTCCTCTGCAACAACACCGAGTTCTATCGTCGCAACTCAAACTCTATCGTTGATGAGCGTGCGATTATGGAGATTTACACTCCCGCATTCAAGGCGGGTATTGATGCAGGTGCGGCTTCGGTTATGACTGCTTACAACCTCTTGAATGGCGAGTGGTGCGGACAGAGCAAGTATGTAATTACCGACCTGCTGCGTGGCGAACTCGGATTCAAAGGTCTGGTAATGACTGACTGGCACTCGGTTTACGATTGGAAGAAGATTGTCCTTTCGGGTCAGAATGTCGAGATGCCTGGCGATATGCAGTTCGACTTTCCGGCAAGTGTTCGCGAACTCGTTGCTCGCAAGGAACTGACCGAGAAAGACCTCGACAAGATGCTCAAACCGATGATTGCCACCTGCATACGCTATGGCCTTTACGAGCGTTTCAAGAATGGACAGCCCAATGAGGACCACCTCGTAGCAAAGATGCCCGACCACCTGAAAGTATCGTATCAGACGGCTGCCGAGGGTACCGTCTTGCTCAAAAATAACGGCATTCTGCCCCTTGGCGAGGAGCGTCAGATTCTGCTTATCGGTCGCTGGGCGAACAAGTTGCCGCAGGGCGGTGGCTCGTCGCGTGTGGAGGGTTACAACCACGTAACTCCGGCAGATGCTATCCGCTCGGTAACCCGCACAAAGGTTACGGTGCGCGAGCATCCCTCGATTGCCGAGATTCGCAAGGCAGATGTTATCGTCTGCGCTACCGGCACAATTGACAGCGAGGGTACAGAGCGTCCCTTCGCTCTCGGCACTGCGGATGAAGAGTTGATTCGCTTGGCTGTGGAACTCAATCCCAACACTATCGTTCTCGTGAATAGCGGTTCGGGTATCGATATGAGTGCGTGGAACGAGAAGGCCGCTGCCGTAATCTATGGCTGGTACCCCGGTCAGAACGGATTTGAGGCTATTGCCGACATTATCGTTGGTAATGTGAATCCTTCGGGTAAGTTGCCGATGACTATCGAGCGCTCGTTCAAGGATTCGCCCGCAGCAAATCTTGTTCCCAAGAATGCAAGTTTGAGCAAGGCAAAGGGCAACCCCAACGAGAAGATGTTCCACCCTGCAACTTACGACGTTAATTACAGCGAAGGTATCTTCGTTGGCTATCGTTGGTATGAGTCAAAGGGTATCAAGCCGCTCTACCCCTTCGGTTTTGGTCTGTCATATACCTCATTTGTACTCAACAACGCGAAGGTCGAGAATGGCTTGGTAAGCCCCAAGAAGCCTGCAACCGTAAGCATCACACTGACCAACACCGGCAAGCGTGAGGGTGCAGAGGTTGTTCAACTCTATGTTACCGAGAAGAACCCGACTGTGGCTCGTCCCAAGAAGGAACTGAAAGCCTTCAAGAAGGTTTCGTTGGCTCCGGGAGCAAGTGCAGTTGTTTCGTTTGACGTACATCACAAGGACCTCGCCTTCTGGAACGAGAAGTCGCACAAGTGGCAGGTTAATCCGGGTGAGTACATCATCTCGCTCGGCACCTCGTCAGCAGATATTGATGCACAGGTAAATATCGCTGTGAAATAGCATTGCTTAACACCTAATAGCAGCAGCCCGACTTCATTACGAAGTCGGGCTGTTTCGTTAAAGGTGCAAAGGTTGCAAGGTCGATGAATCTCCCCGAAAATAGTAAGCCCCCGAATCCGGAGCATACTGAACGTATGTGAGGATTTCGGGGGCAAGCAATGACGCCAAAAGCGCCGATATCTGCGTTTTTTTATTCGGCTTTCTTCGTATAAATAATACGCTCTCCCCAACAAGGAATATAAACCTTGTCGTGAACAAGCTTATTCTTCAACTTCAAAGCATCATCGAATGTCCAACGCCACTTATCAATCGAGTGACCCAACTCCTGAATGTGCGAAAGCAACACATAGTTAGGCTGAATATTGTCGATAGCAGCCTGCATATTCAAGCCCACAGCCATATGCGGGATAAAGATATCCACAGAACTTTGAGGATTGAGTTGTGTGTAGTTGTTCGAATCGCCCGTGTGGTAGATAATCGTGTGATTAGTGCGCGGTCCGCAGTCAATCTCGTATGCTACCACGAAGTTTTTGAGTTTTGAGTTGTGGTCGCCCACGGTACAACGAATCGTGATATCGTCAAACTTAATCACGTCACCATGCTTTACGCGGGTAACAGCACCACCCTTGATATTAAAATTCGCATAGAGCGGTTTACCCTGCTTCTTCGACGGAGTAACGCAAGCATACGCCCAGTGGTCACCGTGTGCGTGGGTAATCATCGAGAACTCGATATACTTCATAAGTTCGTCCAGACGCTTTGCGCGAAGGTCGATACCGAAGGTGTGAGTCGGGGTCTTGATAACATAAGCCATATTATAGAGTAACCACACTGCCACCTGACCATCCTTCAACTTGGTCGAGCGCACCTCTTTGAGAATCTTGTCGATAGAAGCACGAAGGAAATAGGGAACACCGAAACGCTCCTGATTCTCAATCTCGTACCAGTCATTCAAACTCCAAAAAGCCTTAAACTCGGTCGTTGTGAAGTGGTTAATCATATCCTGCGTAATCTCCATAGCCTTCAAACGCTCCGGCGTCAGATTGGTGCAAGACGATTTGTAAAGAAGGGTCTTAACGGCCTTACGGAACTCTCCCTCCGAGGGTTTTGGAGCCTCTCTCACAATCTGGGCGCTGACTACGGTAGTCATCATCAACGCCACCAATGACATAAATAATTTTTTCATCAGTTCTGGTTTTATTAAAGTTTCGAACAGAGGGGCTGTCCGATTAGTTCAGCCCCTCCGTGTCGGTTATTTACTATTTGTTGTAGCGGACTGCAACGTACTCCAACGAGTTGTACTTACCATTCACAATCTTGCTATCGGCATAACCATAAGGCGAAGCGGTATTACCTGCGCGGCTATCCATCGGCTTCATACGGATATAGACCGTCGAGAGTCCTGCCATCTCATCGGGCAATGCCACGTTGATATACTTGGCACCACCGGTCTGGAAGTACGTCGTATAGTCGTTAAACACGAAGTCAGGCACTGTGTAAGACGAGATATTTGTCCAAGCCGTTCCATCTGACGACCAATCGACACTCCAATAGCGAGGAGTGCCACCGGGACCATGGTTTGCAGTTGCAATTTGGAGCGACATGTGGCGACCACGAGGCACATTGCTTGTCGAGAACGAAACCAACCAATAGTGGAAGTCTGTCTCGCCATTGAGCCAAGTGCTGTGACGCCAAGCCATACCATCCGAAGTGGCAACTGAACCCTTACGCACAACATTGCTACTTCCGTCACCATGTGCAACACTTACTCTCTTGCCATCTTTGTCAAAGACGCCCGTACCATTATCATTGTTCTTATAGGCACCACAAGGGCCAAGGTAGCAATATGAATCCTTCGCTGAAATACCTGTCTTGGTCTCGGTTGCACTCGAATGGGTCAACGTACCAGAGCCATAAGAAGCATGCAGAACGCCATACTCATCGACAGTCTTAACGACATCGGTACGTGTTGCATTGAAGTATGCAAACTCACAAACCAACGCCGAGAAGCCATTGCTAAACGACTCTGCCAACTGGATATCGTCGCGCGACTGGTGACGAATCTGGTAGCGACCGATATTTCCGAGTTCGAGAATCTGGTCCTCGTCGAAGCCCATAGCCTGATACTCGGCACACTTCTCGACATCCCACTCAAAGCGGTCATATGCCTCATAGACGATAACACCGGCCAAAGTACCCGAACCCTGCGGCATCATCTCACCGGTACGGCGATAGTCACAAGTCGTGTTGGTATAGGTGTAGAAAGAACTTCCGTTGATATCGCGCACAAGCATCGGATACTTCGAGATACGATTCGAACTAAACAGTTTAGCATAACCCTCGTTAATCGGGGTAAGCGGACCCTTACGAACCGGGAACTCACAATCGCGGAGTTGTACGTAGGTGTACATATCATCGTCAGTCAAATCCTTGAAGTACTTAATCTTCTCCGGAATCTGCGCTGCGCTACCACCCTCAACAGTCATCACGTTATCCTCGGTCAAGTCACTGATAGCATAACGAATCGGGTTGTTATCGGCAACAACTGTGCTACCCTCGCGAGTTACAACAGCACCCTTCAAGTTAAGTTTAACCTTGTCGTAGCGACGGAATACATAATCATCGGGAGTATCGAACTCCAAACGAACACCATATCTACCATCGAGACTTTCGAGGTAACCACACATATTGGTATGGGTATAGTCAATAGAGGTCTTCGAGGTGTGCGGGTTATCGGCAGCGTTTCCGTTAGTTATGTCGCTGACGATATAGCCCTCGATACAGATAGGCTCCGAGATACGACCATCAATCTGGCGCAACTCCTCAAACGAGATGGTCTCGCCTATGTCGTTATTGGCGCCATTCTGCATAATCGACATCTTGTCGCTCACAACTTCGCCCCAACCATCGGTGTAAGAGAATGTTACCACAGCCTTACGTGAAGGAGATTCACTTAATTTCTCACCAACACGGAAGCAGAGGTAGTTATTCACTCGCTCAAACTCCGAAAGCCAACCGGTATCGTTGGGATCAGCATACTCGACATTGATGTCAATCTCGGCAAAATCAATCTTCGAGATAAAACGAGTACGCATCTCTCCACCCTCCTGCTCCAAGAAGAGGCGGTTATCAGGAAGTTCAATTGTTGCCTCCACAGGTCCAACCTGCTTAATACTCAACGTATCCTTGCGGTTGTCTGCCGAAAGAACGATTTTAGCCATACGGCGGAAGCGGGCATTGCGGTCGTAGTCAACAACAAACTTGCTATCGCCCGTAAGTGAGATTTCAGAAGTAGCCTCCGATGAAGCCAACTTCTTCAACGACACCCAATCTTCACCCGAAACGACCTCTGCCTTATAGGTCTTATTGGAGAATACCTCGATATCAAGAGTTCCGGCATCTGCTGTTACCTCGATAATCTTACCATCGACCTTGGCTCCAAGATCCACGTCGGAGGTGTAGTCCATCTCTTCGACAACGCACGACACTGCAAAGCACGCCGTCATTGCCAACATCAGGCTCTTAATAATTGTTTTCATATTATTGAATTTCATAACGTATCAACTTTTACTTGTTATACTTAACGGTAGCATTACAGATAACCATACCGACCGAGTGCGACGAGTCAAGTGTTACACCATCCAAAGCCGGATTTGCCACACCATACATCGACGAGCGCTTATTGACTGCCGGCACCATACGTATAATTACCTTCTCCTGACCGAGAACCTCTGCGGGCAAGTTGTAAGAGTACTCCTGAACACCCATCGTAGCATAGTAAGGACACTTCGCACTCCAATATACGAAGGGACGAAGAGTAAACTCACAATCAGGCACCTGCGTAAAGGTTACACCTCCATCTATCGAGTAGTACAGAGTCCAGTACGAAACCACAAGGCTACCCGAACCATCAGCACTCTGCGAACTACCACCGTAACCGCAGAAGGTCATCACGGGGTTGTTACCGGCCTCGCCCAAAGTCGAGAACTCGAAGTTCAAACCGATAAACTCTCCGGCAGAATCCATCCACTTGGTAGTGTAACGAATTGCCGAGCTAGGATTTTGCTTTATTTCCTCATTTTTATCATTAAATTCAACCTTCAAGTAGTTAAAGTCGTTAGCCAACTTGGGAGCCGTTCCATTGTCGTGATAGATATAACCACTTCCGACAATAGACTTAACCTTGTTATCGGATGTCATATCCAGCACCTTATTATCCCAATCCCACTCAACGATAGTCTTATAGCGGCTGTCAGGCTCGGCAGCAACCATCAGGTCGTCAGCGTTATAAGGACGAATCGAGTAGCGACCCATATATCCGTCACGGATACCGTAGCCGTGCGAAGTCTCGTAGGTAATTACACCGCGCAGATTACCCGAACCCTGCGGAATAGGATTGCCATTACGAGCGAAATCTACCGAGTGATTCACGAACATATAGATTTTACTACCCTGAATATCACGAACATTCACTGGATAGTAGTCACAACGGCTATAGTAACCATTGTTAGTATTGAAGAACGAGCCTTGCTTGAAGGTAAACTCGACATCTTTGAGCGTAACGTAAGTATATACGTCTTCGTCGGTCAATTCGCTGATATACTTCTCCTTAACCGGAACAGTTTTCGTATTTGCTTCACCCACGCCTACGATGTGGTAAATAGGTACATTCTTAATGGTGTAGCGGGTCGGATTCTCCTCGCGAACCATCGTAAGACCATCAACGCGAATCTGTGCCTCGGCAAACGGAGAAACGAAGTTATCCGCAGCAGTCTGGGTCAAAACTCGAATAGCCTTGGTAGCCGTCTCATTCTGGATATAAGCGGTACGGCCATTCTCCTCATGGCTGATTGCAGCATAAGCGGCATTTCCGTTACTACCCTCCGTAGGATTATTCACAGCATTCGATGCAGTATTCAAACCGTCAGAGTTACTTACCGAAACACCAACAACCTTAACACCGGTCGTAAAGGGCGATGTTACCACCCACTCGCCTTTGGCATTTACCTCACCGGCAACCTTGGCATTTTCGTAGTTGGTGATAAGTTCATCGACAGTGATACCCTGCGACTCTTCGGTCGATTGAGTAACCGTTGCAGTGGTCTCATACTCCTCGACAGTCTCGCTATACGGATCCACATAGGCAACCGTAATCTGTGCCGAACGATTAACATCTCCATCATTAGCCTCCACATCGAAAGCCAACACCTTACCATTCATACGGGGGTTCGAAATCCAGTCAGCATTGTTTGCATCGAGGAACTTCAAATCGCGAACCTCGACATTCGCATACTGATCCGCCGGAAGGTTCGAATCGAAAGTAAGGTAACGAGTTGCCTGCGGCTTCTCGATGGTAATCTCACGACCATCCAACTTGAAACGGAAGTGAGTTGCATCACCAGCCTGCTCGATAAGAATGCGACGTGTGTGATGACCCATCTTCAAGACAAGCGTAACGCGACGAATAGCCTCCGGGTTTGCCGAATAGGTCAATTGAATCTGCTCATTGCCGCTACCCGATGTGCGGTCAATAGTTGCCCACGTAACGGTAGGTTCAAGGCGAGCAGTCCAATTTCCGGTTGAAACAACCGAGATAGGCGTCGTACTTGACATGTTTTCAAGTGCTATTTTCGAGTAATTGGTTCCCAGCGGAATATTCTCCTCGAATAATCTGTCCTCGCACGCAGTCAGCACGGGCGATACCGCCAATGCTACGACTGCTGCCGCACGAGTCAAATGTTTAATAATATTATTTACAATAGTTTTCATAACCATTCACATTTTACAAACCGTACTTGTTATACTCCTTATTATCAAGCGCACCACCCGAATACGAACACTGCTTATCGGGAATAGGATAATACTCGTGGCAAGGAGCAATATTTTCGAAAAGAACCTTTCCATTAGCGGTATTCTGGTTGTAGTCCAATACGCTGGTGTACCAGATACCCCATCGTACCAACTCGTGCTTGCGCTGGAACTCGCCAATCAACTCACGAGCATGCTCCTTCTGAATCTCGACAAGGAATGCTGCCGTGTTACGATAGTTCTCCGGAACAACAGGACCCAAGCCTGCGCGCGAGCGTACCTTATTCAAGTACTCCGCAGAACGAGCTCTGTCGCCCAACATTAAGTGACACTCGGCCTGCATAAGCAGCGCACCTGCATAGCGAAGAATGCGGTGGTTATTGCTATCGGCAGTATTGCGCATACCGGGACACCAGAATTTGTAACCCATCCAAGGACGGCTTGCTTGTGTAAAGTTCTTAAACCACTTGAAGCCATCCGATTTCGGATTTGAGTTCGACTCATCCACGTTCCATCCCCAAGCCAAGTTGATAAGAATACGCTTGTCGTAGTTCTCGCCACGCTCCATGCGGTTGAAGTTCTCGAAATTCTGCAACTGCTGGTAGAAATATGCATTAGGACGGAATGCAGTGTAAGTACGTGCATAACCACCCAATTCGGGAATACTGATACCACCATAGATAGCATCGGTACCATAACCGGCATCTCCACCATCCGCGCTTGATCGGTTGGGCATAAAGAAACCTGCAACATTGATAGTAACCTTCAAACCCTGCTCATCGTAGGTGTTCGAGTTCTCCCAGATAGATTCGAGCGTAAATTTCTTGCTGAATACATTATCCTCGATAGGATACTGCGACAAGTCACCATAAATCTCCTCCAAATGGTCGAGCATTGTAAGAGCTCGCCTCCACCAATAGGCAGCGCCCTCGTAAGGTTTGTGGTAAGGATGCTCCATCTTGAAGACCTGCAAGTCGGGATTCTTATCCTCGGCACATGCGTTCCACATAGCCATCTTCGCAGCAAGCATCCAACCCACAGCTGCACCCATACGGGCTTTCTTTCCGCCATTTTCGAAGGTGCGCTCCTGCTTAACATAAGGACTCGACAGCACCTCCTCGATTTCGTCGATGAGGAAGCGACGGGTATCGACAGCAGACATACGCGGATACTTCGCAATACGCAACTGGTCCTCCGTAACACGAATCTCGTCGGTATAGAAGGGAACATCATTGAAGTTATTGGTCAGAATCCAATAGTAGAATGCACGAAGGACAACTCCCTCGGCATGCAGTCTTGCGCGCTCCTCCTCGGTGAGAGCCTCACAACGATCAATCGCAGCCAAGACATTGTTAGCACGCATAACACCCGAATAGCCGTTGTTCCACATATTGTTACCAAAACGCGGGTTAGCGGGTGAGATATCAAGCAATGCGTCCTTGGTACCGGAGTTACAGTACATAATATCCGATACTGACTCGGTAGCAAGCATATAAGTTCCGTTGAAAATCGAACGAGCCGGAATATAGCAGCCGTTAAGACCAGCCTCACACTCCGCCGCCGTGCGATAGAAATTAGCCGGCGAATAATTCGATTTCATATTCTCTTCGAGGCTGCACGAACTCATCGTTACAGCTGCTACGGCTACTACCGCAGTGAAGAGACGTTTGATATTGAATATTGTTGTTTTCATAGTTGTCATCATATTTTAGTAGCGGAGTTGAACACTGAATATAATGGTACGAGGTTTCGGGTATGCACCATTGTCCATACGACGAATTGTCGAGCCACTGCTCTCCGTCGAAACGTCCGGGTCGAAACCATTGTAGTTCTTCCACAAATAGAGGTTTTCGCCACTTGCGCTAATCGTAATATCGCGAAGAACCTTCGTGTATTTACGCAGGTCGAAGGTGTAACCAATCGATACGTTCTTCAAACGGATGAACGAAGCATCGTGCAACATTCGCGAGCTGGCGATATCGTCCTGACCACGGTATGCAGCAGGGATATTCGATTGAGGATTACGCTCCGGATGCCATGCATTAAGCATATAGCGATACTGGTTGGTATATGACGAACCTGCCATATAGAACTCCGTAAGGTTGTAAATCTTACCACCTACCGAATAAGTGAAGTAAACACCAATCTTCAACTTGCCGATATTGAACGTATTCTGCAAACCTCCCTGTACAATCGGGTCAGCCGAACCGAGGAACACGAGGTCATCGACATTGAGCAAACCATCGTGATTAACATCGGTATATTTCGGGGCACCGAGGTTCGGATTGATAGCAGGCGAGCAGTACGCTTTTGTATGCTTGTTACGATCAATCTCGTCCTGATTGTGCCATACACCCTGATACTTGAAGCCCCAGAGTGCTGCAAGAGGATAACCCTTAACGTAACCATACATCATATAGGAGTTGTTACCGGGCGAGTTGTATGCCGATACATACTCATCGGTACCGATATCAAGCACCTTCTGCTTATTATGCGAAATCGTGAAGGTAGTAGTCCAAGTGAACTTCGGCTTCATGATATTACGGCTGGTAATGCTCAACTCGACACCGGCATTTTGCGTAGTACCGAGGTTAGCGTAACGCGACGTAAAACCGGTCTGCGATGCCAACTGTACCGACAAGAGAAGGTCTGTTGTGCGAGCATAGTAGCCTTCGAGAGTGAACTCCAAGCGACGGTTAAATACCGCAAAGTCGATAGCGGCATTGTACATCGCGGTCTTCTCCCAAGTAAGGTCCTCCGACGCCAGACGCGAGGGATAGAACGCTACGGGCTGATTTTCGCCAAAGAGCCATCCTCCGGTTGTGTTACTCAACGCTGCAAGCGAACGGTAGTACGAGATTGCATCGTTACCCGAAAGACCGGCACTCAAACGCAATGCGAACTCATCGAGCCAGTTAGAGGTATTAACCATGAAACGCTCCTTGTTAATCATCCACTTGAACGCACCAGAGGGGAAGAAACCCCACTTATTATTCTTCGCAAAGGTCGAAGAACCATCGGCACGTGCCGTGAATGTGAAGTAGAGACGACGCTTGTAGTTATAATACAGACGCATAAGACCCGACATACGAGTACGCTCGTTCAGCGTTGTCGAAACAGACAAGTTCTTCTTGTCGGGAATTGCACCCATATTATCCCATCTCACATTGTCATCGAGATAACCCGTACCCTGCATAGTCAGGTTGTTCTCGGTATATTTCTCCATCGTGAAACCGAGCATAGCCTCTACCCAGTGTACCTTACGGAACATCTTACGCAACGAGAGGGTGTTCTCGTTGGTAAGTTTAATTTGGCTGTTCTCTGCACGATAAGCCACACCTCCCTGTGCAATTGCTGCATAAGTAGGAATTGTTCCGGGGGTGTACTGATACATGTGACGGTGGAATGCAAAGTAGCTGAAACGCGACTTGAAGGTCAAGTACGGTTTGAACTTAATCTCAACAAACGGAGTAATGTTAGTCGATTTACGGATGGTGTTATTAGACACGAGGTGTGCTCGCAGATAAGGCGAGTTAAACGGCTGACCACCATCGAAACCGGTACCGTACAAGTCATTGACCGTATCTGTCGGTTCGAGCAACGGGTTCAGGTAGATTGCTGCATCGTAGTAACGAGTACCACCGATATATGTCTTGTTGTTATCGTTATCACGATAGTCGTAACTCAAATTGGCACCAATCTTCAACCACTTGAAGAATTGACGATCAATATTCAAACGACCCGTAAAACGCTGAACACCCGAACAAATCACAATACCCTGATTGTTGTGGTAACCGAATGATGCAAAATACTTGCTCTTCTTATCACCACCCGAAATCGAAAGGTTGTAGTTCTGATAAAGACCTGTACGGGTAATAGCCTTCACCCAATCGGTACCCTTACCCAAAGCTTCGGGGTTGGGATAGCGATAGTTTTCCTCCGACTGGTTGTATTTACTGCTACCACGCTGGAAGTAATAGACATCGTTACGATAACGCGCGAACTCCGAAGCATCCATGATATCCAGCGCACGAGGCAACTGCGAGAAGCCGACGTCAGCCTTGAACTTAATCGAAGGCTTACCCTGCTGTCCCTTGTTCGTAGTCACGATGATAACACCATTCGAACCTCGCGCACCGTAGATTGCCGTCGAAGAGGCATCCTTCAACACCGAAATCGACTTAACGTCGGCGGGGTTGATATCACCGAGGTCGCTCACTGCGTCAATCACATCATCGACCACAATCAACGGCTCATTTGATGCCGTAATTGAACGAGTACCACGAATACGAATCGAAGTCGTTGCTCCCGGCTCACCGGTGGTGGACATAATATCCGCACCTGCAACACGACCCTGCAATGCTTGGTCGATAGAGGTTACCGGAGCATCCTCGACATCCGACATACGCACGTTGGTAATCGAACCCGTAAGGTCGGTCTTTGCCATTGTCGAATAACCAACGGCTACGACCTCCTCAATTGCAACGGTATCCTCTTTAAGGGTTACGTTGATGGTCGTGCGATTATTAACTTTCAATTGTTGCGACGTGTAACCAAGGAACTGATACTCCAAAGTTCCGTTTGCGGGAGCCTTGATAGAATAGTGACCCTTTGCGTCGGTTGTGGTACCCGCCTGACCGTTTACTACGAATACCGTAGCACCAATCATTGGCTGACCTGCTGCATCCTTTACCGTACCTGTGACGGTAATGGTGCCTTGCGCATAGGCTGCCGATGACAGCACTATCGCCATCACCGTCGCTAAAAGCGTCTTAACCGAGAAGAGCGCCTTCAACGAAGCCAAACCATATTTTATATTCTCTTTCATTTACGTAAGATTTTAGCGTTACCTACTCCTCCTCATCATAAATTTTGAAATCGACCATCAGAGGATAATGGTCCGAATACTTCCAGAAGCCGGTTGCTTCATGCTTCTCGGAACGAGCAAAGCCGTCCTGAATATCCACCGACTGAACCACACTGCGAAGCATATTATCCGTTGCGAAGATATAATCCACGCGACCGGTACGCGATACGTAGTTGTGGTTATAAGTCAAGATATCGGTGAGCGAGTTATTCTGCATCTCCAAGATTGCAGGCTCATTGAACTTCGAGTTGAAGTCGCCCATGATGATCCAATTCTTCTCGTCATAGTATTCGTCGCTGTTAATCGTGCGCGAGAGAATGTCCTGCACCTCTTGCAGACGATACTGATTTCCGCGAGTACGATTCGAAGGATTGGTGTCCGAATCACCCTTGGCATACGCTTGGGGCCAAGTGTGAAGGCCTACCATGTGGATTCCGTTGATGATAACGTGACAACCGCCATGAGAAAGCAGCGGTCCGCCAAGTTGCGCTATGCGCTGAATCGGGAAGCGCGAGGTAAAGACAACGGGGAAGTTGTCCTGATGCGCACCGATAACCACGTAGTCGTGACCCCAACGCTTTGCCAACTCTTTCCATCCCTTCGGCTCCATATCGAGCGTCGATGACGGGGTATAATTTTGATATCCGTAGGGCAGATATCGTTTAGCGTAAGATTGCGAAGAGTTTGTTCCATTCTTATAGATGGTCGAAGCCTCCTGAATACACATAATATCGGGATTGTACTTCTGAACCCACGCTACAAAGTTATCATAATTATTTGCCTGATCCCACCACATACCATTCTGGATATTGAAGCAGATAAGGCGGAACTCATCCGATGTAATGTTGTTATCAAACTCTACATCGAGCTCCGTATCGCCGGAAACGTGCTTGTACTCGGTTTCGCAACCCGTAGCACACAGCAACACTACAACCGGCAGAAGAAGAGCCTTTATAAATGAATATTTTTTCATAACTAATTCGTTTTTCGGTTATTCGGGTTATTCTTCACTGCCGGCATTCTCCGGATCTTCGGGTTCCTCGACAACCGGAACATTCTGCTGAACACCGCAGGTCGAAACGAAGGTCTCACCCCACGGATCCACATAATTTACCGACACAACGGCAACGCGAGGTGCGCCCGAAGTATTCTCGGTGCAAGAGAATGTGATTGACGAGCAGTCTTGGCTTACACCGAAGTTCGAGAGCCAATCCGTACCCTGCGGTGACACGACTCCGAAGCGGAACGACTCGGTATCGGCAACCGACAAGTTAGAATCAAGGCTCACACGGCATACCTCCTGCGCCTCGCTCGAAATCTCGATAGCCTCCGAGCGGAACATCAGGGTCGGTGCCACACCGCACTGTTTAAGTTCAATAGTTTTAGAGGTAAATTGGTCGCCCGTCAAGACTACAATCGAAGCCTTACGACGCAGACCACGCGAGATTTCGGTCGGACGGTTCTCGGCATACTTGAACGTAAAGGCTCCCTCGCCCTTACCCGAAGTTGCGCCTACGAACTCGACCCACTCTGCACCTGCCTCATCGACCGAGACGCTCCATTTGCCCTCGGTACGCACCAACACCGACTTCTGACCGGCATCGGGCGTTACGATAATCTCGGTAAAGCTGTTTTGGGTATCTACGATAGTCACCTCATCTTTGCAAGAAGAGAAACCTACCGCAGCCACAGCCACGAGAATAAAATTGATAATCTTTTTCATAGTTTTATTGTGTTTTTCTTCATTACAAATTATTTCTTGATACAACGAACAGGTGCGCCATTACCGGGAACCCACTTCGAACCGCCAATATTCTTGTTCTCAATTCCAAGATAAACTCGGTTATACGTTGTCGCATTATCCTCGGCATCCGCAGCACCCGTAGCAATAAGGAAGTGTGCAGATTCCGAACCTGTTGCATTGAACAAACCATAAGACGAGCGGTATCCGCCGTTGGCAATATAGGCGCGTTTTGTTGTTGTAAACAGACCATCAGGTACCGACATATCCGTCTTTCCGATACTAGTCCAAGTCACCGCCTTCAAAGCAGCCGACAACTCGGCATAAGTAGGCAACTGATAACCTGCCGGACACGGATCAAACTGAATGTTTGCGGCTACCGAATAGTTCCAAGGATAACTCTCACTATTGGTATCCAACTTAAAGTCTTCGCTCCAATACTTATTATCACCCTTGTTTTCGAGGATAAAGTAGTGCATCGGATTCTTAACTCCCATAGGTGCAGTCTCGGTTGTTACACCCACACCACACTTAAACATCTGTCCATTTTCAAGAAGAGAAGCACTCGGATAGTAGAATACCTCTGAAATAGTATTATTATCCAAGCCCAGACGAGTTGCCCATTCCTCATTTGCCCAAGCTTTTGCACCAGGGAATGGAGTAGGACGACCCATCTGATAGAACAAACCAGCCGACTGCAACTTCTCCTCCAACGTCAATCTCTTCGCAGCCGAAAGCATTCCCGGAATCTTACGAGCACCGATATTGCGGTCCATAACAGTAATGGTTCCAAGAGTAATATCCTTCATGGTCTCGCCTGGACACCAGATATGCCAAGTCCAGCAGATATTATCGGGAGCATCTGCTACGCAGATACCGCCATTACCTGCCGTACCGTCATACATGAAGGTAATCATATTCTTCGCAGCCACATAAGTTGCATTGGTCAGCATCGACTCCGAACTCTCGTAGAGAACATACGCTGCGGTATTCTCCTTCACGATATCCTCGTTTGCCACGCGGTCATATCCTCCGCGAGTCTTGGGAGTGAAGCAATACCAACCGGCCTTATTCAGAACAAAGCAGTTTGCAAAATCTGCATCGGTCGGAGTAAGGCTTGTCGGCATGGGTACTTCCACGCTCTTCTGCGTAACTGCGGCACGGGTAAGCGTACATGCAGTCGGCATATTGCCATAAACACCGAGGTCGGTATGTACATCAATCGAGATGTCGCCTTCGGGATAAGCAGCAGCGGGGATTACCACATTGACAATCGTTGCAGTCGAGCTCAACTTGATACCCTCACCACAGTCGATTGTCACACTATTCGACGACTCTGCGGTCATACGAACAACAGGGGCATCTGTATAGTTTGCATCAATGGTTGCCTTACCCGACAACTTTCTCGATGCACTCTTAACCACAATCTTATTAACCGTCAAGTCACCAGTAAGTTTCACTTCGAGTACCGACAGCAAGTTGAACAACTTGCCCGTAGTGGGATTTACCAGACCGGCAAACGGCATTGTGTCGTCAGGAATAACGCCCGAAGCGTCAAATTTCTGAACCTCCGGAAGGAGGAACGATGCAACGGTGCCTTCAAGACCCAGATTTGCCATATCCTGTGCCGGGTAGATTACTGCGAGATTCTCGCTCGGCACGGTAAAGGTTGCCTTTGCAGTACCTACACCTGTACCACGGAATATCGCACCGGTCGAAAGGCGATTATTATCGATATCGAAAATCGACACGAGGTCATCTGCATCCCAAACTTTCTTGCAATTAACATCTGACTGCTCCAACTCGATATCGAGAATCGAGTAGGTCACCTCCTTCTCCGAAACATTGATTTCCAAAGGTTTAACCTCGACAGGAGTCTTGATAAAACTCTTCACGAAAGAGCCATCGGCCATCGTAAGCGTAACCTCAAAGTTATTGTAGGTTGCCGCAGGCAGACAAACGAAGAGCGTAGTAGGATTGTCATACGTCGAAGCAACACCCTCCTCGCCACAATCGAGAGTCAGGAAGTTCTTGGAGTCGGCTGTTGCCGAAACAGCGTAGTTCTCTGCCAGATTTACATTAACCGAGCCGGAGAACGCTGCTCCATTTTCGCCAAGAAGCTCAACTTTCTGGATATTTCCATCAACCTTGCAACGCAGACCGAGCGCACCATTCACATATTGGAATTTGACAGGCTCGCCAACTACGCCATTTGCAATCATATAGGGAGCATTCTCCGCAAATTGAGTCAGGCGGTTAGCGTTATAGGTCTGAACGGGATTCATATAGACTTTCAGCACATCCTCCGACTTGGTCGTCACATTCGACCACGGATAGTATGCCAAGAAGTTGCCCGTAACATCGCCACCGGCGAAGATTGCCTCGCCTTTACCGGCCTCATTCGGAGCGATAACATACTTTGTATTCTCCACGCCCTCGGCAAATACACCGAATGCTGCATTCTCTGCCCAAACGCGCGAATCATCACTCTCATCACCGATTTGCAGTGTATCAAACGTAGCCACGATAGTTGCATTGGCCGCAGGAGTTGTTGTATCAACCGCATTCAGACGAGTGATAGTATAAGCCCCTTCGACACTCTTCGAGAACTCGCCACCGTCGATAGTAATCGTAACCGTCAAGTCATCGTAGGTTGCGGGGGGTACCAGCACGTAGAACGTAGTCGGAGCATCGAGCGAAGTCAAGACACCCTCGCCACAATCGAGCGTGATAGACTTCTTCGAGCCTTCAACTGCACTAACCTCAAAGTCACGGGCAAAATCAACAGCCACAAGACCTGCCAGCGCGCTATTCTCGCTGCTGACAACAATCTTCTTGACCATTGCACCACCCTGCACCTGTACGCCAAGCGCACCTGCCAGATAGTTGAATGTAACCTCGCTCGTCGCAGCCTTTGCCACAAGCGTAGGATTGTAATCTGCCATCTGCTGACCGAAGTCTGCATTGTAGGTTTGAGTTTCGGGCAACGGAAGCGTTACCTTCGAGCCGTCACGGCTACTGCCCGCATAGTAAGGATAGTAGATGTAGAGTTCGCCCTGCACCTCCTTGCCATAGAAAGCACCTTCAACGGCACCCTCATAACTGCTGAACAGTTTATACTCGACATTGCTACCCATCGTCGTACCATAGACACCGACCTTCGCATCAGCACTCCATGTACGCGACTCTGTCGCTGTCAAGGTGTCACTACCCTTGCGAATGGCGAACTCCTCCGGCTGTGCCACGAGCATCGTCACTCCATCGACGGTAGGAACTTCCTTTACCTCCTCGACAGCATCCTCGGTACAGCCTGTGGCTGCCAATCCGAGAATCGCGATTGCGAATAGACTGAATATTTTTTTCATATCTTTTACTTTTTAGAATTTCCTATTATTGCTTCATTTGACGGACACAACGAATCTGATATCCGGTAGTCAGAGATACGGATCCGCCACCACTATATGAAGCACTAAAACCTGCCGTAGTTGCATTATCACCCACCTTGGAAGTACATACCATATACGCCGGACCATTCAATGTAGGCTGCGTATTACTTGCTGAATTTCGCGAAGCATAGATATAACTAGCAACACCGACATTCTTGTTGCTCGCCACTCCATAACCTCCATTCGGGAACCAATATACATTAGCATCATCATCGCTGATACAATACGAGCCGTACGCAACCTCTCCGTCATAAACTGCGGTATAGTAACGTCTTGCCGCATTATTGGAAGTATTGAGTTCGCCCTTGCACTGCAAAGCACGATAAATCATACCCTGGTTAGGAATGCAATATCCATACGGACACGGATCATACTTTGATTTATCTTTTATAGCGATCGAACTAGGAGTGCTACTAACTGTCCACCACAAACAAGTAGATAATGTTGTTTGAGTTCCGTAGCACTCGATATCGCCATTGAACCATTGGCTGGTACCTGCATGATTTGCCTTCGAATAAATATAATTGGGATACGAGATAGCACCATCAGCACTTGCCTTCAACGAATTCGAAGTCTTGAACGAACCTTGAACATACGAATCAAAACCATAGATTACATAATTCTTACGATGTGCAAAATTACTCGTCTCATTCTTGGTCTCGACGGTCATTACCTCGGCACCCGGATATCCATTAGGATTACCATACTGGAAGATAAAACCACAAGCCGCAGCCGCGTTCTCGGCAGAGATATTCTTACACTCGGCAACAGTGTGAGGAGCGTACGTAGCACCGAGGTTGCGGTCCAACCAGCGATATTGAGTAATGCTCAATGTCTTATCCGCAGTACCCTCCATATAGACATCCTGCGGAGTGTCGGTACACCAGATGTGATATACCCAGCCGATCTTGTAAGCATCGTTGGTAATAGCCAACTTCGCATTACCCTTTTGGATACCGTCGTGACGGAACGCTACCTTTCCAGTTGCACGGCTCAAATAGACCTCATCCACAAGGTTGTAAGATGTAGCCCAAGCCGTCTGTGCATATGTCCACTCGGCACCAACCATCTGGTCGTTAGCAAGAGCAACGCCATTAACATGCTTCAACTCAAACGAGTAGTAGTTCTCGCCACCATTAGGAGCCACGATATAGCAGTTAGCATGCTTACCACCCTCATCGAGAGCCGTCGCGCCCGAAGCCTTATTGGCAACAGCAGTAAGATCCACGTCAAGAACATTCACGGGAGCCGCATTTGCATTTACGGTAGGAGCTGCAACGCTCTTCACATACGAGCACTCACTGGTAACAACACCGATTTGCAGTGCATTCCAATCAATACCTGCGGGAACATCAACATACAAAGTAGTATATTCGCTCGACGAGAGCGCAATCTCCATGTCTGTATTTATATATATATAGGTAGGCTCCGCAGAACTCTTGATGAATGACCACGAAGGAACTGCTTGTGTTGCGGTAGCCGGATCTATCGACATCTTCGAGTCAGTCGAGATAACCTGCGAGCCATTCTTAATCGTGAGGGCTTTAAGCGTACCCGAACCCTTAACACGGATTGCCATACAACCCATAAGGCTCTTCAACGCAAACTTGCCGCCGTTATTACGACCGAACATTGCACCCAAAGCGGTACCATACGCCTTATCGGCACCAACCAACGAAGCCGTATTTCGGTAGTTAAAGGTCAAGCTGCCCTGCAACATTGCCATTGACGGACCCCAAGCAACCCACTCATAAACGTCTGCCTCGGTAGCACCGGCAACCTTAAACTCACCGGTTGCAGTGTTCTCACCGGAAATGAGGATACCCTGCTTGATGGTCTGCGAAGTCGCATCGAAAACCGACAAAACATCGTCAGCTGTCCAAATCTGCTTATTACTCTTGTTAGCGAGCAACGACGCATCCTTCGATACCGTAACAGTAATGTACGACACATCCTTATCAAATGCCGTAGTTGTCAAAGGCTGAATCTCCACATTATTATCGAGATTTGCAATGAGCGTATCGCCATCAGTGGTGGTTACACGCACCGCCAAACCATTGTAGGTTGCGGGAGGAAGCAATACGTAGAATGTCGTCGGGTCGGCGTTGGTTGATACAACACCTTCGCCACAGTTCAACGAAACGAGGCTACGGCTTCCGCTCGCTGCGGGAGTGATAGCGTAGTTGTTATCCAAATCGACAACCATATTTCCGGCTATACCCTTATTGGGGCTGGAAACAGCGATGCTCTTAACCGTACACTCTGCCTTAACTTTGATAGCGATAACACCCGTAACATACTCGAAGGTAAGTTTCTCGCCCTCGGCAGCCTTTGCCACAACAAAGGGAGTATTCTCCTTGAAGTGAGTGAAGAGGTCAGCGTAGTACTCCTGCGTAGCGGGAACAGAAATAGTAAGTTTCGAGCCATCGAGTTTTGCATCTGCCGAATAGGGATAATATGCAACCACATCTCCCTTTGCCTCGATGCCTTTGAATGTAGCCTCGGTCTTTCCTGCCTCGCCAGCCAAAAGCGAATATTTCGAATTGACTGCATCGCCTGCGAAGATACCCATAACCGAGCCTTCGCTCCATGCCTTTGCTGCGGAGTCGGTCGTGCCGTCAAGCGTAAGCATCTCGAAATCGGCAACAATGGTTGCATTACCCACCGAGCCTTCGAAATTGGTCAGCGAGATACGCTCAACCTGATACTCGCCCGCCAAATCCTTACCAAACGAACCCTCGTTGGTATCAATTGCGATTGCGAGGTCGTCATAAGTTGCAGGAGGCAACATCAGATAGAATACCGTCGGCTCAAACATATCCACGTGAACCGGAGTCTCCAACGTCAGTTTCACACTGCGCGACGAGTTATTGACCGTCGATACTGCAAAGTTGTTCTCATAATCGAGAGCAATCGTTCCGGAGAGGGGCTTCGACTTACTCGACAAGGAAACCGAGTAGATATCCACATCGCCCTTGATGGCGATACCGATGCAGCCCATCGGGTGGAGCAACTCAACAACGCCCTCCGAAGCCTTGGCTACATATACCGAAGTATTCTGCGCAAATTGCGTCTTAACATCGGCATTGTAAATCTGCTCCGAGGGGAACGGCAGATTAAGTTGCGAACCGGAAGCAGTCACATTCTCCTGCCAAGGGAAGTAGGCATAGACCTCGCCCACGACCTCTGGTCCGTAGAACTTACCCTCACTCTTATCAACGCTCTCGTTGTAGAGTGTGTACTTTGCATTGATTCCGCTTTCCGAGCCAAAGACACCAAGTTTGTCGGTCTTTGCCCAGACGTGAGCGGGCGATTCGGGAGCGACATCTTGCGCCATCGCACCTTCACCCTCACCCTCTTGGGGAGGTGTAACCTCTAACGATGTCAAAACCAAATCCTCAATCGAGGCAGTAAGCACCGTCGAACCGCTTGCTCCAGCACCGGAACCTGGCTCTGTGTTGCTATCATCCGTACAAGATACGAAGACAAATGCCACCAGAGCGCAACCCAATAAATAGGAGATTTTTTTCATAGCGTTTTGTTTTGGTAATTTGTTAGGTTTTTAATTTGGTTAATTATTTGTTTAACTTTTCGTTATTTGTTTTTAACTTTCAATCCTTTGTTTCGTCTGTTTTATAGTCGGTTTTCTACGCTTCTTGGCAACCCTTTATTTTAATAAAATAACATTCGGACATTCACACCTGCCCATATTCTAAACAAAGGTAGCAAATTATTGTGTTACCACCAAGAATTTTTCGTTAATTTTTAACATTTTATCAGCATAATAAATATTTTTAGAAACACACAAGTACATATTTAAGCAATTTAATAAATCCAAGGGAGTCTGAACGCCATTTTTTCGATTTGCATTTTCGCAAGGAAATCGATATCTTTGGCTTGTAAAAATCACATAAAACGACCAAAACAGATGAAAAAACTACTACTTCTTACAGCCACTATTGTGCTGTCATTTTCGTCACTGGCACAGAGTTACGACCAGGAGAATTTCGCTGCTGCAAAACGTCAAAATCTCAACCTCCCCAACGGAGTCGAGGGATACCGCATCGAGCGCGTAAATATCTTTAATTCAGCGCAAACGATTTCGGTAATCCGCTACTCGCCCAAGCATTTTACGACGGCAATTGTTCTCCCCGAAAAGCTCTCTCCGCTCTCGCAAACCGCGACTGCAAACGGAGCCGATTTCGGCGTAAATGCAGGCTATTGGAACGTCAAAAATTCCATTCCTTCAACATTTCTCCGCATCAACGGAAATCAGATAGCAACAACTGCCAATTTCGAGAAAGAGAGGGTCGATGGCGTAGTTTGCATAGCCAAAAATAGAGTTATTATCGACCACTGCAAGGCAGGCCAAGAGCGAGCCTACGCAGCCAAATACGACGACATCCTCGCATCGGGACCGATGCTTATCGACGAGGGCAAAAGCGTGGATCACGAGGCATTCTCAAAGAATCTTATCGACAACTCGAATGGCGAGGATATAGGTGCTTATTACACCATAATACGTCGTCATCCTCGCACCGCCATCGGTACCGACCGCAAAGGCAATGTTTACCTGATTGTCGTTGATGGACGCTCGAAGGGAAATGCAGAGGGCTTAACTATTGCCGAACTGACAAAAGTCTGCGAGTGGATTGGATTGCGTGATGCTATCAACCTCGATGGTGGTAGTTCCTCGACAATGTGGGGAGCAACCGAAGGGGTCATAAACTACCCCTCTCGCAACAAGAAATTCGACCACGAGGGCGAGCGTCGAGTATCGAGCATAATCGCTGTAAAAAGTAAGAAGTAAAGGTTGTTATCACTCATAACCCCTTAAACAAGAAAACCGCCTTGCACATTGCTGCAAGGCGGTTTTCTATGGATTAGCGGCAATTAGTACTTCAACTGCTCGCGAATCTTTGCAACGAGGTCGGGCTCGAAAGTTCCAATCTCCTCGAAGGTAGGAACAATCATATCCTTGGTTGCATCATACTTGTCAAGCCACTCGACGATACGGAACGGATGCTCCATAATGTAGTTCGGACACTGTGACACGTTCAGATATGCATCCGGAAGCATCGCATAGCGGTCGTAGTTTTTTCCATAATCGAGTTTGCAGAGCGGGGTCAGCGCAACAAAGCGACGGAAGATACCCTGCTTGCCATAGAGGCGCGACTGCTGTGCGGCAGCCTCATCTCCGAGCGTAAGTTCAACGACAACCTTCTTACTGCACGAAGTCTTCGGAACATTCACAACAGGAGCCAACGTATAGCCGTCATAAGTCCATTCGCCATCGCCTGCAAAGCGGTTATACTCATACTCTTTGCCATTAACCTTCACAGCCTTGGGAGGGAAGGTTGCGGGGAAGCGCACCTCATAACTACGCTCCGCCAAAGCACCATCGAAATCGCCCTCACGGCCCTCGATAACCAGACGGATAACATTACCCTCGACCGTCTTTGTAATCTTGGTCGTAGCGTACTCATCCGCGTAGTTCGTATTGTTTCCGTTATCCTCGTAGAGCGAAGTCTCGCCATTACCACCCGGAATTACAGTCAGCACCAGTTCATCACACGCATCTTGGAGATTCATTACATTCGACGGATTCATCGGGATAATCGAACCTGCCTTTGCGAAGTAAGGATTCTCGCTAATGGTATAGTGCAGTGTAACCTTCTGATTACCGTCATACATAGCACCCGTAGCGCAGTCAAACCACTGACCCTCCGGGAACCACATCTCACGCTCGGCAAGACCGGTAACGGGGTCGATAGGCTTGCAGATTGCGGTTGCAAGGATATCGTCGCCAAACATAAACTGCTCCTTCATATCGTAAGCCTCGTCGAGTTCAGGCCAATAGTAGTACATCGGACGGCACATCGAAACGCCTGTATCAAATGTCTGACGAGCAGCGGTATAGATATAGGGAGCAAGGTCATAACGCAGACGAATTGCAGCACGCATATCGAACATGTGGTCGGGGAACATCCATACACGACGCTCAATTTTCGGGTCACGCGTACAGTGGGTCTTGTAAATCGGAGTAAAGACACCATACTGCAACCAACGAGTATAGATTTCGGGGTCGGTAGATTCTACGCCCTTGTGGAACATGTGACCACCGATATCGTGACCCCAATAGCCATAACCGACATTCGACGCGGTCGAGGTAAACCACGGCAAGAAACTCAAAGTCTCCCACGAAGTGTAGGTATCGCCGGAGAAGCCCACCTGATGGCGGTGCGAGCCAAGACCACCCCAACGGTGGTGAATCATTGCACGCTGGTTGGCATTACGCTCGTTTGCGTGGTGAGTGAAGGTGTGGTTGAGCCAGAATGTGTTGCTCAAATCCTTGACATACTTATCTTTACGCCACTGCTGCCAATCGAGCCACCAGAAATCGACACCATCATCCTCCATAGGGCCAAGAACGGTCTCGAAATAGGCATCTGCCCACTTCTGCTCCGACATACGGAAAGGCACACCCTCGCCGGGCTGGTCCCAACCATAAGCCTTCGTGAATCTCTCGTAAGGCTCCTCGAAAGGCTCGATACCCGAAGCGGGATGGAGGTTCAACGAGGTCTTCAACTTCTCGCTATGCGCCCATGTAAGGAAATTTTTAGGCGAGGGGAAGAGTTGCGGCTTCCAAGTATAACCTGTCCAGCCAATCTTCTGGCCATACTTATCTTTCGGAGCATCCTTACGACGCAGAGTCCATGTCTCGTGCCAGTCCATATCGACAATCAGCACATCGATAGGCACGCCGAAGCCCTTGATTTGACCAACCAAATCGCGGAATTCGCTATCCGAGTACATCCAATAGCGGCTCCACCAATAACCGAACGCATACTTCGGAGGCAGCGGAATATCGCCTGCAACCTTCGTATAGTCCTTCAAAGCCTTGGTGTATTCGTGACCGTAAGCGAAGAGATAGAGGTCCTGACGGTCGCCCTCCGGACGGCACTCAACCCACTTCTCCCAATGAGAATCAACATCCACAAGCAGATGATTTACCGAGTCATCAATAACGCTCCAACCTGCACGCGAGAGGATACCCTTCTCCATTGGCTCGTAGCCGAGTTCCCAACCGTCGCACCTATCGAGAGTGCGGGTTGTACCCATAAGGTTTGCGCTCTCGTCATCGCCATAAGTCCAAGTTGCCTTCTCGCCATTGAGCAAGAACTCGGCTTTCAGATTCTCGGCAGAGAACTTTGCACCCTTAACGTAGGTAAGCGTCACGTCTGCGGTCTTGATAACCAACTCCGCATCGTTCTGCTCTACGGTAAATTCGGGTACGGGCAAGTTACGATTGATAAATGTGAGGGTTGCATTGTCCTCAAACTTACCATCCTCTGCCCACTCCATACGGATAAGTTGCGAAGTCAGCACCGTAAAACGAGCATTGCCTGCAACAACAACAGCCTCATCGTTTGCCTTGGGGTTATCCTTTGCCACCTTCTCGGAGCAGCAATCGCAACCCACAAAAAGCACCAACGCCATAAGGCCCAAAAGCATTTTTTGTAGTTTCATACGATTTTTATTTAGGTTAATAATATGTGTTCGCATATCACGACGTTACAAAGATATAAATAAAAAGCAGATATGCAAATCAAAAAGTTAAAATATGTAGTAGTGTCACAGAGTATCACAACTGACAATCTGCGACTTAACCGAAAAACAACACTATTTTTATGTAGTTAATCCACCGTGATATTTTGTACCTGTTTCTCGAATTCGGCGCGGTTTCCGAGAGCAGAATTGCGCATTTTGGTACGATAATTATAGATTGTCGATAGCGAACTATTCAGAAAGTAGGCAATCTTCGTGCTGTCAGTAATACCCAAACGAATCAATGCCAGAATACGCAGTTCGGTGTTGAGTTTGGATGATGTTTTAGGCTCAAAGGCAGCCGTATGGACCAGTAAACCATTCACTTGACTGATAAAGTTGGGAAAGAGAGCCAAAAACGACTCGTCAAAAATCTTGTAAAAATCCTTACGCTCCTGTTCTACAATATGCGGAGAGCGCAACTCCTTCATCAGCGCATCTATACCTCCGGAGCCAACAGTACGGCTCAATGTGTGTCGATAACTATCCAATTTTGAGATATAAGATGTACATAAATCCATAAATTGGCTCACATACTGCTCCTTGATACGATTGGAATCGACAAGTCGCAGATTAACCTCTTTGAGTTGGGCGTTGAGCGAGAGAAGGTCCTCGTTGCGACGTGTGATAATCTCGTTCACTCCTCTCAAATCGTCATTCATACGACGAATACGACGTGCCTGACGCGACAATCGCAACAGCACGAACATAATTATCACAGCAAAGACGCTGATAATAACTACCATAGCCGTCATAATACGACGTCGCGAAGCCAATGTCTCGGCAAAGGCATTATGGATAGCCTCACTCGATGCAGAGTACTCGACGAGTCGCACATTATGGTTTGCCGCGAGGATATCGCTCATAGCACAGCGCATATAGCGATTTGCGCGCTCCACATCACCGCGTTCATACAGTTTTATCGCCAAGCGCGGCAGGGATGTGTACTCCTTAACCGATGCGCGAAAATCATCTTGCACCGCAAGAATCAACATCCGCTCGGCTGCGTCGTCATCACCAAGATTGGAGTAACACGAAGCCGCCTCGGCAGCGATTTGGGCGCGAAGATGTATGTCGGTAGCAACATTATATGCACTATCGTACAAGACCATCGCCTCCTCGAAGCGTTTGGCTGCTCGCAACGACGATGCTCGGTAGCGCAGATTGACGGCACTACCCTCTTCGGAAATCTCGATACGTCGTCGGGATGCCTCCTTAATGCGGTCAGACAACTGTGTACGTCTTTGCGAATCTTCCCAAACCGACTGACGCTCATATTGCAACAGCAAAATCTCGGTAGAGAGATATGCAATCATATCCTCGCAAGAGAGAGCCAAGGTGTCGATTTGCGACAATCGATGATGAGCCTCGTGGATATCCTTTACCATTACGCAAGCCCGCGCTGCAACGAGATTTACACGACTACGGAAGTGTCGTTGTTGTGTCATCGGCATATTGTCGTACTCTTTGAGCATCAGAGCAACATAGTGACAAGCAGAATCGACGTTAAAACTACGATACTCCGTATAGAGGTCAATACACGCATCTATTTTCTGTGCCGGATTACCCGATTCGTAGTTACTGCGTATAGCATCTATTTTAGCCCGCTTGGCGGCATCCCACTCTTCGCGTTTCTCGAAGGCGGCATCCAACTCTCGGAGCAGAGCCTCATTGGGATTTGTGGAGGTACAGCACCCCGCAAAGATGGCGCACAGCAGAAAAACGGGTAAAAAATATCGATATTTCATCTTTTGAAGGTCGGGTTTTATGCAAATATAGGGGTTTAGTAGTGAATTTTCAAAAAAAATTGTAACTTTGTATTGATGAAAAGCGGACTTATAGATATCATACCCAAACAATTTAGGCTTCGCGGAGCGTGGGTTGCCGTAACAATTCTGTTGCGGGCAATACTCAACTTTGTCGGTTTGGCTATGCTTGTGCCTGTCTTGGTGCTGATTCTCGACACCGACACCATCCACTCGGACAGCCGACTGAATGCCATCTACAACACATTGGGCTTTACCTCCGACAGTTGGTTTGTAGTGGCGGTTTGCGCTACCGTTGTCTGCATCATTATCTTGAAATGCCTTGTGAATCTCGGACTATACACAGCCGAGCGCAACTTCATCTACGACCTCTATCGTTACCTCTCGCGACGACTCTACATCGACTATCACAATCGAGGATTAGGCTTCATCAAGAGTAGCAACTCGTCGATTCTGACACGCAACGTAAATGTTGTTTGTCTGACCTTCGTGGTAGGCATCCTGCGCCCCATTGCAGCCGTAGCGAGCGAGGTTATCCTCTTTGCGCTGATGTTCGTGGCACTCGCCTGCTACAACATCACGGCAGCACTGCTTATTCCCGCGATTTTTTTGCCGGCAGCGTGGTTATACGTAAGACTTGTACGCAATAGGCTCAACAACTTCGGAGAGGTCGAAAACCGCACACAGCGCGCCAAGATGCGCAACGTAATAGACACTTACAGAGGCTATTCCGACCTCGAAGTATGCAACGCCTTCCCTGCGATGCTCAAACGCTTCGACAAGGCTATGGATGAGGTTATCGATGTGCGTTTGAAGAATGCAACGCTCTCGAACCTGCCTCAAATATTTACCGAGATTGGTCTGGCCTTGGCGTTGGTCGTAATGGTTTTGTTGAATCTCGGTATTGCCAACGGGGAGATAAAGATTCTCTTCGGTATCTTTGCCGTGGCAGCCCTGCGCCTGATGCCCTCGGTACGCAATATTATGGGCGCGTGGGCGACACTCCGCTACAACCGCTACACCATTGACATCATACGCGATGCCCGCATCGACGACATAGACCCCTCGATTGACGACACTACGGAGCGTATGCCATTCGAGCGTGAGATTCGCATCGAGGATGTTTCGTTCCGCTTTGAGGATGGCGAGCAGGATGTAATCAGCAACACATCTTTCACCATAGCCAAGGGCGAGCGTATAGGTATTCGAGGTCGTTCCGGAGCCGGCAAGACTACCCTATTCAACCTGATGCTCGGATTCTTCCGCCCCACCACGGGTACGATTTTCATAGACAATGAGCCTCTATGCCCCGAAAACCGACGTCGTTGGCTCAATATTGTTGGTTATGTGTCGCAGAATGTATTCCTCACGGATGGCACTCTCATCGAGAACATTGCCCTCGGCGTTGCTCCCGAAGATATTGACCGCGACAGGCTGAATCACGCGATAGATATGGCCAATTTGCGTGAATTTATCGACTCGTTACCCCAAGGTGTCGATACACCTGCCGGAGAGTGCGGAAATCGTCTTTCAGGCGGTCAGCGACAACGTATCGGCATTGCTCGCGCCCTCTATAAGGAGGCAGAAGTTCTCTTCTTCGACGAGGCAACGTCCTCTCTCGACAATGACACCGAGCAGAACATAAACAAGTCTATCGAACAACTATCGAAACAGAATAAGGAACTCACAATAATCGTCATAGCCCACCGCGAGAGTTCGCTGGACTATTGCGACCGAATTTTAACCCTCGAAACAAATGAGTAAAGACTACACAATAGCAGGTTTTCGCCTGCGCATAAACGAACCTTATGCCGACCTCGTAGATGACGGAATCCGCGGGTTTAAGCCCTTTGCGGTCGATTTCGATGCCGAGGAAAAACCCGTAATGGAACTCTACACAGACGTACCTCTCGTACTCGAAGATTTCCAATTACGTGTGCTTCACGACTTCGAGTTCGAGGATGCCAAACACGACTGTTTCTTCTGTCGCTACGACCACGGCTATCTCTTCTATATGCAGCCACAGGGTGGAGATAGCGCATGCCGTAAGACTATCTTTGTGCGCGAGTTCGGCTCTACGAAGGTTGTGAGCAATATTGCCGAGCAGGGTGCGCCCGACACGGCTCTGCTACGGTTTGGATTGTGGGTAATGTTTGGTCTGGCAATCAATCCCCTACACGCCATAGCCATCCACTCGTCGGTAATCGTCAAGGATGGCGGAGCAGTGATGTTCCTCGGAGAGTCCGGCACCGGAAAAAGTACCCACACACGTCTTTGGCGCGAGAATATAGAGGGTGCAAAACTTCTGAACGACGACAGCCCGATAATTCGCTGTGTGGATGGTGTGCCGACCGTATTTGGCTCGGCATGGAGTGGCAAGACCCCCTGCTACATCAACAAGAGTTTCCCCATTCGCGGCATTGTGCGTTTGAGTCAGGCTCCATACAACGCTATGCGTCGTCAGGGTACCATCGAATCACTCGGTGCATTACTACCCTCCTGTCCGCCCTCATTCGCCTACGATAACGAGTTGCAGGACAATATCTGTGACACTCTCTCGGAGGTGTTGGCGAAGGTGCCGGTATATCATTTAGAGTGTCTGCCCGATGCTGCGGCAGCACAACTCTCATACAACACCATTCTCGGCCGCAAATAAGCCCATACGGCAATGAAAGTCATCAGCAACGATATCTTCTTTGCGCACGTCGAGGAGTTACTCACCGAGGGGCAGAGTGTTGTCATCCGCGTTAAGGGGTACAGCATGCGCCCATTTATGCGTAGCGACCGCACGCAGGTACGCATCGCTCCACTAACCGACTCCGAGCGCAAGGCATTACGTGTAGGCGATATCGTTCTCTTCCGCTACCGTGGTCGTCATATAATGCATCGCATACGTCGTATTGACGAGGATAAAATAACCCTCGCAGGCGACGGAAACTATCGCATCTGGGAGCAGTGCAGCCCCCAAGATGTCGTAGGTATCATCAGCGATGTTATCAGTTTTAACGGGCGAACCATATCGTGCCACTCCCGCCTATGGCGCAACGCCTCGACACTATGGCTCGCCATACCCCAAATTCTCCGTCGAGTAATTCTCGCCATACTTGCCAAATTGGGCGTAAAATAGATTTCCCGGCACAAGATACTGCCAAGGGCTAATTGATAATTGATAATTGATAATTGATAATTGACAATTGATAATTGTGAATTGTGAACTGACGCTGCGGAGCGAGAGCAGAGGCTGCTTGCAGACTATGCCGAGCCGCGAGGAGGAAAAGCCTCCGAAGGAGGGTTAATTGTGAATTGATGATGGCCAATGGCTATCAACTCCTCCGGCTTTCAGACACCTCTCCTAAAAAATAAGGGAGGAGTCTTTGGTGGTCGTTACCGCCACACTCGCCCCTTTCAACCACCCCTTTGGGGTCAAAAAAAAGGACTGCCGTACAGCAGTCCTTTTCGTATATTGCGTTGGTTGATTACGCCTCCAAAGCGAAACGCTTGTAAGCAACAACCGTAGCCTCTTTGTCTGCGCCAGCGATGAGTTCGCGAATCGAGAACTTCTCGCCAACAACAGCCTGATTCAGAAGAGTGTTTTCCTCATAGAACTTACGCATCTTACCCTCGGCAATCTTTTCGAGAATAGCCTCCGGCTTGTTCACATTCTTCGGATCCTGCTTCATCATCTCCATCTGGATAGCCTTCTCCTTCTCGACAACCTCTGCGGGGCAGTCATCAACGTCAATCGAGATAGGAGCCATTGCAGTTGCCTGCATTGCCACCTTCTTCGCTACCTCCTCATCAATTGCCTTGTTGAAACCAAGGATAGTACCGAGTTTCTTGTTGAAGTGAACGTATGCTGCGCAGTAGGGAGCCTCGATACGTGCGTAGTATGCCAACTCAACCTTCTCACCGGTCTGACCCGACTTCTCGGTTACCATCTCCTCGACGGTGTGACCCTCGGCATTCTTAACTGCCAAGAGAGTTGCGAGGTCTGCTGCATCTGCTGCAACAGCGATATCCAAAATCGCGTTAGCCGAAGCACCGAACTCCGAGTTCTGTGCCACGAAGTCAGTCTCGCAAGCGAGGCAAAGGATATATGCCTTCTCGCCAACGATTTTGGTTACTACAACGCCCTCCGATGCATTACGGTCGGCACGCTTGCTTACTACGAGTTTACCCTTCTCGCGAATGATGTCCTGTGCGCGGCTGAAATCGCCCTCGGCCTCAATAAGAGCCTTCTTGCAATCCATCATACCTGCTCCGGTCATCTTGCGGAGTTTCATCACATCAGCTGCTTTGATTTCCATAGTGTTTTTCGCTTTTAATGGTTAATTACTCTGCGCTCTCCTCGTTCTTTGCCTCTGCCTCTGCGGTTGCAGCAACAACCTCTGCTACGGCAGCCTCCTCGGCATCAACAGTAGCCTTCACAGCCTTCTTGATGCGGGGTTTAGCCTCCTTCTTGGGAGCAGCCTCTACATTAGCCTCTGCTTCAAGAGCCTCTTTCTCCTTTTCGAGCTTGCGCTCCTCGGTACCCTCTGCAATAGCAGCGCATACTACATCAAGGATAGCAGCAATCGACTTGGTTGCATCGTCATTTGCAGGTATAACGTAATCAATGTTGGTCGGATCACAACAAGTATCTACCATTGCAAATACGGGGATGTTCAAACGATTTGCCTCCTTAACTGCATTTGCCTCCTTCTGCACGTCCACTACGAACAATGCTGCGGGCAGACGGGTAAGGTCAGCGATAGAACCGAGGTTCTTTTCGAGTTTTGCACGCTGACGTGCGATTTGCAACTTCTCGCGCTTCGAGAAGTTATCGAAAGTGCCGTCGTTGGTCATCTTATCGATGGTTGCCATCTTCTTAACGGCCTTACGTATAGTAGGGAAGTTTGTGAGCATACCGCCAGCCCAACGCTCTGTTACGAAGGGCATACCTACGGTTGCCACCTTTTCGGCTACAATTTCCTTTGCTTGTTTTTTAGTTGCAACGAACAATACGCGACGACCGCTCTTTGCGATCTGTTTGAGCGCTGCTGCTGCCTCATCCAACTTTACAGCGGTTTTGTAAAGGTCGATGATATGGATGCCGCCCTTCTCCATGAAGATATAGGGAGCCATTTTGGGATTCCACTTGCGCTTCAAGTGTCCGAAATGAACGCCGGCCTCCAATAATGTATTAAAATCTGTACGTGACATTTTTAATTTACGTGTTTTGTTTGTTTAATTTTAATCCTCTTTGCATCAACCCCTCGGCAGTGACACATCGGCCAATCCGAGAAGTTTTCCGCGACAGGGCAATCGTCAAGTAATACAATATAATATATAGGTGTAGTCTTGCCGATTTGCAAAATAACCCTTGTCGTGCTTGCCGAAATCTTGGTCCGCTGCGATTAACGCTTGCTGAACTGGAACTTGCGGCGTGCTCCGGGCTGACCGGGCTTCTTACGCTCAACCTCGCGCGAGTCACGAGTGAGGAATCCGTTCTTCTTCAATACAGAACGGTACTCGGCATTAACCTCGCACAGAGCGCGGGCAATACCCATACGGGCTGCCTCTGCCTGTCCCTTGATACCACCACCAACGAGGTTGATGGTCACGTCGAACTGACCCTCGGTCTCGGTTACAAGCATAGGCTGCTTAACCTCGTAACGAAGAATCTCCAACGAGAAGTACTCATCAAGAGATTTGTGGTTGATTGTAATTTGACCCTTACCCGGCTTCACGAATACGCGAGCCACAGCTGCCTTACGGCGACCAACGGTGTTTACAACTTCCATAGTTTTTACTTAATCTCGTTTAATTTAATAAGTTTAGGGTTCTGTGCAACGTGGGGGTGTTCCGCACCTGCATAGACCTTCAAGTTCTTGAAGAGGTGATCACCAAGACGAGTCTTGGGGAGCATTCCGCGAACAGCCTCCTCGATTACAAATTCGGGCTTCTTGGAGAGGTACTCGGCGGGCGTAGCGAAACGCTGACCACCGGGATAGCCCGTGTGACGAACATAGACCTTTTCGGTCATCTTCTTGCCGGTGAGCTTCACCTTCTCGGCGTTAATCACGATAACATAGTCACCGCAATCAACGTGGGGAGTGTAGCTCGGCTTGTGCTTTCCGCGCAGGATTTTCGCAACCTGCGACGAAAGGCGACCCAATACCTCGTTGGTAGCATCGATGACAACCCACTCCTTGTTGGCAGTCGCTGCATTCACCGAGATAGTTTTGTAGCTTAATGAATCCACTGTGTTTTACGTTTAATTAATACTGTTAATTGTTGTAATCCTACCCGCACTTTGCGGGTGCGCAAAGATAGACAAATTTTTTGAGATACAAAAACAACCTTGTAAAAAAAGAGAATTTTCGGCTTTTTACCACCGAAAATCCTCTCTAATTCTATCTTTTAGATGGCTATTAGAAGCTAACCCTTGCTCCAACCGTAAAATGGATACCCAATTCGCGATACCAAGCCCAGCGATAAATCTTCATATTTGCCAAATTGCGACCCTCCAAGAATACCGAGCACTGCTTGGCAACCTGCCAATCGACATCAAGACCCACATTGGCATAGAACGGGGTTATAACCGTGTGCATCTTCATATTCGCAGGCTCTGCCGCTTGTGTCGGGTCGATACGCTCGATACTGCTCCACTTTGCGGCTCCGTAGAAATCAGCCGTAGCACCAACCGACACCTTACCGAAGTCATAACGCACCTTCACGTATCCATCAACCGGAGCGCGACCGCCTTTGAGCGGCTTTTTGTTACCGGCAATGTTTATAGATGCAAAATCGTTGAAGATATACCCATGCACACCTGCGGCAATTTCGAGTCGGCTGATAGGTTTATAATCCAGTTCGAGGTTGAGCGACATCACATTACGGCGAGCAGTCTCCGGGCGCAACCACATAATATCGTAGTTATACCAATAGACGCTATTCTCGATAAACGACATTCCTGCATAGAGCCTGTAAGCAAATTTATCCTTCGCAAAGTGACCCTCAATACCGAAACGCATATCATAATTGACCGTGTTGGGTAGCGAGAACTGCTGCTTGATAAATTCGAGATAGGGATTTCGCTTAATCAGAGAATGGTAACTATTGCTCTCCAACGACGACTCCACCTCAACAAACGGAGTAACGATATCACGACGGCTGACATTAAATCGAATCGAAGCACTTGGCAGCACATAGTGCGAAGCCCTGCCACGCATCCGCGCACGAGCCTCCACACGGTCATATAGATAGTCTGCACCGACCATCAATTCGAGAAAATCAGACTTATAGCCATAGTACAAACCTACACTTGCTATGTTATCTTTGTAGCCACCCAAATCCTTAATACCCCAATAGCCCTCATAGCCGGCACCGAGTTCGAGATAGTGGGCTTTGAAGTTGCGGGCAACACGTGCCTTTGCGCCAACGTGAGCCTCCTGCAAGCGCTGCTGGTTTTCGGCAAGCCATCCGGCCTTATCGTTAAAATAGTTGCCATACAGAGCCACATCGAAGTTCGTGCGCGAGAGGTCGGTAAAGGGATCTCCGAAACGCAACTTAATGTTTATATCCTCAACATCTATTTCGGAACCGTCACCTGCGTAGCGATGAAAAATCTCCGAGTTATAGTTCACATCACCCTCGAAAGTTCGCTTACCGCAATAAAGACCTCCGGCCACTCCGACGCGGTTATGCATCTGCATTGCTTTGGTCTTAACATCGTTAAAGTTACGCAACTTGGCGTACTCTCCGTCATGATTCAGGTATGCCAACAGATAGCCAACCCTCTCACGATGAATCGAAGCGTAGATATCGCCCACAGAGTTGAGCGGATATCCGGCACCCGCCTTCACATAGAACGCCTTGGGGCGGTTAAACTCCCAATAGGTTACCGTTGCCGGCTTAAAACGGTGAGTTGCAAGGTCTGTGGCATACATCTGTGGCGAAATCGAGTAGTCAATTTCGGGGTGCATCTTCACAGTATCAACCATATTGGGTTCGATGGGTAGTTTCACTGCATCGGCAATCTCCGGCACGTATGCCTTGGTCACCTCAACCTGCTTTGCAACCTGCGCATTCACAGCCATAGGCAGAGTAAGCGCGGCAAGGGCTAATGTTATTATCAAAAGTATCTTCTTCATCGTCATAGTCGTTTAGTTAAGTTGAGCAATACGTGCTTTCGCCTCATCGACAATACCATCATCTGTCGGTGTATATCCATCAACCACACTTTGATAGGTCGCGCGGGCTTGGAACGTATCTCCCTTCGAGCGATAGATATCTCCCAGCAGGATAAACGCCTTGCCCAACCAATATGAGTGCGGAGTATTCTTATCGGCAAAGGCATAGACCAACTTCTCTGCCTCGTCCATATTTCCGGCTTTATAGGTATCCTCGATAACCAAATACGAAGCCTCGGCTCCCTCGGCATGGCGGACATCCTCACTCAACAAGCGGAAGAGTTCCACCGCTGCTGTGTCGCCACGACGTTGCAGTACCTTCGCCTTCGCATAACGCGACTCGCGCAAAGCCACCTCTCCGGAGAACTCTTGCGCTGCCACATCATCGGCCATAGCCACCACAGCATCATCATCGCCATAGGCTTTAACGGCACGCACATAGCCCTCCATAGCCTCGTTTCGCAGAGGCTCCTGCACCTCCACGTCATACAACATTCGATATGCCTTTGCAGAATCCTCGTAACGACCTTGCTCGAAGGTAAATTGCGACAACTTATCCAGCACTCGCAACGTATATTGGCTCACAGGACGCTCGGCAAGAGCGAACATCGTCGTCACAGCCTCATCGTGGCGGTCGCTTTTGAGGTAGCAATCGCTCAAATAGAAGAGTGCATCGTTCAGATAGTAGCCCTTGGGATAGGATGCAATATACTCTTCGAGCGGAGCAATCGCCCTGTCCGTATTGCCGGCAACATAGATTTTCTGTGCCGACTCAAACGACAACGAATCACGCGCCATCTGGCTCAAATCGCACTCCACGCCAGCCTTTTCGGCATAGGAGAAGTAGGTATTTACATCGCCCGTGGTCACATATATCTCGCGCACACTGCGCAGAGCCTCCTTTGCCTCCACCGAGCGGGGGTCTTTGGCAATAACCTTCTCGTAGTATTTGAGCGACGAGGGGGCATCGTGCAGATTGAAATAGGCCAAACCCAAATCGAGCAATGCCTGCGTATGGTTCGACGAACTCGGATAGTTTTCGACAAATATTTCGAGCGTCTCGGCACCATTGCGATACTGCTCCTGTGCGATATAGGTGCGACCCAACTCGTATGTGGCATCATCGACGTAATCGCCTCTATCGGTAGCGACAATAGCACGCAGAGCCTCGATTTTGTTCGACGTACGACCCAAGATTCCGAGCGCTATGGCGCGTTGATACTGCGCATAGTATCCCTCGGTAGTACCGAGCGAGGCAGCCTTTTCGTAACACCCCACTGCCGACTTAAACTCTCGCATCGAGTAGAGCGCATCTCCATATCGGTTCCACGCATCGGCACGATAACTATCCGCCTTGCGATAACTCTCGACAAACGACGCGAATGAGCGTTTTGCATTAGACATATTCCCCATCGAGAAGTATGCGTAGCCCAGATTGTAGAGAGCCATCTTATATTCACGCTCACTCTGGGGCGCACGGTCGAGGTAGTAGCGATACTTCTCAACCGCCTTATCATACTCACCACGGCCGTAGGCTATCTCGCCAAGCCAAAAGGCTCCGAGTGCGCCATATTTAGGACTCACACCCACCGCCACAGACTCTTCGAGCATTCGACGAGCCTTCTCGTCATCGCCCTGCACATAAGCCTCCAAAGCGTTGAAGTAGGTAATCTTCTGCAACGCAGCACGGATGCTGCTATCGGGATTCGGCAACGCTTTTATGGCATTATAGGCATTTTCGTAGTTGCTCGAATTGAAGTATGCGGCAATCAAGAGTTCCCTTGCCTCCTGCAAGCGGTTGGAGTGGGGGTATTTCTCGATATAGCGAGTCAGAATATTAACCGCAGCATTGAAGGTTCCGCCACCCAACTCGTACTGCAACTTTCCGTAGTTAAAGAGGGCATCCTCGGCAATACCGCCGTCAAACTTGTCGTTGGAGGCCATCGCGAAGGCACTGCTTGCCATTCGTTTATTGCCATTTTTGAGGTAGCAATCAGCCAAGTGATAGGAGGCATTCTGCGTCAGCGCATCATCCGCACCACACACCTTTTGCAGCACGGGTTGAGCCTGATGATAGTTTGCAGTTCGATAGAGCGAATATCCGAGGATATAGTTCTCGGCACGCCCCATCTCGCCACCGGACTTCTCGAAGGCGCGAATAAAGTCTGCCGCCTTGCGGAAGTTATTCATACGGAAGTAGGACTCCGCCATAATACGCTGCAAATCCTTCGCCTGTGCCGACGAGGAGTTGGGCAGCAGAGCCGTACCCTCCTTCACAACATAGGGATAATTACCCTCCTTATACTCGATTTGGAGCAAGTAGTACGGCACCAACTCATCATAAGCATCACTCGATTTGAGCGAAGTGAAGGCCTTTTTTGAGGAGACATAATCCCCACGGACATACTCGATATACGCTTTGTAGTAGGTCGCATGGTCGATATACTCGCCACCGATACGCACTCGCTCGAAATATTGATATGCAGCATCGTAATTTTTATCCAAAAATTCGATATAGCCCATGCGGATATCGTACTTCTCGCGCTGTTCGGTCGAGAGTATCTTATAATTGACATTGGCAAACTCATCGCGGGCCTTGGCGTACTCGTTGCGGGTACAGTAATACGATGCCAGAGCGAAATAGATATCGTTGTTGTAGGTCGAGCCGTCGTATCGGCTCATAAAGTCCAACAAACGCTGCTCGACATCGGCATCTCCGAGTTTCACGGCACACATTGCCAGATAGTAGTCGATAGTCTGTCTTTCGGTTACCGCGGTCGAAGGGAGCATTTCGCCCACTTTAACAAATTGATGGCGTGCATCAATCCAACGACCCGAATCGAAGAGTTCTACTCCGCGTTTGATTGAGAAAGCAGGCTCTTGGCGGCTCGCCTCCACAACCCCGCAGGTCGATATCAGCAGTGCTGTCAGCAGTATAAGATATTTACGCATAATCTCTCTCTATATAGTCGCGCAAATATAACGATTTTTACCGAGAAAAAAGTGCTTTACGTGCGATAATTGGAGCGAAAAAGAGTTTCTTTGGCAAATATTCCGCCATCACCCCCTTTTTTGGGAATGATTATTGCCCCTTTGCAGGGGAATATTCACCAAAACAAAAGATTAGATTATGAGAGTAGAAGTTACTATCGAGTGGTGTCACGACACCACCTTTCGCCTTGCCAAAGGCGAGAAATGCGACTCACTAAACCCCAAGGAGATGTTACTTTATGCGACAGCCGAGTGTGCCGGCATAACCATTATGAGCATCCTCGCCAAGGAGCGCATCAAGCCCAAGAGTTTAGAAATTGAGATGAGTGGCGAACTCGATACCGAGAGCGTAACCGCCAAGAGTGTCTATCACTCATTTCATATCGTCTATAACATCGAGTGTCGCCACTTGGAGGAGCAGGTTAAGGTCAGTCGTGCCGTCAATCTCGCCAACGAGACCTATTGCGGCACATTGCAGATGATGCGCAAAATCGCCCCCGTATCGCATGAAATTGCCATAGTAAGCAGTGAGTAATTGACAATTCACAATTCACAATTCACAATTCACAATTCACAATTTTGGCGTTTTGGGGATTGGGGTTTGAGGGGTGGATTTTTCATCTCGCTGTGATTCGCTCGTAATCCGACACTGCAACCGCATAGTTATACTGTGCGGTTATTGTGTTGGTATAGAGTTGCAACCAACTTATCTGCGCCTGCAACACATCAAGCACCGTCGTTACACCCTCACTATATGAGTAGGTACTGATTTCGAGATTCTCGCGAGCGATAAGCATACTGCGCATCGAGGTCTCGACCTGCGCATTGCTATCAATCAGCGTCACCCAGCCATTCATCTCCTCACGCAAGATATCGTCATAGAGTTGAGCCTGCGCTATTTCGCTCTGACGGCTACGCTCACGTGCCGCAGCCACCGCGCGATGACGTTCTCCCCAATGAAAAATAGGCACGCTGACCTGCGCAAAGAGTGAGCCGTTGATTTGCGTCTGTCCTGTACGATTGGGAGTGTGCGGAGCCCACGCACCGCCCACACCGACACTTATCTGCGGATTAAACGGAGCGCGAGCCGAGCGTACAGCAACCTCGGAGCGCATACGCGAGAGGTCTGCCGCAGCAAAATCGGGGCGCGAGGCGACGATATTATCGAAAGGTACCCTTGACGGCAACGGAATCGAATCACGAATTGTCTGCGCGAGGATAACCTCCTCGTCGAGTTGCACTCCGCGCAAAATATTGAAGTTATGCATCGCCACCGAGTAGTTCTGCTCGGCAACCGAGAGTTCATACTCCGCCTCACTCAAACGAGAGTCTATCTGCAACACATCGCCCCTGGCAATATAGCCCTCTTCGAATCGGGCATCGACCAAACTTTTGAGCGAGCGGATAATCTCGACATATCTACGCACCGATTCGAGGTATTGTGCCATTGCCGAGAGTGTCCAATAGGCATAGTCTGCCGCATAACGCACATCGAGCATCGCAAAAGCCTCGTTACAGAGTGCAATATCGTAGTCGAGTTTTGCACCCTTCCACGCTGCTCGCACAGCCCCTCCGGCATAGAGGGTCTGGATTATCTGCGGTTGTAGCGAGAAGTCCCAACGTCGCACGCCCTCAACGTGTCGGAACTGCATCGAGAAGGTGCCGTTGGCTGCTAACGACGGCAAGAATCCGGTCTTGGCTCGACCCATATTTTCGCGAGCCTCCTCGCTCTGCGAGTTACGGGTTTTGAGCATCCAACTATACTCCATAACGCTTGTGCGATAGTCGTCGAGCGTAATTTGCGCCTTTGCGGTCGAGATAGTAACCATGAGTAGGGTTACTATAATGTATCTTTTCATATCAATAATCTGCTTTAATTCCATAAAAGAGGGCATAAGTTACCGGCAACACGAAGATTGTCAGCAATGTAGCCACAAACAATCCGCCCATAATCGTTGCTGCCATACCTCCGAACATCGAGTCGAAAAGCAGTGGCAACATTCCGAGGATAGTTGTTCCCGAAGCGAGTATCACGGGAACAATACGACTGCGCACGGCACGCAAAACGGCACTCGCAGCACTCCCCTCCCCACGGGCGCGCTCCTCGGCTATTCTATCGACCAAAATCACGGCATTTTTGATATTCATACCGACCAGACCGAGCAGGCCAAGCAGCGAGAAGAAGTTAAAACTCTTGCCAAAGAGAGCCAAACCCAATACCACACCCGTAAAAATCAGCGGAATCATCGCCAGAATCACTATCGGGTCGCGATAGTTGCGGAAGAGCAGTAGCAAGGTTATGAATATCAGCAACAGCGTAAGAGGCATATACTTACCGAGAGCCTCATTGGACTCCACCTGATTCTCCTGCTCGCCAAAGACTTTATAGGAGTAATCCACGGGCAGCGTAACACGCTCTGCCACCCGCGCCTGCAAATCATCGAAAAGAGCCTTGGCATTAACCCCAAAGGCGGGGTCACACTGCGCCTTCATCACACGACGACGATTATAGCGTTTAATCAACCCCACATCAAATCCGAAATCGAACTTATCGACAGTCTGCTCGACCGAATAGACATTGCCTCGCTCCGAGAAGACGGGCAGAGCCTGCAAATTGGTCAGATTATAATCGTCGATATTCTCATCTTTGAGCAGAATGGGCATAAACTGGTCGCCACGACGATACTCGCCCAAGGTGTAGCCCTCGGTTGCTATGGTTATACCCTGCGCCATTCTGCTACGGCTCACTCCGATACGCTGTCCCTTCATCTGCGAATACGAAGGTAACCACGCAGGGCGTCGATTACCCCAACTATTACGCACATTCGCACACCGCGCATCGTCACGCATAATCTGCTCGACCTCCGACGTGAGGCGGACAAGGCTGTCGATATTGTCGCCCACGAAGCCGAGTTCGATAGTGGCATCCGGCACGGGCGACAGAGCAAAGAGCGACGAGCGCAGCCACACATCGGGATAGTTCTCGGCAACATACTCCTCAAAGCGGTGTTCAACCTCGGAGGTACTCCTCTTCGAGTGCAGTTCGATAAGCATATTACCGAAATTGGGTCGTGATGCCACGCTACTGCTTGCCAGATAGTAGCGTGGCGGAGTGCCTCCTGCCGTGACCGAAACGTGGCGCACCTCCGGTTGCTCGCCAAGCCACTGCGACATTTCGAGCAACACACGCTCGGTTTGGCGTATATTATGGCCTTCGGGCAGTATCACATCGGCTCGGAAATAGGGTTTATCAAGCGACGGAAAGAAGTTTTGAGGCATAGCACTCATCCCCCACAGCGAGCATACGAAAAGTACAACGGCAGTAATGACTGTCAGCCACCGATGTCGCAACAGAGCCATTAAAATTCTATCGAAATGATGCCCATAGCGTACAGAACGCTCACTCTGCGGTGCGGGCACTCGCAGCAAATCTCGCCCGAAGAGTGGTGTTTGCGTCAAGGCCAGCACCCAACTTAATAGCAGCGACACGGCAATAACCACAAACAGAGGCTTGACTATCTCGGCAACAGACGAGGGAGCCAAGTAGAGCGGCAGATAGGAGAATATGGCTATAAGTGTTGCACCGAGCAGACCCCACTTCGGGGTATTGGCACCACCCAGCACCGCTGCATCTCGTTCCACACCACGAGTCATTGCACCTCTGGCATTATCCGTAACGACAATGGCATTATCGACCAACATACCCATAGCAATTATGAATCCTGCAAGCGACGTGCGATTCAGACCCTCGCCCAACATCTGCATAAAGAGCATCGTTCCGCCAATCGAGAAGAGTAGTGACGAGCCGACTACAACACCCGCCCTCAAACCCATGGCAAGCATTATAATAAAGACCACAATTGCCACCGACTCTGCCAAGTTGAGCAAAAAGGCATAGTTAGCCTCACGGGCGATACGGTTTTCGGGATATAAAACCGTGAGCGACATACCCACAGGCAACTCCGACTTAATCTCTGCCAACAGAGCATCTATCCTATCTCCGACCTTGACAACATCAACCTCCGGCTCGGTAGCGACACCTATGCCGATTGCTCTCTCACCATCGATGTGCATCACTGCCGTCGGTGGCGAGCGATACTCCAACTCGACACGCGCCACATCGCCCAGACGATACTGTTTGCCATCTGCCGCCATAAGGAGTTGATTTTCGATATCTTCGAGGCTCTTATATGTACTGCCCTCCAAAATCTCAATCTCCATAACTCCTGCCATCTTCTCGCCCGTATTGACAATACGATTTTGACCGCTGATGGTCGAGATGATGGTTTCGGGGCGTATGGCGAAATTGGCAAGCGTACCGATAGCGATATAGACATTAACCACGGGAGCCTGCTCGCCATAGAGCGTAACCTTCTGTACCCCGTCGAGAGTGAGCAGTCGGGTCTTGATTCGCTGTGCGGCCTGTCGCATCTCGTCCCACGAGTAGCCACGGTCGGCAGAGAGTCCGTAATATATCCCATAGACATCTCCGAAATCGTCACTCACAACAAGTTCAGTCACTCCGTCAGGCAGTTGTGGGCGTATATTCAGGGTCTTGCGGCGCAGTTCGTCCCACAATTGCGGAATCTCGCGCGGAGGGGTTGCCGGCTCGACCTCCACAACAATTCGAGCCGAGCCGAAGGTCGATTCGGAGGTAATCTTATGGATTCGTCGCATCGACTGCACCTCGCGCTCGATAGGCTCGGTAACAAGTTGCTCGACCTCAAAGGGATTGGCTCCCGGATAGGATACCGTAATCACAGCACTCTTAATCACGAAGGTCGAGTCCTCCTTCTTTCCCATATTCACAAATCCCCACACGCCTCCAAGCAGCAAAACGGCAAGGAAAAACCTTACAACCTTCGGATTGCGAAGGGAATACTCTGAAATATTCATACCGTCGAAGATTTTAACGTATTACACGCACCTGCTCGCCCTCTTTGAGCCGATAGACTCCCGCGACGACCACCCTGCTACCGGGCATAACGCCACTATCGACCAGCACTCTGTCGCGGTCGAAGATTTCGCCCAGACGTACTCGATGCAGTGATACCACATCCGTCGAATCGACTGTCCAGACATAATCGCCACCACTCATCGGGGCATAAATAGCCGAAATCGGCAACGCCACCGCATCTTGAAGTTCATCAATCGTGCGCATGGTTACCGTACAAGACATTCCGGGGATGATATGGTAGCGTTGTCTATCAACTCCAAGCAGTCGTAACGACACCGGAAAGCCCGAAGCATCGGATGCCGTGCGGGCATAATCCTTGACCTCGGCAGCAAACTCTACTTCGGGAATATTGTCAAATCGCACGCTGAATGTTGTCGTCTTGCGTGTAAGTTGCGGCAGACTACTCTCCGGAATTGTAAAACCTACGGTTGTACTCACGGGATTGACCAAACGCAGAATTGTCTGCCCGGCCGTCACTCGCTGAAAAGCATCAACATAAGTTCGCTCGATAACGCCTGCAAAGGGTGCGCGAAGGCGTGTGTCTTTCAACAAATCCGAAGAGTTGTCATAAGCCGAGCGAGCCTGCGAATAGCGCGTTTGTGCCGACTCGAACTCCTGCTGCGACACGGCATCGTGGTCGCGCAGACGTTTGGCGCGTTCAAGGCGTGAGCGAGCCTCCTCGAATGCCGAGCGATTTGCTTCAACCTGCAACTCCACATCACGAGGGTCAAGCACGGCAAGCAGCGCACCTTTGGCGACACTATCGCCCTTAACCACCGGCACTGAAAGTACCTGACCTGCAATTTTGAATGCGAGGTTGGTTGCATCATCCGCAGTCGAGAGTCCCGCGAAATCCTTTTTTACATAGCGAGCGTATTGAGCCGTCTCAACCCGCACCACACGCGGTCGGAGAGGCTTATCGGGCATATAGTCACACGCAGCAACCAGCACCGAAACGAGAAATAGAGTAAGTATGCGCATAAAAAAAATTGACTTTCTTTGGCGGAAAGTCAATTTTTATACCAATCTGACAGGCTTGGCAACAAATCTATTGTTCGGAGAGTTTCGCTCGCAATTTTTCAACCTGCTTCTCCGCCTCTGTCTGCAAATTTGCAGCCTGTTTTTCGGCAGCCTTAACCAGCGCATCGCCGCTCTTCTCGGCAGCGAGTTTTCCGAGTGCGCCCGAAGCCTTACCAACCATAGCGGCACGTTGCTTTTGCGCCTCGGCAATCAACTTCTTACCCGCCGAGGCAGCCTCCTCGCGGATTTTGGCAGCCTGCTTCTCGAACTCCTCGTTCAGGTCGGCACTGCCCGTGTGTTTTTGCAACTGCTGGTTAATTGCGTTGGTCGCAGCCTCCTTGGCGGCCTCCTTGATATCAAGCGTAATCTTGGGCGACGAGAAGTTGCCTCCGATATTCGCCTTCACATTCGAGAGAACTCCACCCGTAGCCTTTGCCGGAAGTTTGATGTTTGCCACGTAGTCGATAGTCGAATCCAGACCCGTCGAGCCGGACAGATTCATCACTACGCCACCCATCTTGATA
>SUZF01000006.1:0-7521 GCA_015060065.1 Rikenellaceae bacterium | reverse complement strand
CGAGGTATGCACTCTGCCGTCGCGAATAGTAAATGCAATCTTCACATCGCGAGCCTCGATATTGCGCAGGCGGTCATCTTTAAGGGCCGTAGCCAACGCCTCGAAAGCCTTGATATTCTGCACCTCGATATGCTCCGAGCGAATCTCTCCCGAAGCATTAAACGAGCCGAAATCGACACCCATTGTATCGGTCAGAGCAGTCGAAAGCGACATCTTCATCGAGTAGTCGCCACCCGTCTTCTCGAAGATAGGAACAATCTGCTTCACGAAGTCGAGTTGTCGGAATGTTTCGTCAAACTTTGCATTTGCAAAGTCCAGCGAGAGTTTTAGTTTTGGAGATTTGGCATTTGCCGCGGTCGAATAACTACCCGTAGCCGTAACCTTACCACCGAAGGCATCAAGTGCAAGGCGGTCAATCGAGAGCGTACCTCCCGACAGTGCCACACGACCTACAAACTGCTCGAAGACCATCTTCTGGAAGAGAATCTTATCCATATCCACCGCCAGCGAGAGGTTCAGATTCTTCGGCACCTCGATAGCCTGCATCGGTCCGTCGGAAGTCTCTTCGGTTTCGGGTGCAGGCTCTTCGCCACTCTTCGCTTCGGAAGGTTGTTCGCCACTCTCCTCCTCGGCAGGCATCATCGCCATCAATTCATTAACATCCAACTTGTTGGACTTCACGGCAAGCGAGCCGTTAAGTGTTGTATTACGCAGGAAGTAGCCGATATAGTTCGATAGTGACCCCGTAGCCGAGAGGTCGCTTGTACCTATCGTCACGCCACACTCCGCGAGTTTCAGTGCTGACGGAGTAACCGTTGCCGACATGCGCTTCACATTGATATCGGGCATACCCTCCAATCGTGCCACAACATTCTCGATTGTAAGTGTTCCGCGAGCCTTAATCGATTCGTAACGCTCCTTCTCGATATCGGACATACGTCCCTCGGCTCCCATATCGAGCGTAACTATGCCACCCAGATTTATCGACTCATCGAGCGGATAGACCCTCTCCACTGCACCCAAATCGACCTTACCCTTTGCCGCAGCCTTGAATCGCAGGTCGCTAATCGGGTTCTTTGCGTTCAATGATGCCGCGAGCGAATTACCCGCCAACGCAAGCGAGAGATTCTGCACATCCACAGTCGTTGCATCAAGCGTACCTCCCGCATTTGCCACCTTGGCTGTGATATTTATCTGCTCGACCGCCTCCGGCAGTGCGGCATACTTAAATCGACCATCGGCAACATTCAGCGAGAGTTCAAACGAAGGCAGTTTATCCCCCTTCATCTCGCCCTTTGCCCACGCACCGAGCGAGAGGGTTCCTCCGGCAGTCAAATCTTTGAAATCCTTGGTATAGAATGCCGGAATCATCGAGAGAATATCCTTAAACTGCACCTTTGAACTGTCGAGGCGGATATCCATCAACATCGTGTCGCCCATCTCGACCCATCCGTCAGCGGTAAGGGCAATGGCATTAAGGCTCAATGTGCTTTCGGTCAGCGTAAAACGCATGTTTTCGAGGTCGGCAGCGACCACTGCATTCAAACCTGCATCTGCGTTGTTAAGCATCTTCACACCGCCTGTCGTAAAGTTAATTCCGCCCAGCGAGAGTGCAAGGTCGAGGTCTGTCTGCGCTGCCGACATATCGCCTCGCAGGCGCAGGTTTAGCGGAGAGGTTGCAAAACTCATACCCGCCTGCTCATCCACATAAGAGAGTGCTGCATCCGTAATACGGAAGTCGCGCACCTGCAACTTAAACGACGACGGCTCCTCATCTGCGGCATCATCAACCACATCTTCGGTCGGCTCCGTTGAAGCCTCCGTTGAAGCCTCATCATCGCCCTTCATGATATCCCAATTTACCGCTCCGTCAGAGAGGCATTGTGCGTGAATCTGCGGGCGTTTGAGCAGAATCTTTGTAACCTCATATCCCTCATCGCTAAAAATCGAGGTCAGATTGACCACTACCGAGATACGGTCGGCAGCCACCAGCGTATCGCCCTCGAACTTCTCCACACCGACAAGTGAGAGGTCGGTCAATTCGACCGAAGCATGCGGGAAATGGCGCAACAGGCTCAAATCGAGGTCGCCAAAATCCAAGCGGGCATTAAGCATCTTATTCGCCTCGCTCTTCACAATCTCCACGATTTTGGGTTTCATTACCATCGGCACTACAATCAGCACCACCAGCAGTGCAACCACAACTCCGCCAAAAATCTTTGCAAAAGTTTTCATATCGTTTTACTCTTTTTGATTTCTACTTGATATCCCGGCAGTTATACTTTGCCGTAATTGTTCCTTCGTCGAGTACGACAAGACCGGTTTCGGCACGTAGGATGGTCTTCATAACCGTAGCGTCGATATTGCAGCACTTGACATCTCGCTCTCCATCCCCGGCTAACGGGCAAGGCTCGCCCTCGGTCAAGCGTTCAGGCGTTACACAAAGCACCTCGGCACCCTCCGCCTCGGCATGCTCGACCACTCCGCGCAATCGCTCTGCGCACTTGGGCGATATTCTGTCAAATCGCGTAACACAAATCATATAGAGCCTACCCTTCGACTCGGTAACCAATGCCGTAGCATCCTCTCCTGCGGCATCGCGCAGCGAAAATTCGCTAATGAGAGGTTTTACAACCACATGTTCCTCGCTATCATCCGCCTCGACACGTGTATCAACCCACTCCCAACGCTTTGTATTGTGCCACTCTCGGTCTTTGAGTCCGAACTCGCGCACTTTACCCGTGCGTTTGTTTCGGCAGACAATAACAACATCCTCCTCATGCGTTTCACGAGCCGCCTGCTCCATCTCTGCACGGATATTCACACCCACCTTATATGGCAGGAAATCTATGAGAGGCAGGTGGTAATAGCAGTATGTTCCCACACCCATACCTATCGAGAAGAAGAGCACTGTCAGGACGAGTTCCAAACGCGAGAAGGCAAATATTCGGTCGGGGCGATAACGCCACCACACAATAACAGCGAGCGGCAGCAGTGCCAGATTTTTGAAGAATGTTGCCCATGGCGAGAGTTTCAGGGCATCGCCAAAGCAACCGCAATCCTCGACCGGAATCCACGTCGCGCTCAAAAATGTAAGCACCGTAAAGAATGTCATCGACAGCACAGCAAAAATCGATATAAGGCGGATGCGTACCTTGAACGTCAGCATCAGACCCATCATCAGTTCGGCTCCGCACAGCCATATCGAGAATATCATCGCAACGGGCGACAACCACTCCAAACCATAAATCGAAAGATATTCATTCACTTTCAATGCGGTACCCCACGGATCCACGGACTTCACGAATCCCGACACAATAAAGGTTGATGCCAAGATGAATCGGCAGACGTGTGCCAAGATTCGGAATGCTCTTTTTCGGGTTAGTGCCATAATCTCACTCTCTATTAAAAAGGTTTTCTCCTATTTCAATACTCTCGAAACAACACTCTCGATACGTCTGAAAATCTCTTCGGGAGTTGCCATTCCGCCCTCTGCATCGCTACAATCCACCACTTGCAGGCTCTCATCCACAGCAGCCGTTTCGAGATAGACCCTGCGCACCGCCTGTTGCAGCGAAAGGGAAGCCTCGTGGATATCCTTTCCACCATTCAGATAGTTGCGGTCATCGCCCTCGCGCTGCTCGGTCAGTTTGCGCTCGGTAAAGGCAAACGGCACATCCAGAAAGAGTGAAAGTTCCGGTTGCGGAATCTTGTTATAGTCGTATTCGAGGTCGAAAATCCATTGGCGCAACTTCGCACGCTCCGTCTCATCCTCGATTTTGGCGCATTGGTAGCCTATGTTCGAATAGACATATCGGTCGGCAATAACCACCTTGCCCTCATCGAGCCACCCCTGCACCATCTTCGCAGCATCAGCGCGGTCGCCCGCATAGAGCAGAGCCACAAGATAGGGATTCACATCCGCAGCCGAGCCGAACTCGCCACGCAGAAAACGCGCCACAAGGTCGCCATATATCGGTGCATCGAATCGCGGAAAATGGAGATACTCACTCTCCACACCGCGAGCGAGAAACCACTCTCGGAGCATCTTTATCTGTGTCGATTTGCCGGCTCCATCAAGTCCTTCGAGAACTATAAACATATCTTTGTCTGGGTTTTGTTTTATCTTGGTTTTCAAAAAAAGACTATCTCAACATTCGGGCTGCACGCTCGACACCTGCCACCAGAGCATCTACCTCCGCCCTTGTATTATACATCGCAAACGAGGCTCGGCACATTCCGCTCACTCCGTAGTGGGTCATCACAGGCTCGGCGCAGTGATGTCCCGTGCGAATTGCTACACCCAACTTATCGAGTATCATACCCACATCGTATGGATGCGCACCCTCCACATTGAACGACACTATCGGGCATTTTGCCTCCGCAGTACCATAAATCTTCACGCCCTCGATTGCCGACAGCCGCTCGGTGCAGTAATCAAGCAGGTCGCGCTCGTGCTTCGCTACTTCCGACACGTCGAATCCTTCGAGATATTCGATTGCACGAGCCAAGGCTATTGCTCCGACAAAATTTGCCGTTCCAGCCTCGAATTTCAACGGCAACGGTGCAAATGTAGTCCGCTCAAACGACACACTATCGACCATATCGCCACCGAACATAAAGGGATTCATCTCTTCAAGCACCTCGCGCTTGCCATAAAGGACTCCTATACCCGTCGGTGCATAGAGTTTATGTCCGGAGAAGGCGTAAAAATCACAATCCAATGCAGCCACATCAACGCCACCATGCACCACACCCTGACAACCATCGACCAACACTCTCGCACCAACAGCATGTGCTGCATCGATAATCGGGCGAAGGTCGGGACAGGTTCCCAACGTGTTGGATGCCTGCGTTACGGCAACCATCTTTGTCTTGTTATCCAGAAGTTCGGGCAATCGCTCGGTCATCAGGCGACCCTCGTCATCGAATGGCAGGACTCTCAACTCGGCACCCTTGCGCAGTGCAATCTGTTGCCACGGAACAAGGTTGGAGTGGTGTTCCATCTCGCTCACAACGACATTGTCGCCTGCCGAGAGGTTATCCAGCCCCCAAGCATACGCCACCGTATTTATCGAAGCCGTAGCCCCCGATGTAAAGATAATCTCCTCGCGCTCGGCAGCACCGATAAAACACCTCACTCGCTCACGAGCCTGCTCGTAGAGAGCCGTAGCCTCTGCCGAGAGATAATGTACTCCGCGGTGGATGTTGGCATTGAGCTGATTGTGTAGTTGCGCCACCGTCTCGGTCACGCACAGCGGTTTATGCGCTGTGGCTCCGCTATCGAGATAGACTAACGGCTTGCCATAGACCGTGCGACCCAAAATCGGGAAGTCCTTACGTATTTCGTTTACATCAAACATTACAATCTTGCCAATTTTGATTCCACCTCCACAGCCAATGCCTCACACAACTCCGCACCGGCCTCACAACGCGAAACAACATCGCCCACAAAACCTTCAAGCAGAAGTCGTCGTGCTGTCGATTCGCTCAATCCGCGCTGACGCATATAGAGTATCGCCTCATCATCAATTTGACCGACAGTTGCTCCGTGCGAACACTTCACATCATCGGCATATATCTCCAACTGTGGCTTGGTAATGATATGGGCAGCATTGCCAATCTCGACATTGCGGCTTGTCTGGCGAGCATCGGTGCGCTGTGCATCCTGCGCAACATAGACCAGACCGCGGAACTCGCCCGTTGCTCTGCCCGAAACGACACCCTTAACCAGCGACTCACTACGGCAATCCGGCACGTCATGTCGCGTAGTGAGGTCAAAGACTGCATGTTCACTATCCGTTCCGACAAATACACCGCGCAGATTGCTTGTCGCCTCCCTGCCATCGAGAGCGATATTATACATCACATTCGCATCGCCCAACTGCGCAACAACCATCCTGCACTCACTCGATGTCTCCTGCTTGACCTTAACCTCGGCAAATGTACCGGCAAGGTAGAAGTCGCCCATCGAGAGCGAGGCTCCCTCCGCCAACTCGACCTCAATCGATGCCTGCGTAGGCTCGGTATGAAGCACCACGAGATTCGCTGCCACACCCTCGGCAACCCTCACTTTCAATGTAGTGGGATTAACCGACACAAGAGGCTTCTCCGAGGCGGCATCTGCCGCAATCGTTCCACCTCCGAAGGTCTGCAACGCACCCGATTTTATCAATTCGCTGACCGTCATCGCGCCCTACTCTTTATAGTCGTTAATAAGCCAATCGTAACCCTCCTTTTCGAGTTTCAGCGCAAGGCTCTTGTCGCCCGAATGGATTATGCGACCCTTGTAGAGTACATGTACATAGTCGGGAACAATATAGTCGAGCAGTCGCTGATAGTGGGTAATTACGACCGTAGCATTCTCGGCAGTGTGGAGTTTGGTCACACCCGTAGCCACGATGCGCAAGGCATCGATATCGAGTCCCGAATCGGTCTCGTCGAGGATGGCCAACTTCGGGTCGAGCATCGCCATCTGGAAAATCTCGTTTTTCTTCTTCTCGCCACCCGAAAAGCCCTCATTTACGGCTCGCGAAGTGAGTTTCGAATCCAACTCCACCACCGCGCTCTTCTCGCGCATCAGGCGCAGGAATTCGGCTGTCGTGAGAGGCTCTTCGCCACGGAACTTGCGCTGCTCCGCCACCGCCATCTTCATAAAGTTTGCCATCGTCACGCCCGGAATCTCAACCGGATATTGAAATCCGAGGAAAAGACCCATACGCGCCCTATCCTCGATAGACATTTCGAGCATATTGCGACCCTCGAAGGTCACCTCGCCTGCGGTGACGGTAAATTTCTCGTTACCCGCCAACACCGAAGCCAAGGTCGATTTACCGGAGCCATTGGGGCCCATTATAGCATGTACCTCGCCCGCCTTCACTTCGAGGTTTATACCGCGAAGAATCTCTTTGTCGCCAACCGAGGCGTGTAGATTAGTTACTTTCAGCATATCTTGTTTTGTTTCTTTTTGTCCGTTTTCCGTTTAGGGAATTTAATGAATTTAGGGAGTATAAGGAAAATTGATAATTGATAATTGTGAATTGTGAATTGTGAATTGTGAATTGTGTTACTATCCCACGCTTCCTTCGAGGCTGATGGCAAGCAGTTTCTGTGCCTCAACCGCAAACTCCATAGGCAGTTTGTTAAGCACCTCCTTGGCATAGCCATTCACAATCAACCCCACAGCATCCTCCGTCGAAAGACCTCGCTGGTTGCAGTAAAAGAGTTGCTCCTCCGAGATTTTCGAGGTTGTCGCCTCGTGTTCCAGCACTGCCGACGAGTTTCGCGAATCTATCACGGGGAAGGTGTGCGCACCACAGCGGTCGCCGATAAGCAGCGAGTCGCACTGCGAATAGTTGCGGGCATTATCCGCCCCCTTTGCCACCTTGACCATTCCACGATAGGAGTTCTCGCTCTGACCTGCCGAGATTCCTTTCGATACGATGCGCGAGCGCGTATTGCGACCTATGTGAATCATCTTCGTTCCGGTATCTGCCTGCTGGTAGTTGTTGGTCATCGCCA
>SUZF01000026.1 GCA_015060065.1 Rikenellaceae bacterium | reverse complement strand
TCGAGGATGTTGTTGAGGGTCTGCTGTGGCAGTTGGGGTGTGCGCGAGAGAATCCACAGATAGTCGGGGCTGCTACTGCCGACGAGCGACCACTGATAATCTTCGTCGAGGGCGAGAATGTTGTAGTCCGAGTAGAAGAACCAGAAGAACGATACACGCAGTTGTCCGGGGGCTTTGCCTGCGTGGGCTTTGCCATAGGAGGTTTTATGTTCGCCCGTTTTCGCATTTATGCCGCTGTTCTCGACCGATATTTTACCTTCGGGTTGCAACTTGTAGAGGGCTTCGCACTGCTCCAAGTTACGCTCAAATCGATGGTCAAAGCGTGCAATCTCATACCATCGCCCCATGTAGCGATTGATGTCAAGAGCCGATATTGTTGTTGTGTTGATGTCGGCTCTCTGTGCCGTGCAGCCGACCCCGGCACAGAGAATCGCTGCGCCCAATAACCAAAAATAACCCTTTTTCATACCTATAAAGTTTTGTTTTTGATATCTCTTGTCGCAGAATTTGTGCCATAACGATTGCCGGGTGGGCAAATGCGGATAAAAAATGGGGCTGCCCGATAAGATTCTCGAACAGCCCCATAGCCTAATTGTCGGTTATGACCTACTTTATTTCCCAAGTCTCGCCGGAGCGCAGAAGGTCATCCACGCAATGAATATTGCCCGTGGCACGTACCTGCTCGACCTGCTCGCTGACCTTACGGTCATAGACGGCATCCTCTGCTACCGAGCGGATAACGCCCAGAGCCACCGGATAGTCGGGGTACTTCATCGCTGCCAGCATCGAGTGCAGGGTGGTATCCTCGGTGTGAGCATCGTGAGTAAGCACATCATCGAGGGTGTAGCCATCCTCGCCTACGGTTACCACTTTCAGACGCATATTTTCGAATACCAAGCCCTTGTTGCGCTCTGCACCGAAGAGCATCTTCTCGCCATGGCGCAGAGTTATGGTATGCTCGGCGCGTGTAGCCTTGTCGCCAGCAAAGAGAGCATGGGTTTTGTCGTTGAAAATTACGCAGTTTTGCAGGACCTCCACTACGGACATGCCCTCGTGTTTGGCTCCTTCGACAAGACACTCTTTGGTGAGCATAACCTCCATATCGACCGAGCGGGCGAAGAATGTTCCGCGCGCACCGATGACAAGTTCTCCCGGATTGAAGGGCTTCTCGACCGTGCCATAGGGGGAGGTCTTGGTTACCTTGCCCAACTTCGAGGTGGGCGAGTATTGACCCTTTGTGAGTCCGTAAATCTCGTTGTTGAAGAGTACTACGTTGAGATTTACATTGCGACGAATCGCGTGGATAAAGTGGTTGCCGCCAATGGCGAGAGAGTCGCCATCACCGGTCATTACCCAAACACTCAAATCGGGATTTGCAACCTTCACGCCCGTAGCAACGGCATTGGCTCTACCATGTATGGTGTGGAATCCGAAGGTGCGCATATAGTAGATAAATCGCGACGAGCAACCGATACCCGAAATGAATGTGAATTTATGATGCGGGATGTCGAGTGCATCGGCAATTTCGGGTAGTGCGCGTTGCACGGCATTCAGTATGGCGTGGTCACCGCAACCCGGACACCAACGTACCTCTTGGTCGCTCTTAAAATCGGCAGGTGTGTATTTGTACTCCATAATATCTTTGCTTACCTACTTAACAGTTTAACAACTCCGAAAACTTCTCTTTCAGTTCGACAACCGTGAAGGGCTGACCCTCGGTCTTGTTGAACTGCTCGATGTGCAGACCCTCAAAACTCTGGCTCAGGTATGAGGCAAACTGACCCTCGTTCAACTCGCAGACCACCACGCGACGGAAACGACGCAACAACTGCTCGGTATTACGTGGCAGGGGGTTGATGTAGTTGAAGTGGGCAAGCGATATGCTTCGACCTTCGTGTTGCAACTGTTCAACAGCCGTGTGAAGATGTCCGCGAGTACCACCCCAGCCGACAATGAGCAATTCGCCCTCATCGGCACCGAAGACCTCCTGTTCGGGGATATAGTCCGCTACGCGGGCAACCTTCTCGGCACGTGTGCGTACCATCTTCTGGTGGTTTGCGGGGTCATGCGAAATCGAGCCACGCAGAGCATCTTTTTCAAGACCACCGATGCGGTGTTCAAGACCCTTCTTGCCGGGGAAAGCCCAACCACGAGCCAACTTCTCATTGCGTGCATAGGGCATAAAACCACCTTCGGGAGCCTCATTAACCACTGGCGGGACAATCTCCGGATAGTCGCTCATCGAGGGTATGCGCCATGGCTCCGAGCCATTGGCGATAAATCCGTCAGTGAGTAAGATTACGGGAGTCATATGCTCCATGGCAATCTTTGCCGCTGTGAAGGCGTAGTGGAAGCAGTCGCTGGGCGAGGATGCTGCCAGAACAACCGTAGGACACTCTCCGTTACGACCATAGAGTGCCTGCATAAGGTCACTCTGCTCGGTCTTGGTCGGCAGACCTGTCGAGGGGCCTCCTCGCTGAACATCGACAACAACCAAAGGCAACTCTGCCATTACAGCCAGACCCAGAGCCTCGCTTTTGAGCGAAAGTCCCGGACCGGAGGTGGTCGTTACTGCGAGGTTACCGGCAAAGGCTGCGCCGATGGATGTACAGATGCCCGCAATCTCATCCTCTGCCTGCACGGTCTTCACTCCGAGGTCCTTGCGCTTGGCAAGTTCTTCGAGTATGACGGTTGCCGGGGTAATGGGGTACGAACCGCAGAAGAGCGGTCGTCCGCTCTTCTCGCTGGCTGCACAGAATCCCCAAGCCGTAGCCACATTGCCGTTAATTGAGCGGTATGTGCCCTTTGCGAGTGTGGCAGGTGCTACGTATGTGTTGGCGAAGGAGTGTGTATTTGCAGCGTAGTTGTAGCCCGCCTCGATGGCGAGGATGTTGGCCTCGGCAATGGCAGGATTTTTCTTGGCGAATTTTGATGTCAAGTAACTCTTGGCATGCTCTTCGGGGCGGTCGAACATAAAGAAGCAGATGCCCAGCGCAAACATGTTCTTGCACTTGACAATGCTCTTGTGGTCAAGACCCGTCTCGGCAAGAGCCTCGCGCGTCATCGTGGTAATTGCCGGTACGACCACGTTATACTCCGCAAGACCGAGTTCGGCTACGGGGTCTGTGGTTGCAAAACCGGCACGTCGCAAGTTCTCTTCGGTGATGCTGTCGCCATCGAGAATTACCGTTGCACTGCGTTTGAGCCAGCGACGATTGGCTTTCAACGCTGCGGGGTTCATCGCCACCAGCACGTCGCAATAGTCGCCCGGATTATCCACCGGGTGCGAGCCAAAGTGAACCTGAAAGCCTGAAACGCCTGCTACCGTACCTTGCGGTGCGCGAATCTCGGCAGGGTAGTCGGGGAAGGTTGAGATGCCGTTGCCGAGCAGTGCCGAGGTGTCCGAAAAGAGTGTGCCGGTAAGTTGCATACCATCACCGGAGTCACCCGAAAAACGGATGACCACATCCTCGGCTGTGCGAATATTCAAATTATTCATAATTTGCGTATAAATGTTTTCGAAATACAAATGTATAAATAATTCACAATTAAGAGGCTTTTTTTCTATAAAAAATCTCTTTTTCTTCCTGCGTGGCTCGGCAGAGTACAAACACGTTGCCCTCTACGCTCGCTCCGCAGCATCGAGGCACAATTTGCAAAATTTTCAGTAACAATCTTTGCTACAAGAATGCGATCCTATGCACCTTCGAGGTTGGGCGGTCGGTAATTTCGTGTTCGACTATACCTGTGACGACATCGGCAGCATCGTGCCAGCGATTGGCTCGGAATTGACGTCGGTAGGTCGTTAAGTGGTTGTATAGTTCCGGCCATCGTTGCTGCCAATTGCGTGGGAAACGCATATTGTGCAGTACAGTGGCGGAGTGCGAGAGTATGCGAGCCTCCTTGTTGCCGCTCTGGTGAAACCACTCTACGTGGGTCGTGGGAGCCAATCGCTGCACGGCTCGTGCAAAACCACGACCGCCATTGTTGCTCTCGATTAGGGCGGAGCGGGTGCTGTTGCGAGATAGCATCTCGCCTACCAACCCCTCGGTAATCTCCATCGACTCGCGCGAATAGACCACGTCGGTAACATAAATCACTCCGTCGGTATCGACCGCGTAGCATATCGAGCAGAGATAGTCGTCGCCCATATCGGCAGTATCGGTGTAGTTGCCTATGCGTACCAAGTCGTGGGGCAACTCGTCATATTCGGCAAACGAATCTCCGTAGAGCAGACCCTCGCGTGAGGAGGGGTGTCCCTGATACATACACTCGAATCGCAGAGGGTCGAGCCTTCGCTTCGCTTTGAGTAGAGCAGAACTCTGCTGCTCCTCCCACAAAGCCTCGCCCGATGTGCGGGGGTCGATTTCGCTTGCAGGCGAACTCTTTATTGCCTCGAAGTTGAGATAGACCCACGTGTCGGGGTCGAGATTGTCGAGTTGGCTCCACTCGGTGAGCATCAGCGTCGGCTCTCGGCGTGTAAGTTCTCCGATAAGGTCCTCTTCGTGCCAGCGCGTAAATACTATAAGTTCGCGCGAGGCGTTGTGCATACGGGTCTTGACTACCGATGTGTACCACTCCCAGCAATTCTCGCGCACGATGGGCGAGTTAGCCTCCATGGCATCCTTGTAGAGGTCGTCAAGTATAAAGCAATCGACCCTGTTTCCGGTGAGTGACCCCTCGCGACCAACCGAGAGAAGTTCTCCGCGATGTCCGATAATCTCGACCTCGTCGGATGTGCGAATGTACTCGGCGGGCTTGCCTCCGCGTTTGATGGTCGTTTCGGGGAAGATGTCGCTATACTCTCTCGATTCGAGTATGCGCTGTACGCGACGGTTGAAGCGCGAGGCGAGAGATGCAGAGTAGGAGGCTATGGCTATGCGCAGGTCGGGGTCTATGCCGAGCATATATGCCGGTAGCAGAGTTGTGGCACCGACACTCTTGCCGTGCTGGGGTGGCATCGTGATTATCAATTTACGCACACGCCCGCAGGCGAACTCTTCGAGCAGGCGATAGTACGTGTGGTGGAACTCCTTGATTTCGAGAAAGGGATAGACTGTGGTCGAGAAATCCGTAAAATTCATAATAAGTTTTGAGTTAAATGGAAAAAAGAAGGTCGCCTGTTCCGATGCAAACGATTGGCGACCCGTGGTGCAGAGATGGCGGAGGCATCGCTCCGATAGAGGTGAAAAAGGCTCTTCTGCGAGTTGTGTGATTGATATCTGCAACTATTCAGTTATATGCTCTTTCAGCACCGAGAAGTCAAAGTCGTTAATCAACTCTTCGCCCCTGACCGTGGTGTGAAACTCCCACCAGACAGGCACGATATCGTCGATAACCTCCATACGTCCCTCCGGCATATCAACAATTTTGTGATAGATGATGATTGTGGCAACCATTTTGCATTCGGTATCCTCGTGCGCAAACTCAATCGTCCCCGAAAAATAGCCTGCTCTGCCTACCAAATCACAGAATCTCTGTGCGGTTTTTTCGTAAATTTGAGAAGTAATTTCATACATAATCAGTCTAAATTATTGAAATTATTTGCATTTATGAATAAATTATTTAACTTTGCAGTGCAAATATAAGTTCAAAAATTGAAATTGATACTCAAAAGTTCAAAAATTTAATATAAATAAAACTAATATGACTATTACAGAAAGTCGAGTAAAATTGATACGCAAGGCTCTTGGGATGACGCAAGAGCAACTGTCACAGCGACTTGGTATCGGAAAAGCGGCATTGTCGATGATTGAGACGGGGAAGGCGGGACTCTCGGCTCGCAATAAAAATATTTTAGTTCAAGAATTGAATGTTAATGCCGAGTGGCTCGATGGCGACGATGCAGCCGATATGTTCAATCTCGAACCCGATTTGACCGCTTTCCGCCTCAAAACGGACAATGCATTGCCGATGCAGAGCGTGCCTCTCTATTCGATTGAGGGTACAGCCGGACTGGTTCCGCTATTTACCGACCGACAGGCTATGAAACCGGTCGATTTTATCCACATTCCCAATCTGCCGAAGTGCGATGGGGCGATATATGTTGTGGGAGATTCGATGTATCCGCTGCTGAAAAGTGGCGATATTGTACTCTATAAGCAGTTGCGCGACCTGAATGATATCTTTTGGGGAGATATGTATCTGCTCTCGATTGATATCGATGGCGAGGAGTATATTACGGTTAAATATGTCCAGAAATCGGATGTCGAAGATTGCGTGAAACTCGTCAGTCAGAATCCGCACCACGCAGATAAAGATGTGGCGATGAGCCGCATACGCGCTATTGCCTTGGTCAAGGCAAGTATCCGTATGAATTCGATAAGATAGCCTGCAAGAGTCAGGCGGAGGTGCCGCAAGGCCGTGTGTGTGGGCAACTAAAAGTTCATCGCACACGCCATGCCGAGCGCGTTCTGTTCGGGATAGTACATCGGTGTTGTGACGATTGTCTTGCGACGGTCCATCTTGAAGATTTTGCGATTGAGGGGCAACATCCAATAACCGATGCGTGCCGAGATGATGCCTATGCCGGCACCGGCAAGAACATCATTGAGCCAGTGGCGACCATTGTATAGGCGCATAAATGCCACTCCCGTAGCCACGGTATATGCAGCGATTCCATAACCTACGCCATACTCCGCGCGTACCAACTCCGCACCGGCAAATGCTGTGGCGGTGTGTCCCGAAGGGAAGGCGTTGCGGGTGGCAGAATCGGGGCGTTGCTCGCGAATGGTGTATTTCAGTGCATTGGTCAGTGCCGCCATCGAGATATAGGTTACTGCTGCCACACATATACGTTCCGGAACGGTATGCTTTGCCTTGATTCGACGTGAGGTACAAAGACCAAGATAGGCAGCAACGGGAAGGTACTGCATATAGTCGTCGATGTGGATTTGCAAATCCTTACGCATCGAGGCCATTCCATCGCGTACCGCAAGGTTGATACCGCGCATCGGTGCATTCTCGCCAATACCGAGCGTGCCGACCAAAAATAACGCTCCGGGAACGACTAACTGCTCTGCCCGAAAGCGGGTGGTGTAGTCGCTATGCTCCTGCCACCAACCGCCCTTACGTACCACAAGACTCTTCTTGGCGGGAATCTTCTTGGCGGGGATGAATCTCCCCTCGACAAAGGTCGAGTCGGCAACAGCGGATTGCGCCATCGAGGTTTTCGATGACATAAGCAGTGCCACAAGGCAGAGGCACAAAACGGCTACGTGTCCTATTCGTTGCATAATCTGTTGCAAATGTACTAAAAATCCCCAAAAACAATACATTTGCGACTTTATAAAATATCGCGATATCTGATGGATGTATGTAAGAGACTCTCTCGTAGTCCGTTAGCAGCGGGAACAACACCATTTTTGTAGAACCTGATGGCGTAGATTCGTAAAAAATAGAAACTTCGCAGCCGTTTGTTAATGAATTAACAAATAATTTTCGTACCTTTGCCGCATCTGTGATAAACCGGATTTACGAATTTAACCACATAAAAACAGAAAAAATTATGTTCAAGATTGATTCTTACGATTTTACCGGCAAGCGCGCAATCATTCGCGTAGATTTCAACGTGCCTCTCAATGGCGAGGGTCAGGTTACTGATGACACGCGTATCCGTGCTGCTATTCCCACCATCAAGAAGGTTCTCGAAAAGGGTGGTGCCGTGATTTTGATGTCACACCTTGGTCGTCCCAAGAAGAATCCCGATCCCAAGTTCTCGTTGGAGCAGATTATTCCTGCTATCGAGGCTCGTCTGGGTGTGAAGGTTCAGTTTGCAGGCGACTGCATGGGCGAGAAGGCTGCCGAGATGGCTGCTAACTTGAAGCCCGGTGAGGTAATGTTGCTCGAAAATCTCCGCTTCTATGCCGAGGAGGAGGGCAAGCCCCGCGGATTGGCAGAGGATGCTACCGACGAGGAGAAGAAGGCTGCAAAGAAGGCTCTCAAAGAGGGTCCACAGAAGGAGTTTGTGAAGAAGCTCGCTTCGTATGCAGATTGCTACATCAACGACGCTTTCGGTACGGCTCACCGCGCACACTCTTCGACGGCTCTTATTGCCGATTATTTCCCGGAGGATAAGATGTTCGGCTACGTTATGGAGAACGAGTTGAAGGCTATCGACGGTGTGATGCAGAATCCGCAGCGTCCCTTCTGCGCTATCGTTGGCGGCTCGAAGGTTTCGACCAAGATTTCGATTATCGAGAAGTTGATGGAGAAGGTAGATTCGATTATCATCGGTGGCGGTATGACCTACACCTTCGCAGGTGCTTTGGGCGGCAAGGTTGGTAAGTCTATCTGCGAGCCTGATATGTTCCCCGTGGCTCTCGAAATCCTCAAAAAGGCAGAGGAGAAGGGTATTAAGTTTGTGATGTCGCCCGACGCTTTGGTATGCGATGACTTCTCGGAGGAGGCAAATACCCAGTATGCATCTGTTCGTGATATCGACGATGCTTGGGAGGGTGTCGATATCGGTCCCGAAGGTAAGGCTCTCTTCCGTGAGCATATCTTGGGCTGCAAGACTATCCTTTGGAATGGTCCCGTGGGCGTATTCGAGATTAACAAGTTCTCGACCGGCTCGCGTGCAGTGGCAGAGGCAATTGCCGAGGCTACGGAGAAGGGTGCTTACTCGCTTATCGGTGGTGGTGACTCGGTTGCCTGCATCAACAAGTTCGGCTTGGCAGACAAGGTGTCATACGTATCGACCGGCGGTGGCGCACTGCTCGAATACATGGAGGGCAAGGAACTTCCGGGTGTAGCGGCTATTCGCAAGTAAACTCTTTTACATCTTAAAATTGGGGCTGTCTGATTTGTCAGACAGCCCCATTTGCTTTCAAACTCTCTCGAAGAGCAGGTGGTGGGCATGATTGCTCCATTTGCTTACTCTCTGCCCGATGTGTTGGGAAACCCTATTTGAATATGTCGTTCAATATCACGGCCAGACGTACCGATGCTTTGGCTACGCATCGCTCGTGGATAAGTTCCCAATTGAATGCCGTTGTGCTATCCAGAACGCCATTCGGCTGGATTCTCGCGAGCAGAGGGCGAGCCTCACGACCCATATCCTCGACCCATTCGCGGGGTGTTCCTGATGCGTATTCGTTGAACTTGTCACCCTGACACAACTTTATGTCGTTAGCGTACATCTCCGAAGAGAACCCTCCGTGCAAAGCAAAATACCAATGGCTCCATATCTTGTACCACGAAGTTCTTGGGCAGCTCTTCTTATCTTTTGGATTCATCGACTTGCCATTGCTGCGATAGAAACCAAAGCCTTTGGAGTGGGGGATATCCTCGAAGCGGATATGAGCCACACAGTGTAGGTCGCCAACAAGATGAACAACTGTGTTCAGTGCTGCAACCACGAGCGAATCGCTATGTTCTTGACGGTTGCGCAGAATCTCGATGTTGCGCTCCAACTGCACGATGCCGTCGTTCGCGTTCTGCGTGGTCGAGCGACCTTGTGCATTGAGGGTTGTATGGTGCCAATGTCTTGTAGCAGCATATTTATTATCTTTTTTCAGTGTATTGAGCCAATATGCGTTGGTATGCAGGTCGCCTTCGGGCAAAATCTTGGATACCATATCCTGTGCCTGGGGAGTGAGTCGCTCACTCGCCAATATCGCCATAGCCTCATGTCCCATTTTGTTCCACGCCCACGCATTTCCTGCGGTCAGTACGAGGGTCAGGCATACCATATATTTAATAAACTTCTTCATAACTCTCTTCTCCTATTTTTTGAAAATCTGGTTCAGTACGTGCGCTAATCGATATGCACCTCGCAATATCTGCTTATCGACAATCTCGCGCATACGGTCGTGGGTCTCGGTCGGAAGTTCCGTCAATTCTGCGTTGCGAGGTATAAGTTCATAGACCTCCCGCATCTCGATACCATTCACACGCGCCCAATCCGTAGCCGTACCTTTTGTTATTTTTGCAATCTCCTTCTTGGACAATTTGTCGATATTCTCGTGGAATTTTTCGCAGGTCCAACCTCTATGGAAATAGGATGGAGAGCCATCCCAGAAGCCGTGGAATTTGATACTTTTGCCTTTATTCTTGAATTTGTAACTTTTGTACTTGGGTTGGTCAGGATACCCCGTGTGTGACGGGCAGTGCATATCGCCAATCATGTGAATCAGCAGTTTGAGATTGACGATAATTGTCGAGTCGTCCATCTTGCGGTACTTCTTCATCTCCTTGCGGATACGCTCGATTTGAACATCTGCGGCACGACCCTCGTTGTAGAGAGGATTGTTGTCGGCATCGACTTTCGATGTGTGCCAATAGTGAATCTCCTTGTAGGGGTCAGTAAAACGCCAGTGGTCCTGCCACGATGCGTAGTAAGCCAGCGAGTGTTTGAGATAGTGATGACACTTTTCGCGAGCCTTCGGTGTGAGGTGCTGCTCGGCAATGTAGGCAATGGACGTATGCCCGACACTGGCCCAAGCATGTGCCTCGGAGGTGACAGTCACGGCTACGATAAGTGCCGCAAGGGTCAAAATCAGATTCTTTTTCATATTAGTTGTTTTAGTTTAGTTTGCGCCTTTTAATAGCATATTTACAAAACTATAAATATTTTTCGGAAAATTTTGTATCCCGATATAAATTTTATCACTCCGAGGTGTGATTTTTTTTGTGATAGTCCCCTCTTGCGGCCTGCGTGGGGAGGTTTGTGACCAATTATTTGATTTTTCGGGCCATAGATGAGCCTTATATTGTATATTTATGCTTAAATTTGCAAAGTAAAACAACGAAAGGATGAATATTACCATTGTAGGAACAGGTTATGTGGGGCTTGTGTCGGGAGCCTGCTTTGCAGAGATGGGTATTGATGTTACGTGTGTCGATATCGATGCCGCAAAGATTGCCCGATTGCAGAGGGGCGAAATCCCCATTTATGAACCCGGACTCGAAGACCTTGTTGCTCGCAACAGCCGGGCTGGTCGTCTGCACTTTACGACCTCTCTTGCCGAGGGTTTGCGCGATGCACAGGCTCTCTTTATCGCAGTCGGAACCCCGGCGGATAAGGATGGCTCTGCCGATTTGCGATATCTCCTCGATGTTGCCCACGAGATTGGTCGCAATCTCGAACAATATACCGTTGTTGTGATTAAGAGTACCGTTCCGGTTGGAACGGCTCAAAAGGTCAAGGCGACAATTCTCGAAGAGGTTGCTCTGCGAGGTGTCGATGTCGCTTTTGATGTGGTATCCAATCCCGAATTTTTGAAGGAGGGTGTTGCAATCAAGGACTTTATGACTCCCGACCGCGTGGTCGTGGGTGTCGAGAGCGACCGCGCACGTCAGTTGATGGAGCAGTTGTATATGCCCTTCATGCTCAATCACTACCGCATAATCTTTACGGATATACCCTCTGCCGAGATGATAAAGTATGCAGCCAACTCGATGCTGGCAACCCGCATATCGTTTATGAACGATATCGCCAATCTCTGCGAGTTGGTTGGTGCGGATGTGAATATGGTGCGTCGAGGTATCGGTACCGACAGCCGTATCGGCTCGAAATTCCTCTATCCCGGATGTGGATATGGAGGCTCCTGCTTCCCGAAGGATATCAAAGCACTTATAAATACGGCTGATAGTTACGGCTACTCGATGGAGTTGCTCAAAGCGGTGGAGCGTGTGAATGAGCGACAAAAGTCGGTGCTGTTCCGAAAACTCTCCAACTATTATAATGGCTCACTTGCCGGTAAGCGTATTGCAGTTTGGGGGTTGGCGTTCAAACCCGAAACCGACGATGTGCGAGAGGCTCCGTCGCTTGTGGTTATCGAGAAGATGTTGGAGGCGGGATGTGAGGTGTGCGTCTATGACCCTGCGGCTATGGATGAGGCTCGTCGTCTGCTCGGAGATAGGGTAACCTACTGTAAGGATATGTATGAGGCAGTAGAGGGTGCGGATGCAATGATGCTGCTTACGGAGTGGAAGCAGTTCCGCCTGCCTTCGTGGGAGCAGATGGCAGAGATTATGCGCCACCGCCTGATTATTGACGGTCGTAACATCTATCACGCAGACACCCTCGAAGGGGCCGGTTTTACCTATCTGCACATATAATCTGTATCGAAGTCGGATATTAGGGCTGCTTCCATAGTATAGTGGGGCAGCCTTTTTTTTCTCCCCACCCCTCCGAAGTCTTGAAATGCTACCAAATCTCTCTTCTGCCGGATGTGGAACAGACCGCAAAAGAAAAGAAGCCGTCTAACAAAATGGGCGTGTCCAAATTGGACACGCCCCTCACGATTCCGTGAGCGGAATCAACTATTTAACTGCTTTAACAATTGCCTCGAATGCCTTCGGCTCGTTCATCGCAAGGTCAGCGAGAACCTTACGGTTCAGAGCGATACCCTTGGCGTTGATTTTACCGATGAACTCCGAATAGGTCATTCCCTGTGCGCGGACAGCCGCATTGATACGGGTAATCCACAACGAGCGGAATGTTCTCTTTTTGAGGCGGCGGTGTGCATACGCATACTGCAAACCCTTCTCGACCGTATTTTTGGCAACGGTCCATACGTTTCCCCTTGAACCAAAGTTACCCTTGGCAAGTTTCAAAACTTTCTTTCTTCTTGCGCGAGACGCAACAGCATTTACTGAACGTGGCATAATTAAAAGTTTTTACAGAGTTGATAGCGACGGGCTTCTCTCCCGCTCTTTGGGGCTATGTCACTCCTTTGGTTAATAAAAAATTTGTGAGCCTTACGCGGTTAATTATTTAACCAACAGGTTCTTGATTTTTGCCTCATCGGCAGGTGCAACGGTGCTTGAATAGCAGAGATTGCGCTTTTGTTTAGTCGACTTTTTGGTCAGGATGTGACTGTGATAAGCGTGCTTGCGCTTGATCTTACCTGTGCCGGTGAAAGTAAAACGCTTCTTTGCAGCGGCATTAGTTTTCATTTTTGGCATTTTGAGTAAAAGTTAAATTAGTTAAACAATAGTCGGGCAAAGATACAAAATAATTGCGAATCACAACCTTTCGGTGTGAAAATTTTCACGTTTTGCCCCGAAAAAGGCTCTTGCTACCTCAAAATCAGGTCATCCACACGCACTTTCGGTACGTAGTGAGTGCCATTTTCGCGGTAGTAGGCGTGGCTGTCGCCTTCGCCAATTTCGACCAATTCGATATGGTCGGTGCCTCGACCTATGGCGAGAATCAGCAACGGCTCCGCCTTCAAGTCGAGTGCTTCGGCAATCTTCTCCTTGTTGAAGGCTCCGATACATACGCCATTCAGACCTATCTCGACCGCCTGCAACAACATACTTTGTGCCGAGATGCCGAGGTCGATATCGACCCACTTATCCTCTGCTACGGTCGAGCAGATGACAATGAAGGCGTTAGGCTCACTCCCTTCGAGCGGAAGGTGTAGTTCGGGCAACGCCCCACCTAAACGAATGTGCGGCAAGATTTTGTGCGCCTCCTCCGACGTTACGGGGCGGAAGCGCAAAACCTGCGCATTGCGAGCCGAGGGGATGCGTGTATTTACCTCGATAATGCGATGTAGTTGGTCTTCGCGCACACGGAATGTGGGGTCGAAGCCTCGGTGACTGCGATTTTTGAGCAGTAGGCGAGCGAGTGTCGCCTGCGGCTTGCGTGCAGGAGAGCCGGCAGCCTTGCGTGCCATATACTCCTCCATTTTATTGCCCAGATAGTTATCTGCCATAGTTTTCTTCTCTTACAATTCTCTGTTTAGAGGGTGTTGCGCGGACTCTGTGTGGCGGTTGCTGTTATGCAAACTCAAAGTCCAAAGTTCGTCTGCGCAGGTCGGTAGCCTTTACCCTCACGCGAACACGGTCGCCAAGTGTAAAGATATTGCCTGTGGAGGTGCCATAGACCTCGAAACGCTCCTCGTCAAAGCGGTAGAAATCCCCCTCGATATCGCGCAGATGAACTACGCCCTCGATAATCGAATCCTCCAACTCGACAAAGATTCCCCACTCCGTAAGCCCCGAAATGTGGCCTTCGAAGAGTTTGTCGCCCTGACCCTGCATAAACTCAACCATCTTATACTTTATGGATGCACGTTCCGCCTCGGCAGCTATAACTTCGCGCTCGGTGGAGTGTTCGCACTCGGCTTCAAGAGCCGCCTTGTCGGGGTTTTTGCCCTTGTCGAGGTAGTGCGCCAGCAGGCGATGTACCATCATATCGGGATAGCGACGTATAGGCGAGGTAAAGTGGGTGTAATATGGGAATGCCAATCCGTAGTGGCCGATATTGTCGGTCGAGTAGATTGCCTTTGCCATCGAGCGTATGGCGAGGGTCGAGACGGCATTCTCTTCGGGCTTGCCCTTGACTTTTCCCAACAGCGAGTTCAGTTCGCGGGCGATAGCCGTACCTTTCGACGCCTTGAAGATGTGTCCGAAGCGGAGTATGAAGGTGCGGAAGCGGTCCAACTTCTCGCTGTCGGGCTTGTCGTGGATACGATAGACCATCGGGCGAGCCTTGCCACCCTTGCCCTTCGAGCAGAACTGCGCCACGCGCTTGTTTGCCAAGAGCATAAACTCTTCGATAAGGTGGTTAGCCTCCTTCGACTTCTTGAAATAGACACCCGTAGGCTTGCCCTTTTCGTCGAGTGTAAATTTTGCCTCGCGACGGTCGAAGAGCAACGCGCCATTGGCTATGCGGGCCTCGCGCAGACCCTGCGCCAAGCGGTTGAGCGTGAGAATCTCCTCGGCAAGATCCCCCTTGCCCGTCTCGATAATATCCTGCGCCTCGGCATAGGTAAAGCGACGGTCGGAGTAGATGACCGTGCGACCAAACCATTCACGCGTAATTTCGAGTTGCTCGTTTATGTTGAATACTGCCGAGAAACACAACTTCTCTTCGTTGGGGCGTAATGAGCAGAGGAAATTCGACAACCTTTCGGGCAACATCGGTACCGTTCTATCAACAAGATATACCGATGTGCCACGCGCCTCTGCCTCGATGTCAATGACCGAGCCGGGGCGTACATAATGCGTGACATCGGCAATATGGACACCAACCTCCCACGAATCCTTGCCGATGCGGCGAATCGAGAGTGCATCATCGAAATCCTTGGCATCTGCCGGGTCGATGGTAAAGGTCGTAACGTCGCGCATATCCCTGCGCTCGGCATAGTCGCGCTCGGTAATCTTGGCTGCAATGCGCTCGGCTGCTGCCTCGACCTTCTCGTCGAATCGGTAGGGTAGGTCGTACTCGGCAAGTATGGCATGCATCTCGGTATCATTGTCGCCCTCCTTTCCCAGAATCTCGACCAACTCTCCGGTTGGCAACTTGGCATCATCGTACCACTCTGCTACGCGCACCAAGATCTTCTGACCCTCTTCGAGTGCAGGGTACTTCTTGCGCGAAAGGGCAATATCTACGGGGATGCGTCGCGAATCGGTCAGAGCAAAGGCGAGTGCCTTCGAGTGAAGTTCGACAACCCCGATGTATGTTCGGTTGCTACGTTGTAAGACCTCTGTAATCTCGCCCTCCGGAGAGCCTCCGCGTGAGCGATGGGTAACAACAATCTCCACGCGGTCACCATCGAGAGCGGTGCGTGTGTTGCGAGGGTTGATGAATACATCCTCATCAAAGCCCTCGACTGTGACAAACATCGACCCCGATGAGGTCATCTGCGCCACACCTTCGTAGTGGGGCAGATTGCTCTTCGAGAGACGATATTTGCGAGATGTAAACTCTGCAACACCCTCCTCGACAAAGCGGTCGAGTATAGCCTTCGTCAGGTCGCGACCCTCGCGGTCGGCACCTCCCGATGCAGCAGCAAGATGTTTGAGTGTAAAACTCTTATCGGGCATCTCACGCAGGAGTTGTGCCAAAAAGGAGGCACGTTGCTCGAAAGAGTTCCTTATGTTTTTATTTCGTTTCTTTCCCATTTTGATTTGTTAATTTAAGCGTCAGCAGGTGCATAAACTCTATGCCTGCCGTGATTGCCCTCTCATCGGGGCAAAATTCGGATGTGTGGGTGGCACCGGAGCCACCGACTCCGAGTCGGTAGAAGAGTGACGGATAGCGCACGGTGTAGAATCCGAAATCCTCGGCCGTGGGGCGCAACTCCAACTCGACAGCCTCGAATCTCTCGGCAGCCAATGTTCGTGCTATGTCGGTCAGTTCTTCGTCATTTATCACGCAGGGGAAGCCTTGCGAGATATCAACCACGCTTGAGGTCGCGTGGCGGGCATCGACATCTGCTACCACAGCCTCAATCTCCTCCTTGCCGATGCGACGAACAGCCTCGTCAAAGGTTCGCAGAGTACCCTCGATATATACCTCGTCGGGAATTACATTTGTAGCACCCTCGGCAACCACCTTGCCCGTCGAGAGGATTGTATCCTCGGAGTTCATGGCATTTAGGCGCACGATAAGTTCTGCCGCGGCAACCACTGCATCGTGGAGGTCGGCTCGCAGGGCAGCGTGTCCGCCCTTGCCCTTTACCGTAAATCGAAGTTCGTCGCTCGATGCCATATATTTACCCTCGCGAAATCCGAAGGTCCCAACCGGCAACTTCGGCTCGACGTGTTCGCCGATGACGGCACGGACATCGTACCCCTCAAACGGATTCTCTGCCAAGACGAGCGATGCCCCTCCCGGATTGCACTCCTCGCCCGGCTGAAAGAGTCCGAAGATTGTACCCTCGAAATCGCGGGTTTCAGCAAGTTTGCACAATACACCATAGAGTACCGCTGCGTGGATGTCGTGACCGCAGGCGTGCATCACGCCCTCGTTCTCCGACCTCCACTCGACATCTGCCGCCTCGTGAATCGGCAGTGCATCGATGTCGGCACGCAAAACGACGGCTCTCTTCGTGTCACCCACACCTTCGATGCGGGCGAGTATGCCCGTGCCGGCAATGGGGCGATGGTCGATACCTGCCTCGGTCAGTGCCTCGGAGATAAATCGGGCTGTGCGCTCCTCGCGGAATGAGAGTTCGGGGTGTCGGTGCAGTTCTCTGCGAAATTCTGTGGGTGTCATATCTCTGCTTTCGGTTTTACGTAACAAACAGTCTTAAAAATCTCTAAAATACCGCCTTGGCAATCTTGGCAATCTCCTCGGTGCGGCTCATTGTGTAGAAGTGCAACACCGGTACTCCCGCAGCCTTCAACTCGCGACATTGGGCGATGCACCACTCTGTACCTATTTCACGCACAGCCTTCGGGTTGTCGATATGCAGGCGCACTTCGCGCTCCAACGCTTCCGGTATGGCAGTCCCGAATATGCGGGGTAGAATTTCGAGATGACGAGCCACCGCAAAGGGCTTTATGCCCGCCACAATCGGAACGGTTATGCCCGCCTTGCGACAACGCTCGCGATAGTCGAGGAATTTGCTGTTGTCGAAGAAGAGTTGTGTCACGATATACCTTGCACCCGCATCGACCTTCTCTTTAAGTCGGGCGATATCCTCATCCAGCGATGTGGCGTCAGCGTGTTTCTCCGGATATCCTGCCACGCCAATCGAGAACTCCGAGTGGTGGCACACTTCGACCTCGCCATCGACAAACTCTCCGCGATTCATCGCCATAATCTGTCGCACAAGGTCTATGGCGTGGGCGTGACCCTGCGGATGGGGCGTGAAGACCTCCTCGTCGGGCGACTTGTCGCCACGCAGAGCCAGCACATTGTGCAGTCCGAGGAAATCCATATCAATCAGCGCATCCTCGATGTCGTAGCGCGACAGACCTCCGCAGATGATGTGAGGTACTGTCTCGATGCCGTAGCGTGAGCGTATGGCTGCCGAAATGCCGACCGTTCCGGGACGACGACGAGCAACGTGTCGCTCGGTGCGTCCGTCGGCAAGGGTCTGCGTGTGCATAACTTCGCGGTGGAAAGTTACGTCAATATACGCCGGGTCGAACTCAACCAGAGGGTCAATAGCCCCGAATACACCCTGCGTGCCGTCGCCTTTGAGTGGCGGTAACAACTCGAATGCAAATCGGCAGCCTCCCTCGGCTGCACTCTTGGCTATGAGGTCTGCAACAATCATCTCTTTACGTTTTTGGGTAAAAGTTTTTCAATCTGCTCGACCGTCATATTGCGCCTGCGGGCATAGTCGAGCATCTGCTTGGTGTCGATACGACCCACCGAGAAGTACTCTGCATCGGCAAAAATCAATCCGCACAGCGACTCTTCGGGGTCAATCATATAGTTTTCGTTCAAACTCATAGAGGTCGTCATCCCGACCGCCAAGAGGCCAAAAATCTCGCGTTTGAGCGAGTGGTCGGGCGAAGCGGGGTAGCCGAATGCCATGCGTTTGCCTCGGTACTCTCCGCGGATAATCTGTTCGGGCGAGAGTTGCTCCCCCTGCTCGTAGCCCCACATCTGTCGCCTTACGAATGAGTGCATAGCCTCGGCAAAGGCTTCGGTCAGTCGGTCGGCAAGAAGTTTTGCCATAATCGACTCGTACTCATCCTCGCACTCCGTCAGAAGTCGCTCCTGTAACTCGCGCAGACCCACACCGCCCGTTACGGCAAAGCAGCCGATGTAGTCGCTCTTGCCGGAGCGTTCATCTGCGATGTAGTCCGCAAGCGAGAGGTTAGCCTCGCCCTCGGTCTGATTGCGCAACATCGGAAGGGTGTGACGCCGCCCTTTGGTGTCGGTTACTATGATATCCTCCTTGTGGCTCACGGCAGGGAAGATACCGACCACGCCTTGCAGTGTGAGCGATTTATCCTTGCGAATCTGCACCAGCAACTTCTGGGCATCATCGTATATCTCTCGTGCCTCGGCTCCGTACCTCTCATCGTCGAAGATTTCGGGATAGCGACCCTTCAATCCCCACGACGTGAAGAAGAAGTTCCAGTCAATGAGCGGCTCGACCTGCTCGATGTCAATCTCCGGAAAGACCAAACGCCCTGTGTGTGCCGGAACGACAATATCCTCGACCCTCTTGCTCTTGCGAGACTTTCGACACTCGACAATCGGGATAAGGCGTTTATTATCGAGTTCGAACTCCTCGCGCAGAGCCTGCTGCATCTGGCGGACTTCAAATTCGGTCTGAATAGCCTCCAAACCTTGCAATTTGGAGAGCAGTTTTACGTTGTGACCTGCATTGCAGGAGTGGATGACCACTCCGGAGTAGAGCGGTGCAATCTTTACCGCAGTGTGCATATCCGACGTGGCTGCACCTCCGACAATTATGGGCGTGTGTAGCCCACGCTCCTCCGCCAATGCTACCACGCGCTTCATCTCTTCGAGCGAGGGAGTAATAAGTCCGCTCAAACAGATAGCATCGGCACCCTCTGCAATGGCAGTGTCGATGATGCGCTCTGCCTCGACCATCACTCCGAGGTCGATAACTCGATATCCGTTGCATGCCAGAACGAGTGACACGATATTTTTGCCGATGTCATGAACATCCCCCTTGACCGTTGCCAGCACAACCTTGCCGGCACCCTGATATGTGTAGTCGCTGTTAAGATGCGGGGAGAGTACCGCCACGGCACGCTTCATCACGCGCGCACTCTTCACGACCTGTGGCAGGAACATCTTGCCCTCGCCAAAGAGTTTGCCGACATGCTCCATTGCAGGCATCAGCAACTCCTCGATGACCTTCATGGGCGAGCCGAGGGCTTGCAGAGCCTCCTCGGTATCCTCCGTGATATGGTCGGTGATACCACGTTGCAGGGCGTAGGCTACGCGCTCGTCGAGCGAGCCGTTGCGCCACGATTCGGTGTCGGTGGTACGCTCTGTGGTTGCCGCATCGGCAATCTGTGTGGCATACTCTGTCAGTCGCTCTGCTGCATCTGCTCTGCGGTAGAGGATGAGGTCTTCAACCCTCTCCAACAACTCCGGGTCGATGTCGCTATAAACCTGCAACATCTGCGCATTGACAATGCCCATATCCATACCTGCCGCAATGGCGTGGTAGAGGAATGCCGAGTGCATAGCCTCCCTCACGCGATTGTTGCCGCGGAAAGCAAATGAGAGGTTGCTCACTCCGCCCGAAACCTTCGAGTGGGGGAGATTCTCTTTGATGTATCGCGTGGCATCGATAAATGCTTTACCGTAGGTATTATGCTCCTCGATACCTGTCGCTACCGATAGAATGTTGGGGTCGAAGATGATATCTTCGGGCGGGAAGCCGTCATCGACCAAAAGCCGATAGGCACGCTCGGCAACCTCGATTTTTCGCTCATAGGTGTCTGCCTGACCCCGCTCATCGAAGAGCATCACGACCATCGCAGCACCATATTGACGAACTCTTCGCAAGCGTTCAAGCAGTACCTCCTCGCCCTCTTTGAGCGAGAGCGAATTGACGATGCACTTGCCCTGCACGAGTCGCATACCTGCCTCCAAGACCTCCCACGACGAGGAGTCTATCATAATCGGCACACGAGCAATCTCCGGCTCGGCGCCCGCCAAGCGCAGGAAACGGCTCATAGCCTCCACTCCGTCAATCAATCCGTCATCCATGCAGACATCCACCACCTGCGCCCCTGCTTCGACTTGTGCGCGAGCAATGCGCAGAGCCTCCTCATAGTTGCCCTCGCGGATAAGACGTGCGAACTTTGCCGAGCCGGCTACGTTGGTGCGCTCGCCAATATTTATAAAGTTACGCTCCGGGGTTACTACAACCTCTTCGAGTCCTCAAACGGGTTGTGTGGCTCG
>SUZF01000005.1 GCA_015060065.1 Rikenellaceae bacterium | reverse complement strand
GGAACAACTTGGCATTACGTTGGTTTTTGCTGGCATTCCTCCAAAAATCAGAATTTCACAAAACCCCTGTCTGCCAATTATTTTGCCCCAAATTTCTCAATTCAACGAATTATATGTAACTTTGCAGTTGAAATGTCAATGAAATAAAAGTCACAAACAATGAATATTTCTCACAAGAGGGGTTTGCTGTCGCTATCGCCGATTATGGTGTTGCTCGTGGTCTATCTCGCAGGGTCGCTCCTTGCGGGAGATTTCTACCGCATACCTATCGGTGTGGCATTTATCACAGCAGCCATATATGCCATAGCCATAACCCGCGGAAAATCGCTCTCGGAGCGCATCGAAACATTCTCGCAAGGGGCAGCGAACTCCAACATTATGTATATGGTGTGGATTTTCGTCTTGGCAGGAGTATTCGCCGAATCAGCCAAGCAGATGGGTGCTGTGGATGCCACAGTACAACTCACGTTGCGGTTCGTGCCGGACGCCTTCCTGCCCGCAGGAATATTCGTGGCAGCCTGCTTTATCTCAATGTCGGTAGGTACATCGGTAGGCACAATCGTTGCCCTCACGCCCGTAGTTACGGGTCTTGCCGAACAGATGGGATGCGATACGGCTTGGGCTGTGGCGATAGTTGTGGGTGGAGCCTTCTTTGGCGATAATCTATCGTTCATATCGGACACCACGATAGCCGCCACACAGAGCCAAGGATGCCGTATGCGCGATAAGTTCCGCACAAACCTGATGATAGTCCTTCCTGCCGCCATCGCAACGCTGGCGATATACCTCTTTACGGATATGTCCGAGGGAGTGATGGTTGTCGAGAAGTCGGCAGAGTGGTTCCGCGCACTACCCTACGTCGTGGTCATCATCTGCGCCTTGGCAGGAATCAACGTGTTAGGGGTGCTGATGATAGGTATCATTATCACAAATATAATCGGCTTTGCCTGTGGCTCATTTGACACAATCTCGGCATTCGCTGCCGCGGGCGATGGCATGCGCTCGATGCTCGAACTGATACTCGTAACCCTCTTGGCAGGCGGATTGATGAATGTCGTGAAGTGCGGCGGAGGCTTTGACTACCTCATATCTCTGCTCACACGTCATATTGGCGGTCGTCGCACTGCCGAGGCTTCGATTGCAACGCTCACGGCACTTACAAACCTCTGCACTGCCAACAACACTATCGCCATCCTCACGGCAGGACCCATCGCTCGCGATATTGCTACACAGTTCGGAGTGTCGCCCCGTCGCAGTGCCAGCCTGATGGATACGGCATCGTGCTTTGTGCAAGGTGTGATTCCTTACGGAGCGCAACTGCTTATGGCTTCGGGACTTGCCGAGGTGTCGCCATTACAGATAATCCCACATCTCTACTACCCTGTCGGCATTGGCATTATGGTTGTGTTGGCAATTATTTTCCAATTTCCGCGCGAAAAACAGACCCTAAAATCGTAACTATGTCCATAAGATTCCGCACCGAAATAGAGATAAAGCCCTTTGCCGAGAAGATTGACCACAGCAGTCGAATCTTCTCCATAGGTTCGTGCTTTGCCGACAATATGGCAAAAGCGTTTCACGATGCAAAATTAGGAGTTACGTCAAACCCCACAGGCGTACTCTTCAACCCTGCATCCATCAAGACTCTACTCCACCGCTTTGCGGAGCGAAGAGTGATAACTGAAAATGACCTACATTGCAGCAATGGCATTTGGTTCGGTTACGACTTCCACTCCTCGTTCAATGGCGCAGATTCGCAAGTAGTGCAAAAGGGCATAAATCAACGCATTGAGGAGGGGCATGAGGCTCTGATGCATGCCGATTGGGTCATCATAACCTTCGGCACAGCATGGATATACACCCTCAACGAGAGTGGTCAGATAGTTGCCAACTGCCACAAGCAACCCGCAGCAAACTTCTCCCGTCGCAGGCTCTCGGCAGAGGAGATTGTCGCGATGTATGACGAGTTGATGCGTGGTGTTCTTGCCGACAAAAAGGTAATTTTTACCATCAGTCCCGTGCGACACTTGGGAGATGGTGCCGACGATAATTTTTTAAGCAAAGCAACGCTTAAAGTCGCTGTGGCAGAAATTGTTGAGAGATTCGACAACGCACACTATTTTCCCTCGTACGAAATTCTCAACGACGACCTGCGCGACTATCGTTTTTATGCCGAGGATTTATGTCATCCCTCGACCCTTGCCGTCGAGTATATACGCGATAAATTTTTCGATGCGATTCTCGCAAAGCATAGCCGGGAGTTGCTCCCCCGCATCGAGAAGATTATCAGTTCGGCTCAACATCGCCCTCTCGACCCGACGAGCGAGGCATTCAAGGATTTCTGCCGTCGCCAAATCCGAGAGATTGATTCGTTACCCGAAATAGATTTTAGCGAAGAGCGCGAATACTTCTCATCTTTTCTTGCGGAGAGTGCAATAAAGAGTACAAATTGAGAGATATTACAAATAAATTTGTAATTTTGTCGCTTGATTTGATTTTATTGCGATGTCAAGAGTTTTTTCGAGAGTAGTTTCAACTATATTTTTTGCGGTGGCAACCCTTGCAACCGCAAGTGTGTTTGCAGCCGAGCGTCCGCGCCTTGTTGTCAATATTGTCGTAAGTTCGATGCAGGCAGATGACCTGCAACGCTATGCCGAAGGTTTCGGAGCCGGAGGTTTTCGACGTCTGACCGATGGCGGCGTAATCTTTACCGAGAGCCGCTACAACTATATGCAGACCACTACTCCCGTTTCGCTCGCTACGCTCTCAACCGGAGCAATGCCCTCGACGCACGGCATCGTTTCGCAGCGTTGGAGCGACTATGTGGATAGCAAGATGGTTGATTTGACCCTTGACAAATCGGTGTCAGGACTCGAACAACGCGAAGGCAAGGGCGCACACTCCCCACGCAACCTGATTGCTCCGACTCTGGCGGATGCCGCCTACAAAGCGGATAGTTGCAGCCGTCTGATAACTATCGCCACAGACCCCGTATCGGCAGTGGTTATGGGCGGTAAAAAGGGCTATGCGTTTTGGATTGACGAGGAGCGTTGCCGTTGGACGACATCATCCTACTACACACCCTATCTGCCCACATGGGTCAAGGAGTACAACAGCGAGAATATGCCTCTGCTCTTTGGCGAAAACAGTTGGCAGAGCCTGCATACTGCCGAGGCGTATCGCAACTCGCGCAAATCGACTATTACGTTCAAGGAGCCGGCAGGCTCGAAATCGGCTCGCAAGAGCAAATCTCACGGAGAATTTATCAACAACTACGGTAAAATCTCGCGCACACCGACCGGCAACACGGCAATTTTCGACTTTGCGAAGTATGCCGTCACAAGCCTGAATCTCGGAATCGATGAACATACCGACATCCTCAACATCTGTCTCGATCCGGCACGTAACGTAGCGAGTCGCTACGGTAACGAATCGGTTGAATACGAAGATATGCTCTACGCACTCGACCGAGATTTAGCGGCATTTTTAGGATATGTACGCACCCATCTCAAAAATGACGAAGCACTGCTTGTCGTCCTCACCTCCGACCACGGCACAAGCCCCGCATACAATCACGACAAGACCCCGAAGGAGCGTTTCAATGTTCGCCAATTCGAGGTTATCGTCAATGCCTTTTTGAGTGCAAAATATGGTCAAGGGCAGTGGATTTTGGGCTATATCGACCACTCGATTTACATCAACCACAACCTCGTCTATGAGAAGAGGCTCTCGATTGCCGAGGTGCAGAACGAGGTGGCAACCTTTGCAATGCAGTTCCGCGGAGTATCACACGCCCTCTCCTCGACGGCAATGCGTATGAGTTATTTCGGCAGCGGATATGCACAGAAGATGCAGAACAGTTTCTACCCGCGACGCTCCGGAGATGTGGTCATAAATCTTATGCCGGAGTGGATTGAGGCTCGCGACGAGGTGGTCTCGATGTCGGGTTCGATGTATGGCTACGACACGCACGTACCGCTAATTTTCTGGGGCGCAGGGATTCGCCCGCGACGTATTGACGAGCCGGTATGTATGACCTCCGTGGCTCCGACTGTGGCTCGATTGATGGGTATTGCCGAGCCGGCAGCCTCCGAGGGTGCAGTTCTGAATGTAAAACAGGAGTAAGTAAAGAGTTATAGAGATATGAACGATAGGATTCAAAACGAAATCATTGACGAATTTTCGCTTATCGACGAGTGGCTCGACAAGTACGACTACCTTATCGAGTTGAGCGACACGCTGCCCGCCATAGACCCCGAACACCGCACTGACAAGTACCTTATCAACGGTTGTCAATCGCGCGTTTGGGTCGATGCCCGCCTCGAAGATGGGAAGGTCTATTACTCGGCAGATAGCGATGCCATAATAACCAAGGGCATAATCGCGTTACTTATCCGCGTGCTGAATGGTCGCTCGCCGCAGGAGATTATCGACACCGAACTCTACTTTGTGGATGCTATCGGTTTGAGCGAAAATCTCTCCCCCACGCGCAGCAACGGACTGCTCGCAATGATTAAGCAGATGAGAATGTACGCAATGGCATTTGCCGCAACACAAAACTAATTTAACAAGACCCGAAATGACTCCGGAACAGATACTCAAAGTCGAGAAGGATATAGTTCTCACTCTGAAAAACATATACGACCCAGAGATTCCCGTAAATATTTACGACCTCGGACTTATCTACGAGATTGATTTCGACCCTTCGGGCGTGGCAACAATCCGCATGACTCTGACTGCCCCCAACTGTCCGATGGCAGATATGCTTATCGAGGATGTGAACAAGCAGGTGGCGAAGGTCGATGGCGTAGAGTCGGTGGATGTGATACTCACATTCGACCCCGTATGGGACAAGAGCATGATGACCGAAGAGGCTCTTATAGAGTTAAACCTCCTATAACGCAGAATAATGGAGGAGGTGCAACGTATCATAAACCGACTGAAAACAGGTGCCGAGTTGTGTGCCTGTGGGGGTTACCTCGCCCAAACCGATACTCTGCATCTCACGGAAATATACACATCGCTCGGCTACGAGCGTCTGGGGCGCAAGAATGATGACATCCGCAAGATACACACCGCCTCTGACGAGAATTGGAATCAAACTTTCTATACTCTGCTGTTGAGATTTCTGGGCGCACCCAACAACAGCAAGGCTTTCGAGAAGTTGGCTTCGAGGGTCGAATATAGAGTCATACTCCACTACTGCAACTCGTTACACTCATTGGAGGCTCTGCTCATCGGTGCCTCCGGACTGCTCGACTGCTATCCCGATGATGAATATACGCTCAATCTGAAAAGCGAGTTTGCATACCTCTCGCACAAATACAATATCGAGAAGATGTCGCCCTCGGAGTGGGTCACCACGCGAATATATCCGCACAACCATCCCGTATTACGTATGGCGCAGGCAGCGGCTTTCCTCTCGCAGCGAGATTTCGTGCTGGACACGATGCTCAAATGTCGTGAGCCGAAAGATGTTGCCGCACTCTTCGGTGTAGGGGCTTCGGACTATTGGACTCACCACTTTCTGCCGGCACACGACTCTACGGAGCATATCAAGCGTATCGGGCATTTCAAATCGAACATTCTCGGCATCAATGTCGTAGCGCAGATACAATACGCCTATGGTTGCTACATGGGCAACGAGACTCTGCGTGACAGAGCCATAACTCTTTTGGAGAAGACTCCTGCCGAATCGAACTCCAAAATCAGCCGCTGGACAGCCTACGGTGTCCGCCCGAAGAACGCCTTCGAGACACAGGCACTCATTCAGTTGGGCGACTGCTACTGCAAGCCGAAACGCTGCGAGGAGTGTCCGATTGGGCGAAGAATAATAAAAAGCGTCGAAAGCCGTTTGTAAAACCGAATAAAATAATTACCTTTGGAGGATTATAATTCAGCAAAAATCAGACAACTATGGATATACTGACAAGTCTAATCAAACTACTCTTCGGCTCGAAGGCCGACAAAGACCGTAAGCAAATCGAGCCTTACGTAAATAAAATCAAGGAGATATACCCCACAATCTCGGCTCTCTCGAATGATGAGTTGCGTGCGCACAGTGCCGACCTGATGAAGCAGATTGCCGACTTTATCGCAGCAGATGAGGCACATATTGTCGAGCAGAAGGCAAAACTCGAACTCGACACCACGTCGCTCGATGATAAAGAGAAGATTTCGAAGGATATCGACCAGACAGTAAAGCGTATAGACGATAAAATCGAGCAGAAACTTGACGAGATTCTGCCGGAGGCTTTCGCCATTATGAAGGATACGGCACGTCGCTTTGCCGAGAACGATACGGTAGTGGTTACCGCCAACGATTTCGACCGCAATCTGGCAGCAGAAAAGGACTTTGTAACCATCGAGGGCGACAAGGCTGTCTATTCGACACATTGGACTGCCGGTGGCAACGACGTGAAGTGGGATATGGTTCATTACGACGTTCAACTCTTCGGTGGTGTCGTTCTGCACAAGGGAAAGATTGCCGAGATGGCTACGGGTGAAGGTAAGACCCTCGTGGCTACGCTGCCCGTATTCCTCAACGCATTGGCTCGCAAGGGAGTTCACATGGTGACGGTCAATGACTATCTGGCACGTCGTGACTCGGAGTGGATGGGTCCGATGTACGAGTTCCACGGACTCTCGGTAGATTGTATCGACAAGCACCAGCCCAACTCGGAGGCTCGTCGCAAGGCTTATATGGCGGATATCACATTCGGTACGAACAATGAGTATGGTTTTGACTATCTGCGCGATAATATGGCATCATCGCCCTCGGACCTCGTACAGCGCAAGCACCACTTCGCCATTGTCGATGAGGTCGATTCGGTGTTGATTGACGATGCACGTACCCCGCTTATCATTTCGGGTCCCGTGCCGCGTGGCGAGGACCAGATGTTTGAGCAGTATCGTCCGGCAATCGAGCATCTCTACGGCTTGCAGAAGAACTTTGTGACCAATCTGCTTGCCGAGTCACGCAAACTTATCTCCGAGGGTCAGACCGAGCAGGGCGGAATACTCCTCCTGCGCGCACACAAGGGTCTGCCCAAGTACAAACCCCTCATTAAGTACCTCTCGGAGCAGGGAGTGAAGACCCTTTTGCAGAAGACCGAGAACGTCTATATGCAGGATAACAACCGTCGTATGCCCGAAATTACCGACGAGTTATTCTTTGTGATTGACGAGAAACTCAATTCGGTAGAACTGACCGACAAGGGTCATGAGGTGCTGTCGAAGCACTTTAACGAGGATGGTTTCTTCGTGTTGCCCGACATCGGCTCGGAGATTGCCGAGATTGAAAAGTCGGGACTCTCGCCGGAGGAGCAGGCACAGAAGCGAGATGCCGTAACCAACGACTACGCTATCAAGTCGGAGCGCGTACATACCGTAAATCAGTTGCTCAAAGCATACGCGATGTTCGAGAAGGATGTCGAGTATGTGGTTATGGACAACAAGGTCAAGATTGTCGATGAGCAGACGGGTCGTATTCTCGATGGTCGTCGTTACTCGGATGGTCTGCATCAGGCTATCGAGGCGAAGGAGCGCGTGAAGGTCGAGGCGGCAACACAGACCTTTGCGACCATTACGCTGCAAAACTACTTCCGTATGTACCACAAGTTGGGCGGTATGACCGGTACTGCCGAGACCGAGGCATCGGAGTTTTGGAGCATCTACAAGTTGGATGTGGTTGTAATCCCGACCAACCGCCCCGTAATTCGTGACGACCGCGAGGATTTGGTCTATAAGACCAAGCGCGAGAAGTACAACGCTGTAATTGCCGAGGTGAGCCGTCTGGTTGCCGAGGGTCGCCCTGTACTTGTGGGTACTACATCAGTCGAGATTTCAGAGACTTTGAGCCGCATGCTCAAACTGCGTGGCATCAAGCATAATGTCCTCAATGCGAAGCAGCACCAATTGGAGGCTCAAATCGTAGCCGAAGCGGGACGCGCCGGTCAGGTAACCATCGCAACCAACATGGCAGGTCGTGGTACCGACATCAAACTCTCGCCCGAAGTTAAGGAGGCGGGTGGTCTTGCAATCATCGGCACCGAGCGTCACGAGAGCCGTCGTGTCGATCGTCAGTTGCGCGGTCGTGCAGGACGTCAGGGAGATCCCGGTTCGTCGCAGTTCTTCGTGTCGTTGGAGGATGACCTGCTGCGTCTGTTTGGCTCGGAGCGTATCGCTGCGATGATGGACCGCATGGGCATCGAAGAGGGCGAGGTTATACAGGCAAAGATGATGAGCAACGCCATCGAGCGCGCACAAAAGAAGGTCGAAGAGAATAACTTCGGCATCCGTAAGCGACTGCTTGAATATGACGATGTGATGAACTCGCAGCGCGAGGTTATCTACACCCGTCGTCGTCGCGCTCTCTATGGCGAGCGTATCGAAATCGACCTCAACAACATCATGTACGACTATGCCGAGGCATTCCTCAATGCTCACGAGGATTGGGATTACGAGGATGTTCGCATGGAACTTATCCGCGAGGTGGCCCTGCAACCCTCTTTTGACGAGGCTACGTACAAGAAGGCTTCACGTCGTGACCTGCTCGAAATGATTGTCAGCGACCTGCGCGAGGCTTATGCTCGTCGTGCCAAGGTTGTGGCTGATACCGTGCGCCCCGTGATGCAGCGCGTATATGAGGAGCGCAAAGAGCAACTCGACTCGACAATGTACTTCCCCCTCACAAATGGATATCTCGGCTACAATGTGCCGGTAAATCTCCAAAAGTGCAAGGATTCGGATGGTGCCGAAATCTTCAAGATGTTTAGCAAGGTGGTGATGTTCACAACCATTGACGATACGTGGCGTGAGCATCTGCGCGAGATGGATGACCTTCGACAGTCGGTGCAGAATGCAACATACGAGCAGAAAGACCCTCTCTTGATTTACAAGTTTGAGTCATTCGGCCTCTTTGCAAAGATGCTCGAAAAGGTTAATCGTGATGTTCTCTCGATACTCAACAAGGCCTACGTTCCCGTGCGCGAGAACAATCCCGAATCGATGCAGCGCAACCAGGCATCACGCGCCAAAGTCGATGTCAATAAGTTGCAGGCATCACGTATGGCTGCCGCAGCACAAGCGGGTCTGGGCGACAAGAGCAAGCCCGCACCCGTAAAGGTCGAAAAGAAGGTCGGACGTAACGACCCCTGTCCCTGTGGCTCCGGCAAGAAATACAAGCAGTGCCACGGCAAAGGCTTGTAAAGAGGTTCCTTTTCCAAAATAAAAAAATTAGACTGCGCAGACATCGAGTTGCGCAGTCTAATTTTAATATATTATATAAAGTATTATTCCCTATCCGGAACGTGTATGCACTCGATGCCGACTCGTTGCAGAAGTTTTAGGCCATCGTCATTGCGATAGGGGTCGCTATAAACCACCCTCTTGATACCGGCCTGAATAATCAGTTTTGAACACTCGATGCAGGGCGAAGCGGTAACATACAAGGTCGCCCCATCGCAATTATTGGCACTCTTTGCCACCTTGGTAATCGCATTTGCCTCGGCATGCAGAACGTAAGGCTTGGTCACGCCATCACAATCCTCACACACGTTTTCAAATCCCGCAGGCGTTCCATTGTAGCCATCCGAAATGATCATCTTATCCTTAACAATCAGCGCACCCACCTGACGGCGCACACAATACGAGTTTTCAGCCCACACGCGCGCCATACGGATATAGCGCAGGTCAAGTTGGCGTTGTTTCTCCTCTGCGTAGCCCATTCTCACCTCGATTTAGAACAGATTAGAACGGAAGGTCATCAGGGTCCTCTGCCGGAGCGGCAATAGGTGCCTGCGTCGGCTGGGGAGCCGGTTGTGCTGCCGGCTGTGCGTAGGGCTGCGATGCGGGTGCCGAGTAGCCACCCTGCGGTTGTGCCACATATCCCTGCGGAGCAGGTGCGCTACCCTGCGCGCCATCGGCACGACGTCCGAGCAACTTCATATCGTCAGCCAGAATCTCGGTTGTATATCTCTTCTGGTTATCCTTGTCCGTCCATTCGCGAGTACGCAGGCGACCCTCGATATAGAGTTGTGAACCCTTGCGTACATACTTATCAACGACATCTGCCAATCCACGCCACAGCGTGATAGTGTGCCACTCGGTATGCTCCTTGGTCTCATTTGCCTGACGGTCGAACAGACGCTCCGTTGTTGCCAAACGTACACGTGCGACCTTGGCTCCCGACTCGATGGTGCGCACTTCCGGGTCCATACCCACGTTACCCACCAAAATAACTTTATTTACCATAGTTTTTATAAGTTTTTAATCAATCTCACAAACAATTTTGCCATTTTCAGCCCCGCCTTACGACCCTGTGCCTGCACATCCTCGTGGTCTCCAATCTGGTCGCTCAATCCGCAGTTGGTAATTACCGACACAGCAAATACCGGCACCGACATATGGCGTGCAACGATGACCTCCGGCACGGTGGACATACCTGCGGCATCGCCACCGATAGCCTTGAAGTAGCGATACTCTGCCTGCGTCTCAAAGGTGGGACCCGTAGTACCTACATAGACTCCATACTGCAACTTGATAGACTCCTCATCGGCGATAGCGGTAGCCTTGGCGATAAGATCGCGGTCGTAGCAGTTGTGCATATCCTGAAAGCGCGGACCAAACTCCTCCATATTGCGACCAATCAACGGATTGGGCATCAGGTTTATATGGTCGTTAATAATCATCAGGTCTCCGACACGGAACGTAGGGTTGATACCTCCGCTGGCATTCGACACAAAAAGGTACTGAATACCGAGCAACTTCATCACGCGCACGGGGAATGTTACCTGTTGCATCGTGTAGCCCTCGTAGTAGTGGAAACGCCCCTGCATTGCCACCACGCGACGACCCTCGATATATCCAAAAATCAGACGACCCTTATGGCCCTCGACGGTCGATACGGGAAAACCCGGAATATCCTTATATTCGAGCGAATATTTCACTTCGATATTGTCGGCAAAGTCGCCCAATCCCGTACCGAGAATAATACCTACCTCCGGGCGGAAATCCTCGGTCTGTGCCGCAACGTAAGCAGCGCTTGTCTTAATTTCGTTTAACATCTTTTTCAAGGTTTTGGAGGAAATCCTTGTCGGACTCCTCGATGTAGGTCATTCTGACCGGAATATAGTAGAGCCTGCGGCACACAGCCTCCGGCATCTTCTTGCTGCTGAACATCTTGACCGCATCCTTCTCGGTGGTAACAATATACGCCTCCGGATGCTTTTCGAGCATCGCAATCATCGTCTTCGTATCGCGCACCTTGTAGATATGGTGGTCATCAAAGGTCAATTCATCAACCACGCGATAGTGCAGGCGCAGGCTGCGGATAAAGTGGTCAGGATTACCAATACCCGACATTGCAATAACCTCGCTCAAATTGGGAATCTCCGGCTTTGCCATATTCGGGAATACAGGCTGTATTGCCAGCGTTTCATAACGCATAAAATAGACCTTCTGATAGGCTATACGTTTCAACTCTTTGAGGAAGAGGCGACGCTGAATGGGCGACATACTATCACTGCACTTGGTCACAAGGAAATAGTGCGCCCTATCGAGCGAATTTCGCACATCGCGCAGACGGCCGTAGGGCAACATGTGGTCCTGCTCGACCGGTTTCTGCGACGAATCGACCACAACGACATTCACCTTCGGTTCGACGTATCGGTGCTGAAATCCGTCATCCATAACGATAAGATTCACTTCGGGATGCTCTGCCATAATGCGGCGCACACCCTCCCTGCGGTTCTCGCATACCACAACCACAGCCGACGGGAACTTAAACTTTATCTGCAAAGGCTCATCGCCTACATCTCGGTAAGAGTCCTCGGAGGTTACTTCGCGATAGCCCTTGGTCTTGCGACCATAGCCACGAGAGAGAAGTGCAACATTATGAGTCTGCAACATATAGCCGATAATCATCTCGGCAGAGGGAGTCTTGCCCGTACCTCCGACCGTGATATTACCGACACAAACAATCGGGATATCGAACTTCTCGCTTTTGAGGATGCCGACATCGAAGAGGAAATGCCTGAATCGCACTCCCGCCTCGTATAGACACGCTGCTATTTTTTTCAACAAATCCACCCTATCTGCAAACTATTTTTCAAAGATAAGTAAAATAGGGTTATTTTCCAAACAATTATCGCAAATCAGTTGCCGTTTTCAATAAAATAGTGATAAATCATAGATTTATCGACAATTTTTTCTTAACTTTGTGGATTATGAGAAGGACTATTCTGTTTTTTATGGCGGGAGTACTCTCGCTGACCATAGCCTGCAATCGCAACGCCAAAACGCGAGGCGAGGAGCAGCACACCATGGTATATGGCATCATTGCCGATGACTACAACCTCGAAAAGGGCGAGATTCGCAACGGACAAACGCTCGGAACGATACTCGACGGCTACGGAGTTTCCGCCCGCACAATCGACCAACTCGACCGCGCTGCCCGCGAGATTTTCCCATTGCGCCAAATACGCGCAGGTCGCCCCTACACAGCATTTCTTACCAAGGACTCCATAGCCTCGCATCTCGATTTTTTGGTCTATGAGAAGAGTGTTACGGACTACGTGGTATTCGGATTTGTAAACGATTCGGTAAGTATCAGCACGGGGCAAAAGCCCATCGAGTTACGTCGCACCAAGCGCAGTGCCGAAATCGAGAGTTCGCTCTGGGGAGCCATAATGCAGGAGAATCTACCCTACTCGCTGGCTGCCGAGTTGGAGGATGTCTATCAATGGACGGTCGATTTCTTCGGGGTACAGAAGGGCGATAAATTTACGGTCATCTACGACGAGAAGTTTGTCGATACACTCTCGGTAGGTGTAGGCCGCATCTGGGGTGCGAAATTCACGCACGGAGGTCGCGAAATCTACGCCATACCCTTCAAGCAGGGCGACAAGGTGCAGTATTGGGAGTATGACGGAGGCAGTCTGCGCAAGCAGATGTTGAAGGCTCCGCTTAAATTCACACGCATAAGTTCCAAATTCTCGCACTCGCGATTCCATCCCGTATTGAAGCGTTATCGTCCGCATCACGGAGTCGATTATGCGGCACCAAAAGGAACGCCTGTTCGCGCGGTTGCGGATGGTGTCGTAGTGTTCCGCGGCTGGAGCGGAGGTGGTGGCAATACGCTGAAAATCAAGCACGCCAACAATATGATGACCGGTTATCTCCATTTGAGTCGCTTTGCGAAGGGTATCGTCAAAGGCAAGCGTGTATCGCAAGGAGAGGTTATCGGATATGTCGGCAGCACAGGCACCTCGACGGGACCCCACCTCGACTATCGCGTTTGGAAGGGTGGCAAGCCGATAAATCCGCTGAAAATTCCACAGGAGCCTGCCGTACCAATCTCGAAGGATAACCTCGAAGCATTCGAATTTGTACGCGACCGCATAGTTGCCGAACTTGCAGGCGAGGTAGCCGAGAGCGAGCGCATCACACAACTCGACTCGATTGTTCTACCGTCAAAGGCAGAGCCTCAACCGGCAAGCGATATTAAGGAGTAATTACCCCACTTAACAGATACGATTGTGAAGACAGACGAGCGCATAGTGAAATTTCTGAAGCGGCATCACGTTATGACGCTTGCCACGGCCACTACATCCGGCGAGCCGTATTGCGCCAATGCCTTCTACGCATACGATGCGGAGCGTAATGTGTTTGTTTTCACTTCGGATGACACCACACGTCACGCGCAAGAGATGCTTGCAAATAGTCGTGTGGCGGCATCGGTAGTTCTCGAAACGCGCATTGTGGGCAAAGTACAAGGGTTGCAGATTTGCGGCACGGCAGAGAGAGGCGACGATGCTGACCGCAAGACATATCTGCGACGATTCCCCTATGCTGCGGCTGTCGGGGAGTTGCACTTATGGCGCATAGAGCCTGACTTTATGAAACTTACGGATAACACTCTCGGATTTGGAAAGAAGTTGATATGGAAAAGATAAACATTGGAGTTGTAATCGTTGCCGGAGGTAGCGGCACACGTATTGGCGGGTCGATTCCCAAGCAGTTCTGCGTGGTCGGAGGAGAGCCTCTGCTTGTGCGCATTATCAACACCTTCTCGGAGGCGTTGCCTGCGGCAGAGGTTGTCGTGGTACTACCCGCAAGCCACATTGAGTTCTGGAAAAATCTCGCAGCCCGCTTTGAGGTTGCACCTCACCGCTGCGTGGCAGGAGGAAGCGAGCGATTCCACTCCGTAAAGGCCGGAATCGAGGCATTGAGCGAAGATACCGGACTTATTGCCATACAAGACGGAGCGCGAGCATTGACCTCCAAGAAGGTCATTATACGCGCCGTGCAGACCGCTATCGAGAGTGGCTCGGCGATACCTGTCGTCACCCCCGTAGATTCGTTCCGCGTAGCCACGGGCGAGGAGTCACACCCCATCGACCGCTCGACTCTGCGCATAGTCCAGACTCCGCAGATTTTCAGAGCCGAGATGTTGCACAAAGCCTACCAGACGGAGTATCAGCCATCATTCACTGACGATGCCTCGGTGGTCGAGTATTCGGGCGAGAGGGTTACACTCTGCGAGGGAGAACGCTCCAACATCAAGATTACCAACATCGAAGATATGGCAATAGCCGAAGCACTTTTAGCCCAAAGAGATGGAGATATTCAAATATAAAAATGGGCGTTATACGCTCTATTGGACTGCGGTCTATATCATCGTTATCGTTCTGCTTGCAGCCTTGCTGATGCAACTCTACGAGGGCGGGTACGTCTCGGCATGGTTCGGCTCGTTCATCGCGGCTCTCGTGGCGTTGATGTTGATGTCCGTGCCACGCAGCATTGTCGTTACCGAGCAGACCTTGCAGATTCGTTGTCTGCTCGACATCACCGAGATTCGTCTCTCGGAAATCTCCTCTATCCGCGCAGTCAGCCGTAAGGAGATGGGGTGGAAATTCCCGATTTTCGGCAGTTTCGGATTCTTCGGATACTTTGGTCACTTTATCGACTTCAAGCGATTCCGAATGGTCGAAATCTACGCCACAGAGTGGGGAAATTTTGTCGAGATTAAGACCATATACGAAGACACCTACTACGTCTCCTGCCACGAGCGCGACCGACTTATCTCGCTATTGCAGGAGCGCAGCAAAAAGTAAGCAGAGTACATTCGGGCGGCATCATTACATAAAAAGGTTATGATGCAAAAAAATCCCCACCATAGCAACTTGGTGGGGATTTTTCGTTTAGAGTCAAACGCTCTACTTTGTTCTACTCTTGGCAGCCTTGGCAACAGCACGCTTCACTGCGGGAGTTGCGAGGTACGCCTTGATGCGGTCGGGATAGTCGCTCGATACGTAATTGACACCATGACGGATAGCCCAATCCACAACCTCCGGTTGATTGACCATCCACATCGTTGTCTGCATACCGTTAGCGAGTGCATCTGCAACCAAATCGGGACGGTTCATAAAGACATTACAATTATAGACCAAGTCGGTAACCTTATCGGCCTTTGCCTTTGCAACCTCGACACACTTACTACCGAGCGAACTGTTGATATACAAGACCTTGCTACCCGGCACCAAACGTGCGCACTCCTTGCAGATATGGTAACTGAACGACGAGAACTCCACGATATCGAGAGCATCCAACTCGCGACAAATAGCCACCACACGCTCAACCAACTCGGTTTCGAGTTCGGGTGTTTCGTGCTTCTTAAACTCGATAATCTGTTTGAGTCCCGGACACTTTTTCGCTGCGATAATCCACTCGCGGAAGGTCGGCACCTTATTTCCGTTAGGAAGGGTTACCTTCGAGATTTCTGCCCACGAACTCTTCTGCACCAAGAGGTTTGTTCCAAGAATTTTGGGGCCATGAACAACAACAACCTCCTTGTCGGTAGTGAGATTCACATCGAACTCTACGCCATACATACCTCCGAGAGCATAGGCATTTTCGAGTGCCTTAATCGAGTTCTCGTCAGCCCCCGGAGAGTTATAGAAGCCGCGATGACAGACAATACCGGGCTGCGCCACAGCCGTTGCAACAGCAAGAAGTGCAACGGCAAAAGCCAACATTTTCTTCATCATCAACATCTTGAACAGTCCAACAAAATTAGTTTAACGTGGGCAGGAACGAGTACTCCTTCGAGTAGTGGAGCATCTGCTCAACGTAGTTGTCGTTATAGACAACCTCAACATCCACAATCTCGCCATCCTTCTCGACCAGACGGTAGTCGGGGTTGATAAATCCGCCATAAGGCTCGATATTGAGGGCGCGATAACGCTCCAAAACCTCGGCGTGAAGCGTGGGGTCAATCTTCACGGCATAGGTCTCGACCAGAGCCTTACCTGCCTCATAGTCGCCCTCTGACTTGATACGCTGCACCTCGTAGAGCATCTTACCGAGCAGTTCGCGGAACTTGTCGAAGTCATTAACCACAACGTAAGTTTTACCATCCTGCTTAACCCACTCGATTACATTATCAGCCTTACCCTGCTCGTAGCACCACTCGGCAATAAGTTTGCGGTTGCGCATGTGCGACTCCTCGACATTCTTGCCAAGTTCGATACGCGAGAATTGGGTCATCATACCATTCATCACATACGAAGCATACTGCGCCTTTGCCACATCGAGCGAGGGGATAAGTCCCAACTCAACCATCTTCGGGTCGCCCAGATAGTAGAGGCCAAAGAGGTCGGCACGAGCCTCTTCGAGGGTCGAGGTGTAGGTACCGAGTTCGCCACCCTTCGTTCCGGGAGCCAACTGACCCGAACCATGACCGAGGCACTCGTGGAGGTCGGTGTGGAGGTCGTCTGCGAGTTTGCCATACTTGGTCATACGCTCGCGATCCTCCTCGCGCAGCACGAACTCCTCTTGGAATCCGTTACCCTGCGCAGCCTTCTTGTAGGCGAAGGTGATATTGTCGATAGTTACCGACTTCGAGCCATACTCCTTGCGAATCCAATCAGCGTTGGGAAGGTTGATGCCGATGGGGGTTGCGGGATAGCAGTCGCCACCGAGCATTGCCACGGTAATAACCTTTGCCGAAACACCCTTAACAACCTCCTTACGATATGCGGGATTGATGGGCGAATTATCCTCGAACCACTGCGCATTTGCCGAGATAACCTCGGTGCGGTGGCAAGCCTTCTCGTCACGGAAATTCACAATCGACTCCCACGAAGCCTTACGGCCGAGGGGATCGCCATAATCCTCGATAAAGCCATTTACAAAATCGACATTCGACACTGTATCCTGCACCCATTTGATATTGTAGTCATCAAACTGACGCAGGTCGCCGGAACGGTAATACTTTACCAGCGAGTTGATAATAGCCTTCTGCGGCTCTGCGGCAACACCCTCTGCCTTTTCGAGCCACTCGACAATGCGGTCAATGGCTGCCGAGTACATACCACCCGACTTCCAAACGCGCTCGACAACTTTGCCGTTCTCTTTCACGAGTTTCGAGTTCAGACCGTAAGAGATGGGGCGCGGATCATTCACCGAAGCCATCTGCTTATAGAAAGCCTCAACCTCCTTCTGGGTTACACCCTCGTAGTAGTTATTTGCCGAGGCCTTGATAACATCAATACCTGCCGACTGATTGAGTGCCGAAGTGTAGAGCGTCTCATCAAAGATAACGGGCAACAGCACCTCTTTGAGAGCCTCCACCGAGCCGAACTCCTGCGGCAACTGCTCGGCAGGAACAGTAGCGAGCAACTGCTCGAAGTACTCCTGCGAGAATCGGGGCGTAAATTTATCCTTCGAGTAGTGGTGGTGGATACCGTTGGCAAACCACACCTTTTTAAGATAGGTTTCCAGTGCCTTCCACTCCTCGCACTCGCGGTCGCCCTCGTAGTTGTTGTAGATAGCCTCCAACGTGCGACGCACCGCAAGGTTATACTTGAAATTCTGGTCGAACATAATGTCACGACCACACTTTGCTGCCTCCGAGAGGTAGTAAATCAAAATCTTCTCCTGCAAGGGCAACTCCTCGAAGCCCGGCACCTCGTAGCGGATAACCTTGATGTCATCAAAGCGATCCACAACCCACGCCTTCTCCTCGTTTTGCGTATCGCACGAAGAGAGAATAGCGGCAAAAATTCCCATAATTGTTACACTAAAAATTCGTTTCATCACTTGTTCGGTTAAAATTTATGTGCAAATTTACACAAAAATAACCAAATGCCGACCATCCAATTCGAATTATTGTATAACTTTGCCACACCAAATGTGAAAAACAGGCGATGAAGATAACTACAACAGTGAGCGAATTGCGTGCCGCACTCAACGAAATGGGCGCAGGCGAGGTCGGTTTTGTTCCTACGATGGGAGCCTTGCATGAAGGCCATATCTCGTTGGTCGAAAAGGCTCGCAAGGAGTGCGCAAAGTGCGTGGTAAGTGTTTTTGTGAATCCCACGCAGTTTAACGACAAGAACGATTTGAAGCACTACCCCCGCACTCCGGAGGCAGATGCCGCAATGCTCGAAGCAGCAGGTGTGGATGTGGTCTTTATGCCCACGGTCGAGGAGGTATATCCGGAGCCGGATACGCGCCAGTTCGATTTTGGAGCAATCGACAAGGTTATGGAGGGAGCAACCCGCCCCGGTCACTTCAACGGAGTGGCACAGGTCGTGAGCCGTCTGTTTGACCTCGTAAAGCCCGACAAAGCATACTTTGGCGAGAAGGACTTCCAGCAGATTGCCGTTATCAAGGCGATGGTTGCACAACTCGCGCTTACGGTCGAGATTGTCGAGTGTCCGATAGTTCGTGGCGAGGATGGACTGGCTCTCTCGTCGCGCAACGCTCTGCTCGACAAAGAGCATCGCGCTGCTGCTCCTCACATCTACAAGGTACTGCACGCTGCAACCGCAAAGGTTGGCGAGATGACCCCGGCGGAACTTACCGCATGGGTCGAAAACGAAATCAACTCAAACGAATATTTGAAAGTTATATATTTTCAAGCCGTGGATGCACTCTCGATGCAGGAGGTGCGCTCGTGGAATGAGTCCGAGCGAGTGCAGGGCTGCGTAGCGGTGCAGGCAGGCAATGTAAGACTTATTGACAACATCAAACTTAAATAAGGAGATGAAGATAGAAGTTCTCAAATCGAAAATCCACCGCGTAACTGTTACGCAGGCAAACCTCAATTATGTGGGTAGCATCACTGTTGATGAGGCTCTGCTCGAAGCGGCAAATATGATTGAGGGAGAGAAGGTTCAGGTGCTGAATGTCACCAACGGAGAACGATTGGAAACCTATATTATAAAGGGTGAGCGCAACAGTGGCGTAATCTGCCTGAATGGAGCCGCAGCACACAAGGCTTCGGAGGGCGACATCGTCATCCTCGTATCGTATGCCCTGCTCGACTTCGAGGAGGCAAAGAGTTTCAAGCCGTGGGTAATCTTCCCCGACACGGCAACCAACAAACTTGTAAAATAAGGGATTCCTTATACATTATATGTAGAGAGGTGGAGATTTTCCTGGCAATAATGGCAGTTCTGCTCACGGTCATCGGAGCCGTGGGTTGCATCGTACCCGTACTTCCGGGTGTGGTGTTGAGTTATGCAGGATTGCTCTGCGCCTTCTTCCGCGAAGGCTCTACCCTCTCGACCACCCTGCTTTGGATTTGGTTAGCAGTGGTTGTGGTTGTGTCGCTCGTTGATTACTTCCTGCCGGCATATATGACCAAGACCTTCGGTGGCAGCCGTCCGGCAACCATCGGAGCCACCATCGGAGCCATCGGAGGATTCTTCCTTGGGCCGTTGGGTATTATTGCAGGGCCGTTTATCGGAGCCTTGGTGGGCGAAATGATGCACAACCGCGATGATTTGAACAGAGCCGTAAAGGTCGGACTCGGCTCGTTTCTCTCGTTCATTGTCGGCACCGGCGTTAAACTTCTGGCGGCAAGCGGTATGCTTATCTACGTCTGCCGCGATATTTTCTTCAATTAGACCACTTTTCAGGCAATAATTCACACTCTCCTGCGTTTTTTTGTCATAAAAATTTGGCGGGGGGGGGAATTTTCTATATTTGCACCCGAAAACTGACTAACAAGCAAACTATCATAAACAACTTAAAGAGATGAAAAGGTTTTTGACCATCGTGGCGATTGTCGTTGCACTCTGCGCCACTGCGTGTTCGGATTACCACTACGAGAAGGTCGCAGGCGACCCGCTCAAAACCCGAATCTACACGCTCGATAACGGATTGAAGGTCTATATGACCGTAAATAAGGAGGCTCCGCGTATCCAGACCTACATAGCCGTAAAGGTTGGTGCGAAGAACGACCCTGCCGAGACTACCGGCTTGGCACACTACTTCGAGCATCTGATGTTCAAGGGTACAGAGCGTTTCGGCACATCGAACTACGAGGCAGAGGCTCCGCTGCTCGACAGAATCGAGCAACTCTTCGAACTCTACCGCAACACCGAAGACCCTGCCGAGCGCAAGAAGTTGTACGCTCTTATCGACAGCGTTTCGCAGGAGGCTTCGAAGTACGCAATCCCCAACGAGTACGACAAGTTGATGTCGGCAATCGGAGCGTCGGGAACAAATGCTTGGACTTCGTTTGACGAGACGGTATATACCGAGGATATCCCGTCGAATCAGATTGAGAATTGGGCAAAAATTCAGTCCGACCGCTTCGCAAACAACGTAATCCGCGGATTCCACACCGAACTCGAAACCGTCTATGAGGAGTACAATATGTCGCTCACACGTGACGGCAATAAGGCTTACTACGGGATTCTCGAACTGCTCCACCCTAACCACCCCAGCGGTCAGCACTCGGTACTCGGAACGCAGGAGCATCTGAAAAATCCCTCGATTACCAATATCAAGAACTACTACAAGACCTACTATGTTCCCAACAATATGGCAATATGTATGTCGGGAGATTTCGACCCCGACAAGACCATTGCCATTATCGACCAATATTTCGGCTCGCTGCAACCCAATCCGGAGTTGCCCGAATTTACCTTCCCCGAAGCGGAGCCTATCACGGCACCCAAGGTTAAGGAGGTCTATGGCAACGATGCGGAGTTCCTCTATCTGGGCTGGCGCACGGGTGGCGGTATGTCGTGTGAGGATTCGCACATTCAGGAGATTGTTGGAGATATTCTCTACAACGACAAGTGCGGACTCCTCGATACAGACCTTATGCAGCAGCAGAAAGTTCTCCACGCCTTTGCATCAAGCATGATTGATGCCGACCTCGGCAGCCTCGTCTGTGGCGGTTTCCCCAAGCAGGGACAGACCCTCGAAGAGGTGCGCGACCTGCTCCTTGCCGAGGTGGCGAAGTTGCGCAACGGAGAGTTTGACGAGTCGCTTATCGCCTCGACGGTTGCCAATTTCAAGCGTTACCGCATGGAGGAACTCGACTCCAACAATGGCCGTGCTATGCAGTACGTAAGCACCTTCATCAACGGAATCGACTGGGCTGACCAAGTGGAGCGTTTGGATAAGATGAGCCGCATAACCAAGGCTGACGTTGTCACGTGGGCAAACAAATATCTCGGCGACGAGAACTATGTGGTACTCTACAAGCGTCAGGGCGAAGACAAGAATCAGAAGAAGATTGAGAAGCCCGCAATCACTCCGATTGCGACCAACCGAGATGCCAAGAGCGACTTCCTCGTCGAGATTCAGTCGTCGGAGGTTGAGCCTATCGAGCCTGTATTTGTCGATTTCGAGCGCGATATGTCGGTCGGCAAGATGAAGAGCAGCGATATTGAGGTACTCTACAAGCAGAACACCACCAACGACCTCTTTACGTTGATGTATCTCTACGAGTTCGGAAGTGTCGATAATCCGCGAATGGATGCAGCAATTCAATACTTCGAGTTGCTCGGTACAGCATCAAAGTCGCTCGAAGAGATTCAGAGCGAGTTCTACGCCATGGCGTGCGACTTCCGCATCTCGCTCGCCCACAATCGCACCTACGTCTGGATTTCGGGCTTGGGCGACAATATGACAAAAGCGATGGCTCTTGCCGAGGAGTATATGCGTGAGGTCGAGGGCAATATCGAGGTGCTTGCCGAACTCAAAAAGGATATCATAAAGAGTGGCGAGGATGCAAAACTCAACCAGAATGCCAACCACCGCGCACTACGCAACTACGCGATGTATGGAGCCGAAGCCGTCAAGGCGATGACGCTGACAAATGCTCAATTGGAGGCTCTCACCTCGGAGGAGTTGCTGGGCGAAATCAAGGCTCTGAACGGAATGAAGCACCGCGTAATGTACTATGGTCCCCTCTCGCAACGCGAACTTACGGCCGAACTCGACCGCTCACACCACGTAGCCGAGAGCCTTATTGACCCGGAGGTGGGCAAGGTGGAGCGTCCGCTGCAATCGACCCCGAAAAGTCGCGTACTGCTCGCACACTACGATGCAAAGCAAATCTACTACACGCAATACTCGAAGCGCGACAGCGATATCTTCTCGACCGATAACGATGCTGCAATCCTGCTCTACAACAACTACTTCGGAGGCGGAATGAACGCTATCGTCTTCCAAGAGATGCGCGAGGCCCGCGGTTTGGCATACTCGTCGTGGGCGCAACTCCAAGAGCATTTCCGCGCCGAGGATGGCTACACCTACACAGCCTTTATCGCCACGCAAAACGACAAAATGCAGCAGGCAATGGAGGCTTTTGCCGAGATTATCAACAATATGCCCCAATCGCAGAATGCCTTTGAGATTGCCAAGCAGTCGGTACTGACGGCATTGGCTACCGAGCGTGTAATCAAGGAGAATGTCCTCTGGCACTATCTTGCAGCCAAGAATAAGGGTGTCGATTTCGACCGCAACGCCCTAATTTACGACAAAGTGAAGGATATGACACTCGACGATGTCGTTGCATTCCAGCAGGAGTGGATTAAAGACCGCAACTACACCTACTGCATCCTGGGCGACAAGCGCGACCTCGATATGAAATATCTGCGCAGTATCGGAGAGGTAACACTCCTCTCGCAGGAGGATATCTTCGGATACTAATCGAAGATTAACCTCACAAAGCAAGGGTGTCCGACCAAACATGGTTCGACACCCTTGTTTAATTCACAATTATTCGTACCTTTGCGGATATAAACATTTGATTTATGCCGAAGATTTCATTGCGAGCAGATGAGATGCCCGCCTCCCCGATTCGAAAACTTGTGCCACTGGCAGAGGCTGCCAAGGCACGCGGAACGAAGATATACCACCTCAACATCGGTCAGCCAGACCTGCCGTCGCCACAGGTGGCTCTCGACGCATTGCGCAATATCGACCGCACGATTCTCGAATACAGCCCCAGCGATGGTTATCGCTCGCTGCGAGAGAAGTTGGTGGGTTACTACGACCAATACCAGATTCACCTCACCCCCGAAGATATCATCATCACTACGGGAGGCTCCGAGGCGGTACTCTTTGCCTTTATGTCATGTCTGAATCCGGGCGACGAGATTATCGTGCCGGAGCCGGCATACGCCAACTATATGGCATTTGCAATCTCGGCAGGTGCGGTTATCCGCCCCGTGATTTCGACCATTGACGATGGCTTTGCATTGCCCAGCATCGAGCAGTTCGAGGCTCTCATCAACGAGCGCACACGAGGCATACTTATCTGCAACCCCAACAACCCCACGGGCTATCTCTACACCCGCAAGGAGATGAATCAGATTCGTGACCTTGTGAAGAAGCACGACCTGTTTCTCTTTTCGGATGAGGTCTATCGTGAATATATCTACACCGGCTCGCCCTACATCTCCGCCTGCCACCTCGAAGGTATCGAGGAGAATGTGGTGCTGATTGATTCGGTGTCGAAACGCTACTCCGAGTGCGGTATCCGCATCGGTGCGCTCATAACCAAGAACAAAGCCCTACGCGCTGCCGTGATGAAGTTCTGTCAGGCTCGCCTCTCGCCTCCGCTCATTGGTCAGATTGTTGCCGAGGCTTCTATCGATGCTCCGCGTCAATACGCCACGGATGTCTATGAGGAGTATATCGAGCGCAGAAAGTGTTTGATTGACGGTCTGAACAAGATTCCGGGGGTCTATTCTCCGATTCCGATGGGTGCATTCTACACCGTAGCACGTCTGCCGGTCGAGGATAGCGACGACTTCTGCGCATGGTGTTTGCGCGAGTTTGAGTATGAGGGAGAGACCATAATGCTTGCTCCCGCATCGGGATTCTACTCCGACCCCTCGATGGGTCGAAACGAGGTCCGTATCGCCTACGTTCTCAAAAAGGAGGATTTGCAACGCGCATTGGTTGTGTTAGGCAAGGCCCTCGAAGCATATAATAACCGTAAATAGTAAAAGTTTCTGACGAATATGAAAAAATCGGTAGTTTCATCCTTCGATGTCGATCATCGAACACTGCGTGAGGGTCTTTACCTGCGCTCTACCTACAACATAAACGATAACTTGGCAGTTCTCTCGTGGGACCTGCGCTTCTGCGCTCCGATGGACCGCAAGCCCCTCTCTGCCGGTGTAGTTCATACCATCGAGCATCTGATGGCGTACTATCTCCGTCTTGATGAGAAGGTCGGCAAAAGCATCGTATCGTTCTGTCCGATGGGTTGCCAGACGGGATTCTATCTCTCGACGATGAACGACATCACTGCCGAGGATATCAAGGCTGCGCTGGGTCGTGTCTATAAGGAGGTATTCCCTATCGCCTCGACCGACGATATCGTGGGTCTGAACGAGGTGCAGTGCGGAAATCCGCGTCTCTACGCTGTGGAGGAGACCAACGAGGCTATGAGCCGCTATATCTCGATTCTCTTTGGCTCGACCGAGTTTTAATCACAACCATTTGACCTTTTAATGCTATGAATATACTCATCATTGCTCCCACCGAGCGAGAGTTTCACAATATGTCGGCAGCCGTTGATGCTGCCACCTCGCCTCGCCATCGCTATATCGTTGCATGCTCCGGTATAGGCAAGGCGGCATCCGCTGCGACCGTGACCTATGCGATAGCGACAGCCGAAGCACCCATCGATGCTGTGGCTGTTATCGGATTTGCAGCCGGCACGCTCGGCTATCAGCAGGGCGAGATTGTCTGCCCTTCGGTAGCGCAGTATCACGACTGCGACGTTCCCGAAGGATTTATTCCGGAACTCACAAACCCCATAGCACTCAAAGGTGGCACCGAGGGTGTAACCGTATTTACGGGAGATTCGTTTGTGAATGCAGATATTGTGCGCGATATTAAGGAGCATTTCGGAGTCGAACACGCCATTTTCGATATGGAGATAACCTCGATTGCCATCGCGGTAAAGCGGTGCTTTAATATTCCGGTCTTTGCGATGAAGATGATTTCTGACGTACCCGAAGCGGGACACACAGAGTTCTCGTATGACGAGTTTGCCGATTCGCACTCCGACTTCTCGGCATTTGTGGATATTCTAGATAAGATATAGTTCGAGCGGATTTACATCGAACGGATTTGGTTAAAATCCTGCATCAATTGATTTTTCAGTTCCTCTATGGAACTGAATTTTTTTTCATCACGCACCTTGCGCAGCAAATCTACACGCAGGACCCGACCGTAAAGGTCGCCTTGAAAATCGAAGATATGTGTTTCGAGCAGGCGGCTGCGACCATCAACCGAGGGGCGAACACCTACATTCGACATTGCACGCCACACCCGGCCATCAATCGTAACGCTTGACAGATAGACCCCATTCTCGATATCGACTCCACCGACCTCCATATTTGCCGTTGGGAAACCCATCTGCCGTCCGAGTTTTGCTCCGTGAATAACCTCACCCTCAACCGTGACCATATCGCGCAGAATCTGTTTAGACATTTTCTGTCAATTTCTTAACTAACGAGAATTGCGAGAAGAACTCCTTGGCGAAGACTCGCAGAACTGTATATGCCGGAATTGCAAGCAACATACCGACAACTCCCGCAGCCGAGCCGGCGATAAGAATTACGAGAAAAACCTCCAACGGATGAGCCTTCACACGCGAGGAGTAGAGCGTCGGTTGCAGCACGAAATCATCCAATCCCTTGACCGTGAGCAGTGTCATTGCGATAATAAGCATTGTTGTTCCGACGGTATAGCCACTTATAGGGGTAACAATGCCGATAAAAACCGAGGCGATGCCACCCATAACAGGACCCGCATAGGGGATGACATTCATAATGCCCATAATCAATCCGATAAAGAAGGCATCCTCGACTCTCATACCGAAGATAATCATCACTACCGAAATGATAATCATAATTATCACACTCTCGGCAAGCAGTCCGGAGAAGTAGCGTGACAGCAACACTGTAACCTTGTCGAGTGCGCGTGATACATTATCCTGATATCTCTCCGGAAAGACCGCCTTAACCATAGCATAAAATAGGCCATCCTCTTTGAGGAAGAAGAATGTGATGAACGATATCGAGAAGAATGCTATCACAAACGACATTCCGACATGGATAACCGACGAGAATGCCGTATTGATAGTTTCGTAGTCGATAATATCGCGCAACGAGTTGGCAAGCACCTCCGTAAGAGAAAATTTCGTATCGGGCATCACAAACATCGAATGGAGATAGTCTTGCGCACGGGCAATAGGCTCCTCGATGCTCTTCAACACCGACCCGAAATCGAGCGTCGATAACTCATAGACCTTATTTGCAACCAACGGCACAAACAACGAGAAGGCTGCAATAAATGCGACCCAAATAGTCATCAATGTAACAAATGCCGCAAACCAACGTGGCACACGCCGTTTGCCGACCTTGATACTTGTGATATATCGCACCATTGGGCGGAAGATGATTGCCAGCACTGCCGACACAAGAATATAGATTACTACCGAACTGAAATACCAGACCAAAAAGAGTACCATGGCAGTCAAAATAATGCCTGCCACATATCTCCACATCGGTTTTCTCGTCAAACTCATAGGTCGCCTGTAATCTCAATTGCTATTTACAGAAGCGTGCAATGGGGGTCTGCGTACCCACAACGTGGTCACCAATCTCGACCAGCAACTCGCTATCCTTCGGGATAAGTATATCAATACGCGAGCCGAACTTGATAAATCCACACACATCATTTTGATTTACCTCGCCTCCGACCTTCACATACGACACAATACGACGCGCTACAAATCCCGCAATCTGGCGGAAAAGAACCTCATGACCACCCTTTGTCTCAACAACTGTGGTCGTGCGCTCGTTCTCGGTCGAAGATTTCGGATGCCAAGCAATAAGAAAACGTCCCGGATGGTACTTGAAGTATTTAACCACACCACCAACCGGGAACCAATTCATGTGGACATTCGTAATCGACATAAATATCGATATCTGCATAACTTCGCGTCCTTCAAAGTATTCATCCTCTTTAACCGTCTCGGTAACGACAACACGTCCATCACACGGGGCAAAGAGAAGATCCGCATCGTGAATCTTGACACGGCGTGGTTCGCGGAAAAACGACACAATTAAAAACCAGAACACCAGCAATACTACGGCACTCAAAACGAGCAGTACGATATCCTCATGTTTATTGAGCAAAAAATAGATAAATCCCCATATAGCGAGGCAGATAACGCCCGAAACGAAGATTATTTTGTATCCCTCTTTATTTATCTTCATAAGGTTTAAGTTTTTTTGGTTACATCACAACAAGCAAATATACAAACACGAAGGGCGTCGAGATGAGCAGAGCATCGAACCTATCGAGCCAGCCACCATGACCGGGCAGCATCGCTCCCGAATCCTTCACATCTACCGAGCGTTTGAACATAGACTCGACAAAGTCTCCTGCGACACCCGTCACCGCCACAACAGCCGAGACTCCGCCCCACAGCCACAAATCGGCTCCGAGCAGCCAACCTACTCCGACACCAACGGCTACGGCTCCGAGTACTCCTCCGACAAAGCCCTCCCACGACTTCTTGGGCGAGATGCGCTCGCACATCCTATGGCGACCGATCGAGCAGCCCACCAAGAATGCAAATACATCATTCGACCAAACCACCAACACGTAACCGAGCATTACCCACGGATTCCACACGCCTCCGCCCAGCAATAGCGGAACAAAGAAGAGCAGGGCTATCGGCAGTGCCGCGTATATCACACCCATAAATGTCGTTGCGATATTCATCATCGGGTTAGGCAGATTGCGTACCATCTCGCATATAAAGATTGTAGGCACCAGCAGCAACATATACAGGCCGAGCGCATAGACCGTCTTGCCAACAAGAGCATCGACTGCTGTCTCGCCTCCAAACTGCATGAAAATCACAAATGCCGTCACTGCCAACGACACACCCAAAGCGATACCGGCAAATCGTTGCGGCTCATTACCTGCCTTACGGCACATACGGTAGAACTCATATTGGCAACCGACGACAATCGCCAGCAATAAGGCTCCAAACCCCCACTTCGAGCAGTAGATTGCACCGAAAAAGACCAGTGCCAGCACCGCTCCGCTCAAAGTTCGCGTTACCAAATTCTTCATATTAACACTCATAGTTCGTGTTTGGTTTAAGGTTAGTTTCACTCAAAAAATAAATCGCCAAATTCGCAGAGTTAAAAGAGGTCTTTCAGCTCCTTATCGAACTCATCGCCCGACACCTTATCGTCTGCTTCGGCAACCGCTGCCTGCACACCTACCTCTGCGTCCTTGCTACTCTCTGCCTCTTTGCGAGCCTTCTCCTCCGCTTCGCGTTGCTCACGCAAGATATCCTTCTTGCGCTTGCCGAATATACGCTCAACATCCTCGGTAAAGACCACCTCGCGTTCAAGCAGCAACTCTGCCAACTCGGTCATACCCTCCTTATGTTCAGTCAGCACCTGCTTCGCCATCGCGTATGCTCGCTCGATGAGAGCCTTAACCTCGTTATCGATACTCTGCGCAGTCTGCTCCGAGTAGGGTTTCGTGAAGGCCATATCGCTCTGACCCGTCGAGTCGTAGTAACTCAACGTGCCGACCTTATCGCTCATACCATAATAAGCGACCATTGCATACGCCTGTTTGGTCACACGCTCCAAATCGTTCAACGCTCCCGTCGATAGGTGTCCGAAGGTCAGTTCCTCCGAAGCGCGACCTCCGAGCGTTGCTGCCATCTCATCGAGCAGATGCTCTCGCGTAGTAATCTGTCGCTCCTCCGGCAGATACCACGCAGCACCGAGAGCCTTGCCTCGCGGAATGATGGTAACCTTAATAAGCGGATTGGCATTTTCGAGAATCCAACTCACCGTGGCATGTCCAGCCTCGTGATATGCAATCGTGCGCTTCTCCTCATCGGAGATAATCTTATTCTTACGCTCCAAGCCCCCGATGATACGGTCGATAGCCGCCAAGAAATCCTCCTTCGAGATAAATTTCTTGTTATGGCGAGCCGCAATCAAAGCCGCCTCGTTACATACATTGGCGATATCCGCACCGGAGAATCCGGGAGTCTGCTTTGCCAAAAACTCACGGTCGAGAGCCGGGTCCAATTTCAGCGGGCGGAGATGAACATTGAAAATCTCCTCGCGCTCCTTAACGTCGGGCAATCCCACCTCAATTTGTCTATCGAAACGACCTGCACGCATCAGTGCCTTATCCAAAATGTCGGCGCGGTTGGTCGCAGCCAAGACGATAACACCTGTATTGGTCTGGAATCCGTCCATCTCGGTAAGCAGCTGATTGAGCGTGTTTTCGCGCTCGTCATTGCCCGAAAATCCGGCATTCTTGCCACGCGCACGGCCTATGGCATCAATCTCGTCGATAAAGAGTATGCAGGGAGCCTTCTCCTTTGCCTGCTCGAAGAGGTCGCGCACTCGCGATGCACCCACTCCGACAAACATCTCGACAAAGTCCGAACCCGAAATCGAGAGGAACGGCACATTTGCCTCGCCCGCAACAGCCTTTGCCAGCAGGGTCTTACCCGTTCCCGGAGGGCCTACAAGCAGGGCACCCTTCGGAATCTTTGCTCCGAGTTCGACATACTTATCCTTCTTTTTCAGGAAATCGACAATCTCCATAATCTCGACCTTCGCCTCCTCCAAACCGGCAACATCCTTGAAGGTTACCCGCTTCTGATTCTCCTTATCGAAGACCTGCGCACGCGCCTTGCCGACATTCATAATATTGCCACCTCCGGCACCACCTCCGCGCATTCCGCGCATCATAATTATCCAGAAGCCGATAATAAACAACCACGGCAAGAAACTGATGAGAAGGTCAATCCATCCGCCCTCCTCCTTTTCATAGGCGAGGACCACGCGATTACCCGACTGCTCCTCGGCTGCATCCAAATCCTGACGCAGCAACTCCACCGTACCGATATTGAATATCAACTGCGGGCCACTGACGGGCATCTTGCGGAACTGCTTTTGGGACTCATCGTCGCGATATCGCTCGGCAACACCCTTGCGGAGATAGACGTATGCCGTCTCATTATTCTTGACTACAATCTTCTCGACCTCGCCATCCACAACCATCTGCTCGACCGTATTCCAGTCGGATTGTATGGGGTCGCTGTCGCCTCCGCCCATAGCCCACGTAGCGATGATTGCAACGAGAATCATCGCCCAAAACCACATAATGTTCGGGCGAAAGTTTCTAACCTTACTATTTCTCTTTTTAGACATAATTTCCGTTACTCCTCAAACTCATATTTAACCATCGGTGCATCAGCCCACAACTCTTCGAGGCGATAGAAGTCGCGCAACTCCGTGAGGAAGATATGCACCACGACATCCACATAGTCCATAGCGACCCACATACCGGTCTGCTGACCCTCGATGCGCCACACCTTCTCGCCAAGTTCGAGTTGTACCTTCTCCTCGATGCTGTCGGCAATAGCGCACACCTGCGTCGTCGAGTCGGCATTGCAAACCACAAAGTGAGAGCAGATTGCTCCGTCGAACTCCGAGAGGTCCAATGATACAATATTCTTACCTTTTTTGTCGTCGATAGCCTCGACGATGGTCTCTATCAATTTTTGGTTATTATCCATATCGTTATAAATAGACTTATTCTAATCTGCAAATATACTAATAAGAATTGATATATCAATTCGGTTTGCCCTAATAATCGCCTTTTGCGACACTATTTGGCATAATTTCTCACTACTTCACGCGTTTTGCAACCGAACTCATTATGGTCTGCATCAGAGCCTGCACTATCGAGGTTTTGACATAGGTACGGCGCACTGCCACAGCAATCTTGCGCGAGGTCGCGCCCTTTGCCAATGTCTTAACCTGACTGCGACGCTCCGCAGGAATATACTCCAACGCCATCTCCGGAATGATGGTTACGTTATTGGTGCAATCGACCAGACGCATCAGCGTATCGATTGTTCCCGACTCGAAACTATAATTCTGCACCGTATCACGTCGCGCCTGACACAATTCGAGAATCTGGTCACGCATACAGTTTCCGGGCGAGAGCAAAATCAGGTCTTGCAGGTCAATATCCTCGATGCGCACATTCGAGCGTTCATAGAGCGGATTCGAGGGCGACACGTAGAGGAAGAATCGGTCGCTGAACATATCGTGTTCGACAATCCCCTCCGGACACGTTCCACTCGCCACAATGGCAGCGTCGATTTGGTCGCGTCGCAGAGCCTCGATAATATCGGCAGTAACCATCTCGCGGATCTCGATTTCGACGTGTGGATAGCGACGCACAAATTCGGGGATAAATTTGTGTAGCAAGTAGGGGGCAATGGTCGGGATGACACCCAGACGCAACTTACCCGAAATCTCGCCCTTCATCTCCGCAACAACCTCACGGATAGAGTTATACTCTTTGAGGGTTTCGCGCACCTGCTCCAAAACCACCTCGCCCGCCTCGGTCGGAATTACAGGCTTTTTCGAGCGGTCGAGCAGCACCACACCAAGTTCCTCTTCGAGAGCCTTAATCTGCATCGAAAGCGACGGCTGTGTCACAAAACAATGCTCCGCAGCCATCGAAAAACTGCCACAGTTGGCAACCGCCAACAGGTATTCAAGTTGGATTATCGTCATAGTTTTTAATTATTGCATATCGCAAAATTATAAAAAACTTTCGAAACAAGCAAGGGGGGGGGCGGGGAGAGTGGGGAGAGCAAGGGGAGCAAGGGGAGCAAGGGGTGGCTCCTCATTCCGCGCTACTCGCACAGTCCCATCTCACGAAAAAAGGTGCAGACCCGAAAGCCCGCACCTTTGAAGGTTTTTGCAGTTGTTACTCTACGATTAAATGCGAAGGGTATTTATCCATCCATTTGTATAGACTAAAATCCAAATCGCCTCGTATGTAAGAGTCGAAAATACGTATTCGGTCATCCGAAAATATTTTATACAACCCTTCTTTATAGCATAAAGCGTTCAATCTGTCAATTTCAAGACCATCTTTTGATACGATAGCCTTCACATTTTCGATTTTTGACAAAAGGTTTTGCAGCCACTGAATATCGAGGTCATCAATAGGTCGGAAATCATTAACACCAAATCCGTTAAAGGCTTTATGTCGAAATTGACCTTCCGGACCTAGCACACCAAGTCCTAAATAGCCTTTCACATAGTTAGAGACTACTCTATCAAACTCTAATCCTCTTGATTTAATTGTTTTGAAAGCACTCCAACACTGTTCTATAAGTGCGACTTTACAGACTTTATCCGATTCATTGATGGGCATATAGATATTAACTGCCTTCATATATGAATCCCACCACGCTACGCGAGCATCGTAGTCCGCAGCCTTTTTCAGCATCTTGTTTGCCTCTTTCAGAGTCTGTTTAAGTTCCGGCTCGGTCATCAGTTTCATCGCCGCCAATTGCGTTGCCGCAACGTATTGCAGTCGGGTCTTGCTAACAATATCCAAACCGATATATTCTGCACTCATAAGTGCTGTTGTTGAATATCTCCAATCACCCAATTTCTTCTCAATGTAGCCAGCCACAGCACTACATAGAAGTGGATTCTTCTCATAAAGCGCAGAGCCTGCTTGCATACTTTTTTCTGCTTTGCGACACAACTCGATGATATCAAGTTTCTCCTGACGTAATTTTTTTAGACTATCAATACGAGTCGCCTCTATTTTGCTACGGGTTAATTGAGCCTGCCTCAATGCCTCTTGTCGCTTTTTTTTGTTCTCTTCCTCCATTTTTATCCGGAGTCGCTCGGCAACTTCGCCCTTCAATAAAATCGAATCCACCTTTGCCAGATATTGTGCAATCATCGACTCCACACGATTGAAATCAGCGTCGCTCTTGGCGTATTTTATCTCGGCAATAAGAATTTTGTTATCGTATGTATTCGTCTGTTTCAGCCAATTACCTCTCGAATCGTACTCGTACTCATAATATATCTCGTCGCTATGTCGCTCCTGCGAATAATCATTTTCCAAGGTGGCTTTAACACGACCGTCGGGCATCTGCTTATAGACTACATTCGGACTCTTCTTCTTGATGGCAGAGCCTTCGTGCTTGGCCTGATAGATAACATTGCCATACTTGTCATAAGCGTAATTTTCAGATATTACGAGCCCCCAACTATATCCATTCATTGTTGTGATTCGTTGAATCAGTCTTTCATTAGAATCGTATATTCGCTTATATACGCCATCACTTGTGGTATGTACCCATGTGTCGCCAGTTCTCTCTGCACTTGCGTTTTTTTCTCCTTTGGAGTCATACTGATTCAGGATATAACCGTTAGCAGTGTATGTATATTTATGGCGAGCAGACAGAGTTCCATCTTTGCTGTAAATATCTTCTTGTGAGAGTCTTCCCTGTGAGTCATACTGATATGTAGAATAGGAGTCATTGATTTCATAGACAACTTTCAGGTCATCTGACACCCTCGGAGTGCTACTTATAGTTTTCGACAATCTGCCGTTGGCGTATTCAAAGACAACGTACGAAAAATTGGGTTCCGATTTTGGGCCATCCTTGAATAGTTTGTAAAGAATCTGTCCGCGTTTGTTGAAAAAACGATGCTCGACCTCCAACGTATCACGCGACACCTCTTCGCCGAACTCGATTTTGGGGCGATAGCTGATAATGGTCTGTTGCACGACCGGCCCTTTGGGTCGATACTCCTCGACAACACTCTGCTGTGCGTATGCCGTAGCGAACAACCCAACCGCAAGCCCGAATAGTAAAACAACTCTCTTCATCTTGGTTTGAGTTTGAATTTCTGCCCACCAACCCCGAATGTGCGGTCTATAAAAACAAGAAAGTGTGGAGTTGATTTCGTTTACTATTGAGAGGCATTTGGCGTAGCCCGAACACAATAAACCATACTCCACACCGAAATATAGTTGCAGAATGCCACTATACACGGTAACTGTAAGTATCAGCCTCCTTGTGTTCAAAAAATCGCCAAATTTCTCAATAAGGAGAGCGAAACACTTTCGCTAAAATATGTCTGTCGAGGTATTTTCGCCTGCGACTCCACAAAGTTAAAAAATCTTTTCGTAACGAGCAAACAATCAATAAAAACAACCTTGGTAATCACTGCGAAAAAAAATCATACACTTCGGCTGCAATGATTTGTGCATTGTGAACCGACAAACGGAGCAATAGGTGGAGTCTGCACACGGATTATCCTTCGTAAGAATGAGGAAAGAGTGTTTTTTATACACCCTTAATTGTGAATTGTGAATTATTTTATACCTTTGTGTTTCTAAACACAACACAAACTATGGGAAAAATCATACTTACGGGTGACCGCCCGACCGGAAAACTCCACTTGGGACACTTTGTTGGCTCGCTGCGCCGCCGTGTCGAACTCCAAAATTCGGGCGAGTTCGAGCGCATATTCATTATGATTGCCGATGCACAGGCGCTGACCGACAATGCCGACAACCCCGACAAAGTACGCCAAAACATTATCGAGGTGGCTCTCGACTACCTCTCGTGTGGTCTTGACCCCGAAAAATCGACTATCTTCATACAGTCGCAAGTCCCCGAATTGTGCGAGTTGGCGTTCTACTATATGAATCTCGTGACGGTGCAGCGTCTGCAACGCAACCCGACCGTCAAGAGCGAGATTCAGTTGCGCGGTTTCTCGGAGAGCGCCACCGAGGGCGACACCACACAACGACAGGGTATTCCCGTAGGATTCTTTACCTACCCCATCTCGCAGGCTTCGGATATTACCGCCTTCAAGGCTACAACCGTACCCGTAGGTGCCGACCAAGAGCCGATGATTGAGCAGACACGCGAGATTGTGCATAAGTTCAACTCGGTATATGGCGAGACGTTGGTGGAGCCGGAGATTCTGCTCCCCGACAATGCAGCGTGTCTGCGCCTGCCCGGAACTGACGGCAAGGCAAAGATGAGCAAGTCGCTTGGCAACTGCATCTATCTTTCGGACTCGGCAGAGGATGTTCGCAAGAAGGTTATGACTATGTACACCGACCCCAACCACCTGCGCGTGGAGGACCCCGGACAGGTCGAGGGCAACACCGTATTCACATATCTCGATGCGTTCAGCACTCCTGAACATTTCGAGAAGTATCTGCCCGACTACGCCTCGCTCGATGAGTTGAAGGCTCACTATCGTCGTGGCGGTTTGGGCGATGTGAAGGTCAAGAAGTTCCTGATTGCCGTGTTGAACGAGATTCTCGACCCGATTCGCGAGCGTCGTCACTACTTCGAGCAGCGCATCGAGGAGGTCTATCGTATGTTGGAGGAGGGTTCGGCAGTAGCACGCGCCACGGCTGCCGAGACTCTCAATGATGTCCGCAACGCAATGCGCATCAACTATTTTGCAGACAAAGAACTCATCAACGAACAGGCAGAGAGATTCCGAAATTCATCCAATTAAAAATATCTTTCACAGAAAGATATGATTGAAAGGTCAAATTATATCAAGGCGGCCAAGCGGGATAAAATCTACCGCTGGTTTCTGCGCGTAACCAAGCGATTAAGCGAGCGTCAGATGCTCGCCATACTCGGTGTGGTTGTCGGCGCAGCAGCAGGTCTTGGTACCTATGTATTTGAGGTACTGCTCCACTTGATTAAGAGTTGTTTAGTCAATTGGTTTGACCCCGACACCTACCACATCCTCTACTTCTTCTACCCTGCTATCGGTATAATCTTGGCGACGCTCTTTGTTAAGCATATCGTCAAAGATAACATCTCGGAGGGCGTAACGCGCGTACTCTATGCCATGTCGAGCCGAGGTTCCCGCATCGCAGGTCATAACTGCTGGACATCAATTGTGGGCGGAGCGACAACCATCGGATTCGGAGGCTCGGTGGGTCCGGAGGCACCAATAGTGCTGACCGGTGCTGCCATAGGTTCCAATATTGGCAAACTCGCACGACTAAACTATAAGAACATTACGCTGATGCTCTGCTGCGGTGCCGGTGCTGCTGTGGCATCGATTTTCAAGGCTCCGATTACGGGCGTAGTCTTTGTGTTGGAGATTTTGATGCTCGACATCACGGCTGGTTCGGTCATTCCGTTGCTTATATCGTCAATCACGGCAACAACCATTGCGCTGATGCTGCGCGGATTCGACCCGATAATTGCAGTGTCGCTCTCGTCAGCAGACTCGTTCGGGTTGTCGCAGATTCCGCTATTTATACTTCTCGGTGTGATATGCGGACTTATGGCGTACTACTTTACGCAGACAAACGCCTACGTCGGCAAACTTATCGGCAAACTCGACCGCCCTTACAAGAAGTGGATTGCCGGAGGCACGGTGCTGGGTCTTCTCATCTTCCTCTTTCCGCCTCTTTATGGCGAGGGTTACGAATCTTTCGTGGCGTTGATGCACGGCAAGACCGAGGCGATATTCGAAAATTCACTCTTCTACGATTACAGCCATATCGGCTGGGTGGTATTGATATATGTTGTGGCAATAATGTTCTTCAAGGTTATCGCCATGGCCACAACCAATGCTTCGGGAGGAGTCGGAGGTACGTTTGCGCCATCACTCTTCGTGGGAGCCTTTGCCGGAGCATCGCTCGCGCTCTTCTGCAACGTGGTGTGCGGAATGGATGTCTCGATAACATCCTTCACGCTGGTCGGAATGGCGGGTGTTATGGCAGGTGTGATGAAGGCTCCGCTTACATCTATATTTCTCATTGCAGAGTTGTCAAACGGATATGAGTTATTTATCCCGCTGATGATTTCGGCCTGCATAGCCTTTGCTGTGGATAACTACTTCGAACCTGATTCGATTTACACAAAACGCCTGCGTAGCCAAGGATTGTTGCTGACCCACAACAAGGACCAGTCGGTCTTTGTCTTCTTGAAATTGGAGGATTTGATGGAGACAGACTTTGTGCGTATCAAGGAGAACTTCACGCTGGGAGATATCGTTCATATTATCGCTACGGCACATCGCAACATCTTCCCCGTAATCGACAACTTCGGACATCTGCTCGGTGTGGTACAGTTGGACGACCTGCGCGAGGATATGTTCAAGCGAGAGAAGTGGGGTGAGCCTATCACAGCATATATGATAGAGCCGGCTGACCGCATTTTGGAGAAGGAGCAGGTGCAGAGTATCCTGCCGAAATTTGACATGGGCAATACGTGGATGCTTCCGGTTGTCGATAAGGACAATCGCTACCTCGGCTTCATCTCGAAATCACGTATTCTGAACGCCTACCGCCAACAATTAGTCAAGATTTCGCAGTAGTCAGAAGTTGATATAACTAATGGCTAATGGCAAAAACAAAAGCCTGCTCTCGCAGGCTTTTTGTTTGATTATAGTTTAATGTCGTAAATCTGGATAATGCCGACCAATTTTTCGTCGCTATCGACAACCAGCAGAGAATTGACCTTATGGCGGGTCATCAACTTCTCGGCCGCAATAAGTTTCTCGTCGGGAGAGATACTCTTCGGGCGTTTGGTTGCGATATCCATAGCCTTGATATTGAAGAACTCCGCCTGACGATTCTCCATGGCGCGACGTATATCGCCATCGGTGACGATACCGAGAATCTTATCCCCGTCACATATAACGATAAGACCCAGTCCGCCACGGCTCACTGCGTGAATCATATCCTGTGCCGAGCAGTCGGGCGACACCACCGGCAAATCCTCGCGACGCATAACATTGCCCACCTTCATCAGCAGACGACGACCCAGACTTCCGCCCGGATGCAGACGTGCAAAATCGACACTTGTAAAGTCGCGCATCTTCATCAGTGCAACAGCCAACGCATCGCCCAGAGCAATCTGTGCTGTGGTCGAGGTGGTCGGAGCCAACTGCAAGATACAAGCCTCCTGCTTCACTGCCACGTCGAGATGTACATCGGCATTCTTCGAGAGCGACGACTCCGCATTGCCCGTCATTGCAATCAGACGATTGCCGTTATCGTGAACAAAAGGCACCAATTTAAGTATCTCGTCGGTCTCGCCCGAATAGGAGAGAGCCAAAATCACGTCATCCTTCGAAATCATACCGAGGTCTCCGTGAAAAGCCTCTGCCGGATGCAGGAAGAAACTCGGTGTGCCGGTACTTGCCAGCGTAGCCGCAATCTTACATCCCACATGACCCGACTTACCCATACCGGTAACGATAACCTTACCCTCGCTCGCGAGGATAATCTCTACCGCGCGTACAAACGCCTCGCCAAGCGACGCTTCGAGATGTTTGAGTGCCAATGCCTCGGTGTGAATAGCCTTGCGGGCAACTTCCAGCACCATATCCTTATTTACTGCCATAACTCTAAATAAGTTTTGTAATCAAATCTTCAAACTCATCAAGCACCAACATATTAGGCCCATCACTCAAAGCGTTATCGGGGTCGGGATGCACCTCAAAGAAGTAACCCGTAGCACCAAAAGCCTTGGCAGCCAGAGCCATTGCCGGCACAAATTCGCGATTACCGCCCGTCTTGCCTCCTGCAGCTCCGGGGCGTTGCACCGAGTGGGTACAATCCATAATCACGCGCGGAGCAATCTTCAACATATCGGGTATATTGCGGAAATCGACTACCAGATTGTTATACCCAAACGAGTTTCCGCGCTCGGTAAGCCACACCTCTCCGGCACCAGACTCCACCGCCTTCTGATAGGGATAAGCCATATCTGCACCCGAAAGGAACTGCGCCTTCTTGATATTTACCGTCTTACCCGTCTTTGCCGCAGCAACCAACAGGTCTGTCTGGCGACAGAGAAATGCCGGAATCTGCAAAACATCCACAACCTCGCCCACGGGTGCGGCCTGCCACGACTCGTGGATATCGGTCAGCAGACGCACACCCCACTTCTCTCGCACATCCGCGAGCATCTGCAAGCCCTTATCAAGGCCTACGCCTCGATACGACGAGAGTGAGGTACGGTTTGCCTTGTCAAACGACGCCTTGAAGATAATATCCACTCCCAATCGACGATTGATATCGGCAACGCGCTCCGCTACGCAGTCGAGCAGTTCCGCAGATTCGATAACGCAGGGCCCTGCAATAAATATTGGTTTCATATTGTGTTATTTCAAAGTATTGATAACCTCCTGATTGACTTTGCGCACACGATCAACGTCCATCTTGACAACTTTGCGGTCGTAAGTCACGAAGCCATTAACCTCGCCCTCGACATCGGTAGTCTGCGTATATATCGCGCCAGACAAGCCCTGCTGAACAAACGGAAGCATCATCTTTGCATAATTGACGTAGGTATTGGTTACCTCGTCGATATCCTGCTTGTTGCCTCCATAGCCCCAATTCTTCATCTGCGCATTCCAGAGGTGTCCCTTAATCGGCAGACCGATACCGCCATACTCGCCAAGCATCAGAACATAGTCTGCGTGATGAACACCCATGCAGGGTCCCGGATAGTTATGCCAATCCATAATATCGCCACACTCGCGCAGGTTACCACCGCTGGCAGGATTAACCAATCGAGAGCGATCCTGACCATAGGTCCATTCAACAACCTTCTCGGTATCGAACTGCGACCACGCCTCGTTGAACGGTACCCATACGACTACCGACTGGAAGAAACGCGTATAGTCGATAATCTCGCCCCACTCCTTGTAGTAGTTCAGTTTGAACTCCTCGGCAAGTTCGGTATCCGAGCCACCGTTAATCTGATGACGCGACCACGAGTAGGGACGCTTCTGCTCGCCGGAGGGCATATCCTGCCATACGAGCATACCCAACTTATCGCAGTGGTAGAACCAACGTGCCGGCTCAACCTTGATATGCTTACGAATCGTGTTAAAGCCCAAATCCTTGGTAAATTTGATATCCCAAACCAGAGCCTCATCGGTCGGAGCGGTATAGAGTCCGTCAGGCCACCAGCCTTGGTCGAGGGGACCATACATAAATATCGGCTTATCGTTGAGCGTTGCTCTCAAATGGCCATACTCATCGCGCACCTTGCCAATCTTTCGCATAGCGGTATAAGAGGTAACGCTCTCGACAACCTTGCCATCCTTCTTCAACGTAATCTTCAAGTCGTAAAGGAAGGGATTGGTTGTATCCCACAACTTCGCATTCGGAACATAAATCTTCGCAGGTACGCCACAAGGTGCTACACCTGCGGCAACCTTCTCGTCGCCCTCATAGACCTCAACCTCAACAACACCATCATTGTTGGCGCACTCGGTCTTGACGATAATCTCCGAAGTATAGATGTCACTTTCGGGGTAGATTGCCTCGATATGGTTTGTACCGGACACCGGCTCCAACCATACGGTCTGCCAGATACCCGAAACAGGAGTGTACCAGATATTGCCCAACTTGGTAAGTTGCTTACCGACGGGCTGCTCGCCCTTCTCGGTCGGGTCCCATACACGCACTACGAGTTTCTGTGCGCCCTTCTTTTTGAGTGCCGGAGTGATATCCATGCTGAACGGAGTAAAACCGCCCGTATGGCTGCCTACCAGAACATCATTTACAAACACATCAGCCTTCCAATCCACAGCACCAAAATTGAGCATCACTCTCTGCGAGAGCCACTTCGACGGCACGGTAAATTCGCGCTCATACCAAAGCAATTGATTCTCGGTAATCCACTTACCCACACCCGACAATGCCGACTCAACGGCAAACGGCACCAAAATCTCGCCATCAAAAGCGGTAGGCTCTGCCGATTTCAAATCGGTAATGGCATAGTTCCACAAACCGTTAAGATTTTGCCACTCGCCACGCACAAGTTGCGGACGGGGATACTCCGGCAGTACATTTTCGGGATTTACCTGCTCTGCCCACTCGGTACGAATCTTGTCGCCTGCAATCTTCCACTCGGCAGATGCCGTGAAGGTTGCAAACACACTCAATACAATTGCTAAAAAGGTCTTCTTCATAGTTCTATTGGTTTTTGGTTTATTGTTTCATCATTTGATTGTTTCGAGGAATCGCTCCGCCTTCTCCAAATCTTCGGGAGTATCGATACCGATAGTCTCGACATCCGAGATGCCGACACCTATCTTATAGCCATTCTCCAACCAGCGCAACTGTTCGAGCGACTCCGCCTTTTCGAGCGTCGATTGTGGCAAAGCCGTAACCTCGCGTAGCGCGCTCGCGCGGAACGCGTACATACCTATATGTTTGTAGAAGGTGTGACATTTGAGCCACTCCTCACGCTCCACACCACGCAGATAGGGAATTACCGAGCGCGAAAAATAGACCGCCTGCGATGCAGCATCAAGCACCACCTTCGGAGAGTTCGGATTTTCGAGAGCCGCCAGACCATCTGCCTCGGTAAAGGGTTTTACCAGCGTAGCGATATCGGTAGCCGGATTATCGAAGCAACGCTTTATCGCTTCGAGTTGCGAGTGATGGATAAAAGGCTCATCGCCCTGCACATTGACAACCACATCATAGTCGCCACCCACCTTGCAGAACGCCTCATAACAACGGTCTGTGCCGCTACGATGGTCGGGTGAGGTCATTACAACCTTACCTCCGAAAGCCTCAACCGCAGCGAATATACGTTCATCATCCGTAGCAACCACAGCGTCATCCAGAACGCCTGCTACTTGCTCATACACACGCTGAATCACAGGCTTTCCGCCCAACATAGCCAGCGGCTTACCCGGAAAGCGCGTCGAAGCGTAGCGCGCAGGTATAATTGCTATAAATTTCATAATCTTCGACTATAATTCTCAATTATCAATTATCAATTATCAATTATATAATTAGGCCAGCGCAAGTTTCAGTACCTCCTCGTTGGTGGTTACATAGTGGAAGGTCATACCTGCACGATACTCCTCTTTTACCTCCTCGATATCTTTGCGGTTCTCCTCCGAGAGGATGATGGTATTGATGCCGGCACGCTTTGCTGCCAGAATCTTCTCCTTCACACCGCCCACGGGCAGAACTCGTCCGCGCAGGGTCGTCTCGCCCGTCATTGCGATACGCTCCTTAACCTTGCGACCCGTATAGGTCGAGGCTATCGAGGTAATCATCGTAATACCTGCCGAGGGTCCATCCTTCGGAATTGCGCCCTCCGGAACGTGGATATTGATATCGTTCTTCTCGAACATCGAGGCATCAATTCCAAGTTCGGCATGATGAGCCATAACCCACTCGTGAGCAATCGTTGCCGACTCCTTCATCACATCGCCCAGATTACCCGTAAGCGAGATTTTACCCTTTCCGGGGGTTAGCAGCGACTCGATGTAGAGGATATCGCCACCCACCTCGGTCCATGCCAGACCCGTAACCACACCGACCATATCCTTGATATCGTACTCGTCGTTGCGGAACTTGGGCTTGCCGAGAATCTTCTCGACATCGGCAGCCGTCAATTCGGGTACATACTCCTCGTCAAAAGCGATATTCTTTGCCCTCGCGCGAGCAATCTTGGCGATATGCTTATCGAGCGAGCGGACACCCGACTCGCGGGTATAGTTCGAGATTATCTGCTCGACAATCGCGGGGGTAAGAATCAACTCCGCGCGTTCCAAGCCATGCGCCTCGCACTGCTTGGGCAGCAGGTGGTCGATAGCAATACGTATCTTATCTTCGAGGATGTAACCCGAAATATTTATCATCTCCATACGGTCACGCAGTGCGGGATTGATATTGCCCACATTGTTGGCCGTGGCGATAAACAATACCTTCGAGAGGTCGTACTCCAAGTCGATATAGTTGTCGTGGAATGTCGTATTCTGTTCCGGGTCCAGCACCTCCAACAATGCACTCGACGGGTCGCCATGGTTGCTTACGGTAATCTTATCGACCTCATCGAGAATAATCACAGGATTCGACGAGCCGCAACGCTTGATGGTATCGATAACACGACCCGGCATTGCACCGATGTAGGTGCGGCGGTGTCCGCGAATCTCCGCCTCATCGTGCAGACCACCGAGCGATATGCGTCCGAACTTACGGCCCAAAGCCGCTGCCACAGACTTTCCGAGCGAGGTTTTACCCACTCCCGGAGGACCATAAAGGCAGAGAATCGGAGATTTCAGGTCGCCTTTGAGTTTGAGTACTGCCAGATGCTCCAAGATACGCTCCTTTACCTCCTCCAAGCCGAAGTGGTCATCATCAAGTTGCTTGCGGGCGCACTCCAAATCGAGATTGTCGGTTGTAACATCATTCCACGGCAGTTCGAGCAGCAGTTGCAGGTAGTTCATCTGCACCGAATACTCCGCCACGGCGGGATTCAGACGCTCAATCTTTATCAACTCTTTGGTAAAGTGGTCAAAGACCTCTTTCGGCCAATTCTTATTACGTGCCGCCTCGCGCATCTCGGCAATATCCGCATCCTCGGTATTGCCCAACTCCTCCTGAATGGTGCGCATCTGCTGTTGCAGATAGTAGTCGCGCTGCTGACGGTCAATCTCCTGCTTAACCTTCTCCTGCAACGAGTTTTTCAGTTCGGCAAGTTGCTGTTCGCGCACAAGGATTTCGAGGGCCTTGCGGGCGCGAGCCAACAGACCCGGAGATTCGAGCAACGACTGACGGTCATCATCCGAGAGTTCCATATTGGAGCAGATGAAGTTGATGATTCCGCGCTTCGAATCGATATTCTTGATGGCAAAGGCAGCCTCCTTGGGCATCGTGGGCGAGATATTCACAATCTGCAATGCCACGTCGCGAATAGACTCCACCAGAGCATCAAACTCGACATTATTTTCGCCCGGCTCGCTGTCGTAGAGCGACGTTACACGTGCCACGAAGAATGGCTCTGTCGAGAGATACTCTCCGACCTCGATTTTGCCCAGTCCGCGCAGAATTACGGTCAGGTTGCCATTCGGCATCTCCAAAATCTTGATAATCTGCGCTGCCGTACCGATTTTGTACATATCGTCGGGCTTCGGAGTCTCCACCTCGCTATTGCGCTGCAAAACCGCACCGAGCATTCCGCCATCCGAATTAACACTGCGCACCAGAGCAATACTCTTCTCGCGACCCACCGTAATCGGGGTAATCGCACCGGGGAAAAGCACCGAACTGCGCAGAGTCAGTATCGGCAATGTTTCGGGGACCTTAACATCCTCAATCGGTTCGTCAGTGTCGCCCGTAACAATGGGAATAACCTGATGACGTCCGTCCATAATATCGGGCAGGGCGTTCAGGTCGTCAAACAATTCAATATCTTTTTTCTTTGTCATATCTGTCGATTATTATATCCACATTTTATCTTGCAAAGATAACGTTTTTTATCGGAACTCTATTATCACAACAGCAAAAATAAGCCTAAAAAGTATTTATCGGCAATATTCGGCACTTTTTAGAGGCTCTTTTATCGTAAAATTGTTACATTTGCGCTCGATACGACGACTTTTGTCGCAAAACTACGAAGATATGTCACTCTACATTCCGACAAAATACGAAAATCCGCTGCCCGACGTCGAGAGCACCGAGCGTGCCATCAAGCAGGTAAAGGATATGTTTCAGAACAACCTCTCGGCACAACTCGCCCTGTTGCGCGTGACGGCTCCGATTGCCGTAATGAAAGATACGGGTCTGAATGACGACCTCAACGGTGTCGAGCAGGCTGTAACCTTTCCCGTAAAGAGTGTGGGTGGGGCTACTGCCGAGGTGGTACATTCATTGGCAAAGTGGAAACGACTGAAACTCGCGCAGATGGGTACGGTCGCAGGCCGAGGTATCTATACCGACATGAACGCTCTGCGTCCGGAGGAGGATGCCGACAACATCCACTCGATATATGTGGACCAATGGGACTGGGAGCAGGTAATCACTCCCGAACAGCGCACCGTGGCATTTTTGAAGCAGACCGTGCGTCGCATTTACGAGTCGATAAAGGTTACCGAGAACAAACTCTACGTCGAGTTTCCGCAGTTGCAGCCACAACTGCCCGAACAGATACATTTCATCCATGCCGAGGAGTTGCTGCAACTCTACCCCAATCTCTCGCCCAAGGAGCGCGAGAACGAGATTACACGTCGCTACAAGGCAGTTTTCGTCATCGGTATCGGAGGCGAACTATCGAATGGATTACCTCACGACGGACGCGCTGCCGACTACGACGATTGGAGTACTCCCAACGAGGAGGGATACTTCGGATTGAACGGAGATATTCTGCTCTGGAATCCTGTTCTCGAATCGGCATTCGAGGTATCGAGTATGGGTATTCGTGTCGATGCCGAGGCTCTGCGCCGACAACTTGCATTGCGAGGCGAGGAGCATAAGGCTGGGATGATGTTCCACCGCATGTTACTTGACGGCAAACTGCCGCTCACGGTGGGTGGCGGTATCGGACAGTCGCGACTCTGTATGTTCCTGCTGCGCAAAGCGCACATAGGCGAGATTCAGAGTTCGATATGGAGCGACCAGATGCGCGAAGAGTGCGAAAAGGCAGGAATACACTTGGCATAGCCAAAGAATTCATAATTCACAATTCACAATTCACAATTATTTTTGTATTTTTGCACGCAAATAGAGAAATTGTAAACAAACAAATATAAAATTTATGCAGATTGCCGACAAATACACTCCGCAGGATATTGAAGCGAAGTGGTACGACTATTGGGAGAAAAACAGACTTTTCCACTCGGAACCCGACGAGCGTGAGCCTTATACAATCGTAATCCCGCCCCCCAACGTGACGGGTATGCTCCACATGGGACACATTCTCAACAACACGTTGCAGGATGTTTTGGTGCGTCGCGCACGAATGATGGGCAAGAACGCCTGCTGGGTACCCGGAACAGACCACGCCTCGATTGCTACCGAGGCAAAGGTAGTGGCGAAACTCAAAGCCGAGGGTATCGAGAAGTCGTCGCTCACACGCGAGGAGTTCCTCAAACACGCTTGGGAGTGGAAGGAGAAGCACGGAGGCATCATCCTTCGTCAGTTGCGCACACTCGGTGCTTCGTGCGACTGGGAGCGTACCTGCTTCACGATGGACGAGGCTCGCACCGAGGGTGTCATCAAGGTCTTCTGCGACCTCTTCGAGAAGGGTAAAATCTATCGCGGTGTCCGCATGGTCAATTGGGACCCCTCGGCAAAGACCGCCCTTTCGGATGAGGAGGTAATCTACAAGGAGTCGCAGGGCAAACTCTATTACCTGCGCTATGTGGTCGAAGGCTCGGATAAGGCCCTTATCGTTGCCACGACCCGTCCCGAAACCATTTTGGGCGATACGGCATTGTGCGTAAATCCCAACGATGAGCGTTACAAGTGGCTGCCCGAAGATGCACGTGTGATTGTGCCTCTGGTGGGTCGCTCGATTCCCGTGATTCGTGACGAGTATGTCGATATCGAGTTTGGTACGGGCGCATTGAAGGTCACTCCGGCTCACGACGTAAATGACTATATGCTCGGTGAAAAGTATGGACTCGAAACCATCGATATTTTCAACGACGACGGCACAATTAACGATAAGGTGGGCTTATATGTCGGCATGGAGCGTTTCGAGTGCCGTCGCATAATCGAGGGCGACCTCGCAGCGGCAGGTCTGCTCGAAAAGACCGAGGCTTACACCAACAACGTAGGTTATTCGGAGCGCACGGGCGTTGCCATCGAGCCGAAACTCTCGATGCAGTGGTTCCTCTCGATGAAGGAGATTGCCGAGCCGGCAACTCGTGCCGTATTGGAGGATGTTATCAAGTTTGTACCCGAAAAGTATAAAAACACCTATCGCCACTGGATGGAGAATATCAAGGATTGGTGCATCTCGCGCCAACTGTGGTGGGGTCAGCGCATTCCGGCATACTATCTGCCGAAGGGAGGCTATGTCGTAGCCGAGACTGCCGAGAAGGCACTCGCATTGGCACAGCAGAAAGACCCCTCGCTCACGGCTGCCGACCTGCGTCAGGATGAAGACGTATTGGATACGTGGTTCTCGTCGTGGCTGTGGCCCATATCGGTATTCGACGGCATCCGCAACCCCGACAACAAAGAGATTTCGTACTACTACCCCACCAACGACCTCGTTACGGGTCCCGACATCATCTTCTTCTGGGTGGCTCGTATGATTATGGCGGGTTACGAATATCGTGGCGAAAAACCATTCGGAAATGTCTATTTCACCGGTATCGTGCGCGACAAGATTGGTCGCAAGATGTCGAAGCAACTCGGCAACTCGCCCGACCCGCTCGACCTGATTGCAAAGTATGGAGCCGATGGTATCCGTATGGCAATGATGCTCTGCACCAGCGCAGGTAACGATATTATGTTTGACGAGTCGCTCTGCGAGAACGGCCGTAACTTTGGCAACAAGATTTGGAATGCCTACCGTCTTATCAATGGTTGGAGCGTCGATGAGTCGCTTGCACAGAGCGAGAACAATCGCTTGGCTGTCGAGTGGTTCCGCCACAAACTCAATCAGGCTCTTACCGAAATCGAGTCGAACTTCGAGTCTTACCGACTCTCGGAGTCGCTGATGGTGGCATATAAACTCTTCTGGGACGATTTCAGCGGTCGCTATCTCGAAATCGTGAAGCCGGCGTATGGCGCACCCATCGACAAGACCACTATCGAGGCTACACGCTCGTTCTTCGAGCAGTTGATGCTTGTGTTGCACCCCTTTATGCCCTTCGTCACGGAGGAGATTTGGCAGGCATTGGCTCCGCGCAAGGATGGCGAGTCGATTATGGTCAGCCCGATGCCCCGTGCCGAGGCGTTTGACGAGGGCGTGTTGGCACGCTTCGAGTTGATGCAGGAGGCTGTATCGGCAATCCGTAACATCCGCAAGCAGAAGAATCTTGCACAAAAGGAGGCTCTCGACGTAAAGGTTATCGCTGACGAAAACTACCCCTCGGAGTTCGAGCCGGTACTCATCAAACTCGCAAATGCAACCGCAGTCGAGAAGGTCGCAGAGAAGGATAGCACGGCTGTCGGATTTATTGTCAAGACTACGCAGTACTTCGTTCCGATGGGCGACAAAATTGACAAGGAGGCAGAGATTGCAGCCTTGACCAAGGATTTGGAGTACTACGAAGGTTTCCTTGCGAGTGTGATGAAGAAGCTCTCGAATGAGCGTTTCGTATCGTCTGCACCCGAAAAGGTCGTAGCCAACGAGCGCGCAAAGCAGGCTGATGCCGAGGCTAAAATCACGGCTATTAAGGAGCAACTTGCAGCCCTGAAAGCCTAAATAAAACCTCGTAGGCTTGGCTCAAATCACGATATACACTGACGGCTCGGCACTCGGTAATCCGGGTGCCGGCGGTTATGGTATAGTCCTCATATCGGGACCTCACCGCAAGGAACTCTCGCAGGGTTTTCGTCTGACGACCAATAACCGTATGGAACTTATGGCGGTCTGCGTGGCTCTCGAAGCACTCAAACAGGATGGCAACGATGTAACAATCTACTCCGACTCGAAGTATGTCGTCGAGGCTATAAATCAGCGTTGGCTCTTCGGCTGGGAGAAGAAGGGATTTGCCGGCAAGAAGAATCCCGACCTATGGATGCGTTTTTTGAGGGTTTATCGTCGCCATAATGTTCGCTTTGTCTGGGTCAAAGGACACGCCTCAACGGTCGAGAACAATCGCTGTGACGAACTTGCCGTTGCCGCAGCAAACAATCGCGCCAACCTGCTCGAAGATTGCGGATACGACAAAGAGTAAATATGGACAAACACTAATCTAAATAACAACTATGAGATCACTAAAACTTACCCTCGCAACTGCGATTGTTTCGGCTCTGTTCGCAGGTTGCGATTGTTGCTACACACCGGTTGAGACTTACGTCGAGCCGGCAGACCCCGCCACCCTCTCCGAGGAGGCAATTCAGGCTTGGGATAGTGCAAAAGCGGGACTGAATGCCGCTTGGGGCAGTGCCGACCTGCAATATTCACGCAGCGAGATTCCTGCACTCGACCCGTCGAAGAGTCTCTCGCTCTGCGGATGGAGAGGCGAGAAGATCTCGGCTCAACTGCTTCTCTGGACTGCCGACGGAGTGAATGGCGCGGAGTGCCAGGTTAAGGATTTACGCTCGGAGAGTGCCACTCTGCCTGCCGAGATTGCCCAGACCCGCTTCGTGCGCTACACCATCGGTGACAAGAGCCACCCCAACTGCAAGTGCGCCCGCTCGATTCTTCACGAGCCGGCACTCGAAGCCGATATGCTCGACTCGCTCGACCGCTTCGACATCGAGGCTCGCACCACACGTCCCGTCTGGGTTACAATCGACATCCCCAAGGAGGCTACGGTCGGTACATACCATTCGGAGGTTGTGGTAAGCCACAACGGATTCGGCAAAATCGCGTTGCCCTTCGAGTTGAAAGTTATCGACCAGGTGGTCGAAGACCCCAGCGAGTGGCAATACCACCTCGACTTGTGGCAGCACCCCTCGGCAATTGCCCGCGTACATAATGTTCCTTGTTGGAGTGATGAGCATTTCGAGATTATGCGCAAGGAGTTTGCACCCCTCGTGGCTGCCGGTCAGAAGGTTGTAACGGCAACCCTCAACCGCGACCCGTGGCGTTATCAGTGCTTTGACGACTATGAGGCGATGATTGCTTGGACAATGAACGAGGATGGCTCGTGGAGTTACGACTACACCATTTTCGACCGCTGGGTGGAGTTTATGTTCTCGCTCGGCATCGACCGCTCGATAAACTGCTACTCGATGTTGCCGTGGGGCGATTGCGAACTCGACTACTTCGATGCAAAACACGAGCGCAATCGTCAAGTCAAGGCTATCCCCGGCACTCCCGAATTTGAGAAGATGTGGGCTCCGTTCCTTGCCGACTTCGCAAAGCACCTCGCCGAGAAGGGATGGCTCGACAAGACTAACATGGCTATCGACGAGCGCGCTCCGGAGGATATGACGGCAGCAGCACGACTTATCGCAAAGCACGCTCCGCAACTCGGTTTCGCTATTGCTGACAACCACAACTCGTACAAACTCTTTACCAATATGCGCGATGTCTGCGTTTCGCAGAAGAATGCGCTTGTTGAGCATAGCGACATCCTTGAACGTCGCGAAAAGGGTTTCTACACAACCTTCTACATCTGTTGCAGCACCCACTTCCCCAATGCCTTCACCTACTCGCAACCCTTCGAGTCGGAACTCCTCGGTTGGTATGGAATTGCGCACGACTACGACGGAATGTTGCGTTGGGCATACAACTCGTGGCCCGCTGCTCCGCATATCGACTCGCGTTTCCGTCGCTGGGCTTCGGGCGATACATTCTTCGTCTATCCGCACGCACGTACAACGATGCGTTTCGAGCGTATGATTGACGGTATCGAGGTTGCCGAGAAGATTCGTTCGCTGCGTCGCATCTATGGTGCTGACAACGAGGCTTTGGCTCCCGTGGAGAGCATCTTGGAGAAGATTCGCACATCGAATGTGAACGACCCCTCGCAGCCGTGGGCAGAGTTCGTGGCAGAGGCTAACCGAACACTCAACGAGGCTGCCGAGAAGTTGGCTTCGGCAAATTAGGCAACACAGAGATTTCGGACACATGAAACGACTTATAGCAACACTCCTCGTCTTAATGACTACGCTTTCGGTATCAGCCAAAGGCGCAGAGGGTGTTGCCGCAAAGTCGAAGAGCGAATACCCCGTTCTCGGACTTTGGAAACACGGTTACATCGCTACGGGTTTTGCCACCAACAAGCCCGTGTCGCAATACACATCTGATGTGAAATTTCAGTTGAGCGTAGCCCTACGTTTGTGGAACATTAAGGGTAAGGCTGATATCTTTGCCACCTACTCGCAACGCAGTATCTGGGATATATATCAGGAGTCGTGTCCGTTCCGTGAGACCGCCTACAATCCGGGCGTTTGGGTGGCTTGGCGTATAAATCCGCAAGTAAGGATGCTCTTCGGTATCGAACACGAATCGAATGGATTGGACAACCCGACGTCTCGCTCGTTCAACTATGCGACTGCGGCTTGTCTTTACGAGCCTCTACCCCATTGGCGCTTCGGTGCGAGGGCGTGGTATGGATACTACGACCGGGAGAATATCAGCCGATATTTCCACTATCGAGGCGTGATGCAGTTGTGGGGGACATTCCACACCCTCAACGACCGCATTTCGGTCACGGCTCTTGTGAATCCGACCGTAACATTCGCTAAATACAATGTTCAGGTCGAGGCTTCGTGGCGCATGGCGAAGCGCGGAGATTGGCTCCCCTGCCTCTTTGTACAGTATTGCTACGGTTATGGCGAGACGATGATTGACTACAACCGTCGGACAAGCAAGATTCGCATAGGAATATCGCTGATGAACAACAAGTTAAACCTCTATTAAAATTCGCTCTCTTTCGAGGAGCAGACATACAAAACGTAAAAGAGTAACTTTTTTGGGGTTACTCTTTTTCTTTTTAAGAAAAAATTAGTACCTTTGAAATCTAACCAAAAATCAAAAAATTAGTATGAAGAGATTTTTTCTTTTTGCAATTGCATCGCTTCTCGGAGCGAGTGTATTTGCATCACAACCTCGCGCAGAGTATCCGCGCCCACAGTTCGAGAGAAGCCAATGGGTGAATCTTAACGGAGAGTGGAGTTACGAACTTGACCTCGTGGATACAGGTTTCGAGCGAGAACTTTACAAGAGCAACGGATTCGCAGACAAGATTCTCGTTCCTTTCTGCCCGGAGAGCAAACTTTCGGGTGTGGAGCATAAAGATTTTATCACGGGAATTTGGTATCATCGCACAATTCAGGCTCCGGCAGAGTGGTCGAACAAGAAGATTATGCTCCACTTTGGCGCGGTCTATTATGAGTCGGAGGTATATATCGATGGAAACTTTATCGGTCGCCACTTCGGAGGCTCGTCATCCTTCGCCTTCGATATCACGAAATTTGTAGCCGACGGCAAGAGCCACGACCTCGTTGTTCGCGCCAACAGCGACCTGCGCAGCAAGACACAGGGTGCCGGCAAGCAGTCGTTGCGTTATGGCTCGTTTGGCTGCCTCTACACCCGTACCACGGGCATCTGGCAGACAGTTTGGATGGAGGCTACGGATAACTACTCGCTCGACTACGTGCAGGTAATTACCGACATAGACCAAAATCACGTCATCTTTACCCCTCGTTTCTTCAACACATCTTCGTCGAATACACTGACAATCAACATTAAGGATAACGGCAAAGTCATCGCACAAAAACGTCTTCCGCAGGTTGAAGGCATGCCGATTGTCGTGCCGATGAAGAAGTACGAGTGCTGGTCGCCCGAAAATCCGAAACTCTACGATGTGGAGTATGTAATCTGTGACAAGAATGGCAATGAACTCGACCTTATCAAGTCATATATCGGTATGCGTAAGGTACATATCGACGGCAACAAGGTCTATCTCAACAACAAACCCTACTATCAACGTCTGGTACTCGACCAAGGTTTCTATCCCGACGGACTCTGGACAGCACCGAGCGATGAGGCACTGCGCCGCGATATCGAGATGTCGATGGAGGTAGGCTTCAACGGTGCGCGCCTGCACCAGAAGGTCTTTGAGGAGCGTTTCCTCTACTGGGCTGACCGCCTTGGATATTTGGTTTGGGGCGAGTATGCAAGTTGGGGCATGGGCGAGTATATGGCTCTCGCAGCACGTAACTTCTTCTCCGAATGGGAGAGCATCGTTGTTCGCGACCGCAACCACCCGGCAATCGTCACTTGGACTCCGTTTAACGAGACGTGGTACCCTGACAATGTTCAGTATCCGCGCTTTATGGAGGATGCCTACAAATTGACGCACGCCCTCGACCCGACACGTCCTGTGAATACGATGAGTGGTGGCACGCTCACTCCGCACTACGATATCTGCGGTATGCACAACTACGAGCAAGACCCCGAAAAGCTGAAAAACAAGGTCTATAATCCCGAAACAGGAGAGTTCTACAACCAGAAACCACGCATCACCCCCGTAAAGCACCGCAGTGCAAATGTGGCTGTCGGTGATGCAGTAACCCGACACCCGCTCGTTATCGAGATATACAAGGGAGGCAAGCCCTATCTGCTCGACGAGTTCGGAGGCATCAAGTGCTTGGAGGTAACCCCGACCAAGGATGTTGCAGGTCGTGAGCGCAAGAGTTCGTGGGGATATGGAGATTCGGCCGTAACACGCGAGGATTTCTACAAGCGACTCGAAGGTCAGATTGACGCTCTGCTCTCGATTAGCGACCACGTTTGGGGTTATTGCTATACCCAACTTACCGACGTGGAGCAGGAGGAGAACGGAATCTTCTACTACGACCGCAAGCCCAAATATGATGCAGCACGTTTGAAGAGCATATTCGGCAAGAGTCCCAAGTGCGCAGCAAAAAAGGAGAAATAACAGAACGAAAACATAGATAAAAAATGGCATTTTTAGACTTCATGGCACCTCCGGCACATAAACCGGAGTTGCCGGCAGAAAAAATCGACAAGGAGTACAAGGCTATGCGCCTCAAAGTCTTCTTGGGTATCTATCTCGGATATGCTGCATACTATCTTGTCCGCAAGAATCTCTCGTTTGCGGGTGCGGATATGATATCGCTCGGATATCTCGACACGAGTGGCGTGGGAGATGCTATGGCAGGTCTGCCTATCGCGTATGCCGTCAGCAAGTTCCTTATGGGCGGACTTTCTGACCGCTCCGATGCGCGTAAGTTCTTGACCTTCGGACTTATCATCTCGGCACTTATTATGATTGTTGCAGGTATTATCCCCTACCCCAAAGATAGCGGCATTACCACTGCAATCCTCTTTGGTCTGACCTGCTTGACCGGTTGGTTTTCGGGTATGGGCTGGCCTCCGTGCGGTCGTGTGATGTCACACTGGTTCTCGACCAACGAGCGTTCATTCAAGATGTCGATTTGGAATACGGCACACAACATCGGAAGTTCAGGGTTGGCGTGGTTAGCAACCATCGGTGGAGGTAGCCTCGTGGCTCTCTTGGGTTTTGGAGCCGAGGATGCGTGGAGAGAGTCCTTTATCATCCCGTCGATTGCTGCTCTTGCGGTAGCCGTTCTATGCTGGTTATTCATTCGCGACACTCCCGAATCGTGCGGTCTGCCTCCGATTGACAAGTATCGCAACGACTATTCGGGTGCCAAAGCCAAGAAGGGCGAGGAGGATAAGATTCCCTTCAAGACGCTCTTTGTGGATTATGTACTCAAAAACAAGATGTTGTGGTTTATCGGATTTGCAAATATTCTTGTCTATTTGGTGCGTAACGGCATTTCGGACTGGTTGCCCATCTATCTGCAAGAGGTTCATGGAATTACCAAGGCCGTAAGTAAAGATTTGTACGCATATCACATGCTGGCCGCAATTCCGGGTACGCTGATTGCAGGATGGTTGTCGTCAAAGTTCTTCCAAGGACGTTGCGCTCCGGTAAATGTTATCTGCATGGCCGTTACCGCCATCGGCGCATTCGTCTATTGGCAGGCAGGTGCTATCGCTGCGGCTTGCGGTGTTGAGTATATCCACGTAGTCATTGCGGCACTCATCATCACCGGTTTTGCGGTATATGGTCCTGTGGCGATGATTTCGATTCAGGCTATTGCCGTAGTTCCGAAGAATGCAGCGGGTACGGCTGCCGGCTTTATGGGTCTGCTCGGTTATCTTATTGGCGATGCCTTCCTTTCGAAGATTGCCTTCGGTAGAATTGTCGAGAGCGGAGCCAATGGTTGGGACTTGACCTTCATCGGATTCTTCGCAGCAAGTGTCATTGCCACCATAATATGCTTTATGGCAATGGGCAAGGAGAAGAAGATGTTTGAGGAGCGTATTGCTTCTGCAAAGGCAGAGAATAAATAATCAAAAGTGTAACGAATGTATAAATCGTTAGCGGATTTTATAAACAGATTGGAGAGTGCCGGTGAGTTGGTTCGCATCGGCACTCTCGTCTCTTCGGACGGAGAGATTGCCGAGATTACCGACCGCTTCTCGAAGGCGGAAGGTGGCGGCAAAGCACTACTTTTTGAGAATACCGAGAGTGGTTTTCCGGTGCTGACCAATATGATGGGGTCGGAGCGAAGAATCGCCCTTGCTCTCGGTGTGGAGTTTCTCGACGAGTTGCCGGCACGTATTGACACCCTCCTCAAAGAGGCTCTCTCGCCCAAAGGGTCACTTATCGAGAAGGTGCGGATGTTGCCGATGCTTACGGATGTTGCCAAGTGGTTTCCGAAAAAAGTAAAGGGTCGCGGAGCGTGTCAGCAGGTCGTTCTCATGGGCGAGGATGCCGATATCGAGCGATTGCCCGTATTGAAGTGCTGGCCCTCTGACGGAGGTCGTTTCGTAACACTGCCAATGGTTAATACAATCGACCCGGATACAGGGGTACGCAATGTCGGAATGTATCGTATGCAGGTTATCGACGGCAAGACTACGGGAATGCATTGGCATATCCACAAGACCGGAGCGCGCCACTACGAAGGGTACAAGGCACAGGGCAGACGTATGCCCGTGACCGTTGCACTCGGTGGTGACCCCGCCTACACATTCAGTGCAACGGCTCCGATGCCCGATAATATGGACGAGTATCTGCTCGCAGGATTTCTGCGCCAGCGACCCGTCAGATTGGTAAAATCGCTGACAAATGATATCTGGATTCCCGAAGATTGCGATTTTGTTATCGAGGGATATGTTGATACCGCGGAGGAGAAGTTTGTGGAGGGCCCATTCGGTGACCACACGGGATTTTACTCCCTGACCGACCTCTACCCCCGCTTCCACATCACCGCCATTACTCATCGTCGCGATGCGGTCTATCCCGCCACTCTGGTCGGTATTCCGCCACAAGAGGATGCCTACATCGGCAAGGCGAGTGAAAAGATATTTTTAGCACCGATACGTCTTGCCATACAGCCCGAAATCGAGGATATGACTATGCCCTTCGAGGGTACAGCCCACAATATCGTGATTATCTCGCTACGCAAACGCTACGCAGGGCAGGTAACGAAGGTTGTACAATCGCTTTGGGGCGCAGGGCAGATGATGTTCAATAAATATATGGTCGCCGTACCACAGGGACTTGATATACGCGATAATGCCACGCTGGCGGCTCTGTTGCGCAGGGTTGATACCTCGCAAAACATAATCCGCAGCGAGGGCGTTTACGACGTTCTTGACCACGCCACCGCGACAAACGGTTATGGCGGAAAACTCGCCATAGACACGACCGACATCGACCCCCAATCGAAAGTCGAGCCATACCGTCTGCCCGAAAAAATCGAGCCGTCGGATGGTGTGACGGCAGTTTTGACCGATTATACCGAGGCTTGGGGTGCTGTTGTACTCTTTGCCGAAGAGTATGCCGATATTGAATCATTCATCCGCAAAAATGGACTCGACAAGGTCAATTACATTGCCGTCTTCGACTCGCGAGCCGAGGGTTTGCCCGCAAGCGACCTTGTATGGCTCGGTGCAGCCAACAGCGACCCCCGTCGCGATGTTCGTTCAGTCGGCAATGCGCTCATCTTGGATGCCCGTAGTAAGCGACCGGGAGCAGAGGGTAATCCTTCGCGCTTCCCGAATGTTGTGACGGCATCGCCTGCAACAATTGAACTTGTCGATTCGCGCTGGGCGGAGTACGATTGCGGAGAGTTCCTGCCATCGCCATCGCGTCGCTATCGACAGTTGTTACTCTCCGAGAGTGAGCAGTGGTAATCGTCTAACTACCCTAACCTACCGACTTATGGAGTTGTTTTCGAAGAGTAACCGTCGCGGATTGGTCTATCTGTTGCCGCTATTGGCAATAGTGGTTCTGGTGGTTACGTTGGCAGAGCCACGCCGCCAAGATGAAGAACAAGGAAGGAGTGATACAGCAACGAAAGGCTCGGCAGATGCGGATACGCGGACAGCGACCTCTATCGAGCCGTTCCAATTCGACCCCAACACCGCCACATTCGAGGACTTCGTTGCACTCGGACTCTCGAAGACAACCGCAGCCGGCATTGTAAAGTATCGTCGCAGAGGCAAGGTCTTCGCCATACCGGAGGAGTTTGCAACCTGCTATGGTGTCACGGACTCGGCATATCGCGCCTTGAAGCCCTACATCTCGATTGCTGCTGAATATGCTCCGAAACCCTTTGAACAACACTTCGACCGAGAGAGGCGTGATTCGGTAATCCGCTACGAAAGATTCCGCATTGACACCGTAACGATTGCCTACCTGCGAACGATAGGTTTCTCACATCGTCGGGCAACGGCATTTCTACGCTACCGCGATATGCGTGGCGGACTGCGCAACATCGAGGAGGTGCGCGAGTGTTACGTTATTCCCGCAGCGGAGTGCGACACCCTCGCCCGCTACATCATCTTTCCCAAAAGTAACAAAGCAGCAGATGCCGACGGCAAAATAGAACTCAATGGAGCCGACTCGGCAACACTGCGCAGCATCTACGGCATAGGCGAGAAGAGCGTTGTCGCGATTATGGATTACCGCAAAAAGTTAGGCGGATTTGTCCGAGTGGAGCAGTTGGCAGAGGTAAAATCGGTCACAGAGAGCAATTTTGAGAAAATTTTGCAACAAATTTATTGCGATAGTTGCAATATTTCAAAAATTGATATTAACTTTGCACGCTCGCAAAGGTTGGCGGCTCACCCATATATAAGTGACCGGGCCCTGCGAAAATTACTTAAAACAAGACAATTGAAAGGAGGTTGGAGTAGAATCGAAGAGATGATTGATGACAAAATATTCACTCGTGACGAGGCCGAAAGGCTGCGTCCGTATCTTCGATTTACACGCAACAGAGAGTAGATTACAACTTTTTTAGCAGACAAAACACTTTTTTCAATTAACTTATTTTAGAAACAAATTAAAACACGAATATTATGATTATCATGCCTGTAAAGGAGGGAGAAAACATCGAAAGAGCCCTCAAAAAGTTTAAGCGTAAGTACGAGCGCACCGGCGTTCTCAAAGAGTTGCGTCGTCGCCAGTATTTCACCAAGCCTTCGATTGAGAAGCGCGAGCGTATGCAGCACGCTATCTACGTTGAGCATATGTATCGTGACGAGGAGTAGGTCTTAAACTCTCGATAAGCCAAGGGCTGTCCAACATTGCGTTGCGACAGCCCTTGCTACATCCGGCGCAACCGAATTTTAGGCTGTTTGAGCAGAAATCTCCCGGAATAGAACTTCAAATTTTAATTTAACCGAGAAAAGCGTTATCTTTGTCAGATATAACCGATTAAAAACTATGCACAAATCAGGTTTTGTAAATATTATCGGCAATCCCAATGTCGGCAAATCGACACTGATGAATGCCCTCGTGGGCGAGAGATTGTCTATCATCACATCCAAGGCGCAGACCACGCGACACCGCATTATGGGTATCGTCAATGGCGACGATTTCCAGATTGTCTATTCGGACACTCCGGGAATCCTGAAACCCAACTACAAATTGCAGGAGTCGATGATGAAGTTCGTGAATGGAGCCGTCAAGGATGCCGATGTGATTCTCTACGTTACCGACACCGTCGAGCAGAGCGACCGCTCGGCAGAGGTACTCGACCGTATTGCCCGTAGCGGAATACCGACCATCGTGGTAATCAACAAAATTGACCTTACCACCCCCGAAGCACTCGATGCGCTGGTCGATAAGTGGCATGAGCGACTGCCCGAAGCGGTCATTGCTCCCGCATCGGCACGCGAAGGTTTCAACATCGGGGGAATCTTCGATATGATTCTCGAAAGATTGCCCGAAGGCGAGCCTTACTACCCGAAAGATACGCTCACGGACAAGACCTTGCGCTTCTTTGCCTCGGAGATTATCCGCGAAAAGATTCTGCTCAACTACGACAAGGAGATACCCTACTGTTGCGAAATCGAGATTGATTCGTACAAGGAGGAGGCCGCTATCGACCGCATATCGGCAACGATTTACGTCACACGCGACTCGCAGAAGGGAATCGTCATAGGTCACAAGGGCGAGATGCTCAAAAAGGTGGGAATGCAGGCACGTCAGGACCTCGAAAAGTTCCTCGGCAAGCGCGTATTCCTGCAACTATTCGTCAAGGTAGGTGGCGACTGGCGCAACAGCGAACGACAACTCCGACGATTCGGATATGAACAAGAGTAGGGAGTCAATTCACAATTCACAATTTACAATTCACAATTCACAATTTACAATTAGACCTTTGACGACCACAAATAAATTCACAATTATTTCCCTTTATCTACCAATATGACTCCAAACAAGGGAGACGAAAGGAGTGATAAGAGAAAGGAGTAAAAATTCTACAATTTTTGCAGGGTTAGAGCGTTTAGAAGAAGGAGAACGAGAAGATGAAAAAGTTTGTATTGAGTTTAGTAGCTGTCTTCGTGCTGATTTGGTGCGGGGCGCCCCTGCGTGCGCAATACAACAAGGAGTACTTCTTCTGGCTCGGTAGGCAGATGATGATGCAGAACGACTATCACGAGGCCATCCGCACACTCAACACCCTGCTACGTTTCGATGATAGCGCATACGAAGGTTATTTCTTGCGAGGCATCGCCAAGTACAACCTCGATGACCTGCTGGGTGCCGACGAGGATTTCTCGATTGCCATAAGCAAGAATCCCGTATTTACGACCGCCTATACCTATCGCGCCATAACACGCTCGCGTATGGGCAACTACGACGATGCTCTGCGCGACTTCAAGGAGGCTATCGACCTGCGCCCCGACCTGCCCAACCCCTATTACAGCCGAGGTGTTACACGCCTGCTGAACCAACAATTCAGCGAGGCAATCGAAGATTTTGATAAGTTTATCAATCAGGAACGCAAGGTTGCCGATGCCTACATCAATCGCGGAATCTGCTACCTCTATCTGAAAGACACGTTGCGTGCCTACGAGAATTTCGACACCGCTATCCGCACCAATCGCGAGAATCCCGACAGTTACAACCGTCGCGGTGCGCTCTATATGCAGCAGAAGCGTTTCGAGGAGGCAGAGCGCGATTTCGATATGGCAGTACGCTACGATTCGACGCACATTCCCTCGCTCTTCAACCGCGCATTGGTCTATTCCGAAACCAATCGTCCGATGCAGTCACTCGACGATTTCGACAAGGTTATCTCCCTCGACTCGACAAACTCGCTCACCTACTTCAACCGCGCGATACTGCGCTCACGCATAGGCGACTACAACCGCGCCTTGGAGGATTACAACAAGGTAGCGCACTACTCGCCCGAAAATGTGCTGGTCTATTACAACCGAGCCATTCTCTACACGCAGTTAGGCGAGTTTGAGCAGGCTATCGGCGATTACACCAAGGCGATAGAACTCTACCCCGATTTTGCAAATGCCTACCTCAACCGAAGCACCCTGCGCTATGCTCTGCGTGATGCGAAGGGAGGTAAGCGCGACCGCGACATCGCCCAACGTAAAATTGCCGAGTACAAGAGTCGTTTGAGCGATAGTACCTACTCGATTTATGCCGATACAACCCGACGCTTTGACCGCCTGCTATCTTTCGATAGCAAACTTTCGGGCAGCAACTTCAACCGCATAACCACACGTCGTGATGAGTCGGGCGACAATCTGGCACTGCTGCCGCTGTTCCGCTTTACGCTTATGGCTGCGGATAGCACCGCGAAGGAGTTGCCGACACTGCGTCGTCAGTCGCAACGAGTAACCGACTTTGTCGCATCATTGGGTAATCCGCAACTCAAACTTGCACGTGGGGAGAGCAACCTGCCTGCCGACTCTCTCGTTGCTATCGAACAGCGCACGGCAGAGGCTCTGCAACACGACATCACAAGCGAACAGCGATGGAAGAGGCTCTTCGCCTACGGCATATCGCAGTCGCTGATAAAGCAATACACCGCTGCGGTAAATACCTTCACGGCTGCCATAGACGAGAATCCGGTCAATCCGTTCCTCTACCTGAATCGTTCTACAACACGGGCAGAGATGATTGACTTCATATCATCAATCGACAACTCTTACAGACGTATAACTATCGATTCGGATCCGGCAAGCCGACTGAAAAACAATCCGACCCGCACATATAACTATGACGAGGCTATTGCCGACTTGAACAAGGCGATAAAACTCTATCCCGACTTCGCCTTCGCATATTACAACCGTGCGAATCTGCTCGCCATATCGGGAGAACTGCCGGAGGCCTTCGAGGACTACTCACGAGCCATTGCCCTCAACCCCTACTTTGCCGAGGCTTACTACAACCGCGGTCTGATACAGATATTTATGAAGGACACGCGCAAGGGGTGCCTTGACATCTCGAAGGCGGGAGAACTCGGCATCGAGCAGGCATACGAGGTACTACAACAATATGCTCAACACAAGAGATAAAAACAACTCAAAAAAAATAACAATTTAACACACAAACAATTATGACTCAAACTATCCAAAAGAAACTGAACGACTACGCATGGGCGCGTTGGGGAGCGATGGTGCTGATTGCGTTGATGATGCTCTTTGCACACATGTTCGTTGATGTAATCTCGCCGTTGCAGGAGATTATCCAGAAGACCCACGGCTGGACTCCCGATGTATTCGGCTCGTTTATGGGTTCGGAGTATCTGCTCAATGTACTCGGATTCCTGATTATTGCCGGTATCATTCTCGACAAGATGGGTATCCGCTTCACGGGCGAGTTGTCGGCAACGATGATGTTCCTCGGTGCCTGCATTAAATTCTATGCCGTGAGCGACTGGTTTGCCGGCTCGGCTTTCGAGGCTTGGCTCAACTCGTGGTGGGTGGCAATGCCCGGAAGTGCGAAGTTGGCATCGCTCGGATTTATGATTTTCGGTTGTGGCTGCGAAATGGCAGGTATTACCGCATCGAAGGCTCTGGCGAAGTGGTTCGAGGGCAAGGAGATGGCTCTGGCAATGGGCTTGGAGATGGCTTTGGCACGTGTCGGTGTCTTCTTCATCTTCACGATTTCGCCCCGTTTAGCAGGCGAAATTGACCCGACCGTAGTGCGCCCTGTGGCATTCTGCACGGCTCTGCTGCTCATTGGTCTGTTGTGCTTCACAATCTTCTGCGTTATGGACCGCAAATTCGACAAGCAACTCGGTGCCGAGGCTGCTGCCGGCGAGTCGGAGGAGGAGTTCAAGTTGGCAGATGTGGTCAATATCTTCAAGAGCAAACTGTTCTGGATTGTGGCTATGCTTTGCGTACTCTACTACTCGGCAATCTTCCCGTTCCAGAAGTTCGCAGCAAATATGTTGCAGAGCAACCTCGGCATCTCGGCAACGATGGCAGCCGACATATTCCGTTGGTTCCCCATCGGTGCTGCCTTGGTTACTCCAATGCTCGGTTGGTTCCTCGACAAGAAGGGCAAAGGTGCCACGATGCTTATTCTCGGCTCGTTGCTGATGATTATCTGCCACCTCACTTTCGCACTCGTTCTGCCGCTCTATCCAAGCAAGGCGATTGCTTTTGCAGCGATTATCCTGCTGGGAATCTCGTTCTCGTTGGTGCCGGCATCACTCTGGCCCTCGATTCCGAAGATTATGGACAAGCGCTTCTTGGGTAGTGCCTACTCGTTGATTTTCTGGGTACAAAACTTCGGTTTGAGCGGAACACCGATGCTTATCGGCTGGGCCCTCGAAAAGAGCAATCCGGGTGTTGCAGAGCAGATTGCAGCAGGCGTGGAGGGTGTTTCGTATAACTACACTCTGCCGATGTTGATGTTTGCATCGCTTGGAGGCTTGGCACTCGTATTCAGCCTTTGGTTGAAGGTAATGGACAAGCGTAACGGCTACGGCTTGGAGATGCCCAATATTCGCAAATAAGGATATTGATGATGTTATAAAAAAAAGAGTTGGGAACTATTCCCAACTCTTTTTCCATACCTCTATCAATCTCTCGCACATCTCCTCCCACGAGAAGCGTTTGCGCTCGGCAGGGAAATTCTCGGCAAAGCGGGCAAGCGTATCGCCCTCGTAGAGGCTCGACACAGCCTCGGCAATACTCTCGGCAGTAGGCTCGCAGACAAGCCCCACCCTGCCATCAGGCACAATCTCCGGCAGTCCGCCCACGCGGGTTACAACCATCGGCACCGAGAAGTTATAGGCAATCTGCGTAACACCGCTCTGCGTAGCGGTACGATAGGGCAGAACGAGCGCATCGGCCACCGAGAAGTAGTGGCGCACATCCTCATCGCGCACAAAACCTTCGTGTAGCACTACCCTCTCGCCCAAACGGTCGAGGGCTGCGCGATACTGCTCCTTATCGTTATAGAACTCCCCGGCAACAAGCAGTCGCAACGAGGGATTTTCAATCTTCTCGAAAGCCTCCAACAGCAGGTCCAACCCTTTATAATCGCGGATAAGTCCAAAGAAGAGCAGATACCTCTTGTCGGCATCAAGGCCGAGTCTTGCGCACGCCTCCTTACGTTCAACCCTCTCGCCAAAATTCTCGAACATCGGATGAGGCGAGAATATTGCCGGTGCCGAAGTGTAAGCGCGAAGTTCGCCATGCACCTGCTCGGACATATAGACAAACCCATCCACAGCACCCAGATAGTAGCGATTACATGGGCGGTCGATAAAGTGGTGTTCGTGTGGCTCGACATTATCGATTTGGCATATTACCTTTGTCTTGCCATTCGAGCGGGCTATACGGGCCACCGTGCCGAATGCCGGTGCCATAAACGGAGTCCAATACTTCATCAACACCATATCCGGAGCCTCACGACGTAGGCGCAGACCCACCTTTATCCAATTCAGCGGATTGGCATTATTAAGCACCCGCTCGATATGCAAATCTGTGGGCGGTGGTGTTGTAACGTATTGAGTCTTACCCGGAAAGAGCAGAGAGGGATACTGCACCGTAAAGGTGTAAATCCGCACATCGTGTCCTGCCGCCTGATAGACACGCGCCATAGTCTCCATTATCGAGGCAAGACCACCACGATAGGGATATGCAGGGCCAACAATGCAGATTTTCATCGATGCTCGTTGATTGAGGGTTAAAACCGGTGCTTCTATCCCCTACTTGCGCTTCTCGAACTCGGCAACGCCGTTCTCCAAGAATTCTACGAAGCCATCGACACTCAAATCGTAGCCGCGTGTAGGAGCAAGTTGCTCGCCATCTGCCGTAATCAGCACATAGTTGGGTTGTGCATTCACACCAAAGCGTGTGCGGGCAATGTATGAGTTGATGCGACCCAGCGTTTTGAATGTGTCGCCACCCTCCGTAGTCAGCCACTCCGACTCCGGAACAGGCATCTTGTCATCGGTATAGAGAGCCACCACGACATACTTCTCGCGCAGGAGGTTCAGCACACGCTCGTCGCTCCACACTCTCGCCTCCATCTCGCGGCAATTCACGCATCCGTGACCCGTGATATCGACAAAGAGGGGCTTGCCTTCGCGCTTGGCTGCCGCCTCCGCCTCGGCAAGGTCGAAGTAACCCTGCAATCCGTGTGGCAGGTGGAGTTTATCGCCATACTTAACGCTCTGCGTTGCTGCTACGGGAGCCGACACTGCACCCTGCGACATTACGAAATCCTGCGTATGAATCGGAGGCAGGTAGCCCGACAGAGCATTGAGCGGTGCGCCCCACATTCCGGGAATCATATAGACCACAAAGGTAAAGACTGCAATAGCCAGACCAAGGCGTGTAACCGAGATATGCTTCAATTCGCTATCGTGCGCAAAACGCAACTTTCCAAGCAGGTACAAACCCAGCAGCGAGAAGCAGACAATCCAGATAGCCAGATATACCTCTCTGTCGAGCAGACCCCAATGGTAGGTCTGGTCGGCAACGCTCAAAAACTTAAATCCGAGGGCCACCTCCACGAAACCAAGCACAACCTTTACCGAGTTGAGCCAACCGCCACTCTTGGGCAGATTTTTGAGCAACGAGGGGAAGAGTGCAAAGAGTGTGAATGGCAGCGCAAACGCCACCGAGAATGCAAACATCGTCACAATCGGTTGCCAGAACTCGCCTGCGGTCGATTGGATAAGCACCGAGCCGACAATCGGTCCCGTACATGAGAACGACACCAGCACCAGCGTCAAAGCCATAAAGAAGATACCGGCAATACCACCCTTGTCCGCCTTCTGGTCGCTCTTATTGACCAGCGCACTCGGCAATGTAATCTCGAAAGCACCGAAAAACGATGCCGCAAAGACCATAAATACCACAAAGAAGAGGATATTGGGCAACCAATGCGTAGCCAACCAATTGAAGATATCTGCCGTCACAGCCTCGCCTCCGACAAAGCGTGTGATGAGGATAATTGCCGCAATGGGAAGTGTATAGAGCGCAATGATAAACAAGCCATAGGTAAATGCCTTCGCACGACCCGCAGCCTTGTTCTCGCTACCCTTCATAAAGAACGATACGGTCATCGGCACCATCGGGAAGACACACGGGGTGAGCAGTGCCGCAAAGCCCCACAAAATAGCCTCCAAGACCAGACCCCAATCGAAGGGTTTGCCGGCCGTAGCGGGTGCAGCCTCATCCGCTGCCTTGATTTCGCTTTGAGCCGCAGCATTGCCAACCTTGAACGAGAAGTCCCACTCCTCCGGCATTCCGCACTGCGTACCGATGCAAGACATCCAGATAACCTTACCCTTAATCTTGCCTGCACCATCTGCGAGCGAGAACTTCTGCCCCAAGACGAAGGTGCCATAGTACTCGCCATGCACCTCGCCATCTGCCTCGACCCTCTTTGAGGGAGTTACTTCGTAAGGCTCGCCATCGAAGGTAATGCCCACGCTCTCCGCAAGGTCGATATATGTCGAGGAGTAACTCGAATGGAGGTCGTAGGTGTGCCAGTCCTCGCGGACTGTACCTTCGAGCAGGAGTTCGTAGGCGTTCTCGCCCAACTCCTTAACCTCGCCCTTCCACTTTACCGAAGGGTTGTTATTTTGTGCCGACACGCCAAACGAGATTAGCAGAGCAGCAAAAACCGAAAACAGACGCAATAAAAAATTCATATCTCTATACTCTTTAATTTTCAATAGGGTACAAAGATATGAAAATTATCGAAAATCACACAACTTTTTCGCCATTCATCGACTCGACCCCTCGTGCCAGCGTCAAGCCAGATGCAAACTTTACCGCAACAATGCCCTGCACAAGTGTTGTTCGTTTCAGAAAAGTTTTCTAAGTTTGCAATATCAAGGATAACACAAATCATTTTTATGAAAAACATATTCTATCAAGCACCCGAATTGCAACTTTTCGCAGTTGCAACCGAGCGAGGCTTTGCCCAGACCTCCAATGTCGAAGACCCCGTCATTAAACCCGATCAGGATTGGTAATCAAAGCACAAAACTTATAAATAAAATACCATGAAAAGATTTTGCATTTTTGCACTTGTGGCAATGCTTTTCGCTGCTTGTACAACCGACGAAACGCAGGATTTGCGACCTGTGGATGCTCCCGAATCGCTGACCGTAGGCTTCGAGGGTGGCGATGACGATACCCGAGTTCAACTCAATGAGGCACAAAAGACCGTCTGGACTAAAAATGACCTTGTGTCGGTGTTTTATCGCTCGGATGCCAACCAGAAGTGGCAATTCCAGGGCGAGACGGGCGAACGTGTCGGTAATCTCAAACGAGTTTCTGCCGGCTCTGCCACCGAGACGATGAAGAGAGTGGTTGTCGTCTATCCATACAACGAGAATTACTACATCAACACCGACACCTACAATGTACAGGCGTTTCTGCCTGCCACACAACACTATCTTGCAGATAGTTATGGTCTGGATGGAAACATTATGATTTCTGTGGGCGAGTACAACCAATTCTCGCTCAAGAATGTCTGTGGTTGGCTCAAACTGCAACTTACAGGCGCGGGCGAAAAGATTAAGAGCATAACTATAAATGGAAATAATGGCGAACAGGTTGCGGGCGAGATTTACATCAACTCGGCAGATGCAACAGCAATTCTCGCGGCAGAAAACGGTACGGCAGACGATAATGAGAATGGTGCTGGTGGGAATCTTATTTTCGATGACACAATCCTGACAAAGGTTAAACTCGATTGCGGCAATGGCGTAACGCTCGGCGCAGAGGCTACAGCATTCTATATCGCCCTGCCTCCGCAGACTTTTGAAAAGGGTTTGGCTGTTGAGATCGAATCCACCGAAGGTAAAATTATGGGACAATATACCGACAAGGAGATTGTTATCGAGCGCAATACCATTCAGCCGATGACGGCGTTGGAATTTGAGGAAAAGATTGCTATAAATCAGATTAGATACACTTCGAGCAATGGGGAAATCGTTACACCTAATGCCACCGATGTTTTCGGAGCAAATATCGTATCGAACACCTACGATAAAGAGGCTGGATATGGAACGATTACCTTTGACGGAAAAGTTACTTCGATTGGAGAGTATGCATTCTATTTTTGCGACTCACTGACAAGTGTAACTATTCCCGATAGCGTTACTGAGATTGGAGAGGATGCATTCAGTAATTGCACCTCGCTGAAAGCATTCTATGGCAAATTTGCTTCGGAAGATAATCGCTGTTTGATTGTAAATGGCACATTATGTTCATTTGCTATTGGTCGTGGTGCGACTTCTTATACTATTCCCGATAGCGTTACTTCGATTGGAATGTGGGCATTTTCTTATTGCACCTCGCTGACAAGTATTACTATCCCCGATAGCGTTACTGAGATTGAAGATTCTGCATTCTCTAGTTGCAGCTCGCTGACAAGTGTAACTATTGGCAATGGCGTTACTTCGATTGGAGGTCATGCATTTCATCGTTGCAAATCGCTGACAAGTGTTACTATCCCCGACAGCGTTACTTCGATTGAAACTGCTGCATTCTGTGATTGCACCTCGCTGACAAGTGTAACTATTCCCGATAGCGTTACTGAGATTGGAGGTTCTGCATTCCAAGATTGCACCTCGTTGAAAGAGGTTTATTGTAAACCGACAACGCCACCAACCGGAGGTTATTATATGTTCTCATACTATGATGGTAATGGCTCTTTTTTGCCTATTGGCTGTAAGATTTACGTTCCCACATCTGATGATGACAGCATTATAAACGACTACAAAGCAAAACAATATTGGAGTGACTACGCTTCATATATCGAGGAGTACGACTTCTCGGCAGAGCAGTAAATCCGCATAAAACTCTCCCCTAAAACAAAGCGCAGACCCGAAAGTCTGCGCTTTGTTTTTTGGCATCATTACACCTATTTCATCCAATCTATCGAAATTCGAAGGTGGCACGACAGATGACTGCGCCATCGTTATCCTTAATCTCGAAGAGCCAGCAGTCCGCCTCGTGGCGAGAGCCGATAGTGAGGGTCTGACCATAGCGCGACTCCTTCACAAAGTGAATATCGAGGCGTATAGCGTGTGGCTCGGCAAGCACCTCAATAGGCAGCGTATCGACCATCATCTCGATATAACGCAACGTATTGACGTGTCGGTTAAAGTCTATATCGCTATAAACCACGCGATGCTCGGTTGTAGCCTCCGCCTCAACAGCCGCAAGTTTGCGCGGAGCCTCACACGGAGCCTCCTCGTCGAATACATATTGACGGCAAGCATCAAGCACAGGTGTCAGGTCACACGGACGGCGTGTTTCGAGGTTAATCATACACCACTGCGAGGTTACCCTACCGAAGACCCCTCCCGCAGCATCGGAAAGCACAAAGTTTCGCACCGAAATAATACGTCCCGAATCGACAATCCACGTGCGAATCTTGTAGGCGTCATACTGCTTGGGTAGGTAATCGAACTCGATAGCCAAGCGCGACAGCACCCACGAGTTATTCTGTTTCATCACGGCATCCGTACCAAATCCGTTACGGTGAGCATCCTGACCCGCAATATTGAGGATATTTCCGCACATGGCTGCAAGACGGGCGCGCAAGGCAAAATCGACATCCTGCGGCTCGACCTTAAAGTCGTAAATATTTCCTGACTGCATAAGTTTTCCTGTTTCTGATTTCGACAAAAGTACCATATTTTCAGCAAACCGACAACCATATTTGCGTTTTCAGCACAATACGACACTATAAAACTCCGTTTAGAACATTGAAAAAGCAGAATGATTTTATCGTAAAACAATAAATAATATTTGTTTTTCGTCATATTTTTCATAACTTTGCGATTGTAAAGGTCGAGGCATCGCGCCCACGAAGTACGGGGGCTGACCGTCTGACCGCGTTATAGTTAGGATAAAACACTGATATTATGACAGATATAATCACAATTTCAAGGGGGGGGGTCGCGCTATGGCTATAATTATAAATATGGACGTAGTTATGGCTCGTCGCAAGATGACGCTAACCGAGTTATCCGAAAGGGTCAATATCACACCGGCAAACCTCTCGATTTTGAAGACCGGCAAAGCCAAGGCGATTCGTTTCTCGACTCTCGAAGCAATTTGCCGCGAATTAGAGTGCCAACCCGGAGAGATTTTGGAGTTCCGAAGAAACTAACTCGCAAGTTGTAACTTGCAATTCACAATTAAATAAATTACCTTTAATTATCAATTATAAATTATCAATTGTCAATTATCAAATGTCAATTATCAAATGTGGCTAATGGCAAGAAAAACAATAACCTTTTAATCTATACAAAACAATGAAACGACTATTTTTGTTCGTTGTCGCAATGATTACGGCGGCGAGCGTATCGGCTCAATTCAACCCGATGCAGCCGATAGAGGCAGACAAGGATGTTCGTGTAGGCAAACTCGAAAACGGTCTTACCTACTACATCCGTCACAACGAGAAACCCAAGGGACAGGCGCACTTCTACATCCTGCACGATGTGGGAGCGATTCAGGAGGATGACAACCAGCAGGGTCTGGCTCACTTCCTCGAACACATGGCTTTCAACGGCACCAAGAATCTCCCCGGCAAGCAGCTTATCAACTACTTGGAGAGTATTGGTGTAAAGTTCGGCTACAATCTGAACGCAGGTACTTCGTGGGACTACACCGAGTATCAGTTGCGCGATGTGCCGACAACCCGCAAGGAGATTGTCGATAGCGCACTGCTCGTACTGCACGACTGGTCGCACTTCATCACTCTTGCACCCAAGGAGATTGACTCCGAGCGTGGTGTGATTATGGAGGAGTTGCGCACCCGTGATGGTGCTGCATGGCGCTCGACTATCAATATGATTCAGACTGTGGCTCGCGGAACAAAGTACGAGCATCGCAATCTTATCGGTCATCTCGACGGTCTGAAAGGCTTCTCGCACAGCGACCTCGAATCGTTCTACCGCAAGTGGTATCGCCCCGAATTGCAGGCTATTGCTATCGTGGGAGATGTCGATGTGGATTATGTCGAGGGCAAACTCAAAACGCTGATGAGCGATATCCCCGCTTCGCCTGCTGATGCAGCACAGAAGGAGGTTATCGTAATCCCCAACAACGAGGAGCCTATCGTTTCGGTATTTACCGACCCCGAAATGACAAGTTCGGTTGTACGCTACATCTTCAAGCGTGGCAATCTTGTTCCGAAGCAGGCTGCCAACACTATCTATGCCGAGATGATGGATATTATCACTATGTTGATGACCCGCATGGGTAATGCCCGCCTTTCGGAGATTGCGATGAAACCCAATGCACCCTTCGTTGGCGCAGGTATGAGCGATGGCCCGTTCGGCATCTGCCCCACCTTCGAGTCGTTCAGCGTGGCAGCACAGTCGCAGGATGGCAAGTTGGCGACCGCTTTCGAGGCTGTCGCTACCGAGGTTGAGCGCATTCGTCGTCACGGCTTCACTCCGGGCGAGTTCGAGCGCGCACAAAACGACCTGTTGCGCAGTTGCGAGCGTGCCTACAACAACCGCAACGACCGCAAGAATGGCGAGTATGTGGAGATTTACCTCGATAACTTCCGCAACAACAGCCCGATGCCCGATGCAAAGACCGAGTGGCAGTTGGATAGTATGATTATCAAGAATCTCAATGTGGATGTTATCAACCAAATTGCAAGCAAACTTATCACTCCGACCAACCAGATTGTGATTATGAACGCTCCCGAAAAAGCAGGCGTGGTTAATCCTACCGAGGCGGAGGTGCTGGGTATCATCAAGAAGGTTGCAGCCGCAGAGATTGCGCCCTACGAGGATAATGTCGTAAAGGAGCCGCTTATCAGTGAGAATGTCGAGTTGAAAGGCTCGCCCGTAGTCAAGACCAAACTCAACGAGAAACTCGGCACCACCGAGTGGACTTTGGCAAACGGTACCCGCGTAATCGTTAAGCCCTCGACGTTGAAGGCTGACGAGGTGCTGCTCAAAGCCAACACGGAGGGTGGTCTTTCGCTCCTCTCGGACGAGGACTACTACACCGGTCTCTTCATCCCGACAATGGTCCAGATGTCGGGCGTGTCGAAGTTCTCACGTGCAGACCTTCGCAAGCAACTCTCCGGTAAATCGGCAACCGTCTATCTCAATGCCAGCGAGTATGATCATGGTGTGAATGGTAACTGCTCGCCCAAGGATATCGAGACGATGTTGCAGTTGCTCTACCTGAACGTAACTACTCCGCGCTTCGACAAGAACGACTTCGAGACCGTAATGAAACAGTATCGCGCCTATGTCGATAACCTCAAAACCAATCCAGACTACATCATGGGCGAACAGGTTGAGAAGACCCTCTACGGCGACAATCCGCGCCGTCAGGCTCTCTCGATGGAGATGCTCGATAAGGTTAATTTTGAGCGTTTGGACGAGGTATTTGCTACGCTCTACCCCAATGGCAACACCTTTACATATACCTTCGTGGGTAATGTCGATATCGAAACGCTCCGACCGCTGGTTGAGAAGTATATCGGCTCGCTGCCCGCATCGAAGCAGCGCCTCTCGTTTGTTGATGACGGAGTACGCTATGCCAAGGGCGAGGTTGTGAATGACTTTAAGGCTACGATGCAGCAGCCGAAGGTTTCGGTAGCGCGCATCTACACCGGCAAGGCGAAGGCTTCGCTTAAAAATCGTCTGACGATGATTTTCCTCACGCAGGCACTCAACTCGCGCTACCTCATCTCGATTCGCGAGGAGAAGGGCGGCACCTACGGCGTGGGCGTACAAGGCTCGTTTGACGATGCTCCGTTTGAGACCTACAACCTCAAAATCCAGTTCGACACCAACGAGAAGCAGGCTGACGAGTTGAGCGGTATCGTACTCGCAGAGATTCAGAAGATTGCAGCCGAAGGTCCGCTTGCCGAGGATATCGAGAAGTCGCGCGAGTTCTTCCTCAAAAACTGGAAGAATACCCTCGAACAGAACAATGGCTGGATGCAGGTTATCCGCTCGTGGTATGAGAATGGCATCGACCAATACGGCACCTACGAGGATATCGTAAAGAATCTCAAATACAGCGATGTTCAGAAGTTGGCGAAGAAGATTCTCAAAGACAACAATATGGTCTATGTAGTTATGCGCCCCGAAGCGCAGGCTGCGAAGTAGTCCGTATCTCACTCCAAACGTAAGGGCTGCCCGACAGTGTCGGGCAGCCCTTATGTTATCCGAATCGGCAATATATGCGCGACTACTCCGTCACGGGACGAATCGGGTGTGAGGAGTGATATGCCGTATAGTCAATACGGAAACCACGTCCGTTGGTCATCAGGATATAGTATGCATTGCCAGTCTTCTCGCCCGTAAATGCCGAGGCTGTCCAATAACTACCATTCGAGCCGAAATAACTACACGAAGCGTTACCCATATAATAGCCCACTGCCGGCATATAAATCTTCATTCCGTTGATTTTCGAGGTAATCTCAAATCCGGTGGCACTCTTATAATTTGTCCAAATAAACGTACAGTTAGCAATCAACTCCTGCACCTCCTCCTGCGTAGGAATACGCCAAGTTGCGCCCCACTCCTTGCGGGCAACGTCATACTGCTCGTTACCGCTGATATTGGCACCAATATCGGTGTAGTTCCACACTTCGGTCATAATCGGCTCGCCCGTCTCCTCGTCAAGCATCGGATTGCCATCTTCATCAGTAGCCGGCACCAGTGTCTTAACAAGGTAGGGATAATTATCTGCCGAGTAGCCCTCGCTCTTGCGATTAACAATGTCGCCCCACATATAGTAGTTTCCGGCATCGCCCTTCTCCGTAGCACCCAGATTGCAGGTTGCCCACTTCACGCTCAAACCAAGATCAACAAACTCATGTCCATTGAGTTCATTCACAGCACCTGCCTGACTGACCGTCAAGATAACCTTTGCGGCACCATCGTAGAAGAGTTCGATTTTGCCGGAGCGGCTCTTCTTGTCGTAGTTTGCCTCAACCTCGAACTTAATCCTCTCGTATGTAACATCCAACTCGTCAATCCACTCACAATCGGTATCGGCATCAAGACGACCTCCGACAACCGGATTCTGAATTGTATATTCAACCGCGTAGTTACCTGCACCCGATGCGACCTCAAAGGGATTCACTTCAAGTTTAATCACCGGAGCCGACGGCTCTTTCTCACACGAGGTAAACGGAACAACTGCTGCCAGCATAACCATCAATGCAACGCCACCTCTAAAAATCTGATTCATAAATTTCATATAAGATAGTATTTAGTTAAACATTTTTCGCAAAGTTACACCATTTTGTCGATTATGCAATAGGGCTACCCATTTTCGACACACACGCCTACCGCTCCCCACGCGCAAAGGTCTCGGTTCGACCATAACCGCTAATGGTAAGTGTCGCAGAATCAATATGTTCGATAGTCCAATGATGAGCAAGGTCGAATCTGTCAATCAGGAGATTCTCCTCCGCTTCGGCAAGCGACAAAGTGCCGTCGTCATATCTCCAATAGTTGTAGAGAATTGAGTGGTCTCCAATCTCGATGACCTCTCCATCGGGGCGAAGTTCAAATCCGTGCATACATTCAGGATTTCCGCCACATGGCGCAATCCAACGGCCTATGAGCAGATTATACTCTTCGGGGGCCTCAACCCTCTCGGCATTGCCAAATCCATCCGACACATCATCCGAAAACTCGACACTCACGGGCGAGCCTCGATGAATACCCGCAGGGCAACACATCTTCGCACCGCGTGTCGAGAAGGTTACAATCGCATCCTCTGCGGTCGTTATGGTTATCGTATTATCCGAGATATCGCTCACCGTACCCTCAACCCTACACGGTCGGACACACGATGTCAGCAACATCGCAACCATAACAGCCAACGAGCCGACGATTTTAGCCATACTCACCTATGCGGAAATCGCTATTTAGACTTGATATACTCGTCTATGGCTGTCGCAGCCTTGCGGCCTGCACCCATTGCAAGAATTACCGTTGCTGCACCCGTCACTGCATCGCCACCGGCAAAGACACCCTCGCGTGAGGTTGCTCCGCTCTCGTTTGCCACGATACATCCGCGACGATTGGTTTCGAGCCCCTCGGTTGTCGATGCAATCAGCGGATTGGGCGACGTTCCGAGTGCCATGATAACCACGTCACACTCAATCTCGAAGTCCGAGCCATCCTTAACCACCGGAGAGCGACGTCCACTCTCATCCGGCTCGCCAAGAGTCATCTCAACGCAGTTGATAGCACGAACACGACCCTTCTCATCACCGAGAATACGTGTAGGATTAGTCAGCATACGGAACTCGATACCCTCCTCCTTGGCGTGATGTACCTCCTCAACACGTGCCGGCAACTCTGCCTCGCTACGACGATAGACTATCGTAGCCTCGGCTCCCAGACGCTTCGCGGTACGCACGGCATCCATAGCCACGTTACCTCCGCCGACAATCACAGCCCTGCGACCGACAAAAATCGGGGTGTCGTAATCATCGCGATAGGCACGCATAAGATTTGTGCGGGTCAAGAACTCGTTTGCCGAGAATACACCGTTCAGATTCTCGCCCTCGATGCCCATAAAGCGAGGCAGACCTGCTCCCGAACCGACAAAGACAGCATCGTAGCCCTCCTCGTCAAGTAGCGAATCGACCGTCACGGTACGACCTGCGATAACATCGGTCTCAATCTCGACACCGAGGCGTTTCACAGCCTCAATCTCCTTCGCCACCACGGCCTTCTTGGGCAGACGGAACTCCGGGATACCGTATGTCAGCACACCTCCGGCCTCGTGCAGTGCCTCGAAAATCTTAACCTCATAGCCCATCTTCGCCAAGTCGCTCGCGCAAGCCAAACCCGCGGGTCCGCTACCGATAACGGCAACCCTATGTCCGTTGCGCTCGATATCGGCACTCTGCGCTCCGCTATTCTCGATTTTCCAGTCGCCCACATAGCGTTCAAGTTTGCCAATAGCCACCGGCTCGCCCTTAATACCAAGAATACACGAGCCTTCGCATTGGCTCTCCTGCGGGCATACTCGACCACAAACACTCGGCAACGAACTATCCTCGGCAATAACTGCCGCAGCCGCAGCCTCATCGCCCTCCGTGAGTCGTGCGATAAAGTCGGGAATACGGATATTCACAGGACACGCCGACACACAGCGAGGATTCTTACAATTCAAGCAGCGCGAGGCCTCCAACATAGCCTCCTCGCGATTATAACCATAGCAGACCTCCTCGAAGTTGGTTGCTCGGATTGCCGGCTCTTGTTCGCGCACCGGCACGCGCGGTATCTTATTTGCCATAACCTAACCTATAATCAGAAGCAGTTACACTTATGAGCCTTCTCGTTTGCGGTATGCTCCTGCTCGCGGAACATCGCCTGACGACGCATAGCCTCGTCAAAATCGACCTCATGGGCATCAAATTCGGGTCCATCAACGCACGTAAAGAGGGTCTTGCCACCAACACTCACGCGGCAGGCTCCGCACATACCTGTACCATCGACCATCAGCGCATTGAGCGACACGGTGGTTTTGAGCGAGTATGCCTTGGTGGTCAATGCCACAAATTTCATCATAATCATCGGGCCGATAGCCACACACTCGTCATAGCGCACGCCCTTGTTATCAATCAAATCCTTGATTACATCCGTAACCAAGCCCTTCGCGCCCACCGAGCCGTCATCGGTAGCGATATAGAGATTCGAAGCCACCTTGCGCATCTCCTCCGTATAGATAAGCAGCGACGAGGTCTTGGCTCCTATAATCACATCAGCCTCAACACCGTGTTCGTGCAGCCACTTAACCTGCGGATAGACCGGAGCCGTGCCGACACCTCCCGCAACAAAGAGATAACGACGTCCCTTCAACTTCTCCGGGGTCATCTTCACAAACTCCGAGGGATTGCCGAGCGGACCCGCAAGGTCTGCCAGCGAGTCGCCCTCATTCAGAGCGCAAATCTTCTTGGTCGATGCACCAATCGTCTGGGTTACAATAGTCACAGTACCCGCCTCGCGGTCGTAGTCTGCGATGGTCAGCGGAATACGCTCGCCAACCTCATCGGCACGAACAATCACAAACTGTCCGGGTTGTGCCGAGCGAGCCACTCGCGGAGCCTCGATGCGCATCAGGCATATATTCTCCGCCAAGTAGCGTTTTTCTAAAATCTTAAACATATTTTCGCTAAATAAATTACGATAAATCAACACATTAAAAAGCCTGTCCCGACATATTACCATTGCTTCCACGAGGACGGAACTGACCTTGCGTACCAGCCTCATCCCATGGATTACCCTGCAAATCCTCCAAACTACCATCGGGCAATCGACGCAAATGAATAGAACGACCTGCGTCGGCATCCCATACATTTATACGAGAGCCATCGGCTACCACACCATTGCCAAACGGATTTGACAAAACATTGAGCGTCATACCTGTCATAATACTCAACAAGAAGAACATTGCCACCAAGAACAACATAAACCACACTGCCGCAATGCCGATAAAGCCGGCAAGGAGATTTACGCCAAACAAAAAGAGCATATAGGGCAGACGACGTGCGCTATTATAGGTATAAATATAGGCATAATAGGTCATCAAAGCAGGCATCAGGAAAATCAGCACCGCACCCGCCTTTGGTGCCTCGAAGCCGGCAATTGCGGCAACGACACCACAGAGCATCGAATAAATAAACAATCGCCCGCTTTCTGCCACATAACTCTCTTTCGGCACATCGAGGGCAAGGATTTTATGCTCCCAATAAGGGTAACGCCAAACAATCACACCGCCCAAAATACACATCGGAATTGCCACCTTAACGAGTGATGTATCGAACCACTCCGTTGGGTCCAAAGCAAAATTTTCAGGCAAAAGAGCAAACAGGAAATGGGCTGCCACACAAATCGCGGCACCCACCACAATAGCCACCGAAGTTGATGATGGGCGCGATATTGTAGCCTTTGGATTGAATTTAACATCGGGATTGGCTCGCTGAAAAGCACGCATATCCGAATGTCTTTGGAATAGTGTCCAGCCCAAAACCGCAACTAATGGTATATAAGTATATATCGCTGCATCTATGCTCCAACACTCCAATCCAAGCAGAAGATAAAACAATGGCAAAGCCATAACCATACGCAAAGATTTCAAGCCCTCGATATTGTTCATCGAGGCTTCGATGACATCTATCGCACGATTGAGGCGAAGCGTAGCAAGCAACACGGGCGTAAGCGAAATGAGCATCGTGATATACCCCTCGGTACCTATAATCTTGCCTATCAAGGTATGGATAGCACCAGCCAAACAAATCGATATGCTTAAAACAAGGTATGCCTTATCGAAATAATCGTTCATCTTCTCTGCGCTTTCACGCTGTTCGCGATAAGAGGCAACAAGGAGTAAAACGAATATAGTCACTACCACAAATGCTCCAACATTCCACGCCGGCGAAGCCACAAAATATATCGAGCCAAACAGAAGTCCAATAGTCGCAAGCAATGGAGCAAGACCATTTAATAAAACCTTTATTGTATTCATCGCAACAAAAATATACGCTTATATTTGTTTCTATTCTACTACAATTGCCGTTACGCGCAGTGTCCGCATCGGGTGTTCGGGGTCGTTTGTTACAATCCTTATGCGCTCGGAGAGCGGGCCATAGTCAATCCGCAACGGATTCAACCTTAATTCAACATTTCGTGTCTCGCCCGGAGCAATCTCGTCACCCTCTGACAGAGAAAGCGTTACGGTCGAGTGTAAAATCTCTACGGCTCGGATTTTCAGAGGAGCCTTACCCTTGTTCGTTATAGCAAAGTGTTCTATCCGCTCCGAATCGTGCCGTTTTACCGCCCCAAATTTAACAATATTTTTCATTACTTCGACCTTTGGAGCGCAATTATAATCTATTTTATCGCGATTATCGATAATTATACCCGTCACCGAGATAAACGCTTCGGAGTGGCGACCATTGACCTCGAAATCGACCATCGTATCGACCGTGCCAAATCGCGCGGAGCCGACCGGAACGCTATATGTTATGACAATCTCGCCCTGCTCGTTTGGCGCGAGTTGTTTGGGATACCCCATCAACAGCACTCCGCTTGGCCGCTGCTCGAAGGCACGGAGGCGTACCGTCTTGTTCGAGGTATTGATGATACGTATCGCTGTTGTCGAGGGATTACCCTGCTCGACATAGGCAAAGGCGTGGAAATTATCCTCCAAGCGTACCCCACTGCCGACAAAGTGCGCGAAACGCTCCTCGACGGTACGTGGTCGCTCCTCGACATATCCGCGAATCTTCAATTTCATAGGCTGCCCACCCTCCGAGGTAAATACCGACACCTCCTTATCGAAATTGCCCGGCCGATTCATCGGGTCGAATGAGACCTCGATGGTTGCAGTGCTATCGGGAAGAATTGGGCGACGGTCAAATTTCGCCACAGTACAACCACACGTTGTCGCAACCGAGAGAATAACCACAGGCTCACTGCCGGCATTGCGAAGGTGGAAATTATGCTTCACTCGACCCGCCTGCTCGCGTATGGTGCCGAAATCATGTTCCGTAACATCGAAAGTCAGTGACGATTGTGCAAAAATTCTCACATTGCACAACATTGTGAGAATGAGGATATTTATATATGCAATTCGTTTCATCATCACCACAAAGGTACATTTTTTTTGAAAAATTTATTGCAAAAGTTTTGCAGAATAAAAAAAAGCCCCTATATTTGCACTCCGAAACCGATAAACGGTTCGAAAAGCCTGAATAGCTCAGTTGGTTAGAGCACATGACTGTTAATCATGGGGTCCTAGGTTCAAGTCCTTGTTCAGGCGCTTTCGGGAGCTTAGCTCAGCTGGTTCAGAGCATCTGCCTTACAAGCAGAGGGTCGGGGGTTCGAATCCCTCAGCTCCCACAAAAATATGATGCAGAGCAGACGACTTTTAAGTCGTCTGTTTTGTTTTGTGCTTGTGGATGTGTGCAAGCACCCGCCACAGCACCAAACAAAACTCGCCACGGGCGGTCGCTCTGCATCTTGTGGCGAGTGTGGTATTGCTTACTTAAAGTAGGGGTTGCGAGGATAGAATTGTGTCTATTGCTCGGCTTGCAGCCTACGCTGATTTGGTATCCTCGCGAGGACGAGCCTGCGGCTCGACCTTCGAATCCCCTTCTCTCCACAAAGAACAAACGAAGCAAAAAGGTGTCGAGGATTCGACACCTTTTGTTTTTTTCGTGGGGTCGTTGCAAACTTGTTTGCATAAGGCTCTACGAGAAAAACAAAATAAGTTGATTTATCAACTTTTTGCTTCGTTTGTTCTTTGTTAGGGCCCCACCGGCGAGGTGAGGGGAAAACGAGCGGTGCGATGCGGCAGCAGAGCATAGCGAAGTTAATCCCACTCTCAATTAGAATCTGAATGGGGGCGCGGTCTGCGACCGCTTATGGGGAATATGGGGAATATGGGGGCGCAATCGAAGATTGCTTATGGGGAAGATGGGTTAAATAAGTTAGATGGGGGGATTACTTACCCTAAACTCCATAAACTCCCTAATTTCCCTAATTTCCCTAATTTCCCCATTCTCAATTATCAATTATCAATTATCAAAGGCTCTCGGCAACAATCTCCGACAAATCCTTCACAGGCAGTGATGTTCCTCGCGCGATGCTCTTCTTGCACAGCGGGCAGGCGGTAACTATCGTATCGGCTCCCGTAGCCTCGAACTCCGCAGACATCGACTGCGCCAAGCGCAGTTGTTGAGCATCTCCGATTACGGTATTGGCAAGTGAGCCTCCACAGCAGTAGGCATTTTCGCGTGTATGTTTCGGTTCGAGCAGGTCGCCCACAGCCGAGATTACCGAGCGCGGAGCATCATAGATACCGCAACCGCGACCCAACTCGCAAGGGTCATGATAGGTAAATTGTCCACCTTCTTTATTCAGGTGCAGACGACCCTCGCGCATCAAACGAGCGATATACTCCGAGTGGTGCAGCACCTCGATACCGCGCAGTGCATACTCATCACGGAATACACGCAAGCATATCGGGCAAGAGGTCACAAGAGTCGAGATATTGTGTTTGTAAAACAACTCCTTGTTGAAGCGCATCATCTTCTTTGCCGAGTCGGTCTCGCCCGACAGTTTCAGCGGACGTCCGCAGCAGACTCCGCCATCGCGGTCTGCCCACCATACATCCTCGCCCACAGCCTTGAATATCTGCTCCATAGAGTGCAGGGTACGCGGTGTGAGCAGGGTCATACATCCCGCAAAGTATCCGACACGTCCCTCGCCAATCGAGCGGTCAAGACCTTTGAAGTACTTATAGCGCGACTCATCGGGAATATTACGCATCGTATCTCGCGAATTTTGGCGCAGGGCGTTCAGGTTAATACCCACGGGACATACAGCCTCACAACGTCCGCACATCAGGCAGTTATTCGCCACCGCAAGTTTTAGGCGGTTATAGCGTCTATCGCGCAGAAAATAGACCGACTGCACATCGTTGATGCCTAAATCTTGTTGCAGTTGGCAGGGGTCGAGGCATATTCCGCAACGAGAGCACGCCTGAATCTGGAACTTGTCGAGCGTCGATGCCTTCTCGCGGGGAAGAAGTCGATAGCGACGCAGGAAGATAAGCGGAATCTCGGTAAAGATATGCTGGTAGCGCGAAAATGGCATAGCGACAAAGAAGACTCCCAAAGCGCACGAATAGAACCACCATGACGGCTCATAGAGAGCCTGCAACACATCGAGATTAACGTGCGTAGCCAGCCATCCGCCAATCGTACCCGTAAGGAATCCACCACCGCCATACACGGCACAAGTAAGGCTCTCGGCAACCAATCGTGCCGGAAAGATAAACCACAGAGCCGACAGAGCCACTCTATCGCCCAAGAAGTGTTTGGTCGTGCGACGCATACCCATAGCCTTCGAATAGAGGCGTTTGCTCCACGCCAACGCCACGCCCGACAGCACGAATAGCAACAGTGCATCCATCACAAAGTCGAACACCGGCTTATGCTCCCCGATTCCCGTAGAGAAATATTTGAAGAATACGTGTCCCTGCAACGGCACTGGTTCGAATCCGAGGTATGCCACCGTCTCGACCCACCCCACTGCGATAAGCAGAAACCAGCCAAACGCCAAACTCATGTGCATATATCCCAACAGCGGATTCACGCGGAAGATGCGACGATGCAGCAGGCACTCGCACACAACCTCGCCCACGCCTTTCACTGTCTGCACCGAGAAGAGTCCGTGCAGTAGCAGTTTGCGGTCGGCACGTGGCAGGTAGTATATCCACGATGCCCACTTCGCCACAATCGTAATGAACAACGACACCGTACCGATAATAAATGGTATGCAGAATGGAGCAAAGAATGTCATAATCAGAAATCTCCCAATTTACGTTTGATAAGCATCACCACACCACGTGTATTGATGCCACGTGGGCAGAGAAGACGGCACTTTCCGCAGAGCATACACTTGTTCATCTCCTCGTATGCGCCCTGATACTCGCCACGACGCACCAAAGTATGCACCTTGCGGAAGTTGAACTGCGTGAGATTTCCTGCCGTACAACTTGCCGTGCAGGCTCCGCAACCTATACAACTCTGCAACTCCGGCATTTCGAGCAGTATCTCGTCACTCTTGCGCAGGTTGTTACGGTCCACATCTATAACGCGCGGACGGCTGATTGCAAATCCCCAATTTATCTCTGCCATAATCCTATCTAACTCAAATATTCGGTTACGGCATCGGCAACTGCCGAGCCTTCATTCAGCACCTCGCCAATGCTCTTGGGTGCCGTGATGGTGCCGGCATAGAAGATACCCTCACGCGGAGAGCGCACATTGCCGGCAAACATATCCTTCGGCGCAAAAAATCCGTTGGGCGCAAGTGGCACACCTGCCTGCTCTGCCAAGTGAGCGTTATCGTCATTTGCGCGCATACCCACCAGCAGCACCAACATATCGACACTCATCTTCAACGGGCGACCTGTCAGCGTATCCTCCGCCTTGATTTGCAGACGACCATCAATCGTGGGACTTGCCTCCGAGATTCGACCACGCACGAAGTGTATATTATGCGCCAACTGCGCCTCGCGATACATCTCCTCATATCCCGGTCCAAACATACGTATATCCATATAGAAGTTGAAGACATCCGCCTCCGGGAAGAGTCTCTTCATCTCCATAGCCTGCTTCACGCCCGTCACACAGCAGACCTTTGAGCAGTGACGCTGGCACACCTTTTCGTCGCGCGAGCCGACACAGTGCAGAAAAGCCACTCGGCGAGGTCGCTCTCCGTTACGCAACTCAACACTTCCCCTACGGAACATATCTTCGAGGTCGGCAGAGGTTATCACATTATCGTAGATGCCGTAGCCGTACTCCTCCTTGATACGCGCATCGAAGAGCGTAAAGCCCGTAGCAAGCACCACCGCTCTGCACTCCAACCGCTCGCCCGAAGCGAGGGTTACGCATCGATTATCGAATGATACGACCTCGGCTTCGAGGCGCACATCGATATCGCTATCGGCAATCTCGGCTTTCAGTCTTCCCAACACCTCCGAGGCAGCCGTAAATGTCGGAAAGAGGCAGTGCCACTTACGCACCTTACCGCCCAGATGTCGGCTCTTTTCGAGCAGCGTAACCTCGAACCCTCGCTTGCGCAGGTCGAGGGCCGATTTCATTCCGGCAATACCGCCTCCAATTACTATAACTCGTTCCATTACAATTTGATATCGTAGATAAAGTCCTGCGACGGGCAGTTTACCACTGCCGTAGCAGGTTTTCCAATATATTTTCCGTTACCACCCAGATATTTGGTCGAAGGGTCGTACTCCACACCAAGCCTATCGAGCAGTGGCTCTACATCGACTTGGTGCATCTGCATACCCAATTCCCAAGGGTCATACCCCAACACCAGACCGGCCATCTCCTCGTAGGTCAGCACCGGGATTCCATAGCCGTTGGCTCCGTATGTTCTGCCATTCATCTCGGCAATCGTATATTGCCACTTGTCGAGGAACATCGAGCATCCCGGACAGTTGGCAACGATAAAGTCGGGATGGTACGGAGCCATACTCTCCAACTTCTTCTGTGAATTTGCCACCGAATAGCCTCGATTTGCCTGCACCAGATAGTTGCGGAAGCCGAATCCGCAGCAGTGTCGGCGTTCCGGATAATCGACACACTCGCCACCCCACGACTCAATCATTCCTGCCAGCACATACGGGAACTCCGAGCCGCCGATACCCGACTTGGGGAAAATCTTGGCATAATGACATCCGATATGCTCAACAACCTTCAACGGCTCGCCAGTCATCGAATCGACCAACTTGCGTTTTGCTCGTGCCGCAATCTCCTCTCTGAAATGGAATATCACATCCGACGTATGCGCCAGCGATTTGGGCTTTGCAAACTCGCGCCCCGTAGCCTTGAAGAGGTTTTCGCGTGTGCGCTCTTCGGTTTCGGGAAACTCCTCCCACGTCGAGAGAATCTCGGTATAGATTCCAAACGACGTGATGCACGAGGTAACGAAATTCTCGTACCCAGCCTCGCTCATCAGCGCAAACTGACGCGCCACAACGGTCATAATCGTTTCGAGCGGCACCACGTCCGAGTGGTAGCCGATACCCGTACATGACGAGTGTGCCGGGTCATCGAAGATATCTTTTCCCAAGTCGTGTTGCAGTATATCCAAAAACGCCTTCTCGCTACCGGGAAAGAAGTTTTGACGGATGCAACTGCGTGCATAATAATATTTATCGTCGGCAATAGCCTTCTGGTAGTCCGACCAACTCTTTGCTCTCATAATCCTCGGTTATTCGTGTTCGTATCCCGAATTTTCGGTAAATGTGCGCATCATATATTCGTCAGTTGCCCCATCATAACCCATCTCGCGAGCCTTGCGGTCGGAGTGTCGCTCAATAGTCTCGAACATCTCGGTACCGCCACTCACATCGAAGATGCGACGCAACTCTTCGAGTGCGCCCTCGTCCATACGTCGCAAAGCACCCGCACCGGAGCGGTTGTAGGCAGGCGAAAAGCGGGTATATATATCCTCGTGGTTATCGAAAATCCAACGCCAGACAGTACCTTGCTCCGGATGTAGTTCGGGGCGGATACGACGAGGTACCAGACAGTAGCCCGTTTGGAGAATATTATCGCCCACGGTACGTTTCAGAGCGAGTTGCTGGCGACCCTTCTCGCTCTCGACAAAGAGTCCCGTCTTTTGCGACAATGTACGCAGAGCCTGAATCACATAGCCCGGAGTATTTCCTCTTGGGCAGCGCGGGCGGCAAGACATGCACTCGCCACAAAACCAGATGGTGTCGCTACGTAGCAGTTCCTCAATGGCCTCATCATCACGGGTTTGGACAATGCTGACAATCTGGCGTGGGTCGTAGTTATAGAACTCGGCAGCAGGACATACGCCCGTACAAACACCGCAGTTCATACACGCCTTCAACCCTTCGCGCAGGCGCACATCCTCCATAAGCATATCAAAATATTTAGGCATAAAAAAAGTAACTTTGCTTGCTGTGCAAAGTTACTCATATCAATAATTTCGGACAACCGTATAAATACCTAGAATATAATTGATAATTGATAACCGACGCTGCGGAGCGAGCGCAGAGGGCAAACTTGTTTGCACTATGCCGAGCCGCGAGGAGGAAAAGACCCCAAAGGGGGATTAATTGATAATTGACAATTGATAATTGATAATTGATAATTGATAATTGATAATTGTGAATTGTGAACCGACGAACGAAGCAATGGGGAGAGGCTGCTTGCAGACTATCTATTATAAACCTCGAAGGTAAATGGATATTCGTACTTCTCGCCTCGCTCGAAGTGTTCGCTCTCGGTCAGGTGCCACTCCGCCTCGTTCCACTCCGGGAATGATGTATCGCCCTCGTATGCGTGATGCACGCGGGTAAGGTAGAAGCGGTCGGCACGCGGCATTGCCTCACGATATATCTGCGCACCTCCGATAACAAAGACCTCCTCATCGGCTGCAAACATAGCGAGCGCCTCGTCGAGCGAATGTACCACCTCGCACCCCTCGATGTCGATATCCTGACGTGTGATGACTACATTCGTGCGATTGGGTAGCGGACGACCGAGCGACTCGAAAGTCTTGCGCCCCATAACTACCGGATGCCCCGAAGTGACCCTCTTAAAGTTGCGCAAATCCTCCGAGATATGCCACAACAACGAGTTCTTATCTCCAATAACGCCATTCTCGGCAACGGCAACGATAACACTTACCATATCCCCTACTTCTCAAAAAAAAATTAGAACGACATCGGAGCCTTAATCGTAGGATGCGGGTCGTAACCTTCGAGCGTGAAATCCTCATAGCGGAAGTCAAACACCGACTTCACGTCGGGATTGAGTCGCATTGTCGGCAATGCGCGAGGCTCACGCGAGAGTTGCTCATCGACCTGCTCCAAGTGGTTAAGATAGAGGTGGGTATCGCCCAACGTATGGACAAATTCGCCCGCCTTCAAACCGCACACCTGCGCAATCATCATCGTCAGCAGTGCATACGAAGCAATATTGAACGGCACACCGAGGAACGTATCGGCACTGCGCTGATAGAGTTGGCACGAGAGGCGACCATCTGCCACATAGAATTGAAACAGCACGTGACACGGTGGCAGAGCCATATTCTCAACCTCCGCCACATTCCAAGCCGAAACAATCATTCGACGCGAGTCGGGATTCCGCTTGATGGTCTCGACAACCTGCGCAATCTGATCCACAAACGACTCTCCGTCCGGCTTATCCCAATGACGCCATTGGTAGCCATAAACGTGATTCAAATCGCCAAAACGATACCCCTCGATAGGCGACTTGACACCTGCCGCAGCGAGAAAATCCTCACGGCTCACGGGCAGAACGCCATGCTTGATGCAGAGTTCGTTATAGTAGCGATATGCATCATTATCCCAAATATGCACCCCGTTTTCGACCAGATACTTGATATTTGTATCGCCCGAAAGGAACCACAGAAGTTCGTGAATCACACCCTTCAAAAAGACCTTCTTGGTCGTGAGCAGAGGAAATCCCTCGCTCAAATCGAAGCGCATCTGATGTCCGAACACGCTCTTCGTACCCGTACCGGTACGGTCACTCTTCGTTACCCCCTCGTTCTTGATTCTGCGCAGCAGGTCGAGATACTGTTTCATATCGTAATGTTGTTAATTATCCAAATCGCAAAGTTCTATCTTGCCCTCCGCATCCATTGCGGCATAGACCGGTCGGTGCTCCCACTCCCCAAGGAAGAGAATCTCCGTTGCGCCACACCTACGCGCCTCGGCATTATGCGTATGTCCGAAGATGCAGGCATCCACTCTCTCGCGGCCGCACAACTCCTCGGCATAGGCGTAAAGCGACTCATTGACCGCATCGGTAACCTCACCATGCGACTTACGCGACTTACCACTCCACCAATGTCCGAATTTAAGTGCCAAATCGGGATGTACCAACCACGAAAACAGCGCACGTACAACTCCGGAGCGGAATGTGGTATTCATAAGTTTCAGCATCGGCTGACCGTCGATTTTCATATTATCGCCATGTGCCAGAAAGAGTCGTTTCCCGGCAATCTCCTCGAAGATAGGCTTTGTATAGATTTCGACACCGCACTCCTCGCGCAGATAATCCCTCACCCACATATCGTGGTTGCCGGTCAAAAAGACAACTCTCACACCTCGCGAGGTCAGTTCCGACAACTTTGCCAACGTGCGGACAAAGCCCTTCGGCACCACCCTACGGTACTCGTACCAGAAGTCGAAAATATCGCCCAGCAGGAATATAGCCTCGGCATCACGACCCACGCGGTCGAGCCATCCGACAAAGCGTTCTTCAACCTTACGGGTGCAATCTCTGCCACCTGCGCCAAGGTGTATATCCGATGCAAAGTAGTACATTATAGGGTCATTTTTTCGAGTTGCTGTTCGAGAGCGTTACCATAGATATTCTTGGCAACGATATTTCCCTCCTTATCGATAAGGAAGTTGGCGGGCAGGGTCTTGACGTTATACATTCCCAGCACCGGAGAGTTACCGCCACGCATATCCCCCACCGAAATCCACGGGAGTTGCTGCTCCTGAACAGAGTTAATCCACACCGCCTTTGAGGTATCGATACCGACCTGATACACCTCGAAACCCTGCTCGGCAAAACGGGCATAAATCGTCTTCAACTCGGCATTGATATTATTCATACTACCCGCCTCTGCCGACCAGAACGAGAGCAGTATAATCTTGCCGGCAAGTGACGAGAGGCGAATCTTCTTGCCATACATATCGGGCAGTTCAAAATCGGGATAACCTGCCTCCTTGATTTGCGAAATAAGCGACTTATGAGCCTCCATACGCGCTATATCGGTACGTAGTGTAGGCAGGAACGGAGAGGTCGGATAACTCGCCTCGATAGCATCGGCTACGGTGCGGAAATAGATAATATCGTCACGATTGCTAAACAAAAATTTCTCATTCGGCAATCGTTGATAGAGCGCATAGACCGCAGCGATACGCTCCTTATTCTCGATAATAAAGCGCAACTGCTCGCGCTTGATGCTGCGATACTCCTGCGAGTACTCCTGCATCATCGCCCTCTTATCCTCCGACGAGAGGTTCGCTCCGGAGTAGTTTTCGAGAATTGACGAGATGCGACTCAAACCCTCAACATAGAATTGATTGAACTCACGCAATAACTCCGACTCATCGGAACCTTCGACCGTGTAGTTACGCAACGGAGAGCCTACGGAATTGACCGTAACCCTCTCGCCACCGGTCAGCAGCAACGGGATACGCTCACCGTGATACACTATATTATAGAGTGTAGGGGTGGAATCCACATCGTTGATGGTAAATTTATAATCCCCGGTCTGTTCGAGCATCACCGAGTCGAGGAGTTTCGCCTCGCCACCCGTTACCTTCTCGACATAGACAACCTTGCTGCCCAAACCGAGCAGGCGACCCGATATCTTTACTGTGTCGGAGTGACATCCGCAGAGCATAACCCCGACTACAAGCACAAAAATCAATCTCTTCATATTACAAAGCATCTGTTAGTCTGCAAATATAATCAATAGTGACCTAAAAACGTCACAATCTGCCCACTAATTGTGTTTGCCGGCACTTTTTTGTCGATTCTGTACGTGAGCGTTTCGATTCTGATTCTTCGCCCCCTTTGACTGCATACCCTTGCGCGCAGCCTGCTTTCCTCCGTTACGGCCGGCTTGGGGACGTGCCGAAAAGTGCTGTTTGTAGTCACTTCGGAGATTATTCAGAGCAACTTCATCCAATTCGATGGCACCTCCGGACATCTTTTTGATATCTTTTATGATAATCTCGTTATTGGGGTGTTCCTGATTATACTCGAAACTTTTGGTACGCATATATCGGGCGATATTATCTACCGCTGTCGATATCGACTCCGTCTCATTCGCATCGCCCAACGAATGCAACATTCGGGCTACATATTTGCCGTAATGTTTGTGCGAGATAAAACTTTGAGGATACTCCATGCGTCGCGGAGTTACGGTCAAGTCCTCGCGCGAAGGGCGCGGATAAGGAGAATCAACATCCAATCGAAAATCGGACATAATGAACAGATGGTCCCATAATTTGTGCGTAAAATCCGCAGTATCACGCAGTAACGGGTTGATATTTCCCATTACGGCAATCACCGCCTTTGCCTGACGGGTACGCTCTTCGCGGTCTTCGATTTCGACAAGTGAATCGACCATCTCCTGAATATGGCGTCCATATTCGGGAAGATAGAGTTTCGGACGTGTGTAATTGTAATTCTTTTTCATAAAGTTTTTCAAAATAACCCCGCAAAAACACCCCTGCACACTACTCTGTTCGGTTGAACGAGAGGGCTGAAAAGACTCGTCTGATAGGTGTTTTCGAAGTGCATCAGAGCGACCTGCACGACTAACAGCACTACACCTCGGAATTGCTTCTCTCATCGAAAAGTCGCTAACTTTGATGCAAAAGTAATAATTTTTATTTTAGTTGCAATATGACAAAGGTTTTAATTTTAGACCAATCAAAAAGTATGCGAAACACGCTGCGTGAAAGACTCGAATTCGAGGGATTCTCCACCGAAGCCGTAGATGACGAAATCGCTGCTGCCCAGATGTGTCGCAAAATCCCCTTCGACGTAATAATCTCCGACAGTTCGATGCACGTTCCCGATGTAGGCATACCTTTTATTATACTCTCTGCCGACAACAATATCGACTCCGCAGTCAAGGCCCTGCGCAGTGGCGCACACGACTTCCTGACAAAGCCGATTGATATGAATCGACTGCTCCACTCCATCCGTGCAACTGCCGACGAGCCACGAAGCGAAAGTCGCACGAAAAGCACTCCGCGCACTCGTCGTCGCAACACGTCGGGAAGTGTCGAGCCGATAATCGGCAAGTCCGAGGCGATAGAGCATGTCCGCAACCTCATCGACAAAGTCGCCTGCTCCGAGGCACGAGTTCTCATCACGGGCGAGAACGGCACCGGCAAAGAACTTGTAGCCCGCAGGCTCCATGAAAAGAGCAACCGCAGCAACGCCCCCTTTGTCGAGGTCAATTGCGCAGCCATTCCCTCGGAACTTATCGAGAGCGAACTCTTCGGACACGAAAAGGGAGCCTTTACTTCTGCAATAAAGCAGCGTCACGGGAAGTTCGAGCAGGCGGATGGCGGAACGCTCTTTATGGACGAAATTGGCGATATGTCCCTCTCGGCACAAGCAAAAGTTCTGCGCGCACTGCAAGAGAGCCGCATAAGCCGTGTCGGTAGCGACAAGGATATAGATGTCAATGTGCGTGTCATTGCCGCAACAAACAAGAACCTGCGCGAGGAGATTGCCAAAGGGAACTTCCGTGAGGACCTCTACCACCGCATTGGGGTTATCGTCATCAAGGTACCTGCCCTGCGCGACCATGCGGAGGATATTCCCCTCCTGGTCGAATACTTTATCGGCAAAATCTGCGAAGAGTATTCGCTACCTCCGAAGAGAATCTCGCACGAAGCGTTGGATGCGCTGAAACGGATGCCATGGAGTGGCAATATCCGCGAACTACGCAACGTTATCGAGCGACTTATTGTATTGAGCGACAGCGAGATTACAATCGAAGATATCAGGCTTTATTGCTGATTTCTTTTGGTTTGGCTTTATAGAAAAGTAATGTGATGAGTATCGACATCAACGGGCTGACGATATTGAATATACAATACGGCAGGTAGGTAAAGGTCGAGACTCCGAGTACCGTAGCCTGCGTCATACCGCACGAATTCCACGGAATAAGCACCGAGGTAACCGTAGCCGAATCCTCGACAGAGCGGCTCAACAGGCGTGGCTCGAAACCTCGCTTATGATAGAGGTCGCGGAAGAGATTTCCAGTGAGGATTATCGAGATATACTGGTCAGCGGTGCAGATATTGAAGAATAATCCCGCACCCACGGTTGATGCCACAGCCGAGGAGGCTCTACGCACCAAACGCAGGAAGATATCGGTAATCGAGGCGAGCATTCCGCTACCCGTCATCACACCTCCGAAGCACATTGCGCAGACGATGAGCCAGATTGTTTCGAGCATTCCCGCCATACCGCGAGTAGCAACCAAGTCGTTGAGTTCGGCACTGCCGGTATCGATTGCGGTAGCCCCATAGCAACTCGTCAGCACACCCTTAAACCCCGACACAAAGTCGAGCGATGCCACCCCTGCAATCTCGGCAAGCACTGCCGGCTGCGCCACAACCAACGCCACACACGCCATAAGGCACGACACAAAGAGGGTTACAATCGCGGGCAGTTTGCGGGCAATAAGTACGCCTGTCAGCAACGGCACGAGCAGCAACCATGCCGAGATATTGAATGTACTCTCCAAGGTCTCGGCAACAGCCATTGCGTGGCTTGTATCAGCATGAGGATAGAGTGCGCCTGCTACGGCAAAGACAACCAACGCCACGACAAACGACGGAATCGTGGTCCGCATCATGTAATTTATATGGGTAAAAATAGGCACCTTGACGGTCGAGGATGCCAGCACCGTCGTATCGGACAACATCGACACCTTATCGCCAAAGTATGCGCCCGATATTATCGCACCGGCAATCCACCCCTCCTCGAAACCGAGGGCGCGACCAATACCCATCAACGCAACACCAATTGTTGCGATAGTTGTCCAAGAACTACCCGTAATAAGTGACACCAAAGCGCATATTACGCATGTAGCCACCAAGAATATCGAAGGATGCAACACTTTGAGTCCATAGCAGATAAGCGTCGGCACCACACCGCTGACCATCCACGTACCGGCAATGGCTCCGATAAGTAGCAGGATAATGATGCTCGATGCCGAGGTGTGGATATTGTCAAGAATAGCCTCTTCGAGGCGACTCCAACTGCAACCATAGGCCCCGATGGCAATCATCACACAGACCGAGGCAGCCGAGAGCAGAGCCACCTGACTACCACCCATTATGGCATCGCTACCAAAACACTTTATGACGAGTGCAAGCATGGCAACAAGCACCACCATAGGGATTGCCGACACCCACGCTGCCGGTTGGCGAAAAGTTCTATTTTTTCTCAATTTTGACATCGTTCCTCCATTTTTTATTGGGGAGAGGGTGCAAATATAAGAAACTGTTTTGATTTTTTTATATCTTTGCACCTCGATTGGAGCCTTGGATAGGCGGAGACCATTACTGCCTGCTCCATTCGACATCAATACAACAATGGCTCCATAGTTCAAGGGATAGAACGAAGGTTTCCTAAACCTTAAATTCGCGTTCGAGTCGCGGTGGGGCTACAACAGAGAGGTCTGCTCAACCATAAAAGTTGAACAGACCTCATTGTTGCAGATGGTATTATCAGGACTATTTTTTGCCCTTAATTCCGTACTTTTTCAGAATCTTTGCGATTTTAGGCTGATAGGACTTAATTATACGGTCGAAACCAAGGTCGTTAGGATGACTCGTATCGATAGTACTCTCGCAGTCATTACCCGTAGCATAAGGAATATCCAGAAAATAGACATCCTTATACTTCTTTTCGAGCATAGCCATCTTCTCGCGTACCACGCGGGTCTTTTCGATGAATTTATCGCGTCGAACCTCATCATAGAACTCGCTATCGTGGTGGAAGGAACTCAACATAATTATCGGCTTGCCCGGGTGTGCGGCAACCATAGCATCGATAAACGGCTCTACTCTCTCGGCAATCTGTTTGGCTGTCGGGTTGGCAAAGGCATCGCAGACAAAGGCATCCGCCTCAACCTTGGTCATAAAGGGTATAAATTCGGGCTGCATCTTACAGTTACCACTAAATCCGAAATTAACGAAGTCGATACCCAGGTTACGGCTCATACGCGCAGGATAGGTCATACCCGGACGCGATGCCGAGGCACCATGCGTAATACTCGAACCATAGACTACCACCTTGTGTCTGAATGGCGAAGGTATTCCCTCGATTGTAGCATCCTTATCAACACCTATCTCCAAACGAGTAAGTTCGCACCAAGCCGGCAAATAGAGCATAAACTCCTTATCGCCATCCGGCAAATTCTTCACGAGAGATTTGGTGCGGCAATTCTTCTTCGGATTGGCAGACACGCGCCCCACGCCACAGAACACCCAACGGTTGCCGTCTTTGATGTAGAGGTCGAGTCCGAGTTGGAAAATCGGAGTCATATTGTCGCCAATCCAGCGAGACACATTCTCCCACGTTGCCGACACCTGCGACGAGTTGGTCTTGAACATCACGTACAGACCCGACGGATAGCGCGAGTAGCGACGAATTTTCTCTTCCTTGAAGTTATAAGGCTCGCAATCAAAACGATAGTACGGACTCTTATCGGTACGCATCGTGTGACCGCAGATATTCAAGGTGGTCGCATCGACAAATTTCAGGTTACTTTTCACCTTCTCCTCTGCCAAAGTTATTGTCGTCATAGATATCAGCAGAGCAATGGTTAATAAAAAGCGTTTCATAGGCACAAGTAATAGTTATGGATTATTTTATTCCGTACTTTTTCAAAATTTTGGCTATCTGGGGCTGGTAGGTCTTGATAACTCTGTCAAATCCCAAATCATTCAGGTGCGACTTATCGACCGACCCTTCAAAATCGTCTCCGTGCGGGAACGGCTCGTCCAGATAATAGACATCTTTATGACGCTTGCGGATTTCGGCTATCTTATGGTTGATAACCGAGAGTTTATGCGCCAGCCTCTCACGCTGCACCATATCGAAGTAATCCAACTCGTTATGCAACGGGCGGATAAAGATTATCGGCTTACCCGGATGAGCCTTTACCAACTCATCGACAAAATAATCGACCCTCTCCTCAATCTGCTGTGCCGTGGGATTGCCAAAACAGTAGCAGAGAAATGCATCAGCCTCGCACTGCGCAAGCAGCGGAACGACCTCTCGCTGCATCTTACCCTGACCACTGAATCCAGTATTGATAAAGTCGATACCCAGATTTCGGCTCATACGTGCCGACCACGTCAAGCCGGGGCGAGATGCCGAGGCTCCATGAGTGATGCTGGTACCGTAGTTTATCACTTTGTATTTATATGGCGACGCTATCGGCTCAATTACCGCATCCGCATCCACACCGATTTCCAGGCTCTTCAACTCACACCACAGAGGCAGGTAGAGCATAAACTCCTTTTCGCCCGGAGCGAGATTTTTGACGATAGTCTTGGTACGCTTACTCTTCGCAGGGTCGGTCGATACACGTCCCGACTGGCAGAACACCCAATTGCCATTGTGCTTGATGTAGAGGTCGAGTCCGAGTTGGGTTATGGCGGTCATATTATCTCCGGGGCGACGTGGCACGTTCTCCCACGTTGCCACAACCTGCGACGAGTTGGTCTTGAACATAACATAAAGACCCGTCGAATAGCGGGCATAGCGAACAATATTCTTCTCCTTGAATCCGTAAGGTTCAGGGTCGAAGCGGAAATAGGGACTCTTGTCGGTGCGGAGAGTGTGACCGCAGATATTCAAGGTGGTCGCATCAACAAATTTCAGAGGCTGTTTCTCCTGCGCCAAAGCCGAAGTGCTTACTGCAAAAAGCAGAGCAAAGGTTAGTAGAAGATGTTTCATAAGTTGGTTGAGTTTATTGGGTGAGTTTTTTTTTTGGGGGGGGGTAGTTTGGGGAAACTGGGGAAACTGGGGAATTTGGGGAATTTGGGGAGATTAGGGAGATTAAAGAGTCTATATTGCGAAACTCCTTAATCTCCCAAAACTCTGTTAGAGGTAAATCTATCCTCTTTTAGCGTATATAAGAGGGATTTTTAGGCAGACGATGGTCGAAAAACCGCAGTTTACTCTGCGTAAATAAACTCTTGATTTGCCAACCTTAAATATCTATTTAATTATCAATTTATTACTTACTAATATTATGATTGTATTATAAATTTATAACATACAATTTGCATACAAAATCGGAGATTTCG
>SUZF01000025.1 GCA_015060065.1 Rikenellaceae bacterium | reverse complement strand
CGCACCCGTGCGCCGGTCGCCATCAAACATTGCAAGCAATGTTTATGCTGCCCCTCGACTTGCATGTGTTAAGCCTGCCGCTAGCGTTCATCCTGAGCCAGGATCAAACTCTCCATTGTAAAAAAATTATAATGTTTTGTTAGAGTCCTGACTACTCATTTTCCAAAAGGAAATGACAGATAAATACTACATTTTTTCTCTCAATTATAACCAGTAATTCAAAGAACCATTTGAAAAAACTTTCGTCTTATTTCAGACGCGAAAGGACTGCAAAGATAAAGCATATTTTTGAATCCTCCAAATCTTTTTTCAAGAACTTTGCATTTTTGTTATTTTTTCTTCCAAATTACGCTTTTCAGCACCTCTCGGAAGTGTTATTTCTCAAATGCGGATGCAAAGGTAGCGACTATTTTTTAATCTGCAAATATTTCGGTAACTTTTTTCGATATTTTTTTAATTTTTTTCATTATTAGGGTTTATACCTATATTTATATAATATAAGCGATAGTATTTTTTTGCCTCAAACCACACCAAAACTCGATATTTTACCTATCTTTGCCCAAAAGTAGTCCTCTTTATATGCAAATAGATATCGACGAGCGCGTAATCAAGGCGCGCAACTTTTTCACTTCGGGATATAACTGCGCACAAGCGGTGGCTCTCGCATACGACGACATCATCGGGGCAGAAGGTCAGACCATCGCGCGACTGACAGCCTCTTTTGGTGGAGGCATGAGCCGACTGCGAGAAGTTTGCGGTGCCGTAAGCGGGATGGCTTTTGTTGCAGGCTCGTTGATTCCGGCAGATAATCCGTTGGATATCGCGGCGAAGAGGCAGAACTATGCGCTAATGCAGTCATTTGCCGAAGCCTTCCGCAAGGAGAATGGTAGCATCGTATGTCGCGAGTTGTTGGGATTGAGCCAACAAAAAGATGAGCCAACACCCTCGGAACGCACCACAGAGTATTATCGCAAACGCCCGTGTGTCGAGTACGTCGCGACTGCGGCTCGCATCATCGGTGAGCATATTGCCGGCATAGAGACCAAGCACGAATAAAAACAACACCCCCTATACCGATTTAAGCAGATGAAGACAATACTTAAAATTGCGCTTTTAGCAGTAATCGTGAACTTTGCAGCACAACCTCTGTCGGCGCAATCATCCAACAGCAGCGACTTCAAGAGTGATACCAGCAAGGCTTTTACCGAGTACTACAAGCATGGTGGCGTACAGGAGAAATTATATCTTATTACCGACAAACCCTATTATAGTGCCGGCGAGAAGATCTATTTTAGCGCATTCTTGCTCAATCCGTTACGCTTCACTCCCGCAGTCGAGTCTTCATTTCTTTATGTCGAACTTATCAGTGCAGACGGACGATTGATTACCCGACTAAAACTCCTTGGCGAGCAGGGTCGCTTCTCAAATGCAATGGAGTTGCCCGCAAAGTTGGATGCCGGTCGCTACACACTACGTGCATACACCAAATGGATGACCAACTTCGACGATGCATTTCTCTTTCGTAAGGAGATTGAGGTGGGCAACTATATCGATGATGCTGTTCAAACGGATATCAGATATGTTGTCAATAACGACAAATCTGTAACAGCACGCATCGAACTCCGCAACGACCAAGGGCAGCCCATCACCAATAAAGAGATGGAATACACGCTCAACCTTCGTGGCAAGACAAAGGTCTATATGACCAAAAGTAATGGCGAGGGCGTTGTAACGATAAAATTCCGTCCATCAAACGATGCCGGAGATTGTCTGCGCATCAAGGTTACCGCCAACAGCCGAATCCTTGAACGCACATTCCAACTACCCTCTTTCTCGGACGCTTTCGCCGTTCAGTTTATGCCGGAGGGAGGAAACCTGATAGCCGGAATACCGCAGGCCATCGCCTTCAAAGCCATTGGAACAGATGGCAAATCGGTTGAGATTGAGGGATTTGTGAGCAATGCCGCCGGCGAGAGAATTTGCGACATACAGTCACGACACAAGGGCATGGGACTCTTTGTCCTAACGGCACGAGCAGGCGAAAAATACACAGCAACCATCACCTCCGCACGAGGCGTTACGCGCACATTCACCCTGCCCGAAGCCCTCGCTTCGGGATGTGCAATACAGGTAAAGCACAGCGTCGGCAACTCGATACTGATGAAGGTTTCAACGACTCCGAACCTTCCGATTTCGCGACTCGTCGCAGTTGTTCAGTCACGTGGAATGGTCGAGGCTGTCATCGAGGATGTTTCGCGCGTAACACGCATCCCGCTCTCGAAACTTTTGGGTGGTATAGCCCAAATATCAATCATCGACAAGCAGAGCAAACAAGTTGTAGCAGAGCGACTTGTGTTTGTCGATAGCGACAAGGCGGCAACTGCCGACATCTCGTCGAATCTGCGTCGATTCTCCCCCCGCGAGAAGATATCTCTCGATATGCGCATTCGCAACAGCGCAGGTCGTCCCGTGACCGGCAACTTCGTGGTCTCGGTAACGGATGCCGAAGCGGTAAAACTTGATCCCGCGAGCGAGAACATATTCAGTTACCTGTTGTTGAGTTCCGACCTGCGAGGCAACATCGAGAAGCCGGGAGAGTATTTCGATAAAACCAGCGCCGAGCACCGCGAGCATCTCGACCTGATAATGCTCACAAACGGCTGGCGACGTTACGACATCAGCAAAATTCTCAAAGGCGAATTTCCGGAGTTACGCTACAAAGTCGAGAATACACAACGCATTACAGGTAGTGTTTCGGGCGTAATCGGCAAGGCAAAAGACCCCAGCGTTATGATTTTCCAGAAGGGAAACAAGATGCACGGAATTTTCCCGCTCAACAAATCTAATCGTTTCGAAATCACAGGTATAGACGCCCCAGATACAGCGCAATACTACATTCAGGCCCTCAACCGTAAGGGGCATAGTCGCTCGGTGCTGATTCACGTAGATCCGGAGACCTACCCCTCGACCAGCATCCCGTTAAGCCGCCCCTACTACAAGAGGTATAAGCCCTCTGTAACGGAGACGATGCTGACCGGAGCCAAGGAGAGTTACTATAACGATGGCGGTATGCGTGTCATCGATATCGATGCTATTGTCGTGACGGCAAAACGCGAGATACAATACTCCTATTCGAGTGTTATCGACTCGTTCAACTCGTTGAGTGGCGACCTTACGCGCTACGCCTCGATATATGATGCTTTGCAGCGTTTCCGCCAACTTGAAGTCATCGGCACGGAGGTTCGTGTTCGCAAAAAGGGCAGCAAGATGACATCTCTAATAACCGAATCCGACGGGATTTTGGAGGTAGAGGAGCCTTTGCCCGACGAAGACGAGCGCGTGCCGGCAGTCCTGATTAACGGCACAGAGGCTGACATCAACGCCCTCGACCTCTACGCCTTGGAGGAGGTTACACGTCTGGCGTATATCGATGCCGACGAATCGACAGGTATCGCTTCAAATGGGCAAAATGGCGTAATTGTGATGGAGGTACGCGACATCAACCGCACGACCTCCACCGGCAACGAATCGATTGCCAAGGTGATGGTTGCCGGATATTGCAAGCCGGTGGAGTTCTACGCTCCTCGCTACGATATACCCACGAAAGAACGCAAGCGCGACTTGCGAACAACGATTGCATGGAATCCCAACCTGCGCAGCAATAAAGATGGTAGTGCCTCGATGTCGTTCTGGTCGGCAGATAGACGTAACGACTACAACGTCGTTCTCGAAGGAATCACCGACGAAGGAGAGTTGTGTCGCGCTACATATAGGCTCATTGCCGAGCAGTAATTACTGCGTATAGGTATAAATACTAACCCGCAAACACCTAATTTTGTGTAAGTTTGCACAGGAAGAAATTTTATTCGATAAAACAGAGTATGGCTCGCGAGGCTTTGGCGCACGAGCCACTAAACAAACTTTCATTATGAAGAATTTTTACATCGTTTTTGCAACTGCTGTTGCAATTATGCTCGGTACTACCACAGCATCAGCACAAGAGGCTGCGACCAAGAGCATCGAAGCCGACTCGGTAGCCATCCTCGACAAGAAGGTTACCAAACTCGAAAAAATCGTCTCGAAACTACCCAAGGTTTCGGGTTTTGTGCAGGCAATGTACTCGTGGCAGGAGGGTGGCGACGATGGAGCAAACCACTTCCGCATCCGTCGCGCACGCCTTGTTTTGAAGGGCAAACTCTACAAGTCGTTGCTCGACTATAACTTCACCACCGACTTTGCCGGCAGCGTGAAGATTGTCGATGCCTACATGCGCATCACTCCGTGGAAGCAATTCAACGTACAGGTCGGTGCATTCCGCCCCGCCTTCACCATCGAAAATATGTTCTACGGCTCGCTCTCGATGGAGGCGATAGACTACCCGCAGGTTGTGAAGAAGATGTCGCACCTTGGCGATATTTCGGGTTTGAGTTCCGCGGGTCGTGACCTCGGTATTCAGGTATCGGGAGGATTCTTTAATAAGCGCGGTTTCAGCACATTAGAGTATCGCCTTGGTGTATTCAACGGTAACGGAGTGATGGTCAGCAAGGACGACAACAAGTCGAAGGATATCGCAGCAATGCTGGGTGTCTATCCCATCAAAAACCTCTCGTTTATCGGTTCGTGCTACATCGGAGAGTGGAACAACGGAGTCTCGAAATACAACCAGCGTTGGCGTTGGGCTGTCGGCTTCCGATACGATGACGGCAAAGTATTTGCCCGCGGAGAGTATATCCGAGGCTTCACGGAGGGTGTAAAGAGCGGCGGTGCATACAAGAACTTCAAGAGCGAAGGTGCTTACGTTCAGGTCGGTGGTCGCTTCTTCAAGCAGAAGTTCGCCCCCTTTGTACGTTTGGAGTACTACGCAAAGAATATCTACGACCAGAAGGGTACCGGCGAGCCGTACTATACGCTCGGTATCGACTACAATCCGATAAAGTACCTGCGTCTGCAATTGAACTACACCTGCAAGACCTACAACGACCATGCTGTAAATGCAGCACACTATCCTCACAATGTTGTAGAGGTAATGCTTACGGGAAAATTCTAAAATTGTACCATATCGCCACAGCAATAGCCGTGGGCGGATAGAGGGATGTGGTTTTCGGGCTGTGCAAGCCTGAAAACCACATCTTTTTCTTTGCTCACTTTTTTTGTAATAAATCTTGTTCTATGAGTTGTGCCAATCGTTATTTTTAATTATCTTTGTACAGATTATGCAGCGATGCGAACAACTGACGAACAATTAAACAACAATATTATAAACTTAAAACCTGATTTTCAAATGAAAAAACTCCAAATGCTCTTTGCAGCAACGATTCTTTTGACCTCAACGGTCTTCGCTGCCGGTCATATCAAAAGTGACGCATCGGTAGCAATCATCCCTTATCCCTCGAAGGTGGAGATGACGGAGGGCGTATTCAAACTCACTCCCGCAACCAAGATTGCGCTGCACTTCGACGACGAGAAACTGCCGTTGGCAACCAACTTCCTCAATAGTGTTGCCGAGGATGTTTTCGGCTCGAAATTGGCAATCGTAAAGGCAGACAAGCCTATCAAGAAGAATGCTATCAACGTAACCCTCAACAAGTCGTTGCACGAGGAGGGCTATACTCTCGAAGTAACTCCCTCGGTAATCAACATCTCGGCATCTACGGCTCATGGCGTATTCTACGCATTTCAGTCGTTGCGTCAGATGTTGCCCGTCGAGGCTTTGACCGCAGAGGGTGTAAAGTCTGTGGCTATCGCTGCTGCAAAGATTGAGGATGCACCTCACTTCCCCTATCGTGGTATTATGTTTGACGTTTGCCGCCACTTCTTCACTGTTGATGAGGTCAAGACCGTTATCGACATGGCAGCAATGCACAAGTTGAACCGCCTTCACTGGCACTTGACCGAAGACCAAGGCTGGCGTATCGAGATTAAGAAATACCCCCTTCTTACCGAGATTGGCAGCAAGCGCGCAGATTCGCAAGTTGTCGGCACACACCGCGCACACGGAGAGCAGTATGAGGGCAAGCCTTATGGTCCCTATTTCTACACACAGGATGAAATTCGTGATGTTGTAAAGTATGCCGCAGACCGCTTTATCACTATCATTCCGGAGATTGACATGCCCGGTCACATGGTAGCGGCATTGGCATCATATCCCCACCTCGGTTGCGTAGGCAAAGGTTACAAAGTTCGCGAGTTGTGGGGTATCTCGAAAGAGGTTATGTGTATCGGTAAAGATACCACATTCGAGTTTATCGAAGGCGTTTTAGAGGAGGTTGTCAGCCTCTTCCCGTCGGAGTATATTCACATCGGAGGCGACGAGGCTCCGCGCGATGCGTGGAAGGCATGTCCTGCTTGCCAAGCCCGCATGAAGGCAGAGGGGCTGAATAGTGAGGCCGAGTTGCAATCGTACTTTACCCAGCGTATCGAGAACTTCCTCAAAAAGCATGGTCGCAGAATCATCGGCTGGGACGAGATTCTCGAAGGTGGCGTATCGCCCACAACTACCGTAATGTCGTGGCGAGGCAGCAAGGGTGGCATCAAGGCTGCAAAAGCCGGCAATCAGGTGATTATGTCTCCCCATACCCACTGCTACCTCGACTATCCGCAGGGTGCTGACCGCACAAAAGAGCCTCCGTTTGGCGAGCGTCGTCCCGAAAAGCCGCACTATCTGCCGTTGGAGCAGGTCTATCGCATCAATCCTTATGACCAGCTGACCGAAGAGGAGCAGAAGTACATCATCGGTGTACAGGGTAATCTCTGGACCGAGCATGTGAACACCTTCGATTTGGCGATGTATATGTTCCTACCCCGTACATCTGCTATCGCCGAGGCGGGATGGAGCCACACGAACAAGAGTTTCAAGCGTTATATAACCAACCTCAACCGTTTGGTCAGCTTCTATGACGCTTATGGTTACAACTATGCCAAATCTTATTGGAGAGAACTCGGCAAATAGTCGAAATCTCCACAAAACAGATTCCTAATAATTTACACACAATGGAAGGAAAATATTCGTTACCCAAGGATGGTGGTCTGATTGCAGGTGCAGTGCCTCGCGCGATTATCCACCGATTCGAAAAGATTCCCACCTCGATATTCCACAGTGAATACGAAGGTGTGAACTATGTTGCTGACAAAATCATCAAAAGCATCAAAGAGTATGAGCAGAGCAACGCTACGAATGATTCAGGCTGCGTTACCGAGCCGTTTGTCCTCGGTCTCTCGACGGGTCATACACCCCTCGGACTCTATCGCGAATTGGTAAAGCGTTATCAAAATGGCGAGGTCTCCTTCGCGAATGTTTCGGTGTTCAGCATCGACGAGTTCTACCCCATTACCCCCACCGATTGCCAGAGTCGCAACTATCGCATACACTCGGAGTTCCTCAACTACGTGGATATCAAACCCGAAAATATCCACATGCCCGACGGACAGGTCTCTATGGATCAGGTTTCGGAGTATTGCGAGGCGTTTGATAACTCGATAAGCAAGATTGACCTTATGATTCTCGGTGTTGGCGAGCAGGGTCAAATCGGCTTCAACGAGCCGGGCTCGTATGCCAAGTCGCGCACACGTTTAGTTCAGCTCTCGTACAACTCGCGCAAGGTACAATCAGGAGTTTTCGGAGGTCTGCGCAACACGCCCACGATGGCTATCACCATCGGTTTGAAGACCGTCTCTCGTGCCAAGGAGGTTATCCTGATGGCATGGGGCGAGCATAAGGCTGATGTTGTGCAGCGTATGGTCGAGGGCGAGATTTCGGATATGGTGCCCGCATCGCATCTCCAAACCATTGCCGGTGCAGAGGTTGTGATTGACGAGAATGCCGCGCAGAATCTCACCTGCGAGCAGACCCCGTGGTTGGTTGGCCCCTGCGATTGGACCAAGAAGTTCATCCGCAAGGCTGTGGTATGGCTCTGTGGTGTAGTTAATAAGCCCATTCTCAAACTCACATACGATGACTATATCGAGAACTCGTTGGGCGACCTGCTCGAAAAGACGGGATGCACTTACGATAAGGTCAATATCGACGTGTTCAACGACCTGCAACATACCATTACGGGTTGGCCCGGAGGCAAGCCTAATGTCGATGACACGACCCGTCCGGCACCCTCGACACCCTATCCGAAGCGCGTGGTAATCTTCTCGCCACACCCCGACGATGACGTAATCTCGATGGGTGGCACGTTCCACCGCCTTGTACAACAGGGTCATGACGTGCATGTTGCATACGAGACTTCGGGCAACGTAGCCGTCTATGACGATGTTGTCCTCCAAAATGTCGATACGGCTCGCGAACTCGGTTTCGGCGACCACTACGACGAGATTGCAGAGATTATCGCCAACAAGCGTAGCGATGAGCCGGAACCCCGCGCACTGCTCAATTTGAAGGGTGCTATTCGTCGCGCAGAAGCACGCGCAGCCTGCCGCACACTCGGTTTGAACGACCGCACCAATGCCCACTTCCTCAATCTGCCGTTCTACGAGACAGGAGGCATCAAGAAGGGCGAGTTGTCGGATGCCGACACCGCAATCATCGTGAAGTTGCTGCGCGAGGTTAAGCCTCATCAGATCTACCTCGCAGGCGACCTCTCGGACCCGCACGGCACCCACCGCGTATGCGCCGAGGCAGTCTTGGCAGCATTGGAGGTTGTCGATGGAGATGAGTGGGTTAAGGATTGCCACATCTGGCTCTATCGCGGAGCATGGCAGGAGTGGGACCTCGGAATGGTCGATATGGCAGTGCCTATCTCGCCCGACGAGATGGTCAAGAAACGCCACGCTATCTATCGTCACCTTTCGCAGAAGGATATCATACCCTTTGCCGGCTCGGACAAGCGCGAGTTCTGGCAGCGTGCCGAGGACCGTACCCAAAATACCGCCAATATGTACAACAAACTCGGAATGGCGGAGTATCAGGCTATTGAAGTTTTTGTAAAAATGAGATAAACTATGAGGTTAATAATCGAAGAAAATGGTAAAGATGTGGGTCGCTGGACAGCGAACTATATCGCCGCAAAAATCAATGCTCACAAGGGCGACCGGCCCTTTGTTCTGGGTCTGCCGACAGGCTCGACCCCGCTGACGACCTACGCAGCACTTATCGACCTGCACAAGGCAGGTAAGGTGTCGTTTGCGAATGTCGTAACCTTCAATATGGATGAGTACGTAGGTCTGCCGGAGGAGCATCCGGAGAGTTACCACTCGTTTATGTGGAATAACTTTTTCAGCCACGTGGATATCAAGCCCGAAAACGTTAATATTCTCAACGGCAACGCTGCTGATCTCGAAGCCGAGTGCGCTGATTATGAGCGTCGTATCGAGGCTGCCGGGGGCATCGACCTCTTTATGGGCGGTGTTGGCGAAGATGGACACCTCGCATTCAACGAGCCCTTCTCGTCGCTCTCGTCGCGTACTCGCGTGAAGACCCTCACGCAGGATACCATTATCGTCAATTCACGTTTCTTCGACAACGACGTAACGAAGGTTCCCAAGTTGGCTCTTACGGTTGGCGTCGGCACCGTACTTTCGGCTCGTGAGGTGCTTGTCTTGGCTGTTGGCCACAAGAAGGCTCGCGCCCTGCACCACGCTATCGAGGAGTCTATGAGCCACGCTTGGACTCTCTCGGCATTGCAGAACCACCCGAAGGGTATCATTGTCTGCGATGAGGCCGCTTGCGCAGAACTTAAAGTCGGCACCTATCGCTACTTCAAGGATATCGAGAAGGATAACTTGTAATCCGAATATTCAGGTCGCACGCATATCACAGTGACGACTTGACTTAAAAATGGCTGCCCGATACAATCGACGGGCAGCCATTTTTGCATTATTACCGACATCGCCCCGCCCTCGCACAAGGCGTGGCAACGCCTCTTACTGCTTTGCAGACTCCTGCTGCTTGGGGAACGAGAATCGCAGAATCTGGGGCAACGACTCGCGCCAGAAGACCCAATTGTGTTTGCCGTCACGGATACGGAACTCGACGGGGACATCAACTCTTCGCATCTCGGCAAAGAAGTCAAGATTTGTCTCCACCAGACGGTCGTCATCGCCACAATCGAGCATCCAACGCACCGTGCGCAGCGTCGCGAGTTGCTCCGGAGTTGCGTGACTTAAAAACTCCACGGGAGAAGTTACCGCTATCGACCACAACCACACAACATCGTAATACTCACGCTTGGTCTGCACCAGTTTGTAGTCCATCGCTAATCGCCCACTTGTAGAGTAACAAGCCGCAAACAACTCCGGATGATGTTGCGCATAGACCGTAGCACCTCCACCGCCCATCGACAGACCGGCAATGGCGCGCCCCTCCTTGGTGGCTATCGTGCGATACTTGCCATCGATATACGGAAGGAACTCCTGAAAGAAGAAATCCTCGTATGCCCAGCCCTTCACGTTAAAATATCCCATTTTGGGGCCGGCAAAATAGTCGCCCGTACCTCGCGCATCGGGCATCACGATAATCATATTGCGCACATCGCCCGCAGCAACAGCCTCGTCAGCAATACGCTGAACATCACCATCTTTCACCCACGATTCGCAAGTACCTTTTGCTCCGTGCAGGAGGTACAACACCGGATAGTTATCCTTCGTCGCATCATACCCTTCGGGCAGATAGACCGTATAAGGCTTCTCGACACCGAGAATCTCACTCTTCATCGAGCCTCGCTCGATACGCCCGCCGGCAAAAACCACCATTGCCGACATCACCGCGCAAATCACTAAAAAAACTCTTCTCATCTTTCAAGTATTTAATCAGTTGGACAAATTTAGCAAATCTTTCCCTGAAAATCAAAAATTGTCAATTAGCAATTGCCAATTAGCAATTATATTTGTATTTTTGTCGGTTGTGCGCATTGCGCCCGCATACGCGCGAGGGAAGCACAACCATAAAGCGTTGAAAATAAACAAAATATAAGATAAAACCATGGAATACAATTTCAAAGAGTTAGAACAAAAGTGGCAGAGCCGCTGGCGCGAAGAGCAGACCTACAAGGTCGAGGTGGATGCAAGCCGCCCCAAATTCTATGTTCTCGATATGTTCCCCTACCCTTCGGGGGCGGGTCTGCACGTCGGACACCCGCTGGGATATATCGCCTCGGACATCTACTCGCGTTACAAACGCTCGTGCGGATTCAACGTACTGCACCCGATGGGATATGACGCCTTCGGTCTGCCCGCAGAGCAGTATGCCATCCAAACAGGTCAGCACCCTGCCATAACCACCGAGCAGAACATCGCCCGCTACCGCGAGCAGTTAGATAAAATCGGATTCTGCTACGATTGGTCACGTGAGGTGCGCACTTGCGACCCCGAATATTACAAATGGACACAATGGGCCTTCTTGAAGATGTTCGCTCACTACTACAACAACGCCACGCAGAAGGCGGAGCCTATCGAGAATCTGATTGCCGCATTTGAGGCAAACGGAACAGAGGGCGTGGATGCAGCGTGCAGCCAGCAACTCTCATTTACGGCAGCCGAGTGGGCAGCCAAGAGCGAGGCAGAGAAGGAGCAGGTATTGCAGAACTACCGCATAGCCTTCCGTGCCGACACGATGGTAAACTGGTGTCCGAAACTCGGCACCGTGTTGGCAAACGACGAGGTTAAAGATGGATTGTCGGTGCGTGGAGGTTATCCCGTGGTGCAGAAGCGCATGAAGCAGTGGTTGCTGCGCGTGACGGCATACGCACAGCGAATGTTGGATGGTCTGGATGCTCTTGAATGGAGCGACTCGCTCAAAGAGATTCAGCGCAACTGGATTGGTCGCTCGGTAGGTGCGCAGGTATTCTTCGATATTGCCGGCAGCGACCGCAAGTTGGAGATTTTCACCACCCGTCCCGACACAATCTTCGGTGTTACATTTATGGTTATCGCACCCGAACACGAGTGGGTGGGCGAACTCACCACAGCCGAGAATAAGGCTGCGGTCGAGGAGTATATCGAGCAGACCAAGAAACGCTCGGAGCGCGAGCGTATTGCCGAGACCAAGCGCGTGAGCGGTGTGGCTACGGGAGCGTATGCCATCAATCCCTTCAACGGCAAGCAGATTCCGATTTACGTCTCGGACTACGTCTTGGCAGGATACGGCACGGGCGCAATTATGGCAGTGCCGGCACACGATTCGCGCGACTACGCCTTTGCACGCCACTTCGGACTGGATATTGTTCCGGTGGTGGCAGGTGGCAACCTTGAAGAGTCGTCGTACGATGCCAAGGAGGGCAAGGTTATCAACTCGGACTTCCTGAACGGCATGGACGTAAAGGATGCAATCAACATAATGTTTGACGAGGTCGAGAAGCGCGGTCTGGGCAAGAAACTCATCAACTACCGCCTGCGTGATGCTATCTTCTCGCGCCAACGCTATTGGGGCGAGCCGTTCCCGATTCGTTACGAGGGTGATGTGGCAAAGCCTCTCTCGGAGGAGCAACTGCCCCTCGAACTGCCGGCAGTCGAGAACTTCGGCCCCACCGAGCAGGGCGAGCCTCCCTTGGCACGTGTTGAGGGTTGGGAGTATGAGACCTCGACCATGCCGGGCTTTGCAGGCTCGTCGGCATACTATCTTCGCTATATGGACCCCCACAACAACGAGGCTTTGGTTAGCCGTGAGGCAGATGAGTATTGGCGTAACGTGGATCTCTATATCGGAGGTATCGAGCATGCTACGGGTCACCTGATGTACTCGCGTTTCTGGAATATGTTCCTCTACGACTTGGGCTATGTCTGCGAGTCGGAGCCGTTCAAGAAGTTGGTCAATCAGGGCATGATTCAGGGTCGCTCGAACTTTGTCTATCGCGTAGTCGGCACCAATAAGTTCGTGTCACTCGGTCTGCGCAAAGAGTACGAGACACAGGAGATTCACGTCGATGTAAATATCGTCAAGAACGACATCCTCGACCTCGATGCCTTCCGTGCATGGCGTCCGGAGTTTGCCGATGCAGAGTTTATTCTCGAAGACGGCAAGTACATCTGTGGCTGGGCAATCGAGAAGATGTCAAAGTCGATGTTCAACGTGGTAAATCCCGACTACATTGTCGAGCAGTACGGAGCCGATACGCTTCGTATGTACGAAATGTTCCTCGGCCCGTTGGAGCAGTCGAAGCCGTGGGATACAAACGGAATCGACGGTGTGCATAAGTTCCTGCGCAAGTTCTGGCGTTTGTACTTCGACCGTGAAGGCAATCTCGCCATAAACGACGAGAAGGCAACCGACAAGGAGTTGAAGACGCTGCACAAAACAATCAAGAAGGTGCGTGAGGATATCGAGCACTTCTCGTTCAATACCTCGGTAGCAGCATTTATGATATGCCTGAATGAACTCGGCGAGTGCCACAAGCGCGAGATTCTCGAACCTCTTACCATTCTGCTCTCGCCCTTCGCTCCGCACATTGCCGAGGAGTTGTGGTCGCTGGCGGGTCATACCACGACTATCTGTGATGCCCAATACCCCGAACATGACGAAAAGTACCTCGTCGAGAGTGCATTTGCATATCCCGTTTCGATTAACGGCAAGGTACGTTTCAAGAAGGAGTACCCTCTCACGGCTACCGTAGCCGAGATTTCGGCAGATATCGTCACTACCGACGAGGCTGTACGCTGGCTCGAAGGAGCAACTCCGAAGAAGATTATCGTCGTTCCGGGCAAGATTATCAACCTCGTAAAATAACCGACACAAGAAAAAACCTTAAAACTATTGAATATGAAAAAGTTAATAATATTAGCAATGGCACTTATCGCAACCACAGGCTTCGCAAAACAGCCGGTCGAGAAACCGCTCTATGAGCAGGATGAGACAATCAAAATCTGGGATAACAAGACAGCACCCCACTCCAACGGATTGGAGGGTGTGGAGCGTTTCGACAAGCCGATGCGCCTTGTGAATGTTGTCGATACAGAACTCTACGTCTATAATGCAGACCCTGCAAAGGCTACGGGTCAGGCAGTGATAATCTGTCCGGGCGGTGGCTATGCAAAACTCTCGATGGACCAAGAGGGCTATCTGATGGCGCAGTGGTTGGCAAAGAATGGCGTTGCTGCCTTTGTGTTGAAGTATCGTATGCCCAACGGACATAAGGAGGTACCCCTCGAAGATGCCGTAGAGGCTCTGCGCATAGTTCGCAAGAAGGCGAAGAAGTACAATATCGACCCCGCAAAGGTCGGCATTATGGGATTCTCGGCAGGAGGTCACCTTGCAGGCTCGGCATCGACGATTCCGGCAGACGAGGATAAGCCCAACTTCTCGATTCTCTTCTATCCGGTAATCACAGCAAACTCATTTACCACACATATCGGTTCGTTCCGTAACCTGCTGGGCAAGCCCCACACCGAAAGCGAGGCTGATGAGTGGTCACTCGAAAAGCGTGTCACGGCAACCACTCCCCCGACGCTGCTTATTTTGAGCGATGACGACCGCACAGTACCTGCCGCAGGTGCTGCCGAGTACTATGCAGCGTTGCGTTACCATGGCGTGAAGGCGTCGATGCACATCTTCCCCACAGGAGGTCACGGCTACGGTAACTACGACACCTTCGAGTACCAGAAGGAGTGGCAGAATCTACTGCTTCGTTGGTTGGCTTTCTTGGAGAGATAGTTGAAAGCACAGAGTGTTTGAATCTAAAAGATACCGACTATGAAACGAATGATATACACCCTGCTGGTTATGCTCTTTGCAGCCACATCGGCTTCGGCACAGAAGACTATCGATGTTCCGAATGGTGCAGATGTTGTTGTCAAGCATTGGGACAACCGCACCGCTCCCCACTCAAACGAGGAGCAAAAAGATGAATCGCTGAACGAGAAGAACTACCTCTACAACACCTCCGAGACGGTTTTCTACATCTACAAAGGCAAGAAATCCAAGAGTACAGGGCGGTGTATCGTAGTCATTCCGGGAGGAGGATACAGAGCCGTTTGCATCAGCAAGGAGGGTTTCAATATTGCCGAGTGGTTGCGCGAGGAGGGCATCACGGCAATAGTCTTGAAGTATCGACTACCCAACTACGGACACAAAGAGGTGCCGCTCGAAGATGCGCAGGCAGCCCTGCGTTATGCCCGCGAACACGCCGCAGAACTCAACATAGACCCGACGAAGGTTGGCATTATGGGCTCTTCGGCAGGAGGTCATCTTGCAGCCTACACCTCAAACTTCACGCCCGATGCCGAGAAGCCGAACTTTGCCGTTCTCTTCTATCCCGTCATTACGGGAACAACATGGCAGACACACATGGGTACGTTCAACCACCTGCTCGGCAAGGAGCGTACACCCGAACAGACAGCATATTACTCGCTTGAAAACCGTGTATCGGCAGCCACTCCGCCAACCTTGCTGATGTTGAGCGATGATGACCGAGGCGTTCCGCCCATCAACTCGATTCGCTACTATGAGGCTCTGAAAAACTACGGAGTGAAGGCGACGATGTACCTCTTCCCTTCGGGCGGACACGGTTGGGCAGGCAGAGAGGGTTTTGAGTACGAGAAGGAGTATAAGCACCTGCTGCTCGATTGGCTTGCAACATTGAAATAATTCAGATACAAAACATATCAAAATCTATGGCAGATAATTCAATTTTAACACGTCTTGACGGACTAAAACTCAAATACGAGGAACTCGGACAGAAACTCACAGACCCCGAAGTTATTGCCGATGTAAAAAACTTCGTGCAGTACAATAAGGAGTACAAGGAGTTGGAGCCGATTATCGAGACCTCCGACCGCTATCGCACAGCATTGGCAAACCTTGCCGAAGCGAAGGATATCCTCGTCAATGACAAGGACGAAGAGATGCGCGAGATGGCTCGCGAGGAGATTGCAGAACTCGAACCCGCCATCGAGAAGATGGAGGAGGATATCAAGATTCTGCTTATCCCGAAAGACCCGCAGGATGCCAAGAATGCCATTGTCGAGATTCGTGGCGGTACGGGTGGTGACGAGGCGGCAATCTTTGCCGGTGACCTGCTGCGTATGTACACCAAATATATCGAGTCGAAGGGTTGGCGTTACGAGATTACCTCGTCGAATGACGGTACGGCCGGTGGATATAAGGAGGTTGTGATGAAGGTTACGGGTCAGAATGTCTATGGCACACTCAAATACGAGTCGGGCGTACATCGCGTACAGCGCGTGCCACAGACCGAGACGCAGGGTCGCGTTCACACCTCGGCAGCATCGGTGGCGGTCTTGCCGGAGGCGGAGGAGTTCGACGTCGAGATTTCGATGAACGACATCCGCAAGGATATCTTCTGCGCATCGGGACCGGGCGGACAGTCGGTAAATACGACCTACTCGGCAATCCGACTGACCCACATTCCGACAGGTATCGTCGTGCAGTGTCAGGACCAGAAATCACAACTCAAAAACTTCGACAAGGCCTTCGAGGAGTTGCGTACCCGCATCTTCAATCTCGAATACTCGAAGTATCTCGACGAGATTGCCTCGAAGCGTAAGACGATGGTCTCGACGGGCGACCGCTCGGCAAAGATTCGTACCTACAACTACCCGCAGGGACGTATCACCGACCACCGTATAAACTATACGATTTATAACCTCGCAGCATTTATGGATGGCGATATTCAGGACTGCATCGACCACCTGATCGTTGCCGAGAATGCCGAGCGTTTGAAGGAGAGCGAGTTGTAATCGGCGCACAATTCGGGAACGCTTGTCTGCGTTTCTCTCGAAAACGAATGACAACTATGCGAATGACTACCATATTGGCAGTGGCGATGGCGACCTTTGGGTCGCTATCGGTCATTGCGCAGACTTCATCGCCAATCTACATAGTCAATGGGCGCGAGATGAGCGACATCAAGCATATCCCGCAGTCGGATATCGAGAGCATCGAGCCTCTCGAAATCAACGATGAGAGTATTGCCCGATATGGCTCACGCGCAAGCAATGGAGTGATTATCATCACTTTGAAGTATGATACCAAAGCCTCCTTCGAGGGTGGTAAATCTTTCGAGAAGTATATCGCCTCACAGGTAAAGTGGGCGGCTCACGAGCCTGCGGCAAGGGTAGTTCTGCGCTATATGGTCGGCACGGATGGCAAGGTAACCATTGGCGACATCATCGAGGCTACCGATAATCGTCTGCGTCGCAAGGTGCTGGCAGCCATAGCCGAATCCCCGAAATGGACTCCTGCAAGTCGCAAAGGGCAAGCCGTCGAGAGCGAGCATATTCTCGATATCCGCCTGCCGGAGGGTAAGGAGATGCCCGCAGAGCCTTATATCCGAATACTATAACCACATCCCGCCAACAACGTGACACCTGCGAAGCACATAACTCTTGCCGAGTTGCAACTCGCCATCCGCGACACCCTCGCCGAGCGATTTGCGCTACCCGTATGGGTCAGTGCAGAGATTGCCGACGTGAAGGTCAATTCGTCGGGGCATTGTTACCTCGAACTTGTGGATAAGGGAGCAAATGACGGAGCCAACGGAGTACCAAAGGCGCAGGCGCGAGGTGTCATCTGGCGCACGCACTACGCCCGCGTGGCAGGTCTTTTCGAGGCGGAGAGTGGACAACAACTTGCACGAGGCATCAAGATTTTGATCAAGGTCACGCTCAACTACCACGAACTCTACGGTCTGTCGTTACAGATTACCGACATAGACCCGTCGTACACCTTGGGCGATATGGAGCGACGCAAGCAGGAGGCAATAGCCCAACTGCAAAAGGATGGAGTCTGGGATATGAACCGAGAGGTGGAGATGCCGATGCTTGTTCAGCGCATAGCCGTCATATCAAGCAGCAAGGCTGCCGGCTGGCAGGATTTTCGGAACGAACTTTTCAAATATGGCTACACCTTCGTTGTGACACTTCACGAAGCGGTAATGCAGGGCGAGAGTGCCGAGGAGAGCATTATCTCGGCTCTCGAAGCGATAGCCACACAAGAGGAACAGTATGATGCCGTGGTAATCATTCGCGGAGGAGGTTCGACCAGCGACCTAAACTGCTTCAACTCCTACCGACTTGCATCGCACGTCGCACAGTTTCCACTACCCGTACTCACAGGCATAGGTCACGACAAGGATGTGAGCGTTGCGGATATGGTCGCCCACACGATGCTCAAAACCCCGACGGCAGTGGCGGTATGGCTCAACGACCGCATGGCGAGCCTCGAAACGGCACTCGACAATGCGGCTATCGAATTGCACGACCTCTGCACCACAGCGACACATCGTGCATCCATGCAACTTGAACGCCACACTACCGAGTTGCGGATGTCGGCACAGCGACTGCTGATGTCGCTCGACTTGAAGGTCGAAAACCTCGCGACACAACTTCGCGAGAACTGCCGTCTGGCTCTCGATATGGAGGCACAACGCCTCTCCCACTTCGCCCAAATGGCAGAGAGTCGCTCCCCGGAGCGCATCCTGAAATTGGGTTTTGCCGTGGCTCGTGTAGCCGGCAAGGCAATAACCTCACGCTCACAAGTTACCGCAGGCGACATCCTTACAATCGAAGTTGCCGATGGCATAATAACGTCAAAAATAACAGAGTAAAGATATGGCAAAAAGAGAGATTTCCTACACCGAGGCAATGGCAGAAATCGAGAAGATTATGTCCAAACTGCGTAGCGAGAGTATCGATGTCGATACCCTTACAGCCGAGGTTAAACGCGCATCGGAGCTTATCGAGATGTGCAAAAAGCGTCTTCGCACAACCGAGGAGGAGGTGCGCAAACTCTTTAACGACGAGCAATAAAGACCATGAAGGCTCTGATTCGTTGGATTCTTAATCACATTCCGCGCACGGTGCTGCAACGCATGGCATCGTGGGCAGTGCCGGTCATCGGCCTGCTCTATACCGGTCGTGGCAAGGAGTGTCCTATCTGCGGTTGTCGTAGGCGTAAATTCCTCCCCTACGGCTATGTCACCTCACGCGAAAATGCACTCTGTCCGCGCTGCTTGGCCCTCGAACGCCACCGCTTGATGTGGCTCTGGATTGAGCGCGAAACAGACCTCGTGGCAAACCCACGAAAGATGCTCCACATCGCCCCGGAGGTGGCTCTGATGCGCAAATTCAAGCAGATTTACGCCTTGCAGAGTGACCTGTACGTCACCGCTGACCTCGAAAGTCCGTTGGCGACACTCCACTTTGATGTTCAGCAGATACCTCTCGACGATGAATCCTTCGACATACTCATCTGCAACCACCTGCTCGAACATGTCGAGAGCGACCACGAGGCCCTCGAAGAGTTATACCGCATAATGCGCCACGGAGGTTGGGGAATCATCCTCTCGCCAATAGACGAGAGCCGCGAAACGACCTTCGAGGATGACTCGATTACCGACCCTGCCGAGCGCACACGCATATTTGGGCAGTATGACCACCGTCGCATCTATGGACGTGACTATGCCGACCGCCTGCACAAAGCAGGCTTCGAGGTCGAGGTCATCGACTACGCCTCACAACTCTCGCCCACAGAGCGCACCCTCTACGCCCTCACAGACGAGAAACTCTATATCGTCCGAAAAGTATAATACGACTCTTTTGCAGTTTTTAGAAAAAGCAGGGCGAGCAAAAAACTTTTGCTTTATAGTTTTTTCTTTTCGCACCTTTTCGAAAAAAGGTGCCCAAAACCTTTTAACCGAAACTCTTTAATATCCCTAAATTATTTCTCTGGGGATAATGGGTAGCGCAGTCTGCGACTGCTTTTAGGGACACTGGGGAAATTGGGAAGATTAGGGAGTTTAAGGAATTTAGGGAATCAACCCCTAACTCCTTAAACTCTCTATACTCTCTAAATTAGCCATCAGCCGCTTAATTATCAATTATCAATTGTCAATTCCCCATAAGCGACCTCGGTTGCGCTCCCCATACTCCCCATAAGCAGGAGCATGGCGACTGCGCCCCCAGTGTCCTCAAAGCCCCCCTAAAAAAAACTCCTCCCCTGTTTTAGGGGAGGTGGTCGAAGACCGGAGGGGTCAATGGCCAATGGCTATAAGAGAGAATGGGGAAATTGGGGAGATTAGGAAGTTTAAGGAATTTAGGGAATCAACCCCTAACACCTTAAACTCTCTATACTCTCTAAATTAGCCATCAGCCGCTTAATTATCAATTATCAATTATCAATTCCCTATAAGCGACCTCGGTCGCGCTCCCCATACTCCCCATAAGCAGGAGCAGGGCGACTGCACCCCCGGTATCCTCAAAGCCCCCCCAAAAAAAACTCCTCCCCTGTTTCAGGGGAGGTGATCAAAGACTGAACGGGTCTATAAGAGAGTCTTCGTCAGAATGTTTTTACCACAATATTATTGATCTTGTTCTTGAACTTCGACATATCGCTCTTGCCGTCAATAACAAAGTCAAATGTAAGTATAACAACTGTATGGTCGGCATCGGCCGAAAGCCCGACAACGGATGAAACCGGCTCCCATTTGCTCTTTCGGATTACACGTTCGACCTCTGCTGTCAGTCGCTCATCTGGCGAACGGTGAATTTTGCGTACCTCCGCCGAGCCGTCAGTAAGGTTCACCGAGAACTCGACAACAACCTGACCATCTGCACTCTCTGCCTTTGCATCTGCCGGGTAGCGGATGTTCGCTTTGCAATAGTTGCTGAATCTTTGGAGCAGGTCGGCAACTTTGACGCCCTCGTTTTTTGTTGCATTTTGGTCGGTCCACTCTTTCGGCATCTCCGTCGGAGTCCACTCTTTCGGCATCTCTGCCGGTGTCCACTCCTTGGGTAGTTCGGAGGGCATCCACTCCTTGGGAAGTTTGTTTAATTTACCCTCGGCTCTGACTGCTCCGAAAGCCAAAATCATACCTGCAATCATCGGGATTGCTGCGCACAAGCGCAAGGGAGAGTATCTCCCCTTCTTGA
>SUZF01000024.1 GCA_015060065.1 Rikenellaceae bacterium | reverse complement strand
GTGACCCTGCGGAGGATGTCACACGTCTGCGTTTGAGAGTTGGCACGACCGGCTCGCTTACCAATGATGCCCTCTTCTCCGGCTCGGCAGCGTTAGGTTACACCTACATCAGCCCCGGCTTCGGCTCGAAGGAGAATGCCGCAACTGCATACGACAAATGGGTGGCAAATGCCGAGAAGGGACACGCCCTTGCCGAAAAACACAATCGCAAGATTTGGTGTATGCACCTGCCCTATGGCGACCAGACGGAGGCTCGCTACTACGATCCCTGCACCCCCGACGAAAAGGAGCGCGACTCTACCGTCCGCTACTTCTCGGCAATAATCCGTGCAGCGCGTGTTTTGCAGCCCAAATTCTTGCTTATTCACTGCAACCAGACCTTGCAATTCAACGATGGCTCGAATGCCGACAATATGGCTCGTACGCTCTATCAGTTGCAATTGGCAGCAGACGAAATCGGCACTCAAATCGCAGTGGAGAATATGTCGCACGGCGTAGGTGCAGACAGCCGAGTTCTGGCAGAGTGTGTCGATAAGGCAAATGCAATGACCGACTTGGGCAGGGTTAAAAAGCCGGTAATGATTGCCGTAGATATCGGTCACGCCAACGTCTATTTGAGCATTGTGAAGGATGGACGCACGGTGGTAGATTGGCTACGTGATTGCGGTCACAGAGTCGGAGCATTACACATGCACGACAACCGAGGCAAGGATAATGACCCCACAAAGCGTCGTTTCAACGATGACCACCTCTACCCCGGCTATCCCAAGACCGGAATGCTCTACAAACAGGGTCGCTTTGGCGCGATTGGCGAAAACAACCTTTGGGGACCGCTGTATCACACTCTGCTCAAAGATTGTGGCTATCGCGGACCGTTTGATTTCGAGTTATCGACTCGTACATACGGAACATTAAGCACACTGCTTGGCGGAGATGCCGAGGAGCGTACAGACCAAATCAACACTCCGTGGCATGCATCGTACATCTACGACACATACGTCTATCCCGCATATCGCAAATATATGGGATTGGAGTAGTTGTTTGTGCAATATAACCAATGGGCGAAATGAAAGTTTCGCCCATTTTTTTTGCTCGTTTGCCGAAAAAGAGTACCTTTGTGTGATGCAATGATTTGCAACAACCTGAAAACGAACAACCAAAAAACTAAAAATATGTTCAAAACTATTCGCAATTTCTACAAGACCAGCGCACCTGTTGAGCCGCTGAATCTTGACGAGAAGGCACAGACACGTTACTATCGCAAATTGAGTCTTCAAGCCTTCGCCGCAGGTACGCTGGGTTATAGTTTTTATTACGTATGTCGTGCGGCAATTAACGTAATGAAGAAACCGATTATTGACAGCGGACTGCTTGATGCCGATCAACTCGGTACTATCGGAGCCGTTTCATTGGCTGCCTATGCTATTGGAAAGTTTGTCAATGGTTTCTTGGCAGATTACAGCAATATCAAGCGATTTATGGCGACGGGCCTTATCATTTCGGCTCTTGCCTGCTTCCTGATGGGCATGAGCGGTCTGATTGGTGCAGAGCAGTATTCTGCACTTATAGGCACCGATCCCACTTCGGCACAAAACATCTCGTTCCTTGTGTTCATCGCTTTCGCTATCTTGTGGGGATTGAGCGGCTGGGGTCAATCTATGGGTGCGCCTCCGGCAATCATTGCATTGTCGCGTTGGTTCCCACTCTCTCGTCGCGGTACGTTCTATGGATTCTTCTCTGCAAGCCACAACATCGGTGAAGGTCTTTCGTTTATATTCGTAGGCTCAATCGTCGCAGCAGCAGGCTGGCAGTGGGGCTTCTTTGGAGCTGCAATAGCAGGTGTCATCGGAATCCTGACCATTATTTTCTTCTTACATGACACACCCGAATCGAAGGGCCTGCCCTCGATTGAGGTTCTGGCACACGAGAAGATTCCCGCAAAGCAACAAACAGCAACAGATGCACAGCGCATCGCACTTCGCACTCCTGCGGTTTGGATTCTTGCCTTGGCTTCGGCTTTTATGTATATCAGCCGATATTCGCTCAACTCGTGGGGCGTACTCTTTATGCAGGAGAAAAAAGGTTTTGAACTATTGGAGGCTTCGACTATTATATCTATCAACGCATGGATGGGTGTTGTCGGCACGGTGTTGGCCGGTTGGATGTCAGACGTTCTCTTTAAGGGCGACCGCAAAATTCCTGCTCTCGTATCGGGTATCCTTCTCTCGATCTCGTATGCAATGTTTATCTACTGCGGAAATGGAGGTACAGTCATTGATTATTGGATTACTGTAATATCGATGGCTCTGTTCGGCATTGCTATCGGAGTTCTTATCGCTTTCCTCGGAGGTCTTATGGCTGTCGATATCGTACCGCGTAAGGCTACGGGAGCAGCACTCGGTGTTGTCGGTATGGTAAGTTATGCAGCAGCCAGTCTCCAAGAGAAAATTAGTGGTTATCTTATCAACAGCAACATCACCGAGACCGTAAACGAACTCGGAGAGGTGGTTAAGCACTACGACTTCTCGGATGCTGCTATCTTCTGGATTGGAGCATCTGTAATCTCGTTCCTGTTGCCGATTCTCAACTGGGGTCGCAAGGTTCAGCAGGATGAGGAGTAAGCCGTATTCGTAAATCGTAATAATTATTCTTACAAAAAACAGCTTCCCGATTATCGCATTGGAACACGTCGTGATTTGCAAACTTCGTGTTCCAATCTTTTTAGCAGAACTTAAAACCATGAAAAGATTCCTACTACTCCTGCTCTTTGTGGCAAATGCATATCTTGGCATCGCCCAAGTGTCGAAACAATACACCATTGATAAGGACATCTGCTATCGCTCGGATGACGACTACTCTTCGAAGATGTGTCTAATGGATATTGCCTATCGCAAGGGACAAACCGACCAGCCCGTGATTGTTCTCTTTCACGGTGGCAGTTTGCGTGGTGGCAAACGCTCCACTCCTTCACGCTTGTACCGTGATGGGGCAGTGATTGTGGGTGTTGATTATCGTCTTACGCCACAAGTCCGTGTCACAGAGATTATAGACGATGCGGCTTGCGCCATAGCGTGGGTAATGGACAATATAGAGAAGTGGGGCGGTGACCCAAAGAAGATTTTTGTCAGCGGACTCTCTGCCGGAGGCTATCTAGTGACAATGGTCGGTCTGGACAAGAGCCGACTTGCAAAGTATGGAAAGGATGCCAACGAATTGGCGGGAATCATATCGTTCAGCGGTCAGACTATTACTCACACCATGGAGCGTCGCTCGCGCGGCATGTCAAGCAGGCGTCCTCTTGTCGATTCACTCGCTCCGCTTTATCATATCCGCAAGGATGCTGCACCGATATTGCTCATGACCGGTGATAGAGAACTTGAAAGTGCCGGTCGCTACGAGGAGAATGCTTATTTATGGCGTATGCTTCGCGTAGTTGGTCACCAAGACGTCACACTTTACGAGTTCGATGGCTATGGCCATAATACACAAGAGCCGGGATATCCTCTGCTTCTGAAATTTATCAAAGAACACTTAAACAGACAAAACAACTAATCTATGGGCAGTAACATAACTCCTCAAACATCAATTCACTCTTCGGGTCGCGTGGTATTCTTGGATTATCTACGCGCTCTGGCGTGTTTAACCGTGATTATCGTACATTCGTGCGAGTTTTTCTATATCGGAGCCGAGTATCCGCTCTGCATCAAGATCCTTGCAGACCTCCATTGGGCAAACCTTATCGATAGTCTGTTCCGCCCCGCAGTGCCTCTGTTCGTTATGGCGTCGAGTTACCTGCTTGTGCCGTTGCGCGACGACACACAGACCTTCTTCAAGCGTCGTTTCACGCGCGTAGCGATTCCGTTTATCGTGTGGATGATTCTCTATGCGCTGATTCCGCAATTCGGTGGCTCGTGGGCTGATATGGACCTTGTGGCAAATGCACGAGCGCTGCTCTTCAACTTCCCCGGCATCGCAGGACACTTGTGGTTTGTCTATATGTTGCTGGGTGTTTATCTGCTTATGCCGATAATCTCACCATGGATTAAGACCCTTACCAAGCGAGGCGAAGAGATTTTTATCGGAGTGTGGTTCCTAACAACCTTTATTCCGTTTATGCGTTACCTCGGACAGGCAGAACTCTATGGCGAGGCTATCTGGAACGAGTTTTCGCTCTTCTATTACATTAGTGGCTATATCGGCTACGTCGTGATTGCACACTATATCCGTACTTACGTCATCGATTGGTCGTGGCGCAAGACCCTCTCTGTCGGACTACCTATGTTTGTCGCCGGCTACGCCATCACGTGCGGGTGGTACTATTGGTACGCTCTCTCGGAGGTTGGTGTTAATGCCGAGGGGATGATTCTGGGCGGTATAGCCGACCTGCGCGACGTAGAGGCAAGTTGGAGATTCTGCACTCCGGGCGTGGCGCTGATGTCGGTGGCTCTCTTCCTCGGATTCAAGAAGATAACCTGCGACACCGGATGGTTCTACCGTCTTATGGCCGATATCTCGAAGTTGAGTTACGGAATGTACCTGATGCATATCTTCATACTGAATGCCGTATTCCGCGGTTTGACCGGCAACCTGCCGACTCCGCTGTCAATTCTAACCACGGCAGTAACGACTTATGTCATCAGTTATCTGCTGACCAAGGCAATATCCTACATCCCAAAGAGCAAATACCTTATCGGATAGGTAGCACTTTGCCATAGGGCGTATAACAGAGCCGTCGCACTCCCCAACAGAAGATGCGACGGCTCTCTTTTCTTACTACACAATCCCGCTCTACCACACTATCGGCTCTTTGCCGAGGCTTGCAAGATAGGCGTTTGCCTGCGAGAAGTGGCGACAACCGAGAAATCCGCGATAAGCCGAGAGTGGCGAGGGATGTACGGCTTTAAGAATCAAGTTACGCGAAGGGTCGGCTATGGCACCTTTACGTTGGGCGTAACTGCCCCACAGCATATATACCACACCCTCCTTGCGCTCTGCCACAGCACGTACCACGGCATCGGTGAAGGTCTCCCAACCACGACCTGCGTGCGATGCCGCCTCATGTTCGCGCACCGTCAGTACGGCATTAAGCAACAGCACGCCCTGCTCTGCCCAGCGGTCGAGATTACCCGAAAGCGGAATCTCGGCTCCTGTGTCGGCATGCACCTCCTTAAAGATATTTTGCAACGAGGGAGGAAACGGCACCCCCTCTGCCACCGAGAAGCACAGACCATGTGCCTGTCCGGGTCCGTGATAGGGGTCCTGACCGATAATCACAACCTTCAATCGCTCAAACGGACACTTGTCGAAGGCTCGAAAGATATTCGAGCCACGAGGGTAGATGCGATGCGAGGCATACTCGTCACGTACAAATCGTGTAAGTTCCTCGAAATATGGTTTTTCGAACTCCTGGGATAGAATCTCCTTCCAGTCCTGTGCAATTTTAACCTCCATACTGCGTTATTTGGATATAGATGAACCTAATTTTGCGTAAAATTAAGAAAATATTTGGAATTTATGCACGGTGGGCGTATCTTTGCACTCCCTTTCGAGGGGAAAACAAAGTGTGGATAGATTTGACTGATTGCAACCACAATAAAAAATCGCTAAAACAGCATCTTTTTATTAAAGCAGCCAATCCTACCCATTTACAGAGCCTGTGCGGATATCCGTTTTGCGATGTCGAGCATCGTCAAAAACGTGTCCAAAGTAGGTTCAAGCACAACTGATTAAAAATTAAAAGTTTGTACTATGGGATTTTTATTTACGTCGGAGTCGGTGTCGGAAGGACACCCCGACAAGGTTTCGGACCAGATTTCCGATGCTATTCTTGATGAATTTCTGCGCCACGACGAGCAGGCGAAGGTCGCTTGCGAGACACTCTGCACAACGGGTCTGGTAGTTGTGTCAGGCGAAGTTCGCTCGGAGGCGTATGTCGATGTTCAGGGCGTGGCTCGTCGTGTCATCGACCGCATCGGCTACAACAAGAGCGAGTATCAGTTCGATGCTGCATCGTGCGGTATTCTCTCGGCAATTCACGAGCAGTCACCCGATATCAATCAGGGTGTTGTACGTGCCGAAGAGGAGGAGCAGGGTGCCGGCGACCAAGGTATTATGTTCGGCTATGCCTGCAACGAGACACGCGAGTTGATGCCCGCAACACTCATCCTCTCACACGTGATTCTCAAAGAGTTGGCAGATATTCGCCGTGAGGGAAAGGTTATGACCTACCTGCGCCCCGACTCGAAGAGTCAGGTAACCATCGAGTACGATAACGAGAGCCGTAAGCCTCTGCGCGTACATACCATCGTGGTTTCGACCCAGCACGACGAGTGGGTTGAGTCGGCACAAATCAAGGAGGATGTGCGCACAATTCTTATTCCGCGCGTGAAGGCTCGCTTGGAGCGTGCAAATGACCGCTTGGCAGAACTTATCGGGGAGGATTATATCCTGCACGTAAATCCTACGGGCAAGTTCGTCATTGGTGGTCCCCACGGAGATACAGGTCTTACGGGTCGTAAGATTATCGTCGATACCTATGGCGGTCGCGGAGCGCACGGAGGCGGTGCCTTCTCCGGCAAGGACTCCTCGAAGGTGGACCGCTCGGCAGCATACGCAGCACGCCACATCGCCAAGAACATGGTCGCTGCGGGCATTGCAGATGAGGTTTTGGTGCAGGTTTCGTATGCTATCGGTATCGCCGAGCCACTCTCGGTATATGTCGATACCTATGGCACCAACCACCTCGCACTCAACGATGGCGAACTCGCCGAGCGTATTGCGAAGTTGTTCGACCTGCGCCCGGCAAGCATTGTTAAGCGTTTCGGTCTGAAAAACCCGATTTTCGAGGCAACGGCATCTTACGGACACTTCGGCAACCGCCCCTATACCCGCAAGATGACGCTGGTACGCGGAGGCGAGGAGGTCGAGCGCGAGGTCGAGTTCTTCGGTTGGGAACGACTGGATGCGGTTGAGATGCTCAAAGAGGAGTTCGGCTTGTAATCAACAGTACTACTGACGATAGAGATGGAGGTGACTAAAAGTTAATTAGCCACCTCCATCTTGTTATGAGGTAATGACACCAAAAAACAAAATAAGGAACCCCGTCGAGTTCCTTATTCTGTTCAGCACCCTTGCGGGTCACTATGCATACTTGAAAGTCGATTCGTCCGAGACGGTCAACTTCTTGCGTCCCTTTGCGCGACGCGCTGCCAACACCTTGCGGCCGTTAGCAGTAGCCATTCTCGCGCGGAAACCGTGCTTGTTGATTCTCTTGCGACGAGAGGGCTGGTAAGTTCTTTTCATTGCCATAACTATATAGTTTTTATGTTTTAGCGCATTCTGCGGAGTGCAAAGGTACAACCTTTTTTGGTATTCACAAACAATTTGCGAAAATTATTCAATTTTTTCACTCACTTTTCACTCTCATAGACTCCCGAAGGGACACAAACAGACTTATTTACACCATTTCGGACTACTAACGCAGATAGCGACCACAGGCGGCGATTGAGCAGACGCTATGATTTTTACAAAAAATTTCAAAAAAGATGTTTATTGTTCAATAGTTTTTCATATATTTGCGTTATGTATTGCGCACTATGCCCGCATGCAAGGTGCGACCATCGGTCGAAAACGGTTTCGACGAGGCGTTTTGGAGATAGGCTCTTTATGGGGAACGAGGTTAAATTCTCGGCTTTGGAGAGCGTCACAAGAAATCTAACGACCGATGCAATACTTTGACAAACAGAAAGATAGATAAACAAGATATCAATTAAACAAAACTTTATTAAAATTTTACAATTATGAAAAACCTTTTGAAAATGACAATGGTTCTGGCTGTCGCTTCGCTCGCTTTTTCGAGCTGCAACTGCTTCAAGAAGATGGCAAAGAACCAAGATCAGGTCGTTTTGACCTGCAACCCGGAGGTCCTCGTCCTCAACAATGGTAAGGTTGCTGCCGACATCGAAGTAACCTTCCCCGCAAAGTATTTCAACAAGAAGGCAGAGTTGCGCGTAACTCCGGTTATCGTATTCGAGGGTGGCGAGGTTGCTGCTCCGACCAAGTGCCTCCAAGGCGAGAAAGTTAAGGAGAACTACACCGCAGTAGGCGTTGATGGTGGCAAGTACACTCACCACGTAGAGTTCGCTTATGACGAGCGTATGCAGCAGTGCGAGTTGCAGCTCCGCGTCGAGGTTAAATGCCCCGGTGGTCCCTGCAAGGAGTTCACTCTCATCAATGCAAACAACGGTGCAATGCCGACCAAAGAGGAGGCAGCAGTTCTCGCAGCAGGTGGTGCAGAGGCAAAGGCTCTTGCTTGCAAGTTCGGTCGTACCATCGCAAAGGGTCTCAACACTTTGCAGAAGGATATCGACTATGCTGACGCTATGCAGGTTGCTGCAAACAACTACAAGAACGTAACTACCGTAGTTACCAAGGCTGATGTTGTTTACAAAATCAACAGCTCGAAGGTTGCAAAGAAGGCTGTTGCTACCGCAGAGTTGGAGGCATTGAAGGCAAAGGTTGCAGAGAACAAGGCTAACGACCGCGCAAAGCAGACTGTATATGTAAATGGTTACGCTTCTCCCGATGGTCCGGAGAAGTTCAACGACAAACTTTCGAGCGCACGTTCAGAGTCTGGTAAGAAGGCTGTTGAGAAGTTGCTCGCAGAGGCCGGCATCCAGATTGACGCTGCTTCGTATGGTGAGGACTGGGAAGGCTTCAAAGAGGCTGTTGCTGCTTCGAACATCGCAGATAAGGATCTGATTCTCCAAGTTCTCGGCATGTACGATTCGTCGGCACAGCGCGAGAAGGAGATTAAGAATATGTCGTCGGTTTACAAGAGCCTCAAAACTGATGTTCTTCCCCAGTTGCGTCGCGCACAGGTTGTAAATAGCGCAGACATCACCGGTAAGACTGATGATGAGATGGTTGCTTTGGTTAATGCAGGTAACGCTGCTGCTCTCGACCTCGAAGAGTTGCTCCACGTAGCAGAGGCTCGTGCAGAGGTTGCAGTTGCTGCTTTGGAGTACGCTGCATCGAAGTACAACGATGCTCGCGTTTATAACAACCTCGGTCTTGCTTATGCAAAGGCTGGTGAGAATGCAAAGGCTCTCGCAGCATTCGAGAACGCAGTTAAGGCTGGTGGCAACTCGGCAGAGTTGAACAACAACCTCGCACTTGCTAACCTCGCAAACGGCAACGTTGAAAAGGCGAAGGAGTATGCAAAGGCTGGTAACGCAGAGGTTCAGGCTCTCGTAAATGCAGCAGAGGGTAACTACGCACAGGCTTCGTCGAAACTCGAAGGCTACAATGCTGCTATTGCACAGGTTATGAACGGTGACCTCGCAGCAGCAAAGAAGAGCATCGCTAACGACAAGTCGGCAAAGGCTGACTACCTGCGTGCTGTTATCGCAGTGAAGGAGGGTAACACCAACAACGCGAAGGCACAGCTCAACAGCGCAATCTCGAAGGACGCTTCGCTTGAAGCAAAGGCAAAGAAGGATATCAACCTTGCTGTCCTCTTCTAATCGAAGATTGTTGTTCAATAATTACCAATGGGGGTGTTCGACAATGTCGGACATCCCCATTTTATTTGGTGGAAGGTTGTGTAGATGTCCGATTCAAGAGTGAATTACACATCTGCAACACCTTACAAAGACATCAATTGTTATCAATTTGGGGCAATTAGAGTGTTTTATTTGAAAATTTCACTATATTTGTAAGTAAATAGGTAAAGTCGAAAGATTATGGAGTACGCGAATCATCTTAACGAATATGCACCCGCACCGAGTGAGGCACAGGTTGCGGAGGAGGTTGCGCAGTTGAAGGCTGCTGCAAAGAGCAACGAAAATATCGATGTTTACAAGTTTTGCTATTCGTCTATCGACCTCACCACCCTATCGTGCAACGATTCGGTGGAGTCGGTGACCAACTTTGCGAAGAAGACGATGGAGTTCTATGACGCCTATCCCGAAATCCCCAATGTGGCTTCGATATGTGTCTATCCCTCATTTGTCGAGACCGTAGGTCTTGCTATCGATGGCTCGCCGATGCGCATCACGAGCGTTGCCGGAGGATTCCCCGCATCACAGACATTCCTCGAAGTTAAGATGTTGGAGGTGGCCATGGCTGTCGAGAACGGAGCAGACGAGGTCGATATCGTTCTGAATGTCGGAAAGATGCTCACGGGCGAGTATGACGAGGCTGCAAACGAGGTTGAAGTTTTGCGCAAGGAGGCAGGCGACGAGACCGTATTGAAGGTCATCATCGAGTCCGGTGCCCTCAAAACTCCTGACCTTATTCGCAAGGCTTCTCTGCTCTCGATGTTTGCAGGCACAGACTTTGTCAAGACCTCGACCGGCAAAATCGACGTGGCAGCAACTCCGGAGGCTGCGGTGGTTATGTGTCACGCAATCAAGGATTACTACGAGAAGACGGGTCGCAAGGTTGGTTTCAAGGCTGCCGGAGGTGTTCGCACGGCAGAGGATGCGGCTCTATACTATACCATCGTCAAGGAGATTCTTGGCGAGGAGTGGATTACCACCGACCTGTTCCGTATCGGAGCATCGTCAGCGGCAAATAATATTATCTCCGCTATCGAGGGCGCACCGGTGAAGTTCTTCTAACTCCGAGAAACAAAAATCTCTTTTTGTCAAAAAGGGCTGTATGAACAGATTTGTTTGTACGGCCCTTTCAACATATTTGCCCCTACACACATCTGCACCAAAAACGGAGGTAATGATACAAAAAGGTTGTCCGACTCGAAAGTCGAACAACCCTTTCTAAATTAAAATATCTTTTGAGCGATTACTCTGCTTTACCATCCGAGCCGAGTACCTCCTTAATCTTGTGGATGTACTGCTTCTTCATATTCTCGCGAGCGGGGCCCAAGTACTTGCGGGGGTCAAACTCTGCGGGGCTGGTAGCAAATACCTCACGGATTGCTGCGGTCATAGCCAGACGCGAGTCAGAGTCGATGTTAATCTTGCAAACTGCACTCTTTGCAGCCTGACGCAACTGCTCTTCGGGAATACCTACGGCAGCCTTCAAAGCACCACCATACTTGTTGATAGTCTCAACCTCCTCCTGCGGAACCGACGACGAGCCATGGAGAACGATGGGGAAGCCGGGAAGCTCCTTCTCAATCTGTGCAAGGATGTCGAATGCCAAGGGGGGCGGTACCAGACGACCGGTCTGGGGATCAACAGTACACTGCTCCGGAGTGAACTTGTATGCACCATGCGAAGTACCAATCGAGATAGCCAACGAATCAACGCCGGTCTTGGTTACGAAATCCACAACCTCCTCCGGTTTGGTATAGTGGCTCTCGGCAGCCGAAACCTCATCCTCAACGCCTGCCAACACGCCAAGCTCACCCTCAACGGTTACATCGAACTGGTGTGCATACTCTACAACCTTCTTCGTAAGAGCGACATTCTCCTCGTAGGGAAGGTGCGAACCGTCAATCATTACCGACGAGAAGCCCATATCTACGCAAGACTTGCAAGTCTCAAACGAATCTCCGTGGTCGAGGTGGAGAACGATCTGGGGTTTAGCCCAACCAAGTTCCTTTGCATACTCCACAGCGCCCTCTGCCATATAGCGGAGGAGAGTCTGGTTTGCATAGTTACGTGCGCCCTTCGATACTTGAAGAATCACGGGCGACTTGGTCTCTGCCGAAGCCATAATGATTGCCTGCAACTGCTCCATATTGTTGAAGTTGAATGCAGGGATAGCGTAACCGCCTTTAACAGCCTTTGCGAACATCTCGCGAGTGTTCACAAGACCCAACTCTTTGTACGAAATCATAACTTTTTTTGTTTTATAGTGTTATCGAAAAATCTTCTGTCTCAAAAACGCCCCAAAGATACAATTTTTTTTGGAGATTTTAAGAATATGTTCCGTATTTCAAATTTTATAGTGTAAAAAGTCCCAGATTGTACAGGAAAATCGACAATAACAACGTGGGGCAAACATATCGTAACAATACAACAAGCAGACCGAAAAGTCGCGCCTTTAATCTCCCGTGATCCGAAATTTCGTCACGCAGAATCTGTTTGTTGAGTACCCAACCGGCAAAAATCGAGGTCAGACAACCGCCAAGCGGCAGCAGGATGTTTGCAGTCACGAAATCAAGCGAATCGAAGAGGTTGAGTCCGCAAATCTTGAAGTCGCCCCATACGCCCAGCGATAACGACGAAGCAGACGCCAACAGCGTGGTTACAAGCGTAACGCATCGAGCAGCGTGCTTGCGTGAAATGCCCCACTCCTCGTTAAGATAGACAGTCAGCACCTCGTGCAACGAAATTGTCGATGTCAGTGCCGCCAATATCAGCAGCAGGAAGAATATTGCCGACCATAGCGAGCCAAAGGTCATAGTATTGAAGATACTCGGCAGAGTAACAAAGACCAGCGAGGGTCCCGATGTCGGTTCGATACCCACACTGAACACAGCCGGAAATATCATCGCACCAGCCAGCACCGCTACCAACGTGTCGAGAATCACCACATTGTATGCCGTATTTTGCAGGTTGGTCTTATCGTTGAAGTATGAGGAGTAGGTAATCATACACCCCAGACCTATCGACAACGAGAAGAATGCCTGACCCATAGCATCGAGGAAAGTCTTGGCTGTCACCTTCGAGAAGTCAGGCGTAAAGAGGAATTTCAAACCCTCCAATCCGTTGGGCATCGTAATCGAGCGAATTGCAAGAACGACCAGCATCACAAAGAGAATCGGCATCATCAACTTCGACGAGCGCTCGATACCCTTCTGCACACCGAGAGCAATAACCACATGAGTCAGCAGTGCAAATATGACTGTGAAGATTACCGGTCGCACTGGGTCGGTGGTGAAATCGGCAAATCGCTCGGCATTAACAACCGAGGAACTGTATTCGGAGATTGCTCCCGTAATCGAAGATGTGAAATATTCGAGTGTCCAACCCGAAACCACAAAGTAGAATCCCAGAATCAGCAGGGAGGAAATCACGCTATTATACCCCAAAAAAGACCACTTTTTCGAGAGTAGGCGGTATGCTCCTACCGAGTTCTTGTGCGTATGGCGACCCACCGTAAATTCCGCCAACAAAACAGGGACTCCGAGTAGCAGAATACATCCTATATAGATGACAAGAAAGGCGCCGCCTCCATTTTCTCCGGCGATGTACGGAAAACGCCAGATGTTGCCCAAACCTACGGCACTACCCGCTGCCACCAAAACAGCACTCAATCGACCACCCAAAGTGGCCCTCTTATTCTCTCCCATATTATCTTCTCACTTTAACCTAACCTTTCGGCTCATTAACCGTTGCTCCTTGTCCTCGGCTCTCTGCCTTGCGCTTTTATACCTCGCTAACCTTCGAGCGTAACGCTGACCTTGCCAATTTTACCTCCGAGCGGGGGTGCCAACTTCGACACGGTACATCTCACACCGCTCACTGCCGGAAACTCCGTTTTGATGGCCGTGATAATATTCATAGCCACACGCTCGATGGTGCGTTGCTTAATCTGCATCTGCCGCGCCACCGCCTGATAGACATCGAGATAGTTCACAGCCTTCTCGACACAATCCTCGGCTGCCACCTCGCCCAACTCGGTCATAAGGCTCAACTCTACACAAAAACGGTTGCCGACCTGCTGTTCCAAGTCGTAGCAACCGTGATATGCGTGAAACTCCATTTCGGAGAGTCGGATTTCGTAGTTCATCTACTCTACTGTTACGAGATAGTAGTTCTTCTTGCCGCGCTGTACCAGCAGATACTTACCTGCAATAAGATCTTCTGCCGTTACGGCACGCATCGGGTCCGAAACCTTCTCCTTCGAGAGCGATACTCCACCGCCCTGAATCATCTTGCGGCACTCGCCCTTCGAGGGGAAAATCTGCGTCTTCTCGGCACACAAATCGACAAACGTGCAACCCAAATCCTCGTGCGAAATCTTGAATTGAGGTACTCCCTCAAATACCTGCAACAGGGTCTGCTCGTCTAAACGACGCAGAGCCTCCGAGGTTGCTCCTCCGAAGAGAATCTGCGAAGCCTCAACCGCCTTCTCATACTCCTCTGCCGAGTGAATCATTGTGGTAATCTCCTTTGCCAAAGCCTTTTGCAGCACGCGCAAGTGCGGTGCAGCATCATGCTCCTCGATAAGAGCATCGATTGTCGCCTTGTCGAGCAACGTAAAGATTTTGATATATCGCTTGGCGTCATCATCGCTCACATTGAGCCAGAACTGATAGAACTTATAGGGCGACGTGTAGCGAGCATCGAGCCATACGTTACCGCTCTCGGTCTTGCCGAACTTCGTACCGTCAGCCTTGGTAATCAGCGGGCAGGTAATTGCAAAAGCCTCCGCCTCCGAGCCGAGTTTGCGACGGATAAGTTCCGTACCCGTAGTGATATTTCCCCACTGGTCGGCTCCGCCCAACTGAACCTTGCAGTTCATCGTCTGGTAGAGGTGCAGGAAGTCATAACCCTGCAACAGCTGATAGGTAAACTCCGTAAAAGACATACCATCGCCCTCGCCATTGAAACGCTTCTTGACAGAATCCTTCGCCATCATATAGTTCACAGTGATACACTTGCCGATATCACGAGCGAAGTCCAAGAACGAGAACTCCTTCATCCAGTCGTAGTTATTCACAAGCACAGCCGCATTGGGAGCATCCGAGTCAAAATCGAGCAACTTTGCCAACTGACGCTTGATAGCCTCCTGGTTATGGCGCAGGGTAGCCTCGTCGAGCAGGTTGCGCTCCTGCGACTTGCCACTGGGGTCGCCAATCATTCCCGTAGCACCTCCAATAAGGGCAATGGGGCGATGTCCGCACATTTGCAGGTGTTTGAGAATCATCACACCCACCAAGTGTCCGATATGCAGTGAATCGGCTGTCGGGTCGATACCGAGGTAAGCCGTTGTCATCTCCTTTGCGAGTTGCTCCTCGGCTCCGGGCATAATCGTATGAATCATACCGCGCCACTGCAACTCTTCAACAAAATTTTTAGCCATTTTTCGTAAATTTTATATCATTTTAATCTATTCGTCAATCTCTGTTTTCACGTTCCGACCCGACTCCTCGGCTCCTAATCTTCGCTCATTGCCTCCTCCCTTGGCTACTCCACGTCGAGGTCAAGCAACTTTTTCAGTTCGAGGTAGTAGGGATTCTTGCCCTCGATATGCGCCATTCTGTCCTCCAACTTTATGGGTCGCATCTTGCGCACCTCCTCCTTGACCGAGATATCGAACTCCATCTTGCCGGTCACACCTGCAACCTCGGCAATTTTCAGAAGAATCTCCGTTGCGGCTAGCAGAATCTCTTCGCGCAACGACTCACTCGGCACCGTGAGCATAATCTTATGCCCATCAAAACTCATACTCTCAAACGCCACGATAAAACGGGGTCGCTCGTGATTTATTATATCTATAATTTTGGCTCTGGCTGCCGTCAGTTTCTCTGCCGTGCGAGGGTCAATGTCGGACACCTCCGCCTGACTCGCCTCCTCATCTTCGGATGTGGTTGCCTTATATGCGTTATTCAACAACGACGATATGGATGCGCCCGACAATATTGCGTGAGGCGTGGCAGAAGCCATATCCTCGGCGTCGGTCTGCGGTTTCGGATTCGCCTTGGGCGTCACCACAGCGGGACTCGATGCCGGCATCGGAGTCGGAATAGGCGATGCTGCAACTTGTACGGGGGGTGGGGTTGGTGCAGATGCCTGCTCTGCCACCGGAGTTGTTTCTGTCGTGGGCGTTGCCGTCGAAGTTGTTACGGTCTGCGTTGTTACCGAGGTTTTCGTTGATGTCGTTACCGCAGGCTGTGTTGCTGTCGGAGTCGGAATACCCTTCGGGAGTTCAGGCAACAGAATCGGCTCGTCAAATGCTATCGGCTCATTTTTTTTTTGACCGAGTGCCGCAATTTTCATCAGCCCCAGTTCCACAAGCAAGCGTTGGTTCGACGATTGCCGTATTTTGCCGTCAGCATCGGTCAGCACCGATATTGCCCCAAACAGAAATCCGGGGTCACAATTTGCCGCCTGCGCCTTGTAGCGGTCAAGCAGCGTTCCCGTAAATTCGATAAGCGAAATCGCAGGTCCTTTTGCCACCAACAGGTCGCGCAGGTGCTGATTCAGACCCGCCATAAAAATCTGACCCGAAAAACCATTGGACAAGACATTGTCGAAGAGCAACAGCGCATCGACATAGTTGCCGGCAAGCAGCAGTTCGGTCATCTTGAAATAGGTGTCGTAATCCAGCACATTAAGCGTTTGTGCCACGTTACGATATTCGAGTCTCTGACCACAGAACGACACCGCCTTGTCGAACATCGACAGCGCATCGCGCATACCTCCGTCAGCCTTGCGGGCAATAAGGTTGAGCGACTCATCATCTGCTGTAACACCCTCTTGCGAAGCGATGTAACGCAGATACTCGACCCCATCCTCAACACGGATACGATTGAAGTCATAAATCTGACAACGCGACAGAATGGTCGGTATAATCTTGTGTTTTTCGGTGGTAGCAAGGATAAAAATCGCATGTGCAGGCGGCTCCTCCAAGGTTTTCAGGAAGGCATTGAACGCCTGCTGCGAGAGCATGTGAACCTCGTCGATAATAAACACCGAGTAGCGACCCACCTGCGGGATGATTCGCACCTGCTCGATAAGGTTACGGATATCATCTACCGAGTTATTCGATGCAGCATCCAACTCATGGATATTGAGCGAGCGATTTTCGTTGAATGTACGGCACGACTCGCACTCGTTGCACGCCTCGGCACCCACGGGGTTCATACAGTTTATCGCCTTGGCAAAGATACGGGCGCAGGTTGTCTTACCGACTCCGCGAGGTCCGCAGAAGAGATATGCATGCGCCAACTGACCTCGCTCGATTGCATTTTTGAGGGTCGAAGTAATATGCTTCTGACCGACAACCGAAGCGAAGGTTGCGGGACGATATTTTCTTGCACTGACGATAAAGTTCTCCATAGCACCACAAAAGTAGTGAAATTTTTGATAATAACGACAAACTCCCAACGGAATCTGCTCTTATCTCGCGATTATCTTATAATTACCCGCTTCGAGGCAGAGCGATTCTGCCATCTTTCCGCCACAATCCAACGTCGAATAACCCTGCGGCAACTCAACCACAGCAGTAGTTTTTTGGGGTACAGCAAGTTCTATTTCGAGGCTCTCGCCATTGCGGATAGCACTCATCTCGATATTGCCAAAGGGTGTCGGCACAACGCTACGCACGCGATTAAGCGTTGCGAGGTTGGGGCATACGCGGAACTGCTCGAAGGCGGGCTTCATGGGCGAGATGCCGGCAATAAACTCCGAGAGAATCGTCAGTCCGCCACCACTCCATGCGTGGTTGTAGGTGCCGTTGCCCGACTTATACTTTGCACCCCTTGCACCGGAGTACTCCCAGCCCTCCCACAGGGTTGAATACTCCGCAGCGACCATCTCGCCAAAGCGTTTTTCAAGGCGAGCCACGGCATCTTCGTAATATCCCATACGACACAATGCTTCAAGCACATACTTCTCCATATAAGGACTTGCGTTATAGTGTGTTGCCAAGAATTTACGTATAATCGGGAATCGCTCTTCGGGAACCATTCCTGCCAACACCGCCATAGCCTGCACGCGGTCATCGGGAGAGTCGTTATACTCACGAGATTTGTAGTGCTGCAACTTCTCGTCCCAAAGATATTTATCGAAATCGTGGAGCATCTTGTCGAGCGTATTCTCGGCAATCATCGCATCGCGCAGGTGTCCCGTCAAGCGAGCCATCTTGGCAAATCCGCGCAGAGCCACAGCAAACCAACACTGTTGCAGTGCCGGCTTGTCGATATTGGTACCCCAGTCGCCCCAATACCAGCCACCTTTGCGAGGTGTTATCATACCGCTATTGTCAAACTCCCACACCTCCAACAGATATCTTCTCACACGTGGATAGACCTCGGCAATGGTCTGCTTATCTCCCGTAAGCATATAGTAGGTGTAGAATCCGTAGTAACCGACACTTGCCAACATCTGGCAAGGCAACTCCAATCCATACAGACCCGGCACGGGCGATGAAATCACACCATCAGCACGTTGCCAATTCATCAATTCGAGAATCGCCTTGCGGGTAAGGGCATGTGCGCGCGAGTCAAAGAGATAACCCACCTCGCCCAACTCTACAACCGCATCGCCCCACCATTGGGCGCGCTCGCGGTCGGGGCAATCCATATAGTTGTCGCGCATCGTAACATACAGAGTACGCTTCGCCTTCTCCCACAACTTGTTGCAAAATTCGCTGTCGCTATCAAACGAGCCGACAAAGTCGCTATCGAAACCACTCTCGCGATACTTCAAGTCGATAATCTCGACCCCTTCGGGAATATAGTAGAGGACTTTATGTCCATTGGTCCAAATCGGAGTTTCGAACTCCTGCTCGCCCTCGCAAGCAATATACTCGGTATAGAACGAGCGTGCCTTTCCAATCCAATAGTCGTCGGTACACATCACTATTCGCTCGCCACCCTTCGCGCGAATATGCAGGTATGGCGTAACGTGTGCATTGTAGGGAAGCGCACACTCGATGGCTCCATCCTCACCCACTGCACGACCCTCATACTCACGGAGTTCGCTCCAACGCCACTGTGGAATCGGACGTGCCACAAACTCGCCCCACTCCGACACCTCGCGCGACACTTCCACGGCATCACTCCACGCCTCGTCATCGAACTCTGCCGATGCAAAATCGACCGCCTTGCGGGCATCGTAGCCCACATTTGCTCCGGCAAGTCGATATTGACGTGCGCCCGGTGTATTCTCGTCAGCCGGAGCCCACATAGCATCATAGCGCACCGCTTTCCAACTCTTATCGCTCACAACCTTTCCAAAACGGGTATCGAGTTCAAACCACAAGCCCGGCATCGCCGATGCACTATGGCTGAATGAGTTTTTTCCATAATACTGTACCAAAACAGCCACGCTATTCTTACCAAATTTAAGATTCGGCACCTGCTCGAAAACATCACAATAACTATCCGATGGAGTAGGCCCGCGTTTCAGACCTCCCTCTCGCACAACAAGTTCGCCATTGACCCACAACCAATACTTCGTATCGGCTGCAATCTTCAACGAAGCCCCCTCTGCCGAGAGCAACACAAACTCCTTGCGAAAGCATTGCCATTCGCCATCGGCAATAGTCTCCTGTGTAGTGATAATCTGCGCATTGCGACCGCCACACGAACTCATCACAACTGCACATACACAAAGAATCGAAAGAACCAAAAATCTCTTCATTTTAGTAAAGTTTTCGGGGTTATGTTATTGATGGATACCAAATATACGTTCTATATCATCACCGACCTCCGCCATCGGCTTATGAATCAGTCGGGGCGAATCGATAATTGCCGCCATATCGCACTGCGACATCGCGATATCGAGGTCATGGGTCGAGAAGAGAATGGTTTTACCCTCCTCATGTGCCAATCGTCGCAGTAGCAAGCATACCTCGTGACGTGTCGGCAGGTCGAGAAATGCAGTAGGCTCATCGAGCAGGATTATGGGGGTCTGCTGTGCCAATGCACGGGCAATCATCACCCTCTGACACTCTCCATCAGAGATTGAATCCATTGTTTTGCAGGCAAAATCGCTCATCCCGACAGCCGCCAATGCCTCGGCTACAATCTCGCGGTCAATATCCTGCATCCTGCCAATCCAGTTGGTGTATGGTGCGCGACCGAAGGCCACAACATCTTGACACATCAAATTCGGAATACGCACCTTGTCGGTCGTAACAAAACTGATACGATGCGCTATCTGCTCACTATCGAGGGTCGAGATATCATCTCCATCCAGACGTACCACGCCTTCATCGACCCTGCCCAATGCTGCCACAGCCCTCAAAAGCGTACTCTTACCTGCTCCATTACGGCCGAGAAGAGCCGTCAGCGTACCGCGCTCAAACAATGCCGAAGCCCCTTCGAGCAGCGTGCGCGAGCCATATCCGAGTTTTATGTTTTCAAGTCTTATCATTACACTATCGAGCGGTTACGTACAACAACAAATATCACAATCGGGATACCCATCAGAGCCGTTATCGTATTTATCGGCATCGTCAGCGACTTGGAGATGATGTCACACAGAAGCATCACCACCGCACCTGTCATCATCGAGGCGGGAATCAGCACCCGATGGTCTGCCGCAGCAAAAATCATTCGTGCCAAGTGCGGAACAGCCAGACCTACAAAGCCGATAGGTCCGCAAAAAGCCGTCACGGTACCTGCCAGCAGAATCGTCGAGGCAAAAATCATCCTGCGCGAGCGCGTGATATCAAGTCCCATGGTGCGGGCATAGTTCTCGCCCAGCAGCAGCAGATTGAGTGGCTTTATCAAAGCCACAGCAAGGAGAAGCCCCACAACTATTGCAGGCACAACCATCTGCAACTGCGCGGCCGTAACATCGCCCAACGACCCCATGGTCCAAACGACAAATGATTTTAGTGCATTTTCGTTGCTCAAATATTGCAGAATCTCCACCACGGCACCAATTGCCGAGCCGACCATCATTCCCAAAATCAGGATAACCATAATATCCTTTATTCGACGGCTCAAAGCCATAATCGCCATCAAAATCAAACCTGACCCTATCCATGCAGCACCCGCCATACCGAGCAATTGCACCACCGGCAGTGATGCTACACCCAACAAAGGCGCACCAAGCAGGAACATCGCCACACCAAGACTTGCTCCCGAACTCACACCCAAAACATAAGGTCCCGCCAGCGGATTACGAAACAGTGTCTGCATCTGCAAGCCGCTAACCGCTAATGCAGCACCCGCCATAATCGCCATAATCGCCTTCACAAGTCGTATTTTCAGCACGATATCGCGAGTTGCTGCCTCACAATCGCCTCCCGTCAATGCCGCCCAGACACTCCCTATCGAGATGTCGGTCGAGCCGATGGCAAGGTCTGCGACAAAGAGCACAACAATCGCCACGGCAAGTAGTATGAATAGTATAGTATTTCTCGATTTCATCCTTTTGCCTACTTTAATTGCTCGTAATAGACCAACTCCTCCGCATCCGCAATCTCCGGGTGCAGAATCGTCACAAGGTCCCTCAAAACCACATCGGGACGAATAATCCCCGACTCCCAGAAGTCCGACCCTCCGGAGCGAGTACGTCGTCGGTTATTGTTATACACCTTATGATTACGCACCACCGGCATCTCTCCGAAGCGCGGATTTTGAGCCGTGAGTTCCGCCAATGATGCACACGCTCCGACATTGAGCCACACATCTGCCTGCGAGGCGAGCAGATATGCCTGCTCCGAGTCTATCGGTTGCGAGGCGTTACCCTCCACAGACGAGGCATAAGCCTCGGCTCCGGCATCTGCAATAAGTCGCACCATATAGTTCTCGACCGACGGCAGGAACCATATATCACGATAGGGAGTATTCAGCATCACCTTCGGACGTGTGGTCGTCTTGCCGGCAACATACTCTGCCAGAGCCTGATAGTTATGCTTCACAGCCCCAAATACCGAATCGGCCAACTCCTGCTTGTCGGTAAGTTCCGCAACAACATGGAGCCACTCTGCCTTGCCGAGGGGTAACTGCTCGACGTAGTCACCTATATACATATAGGGAATGCCCAACTCTCGCAACTTCGAGGTAACAAGCGAATTTTCGCCCGCCACACCAAACATCATGACCACATCTGGACGTAGAGCCACCACTCGCTCGAAGTCGAAATTGGTGTCGTAACCGATATCAGCCACCTGTGACTTCGGATTGCGAATATAGTCATTTGTGATAAAGTCCATACCCGAAACACCGCGCACCCTCTCAACCTCGCCCAGCGCGTCAAACATAGCCACATATCCCGACGAAAGACAAACCACCGACTTGATAGGAGCCTTAACGACCTGACCACCAAAGCCCTTCGGGGCTTCTTCCTGATTGCGGGCAACAAATATCTGCTGCTCAAAATCGGCACCCTGCCACGGATTTACGATAGTGATGATGGAACTCGCTCCATTTTCGGATGAGTTGATGCGGAATCCCGTGGCAAACTCCGGGGTAAATTTTTCGACCCCAAAATCTTCAAGCGAAGAGTTTGCCGCATTGTCACACGCACAAAAAAGAGCCGCCAGAGCAGCAAATATTGCAATTTTAACCCTCATATCGCACAAATTTAGAAAAAAAAGTCGAGGAAAGGTGTTGTTTCCATCAAAAATTACTATATTTGCACACCCAAATCACTCGGGATGTAGCTCAGCCCGGTTAGAGTACACGTCTGGGGGGCGTGTTGTCGCTGGTTCGAATCCAGTCATCCCGACTATATTGAGCAGACAGCAGAACACTTCGTTCTGCTGTCTTTTTTATTGTTATTGCGTTGCGTGCAAGCCCGCCGCAAAACAACAAAAACATCGCACGCAATGCGTGCCGCCTGCTCTTTATGTGGAATGGTTGGTATTCTTTAATAGGTGGTTGCGGGGACAGGGTTATTTCTATTGCTCGGCTTTCAGCCTGCGCTTTTTGAGGTTGTCCCCGCGAGGTCGGGGCATAGCCCCTCCCTTCAAATCCAGTCATCCCGACAAAACCAATTGGAGCAAGAAGATGTCAAAAGACATCTTTTTGTTTTTTATGCCTTGGTGCAAGTTTACTTGCAAAGCAAAGGCGTAGAAAACAAAAGTAGGTTGCGAAGCAATCTTCTTGCGGAGGTTGGTTTTAAGTGCCCCCGCGGCAAGCGGGACTGGAAAGGCGTTAAGCGGAGCAGTCGCAGACTGCGCAGTAGCCAATCCAGTCATCCCGACCAACTGAAAGCCTTGATATTCAATCGAATATCAAGGCTTTTTCTTTTGCTGCATATCGCCCACTCTCGGCAGTGGAACACAAGTGGAACACGAATGGTCGCTATTCGGTTCTGTGTCTCTCTAATCAACAAGTCGGCTGAGCAAATTTATTGAGTTGATTAGATATCCCCAGTTTGAGAATGAATAATAACTGCGCTTATACCATTCAACCGTATTGGTAATATATTCAACATTAGCATATGAAATAGAAACTGTTAGTGTTGCTTTTTCGCCCGATTGAGTCGGTTTGAATAATGGTTTGGGGTACCCCGTGGAAGCGATACCTTGAGAGTAACAGTACAGCAATTGAGCTAAACCGCGAGCCATAGCACTGGATGCGTACTCATGTTCTTGCTTAAATAGTTTGGTTGGGAAAATTGTCGAAACAAAATCAACCAATTCCTGATAGTTGAATTCGTAATGTACAATTTTGAGATAAGCCGTATGATTATATTCTCGCAAGAATATCAGCATAAGAGTCATATTGGGGAATAAATAATGACTCCTTAATGAGCGTAAAACCAACCTTGTGTGTGCACATAATTTTTCTATCTGGCGTAGAGATAAATGGTATTCATGTGCTAATTGTACGATTCCTTGCAAAAAAGCATTACCGTCATCTCTAAATATTTGATGTTGATTTCGGGCTGGCTGTTGAAAGAAATTGTCAAATTGAAAATACTCATACAGGTAATTGCAATATGTTTCCATATTGGGTTCTGGCAGTATGTACTCAACATCAATAAATCTACGCAGATACTCTTCCGCATTGATTCGGTCACTACCATAATGACCGCGAATGGCATTACATAGTTGCTCTTTATCAATAGCCAAGACAAAGACAATACCTTTTAACGAGAAGAAATGTTTGATATGTTCAAGGACCTCTACCGCATAGTCAGGTCTGCATCTATCCAACTCATCAACAATAAATATCAAAGGTTTCTGCTCTACTTCTGATTCTATAAACTTTGAGAGTTCTTCTCTAAAAGCGACAAACTGCTCTTTCTTATTCTGATATTCTAAAACTTCTTCCTTAAAGACATTTCCTACTTCTTTCGTAAGTGCTTCGGCTATATTGGCAGCATCCTCTCCCAAAAACTTCTTCGTGGCAACTTTTACCAATGTTGGGATTGCATTATGTGCAATACGACCTCCGATTTCTAATACTTTATTAAA
>SUZF01000023.1 GCA_015060065.1 Rikenellaceae bacterium | reverse complement strand
ATATTTGCCATATCATTCGGGCGCATCGAGTGATTCTGGTCGGGATAGATCATCATATCATACTGCTTGCCCGCACGATTTAATGCGCGGGTCATCTCGATAGTATTTTGCAGATGTACATTATCGTCAGCCGTGCCGTGCATTATAAGCAGGCGAGTGCGGTCGTGCAGTTTATCCGCAAAATTTATGGGAGAGTTATCATCGTAACCCGATGGGTTATCCTGTGGCAATCCATTGTAGATTTCGGTATAAATAGTATCGTAATATCGCCATGTCGTCACAGGCGCAACGGCTATCGCCATCTTAAACAAACCCTCGCCACGCAAGGCACAGCCCAGAGCCATAAATCCTCCATACGACCAGCCATAGATACCGATACGGTCGGCATCGACATACTCCTGACGAGCCATATATCGGGCCAGCGAGATTTGATCCTCGACCTCGATGGCTCCCAGACGACCGTATGTGGCCTTCTTGAAGGCTTCACCGCGGAAACCCGTGCCACGACCATCGGCACACACGACGATATATCCGTGAGGTACCACAGCATCCTCCCAATCGACACTCCAACGGTCAGCCACCGACTGTGAGCCGGGCCCCGAATACTGCGTGAGCAACACGGGATAACGCTTTGATGGATCGAAGTCGAGTGGGCGCACCATATAGGCATTGAGCGTATCGCCACGCTCGGTAGTGAAGGAGAAAAACTCACGTGTGGCACGTTTCCCAAGCGCTGCCACCGCATGACGGCTATCCAGAAGTGTATCGACCACCGCGCCATTGCCACGATGCACCGTCACAATATTCGGAGTCGAGGCAGAGGAGTAGGTCGAGATATAATACTTCATACCACGGCTCGGAGCCACAGCATGATAGCCTGCATTTTCGGTCAGCCTGACACGTTTTTTACCATTGAGAGCCACACGACAGAGGTCGCGCTGCAACGGAGAGCGCTCGGTCGAGAGATACCACACATTTCGCTCGTCACAACCAACGATACGTGTGACCTCCCACCTGCCCGATGTAAGAGCGCAGATACGACCCCGTTTGAGTGAGTGAAGATAGAGGTGCATATACCCTGTCGAGGTCTCCTCGCGCATGACGAAGCGATCGGCATCGACAAACATCACATCCGAGGCACTCTTGCGCTCAACATACTGCGGAGCCTGCTCATCATAGACCACTCGTTGCTCGCCTTCGCAATCAACGACAATCTCAAAGTTGTTCTGACGACGATTTACGCGAAAGAAGAAGAGGTCGCCGGCAGGAGTCCAGCCGAGGTGCGAGATATATTGGTCGCTCTCGGCTCCCGTATCGACCTTACGCTTGACTCCGCTCTCGCGATTATAGACCCACAACTCCACAATCGAGTTGCAGTCGCCCGCCTTGGGATATTTGAACGAAAACGCCTTATTGTAGAGCGACCCATCGTAGCGCATCATCTCGAAGACCGGCACTCGGCTCTCGTCAAAGCGCAGATATGCCACCTGTCGGCTGTCGGGCGAGACGGCATACGCCTGCGTGAAGCCGAACTCCTCCTCATAGACCCAATCGGTCGTGCCGTTGATAATCTCGTTCCAGCAACCATCATCGGTAACGGCAATCGAGCGTCGTTGGGCTATATCATAGATATAGAGGTTATTCCACTTGGCATAGAGCAGAGCCTTGCCATCGGGCGTGAAGGTCACATCGCGCACTGCCGCGAGAATCTTCTCCGGCTCTCCGCCCACCTTTGCTAACCAATAATCGGCTGTGAAGGAGTGGCGATAGATTGTCTGCGCACCCTTGGTCGCTGCCACGAGCAACATCTGCTCATCGGGCGAGAACGAGTAGTCCAACCACTCAAACGGCACTTCGAGCAGCACCTCGCACATCGAGCGGTCTGCATATCCGCTACGAACAATATTGCGCCCCTCGCGGAAGGTGTAGTGTTCGCCATCTGCCGTAGAGCGCAGACCCGAAATTGAGCCATTGGCACGACGTAACTCCAAAATCGAGGCATAGTCGCCCGCTGCCCAAGCAACGACAGCCGTACAGAGAAGTGCGGCTGCCGAAAGGAGTATCTTTTTAATACTCATAATCTTCTACAAAATTATTCGGTCTATCTCCTAAATATCATCTACATTAAATTCGAAGCCGGTACGTTTGTCGGTTACGAACTTCGAGTTATCCATCTTGGTATTGAATTGGTCGACAGTAACGTGCTTATTCGCCTCGTAGGGAGGTACGAGCAGGTCGAAGTTGATAGCGTAGTTTATTGCCGACTCCAAGATTGCGATGAGCGATTCACGATTGATTTCGCTCTTGCCAAAGCCCATGGCTCGCACCAGCGTCTGACGCTTACCCTCGACAAAGAACATACGCTCACGGTTGATAAAGATGCGACCGATAAGGTAGCCACCATCCTGATTACGGTTCTGCTTAAACGACTCCGAGAGGAAGTTATAGATGTTGATTATGCCACAATACGAATTGCTCTTATCCGCCTGTACATAGGGATTCTGCCAGATTACGTGGTTATTATCGAACTCAAAGATATCGGTATGCATCTGGAAAATCAGGATGTCGTTTGCTATCTGTAATTGAGCCTCGAACTTACCGCGGTCGCGATACTCCAAGCGCACACGACGGTCGAGTTTGCCTTCGAGGGCATCATCCATCTCGGATGCCATCTCGAAGAGGGTATCTTTAAGTTCGTTGAAGGTGGTAAAGGTGTTGTCAAAAACCCTCTGTTTGAGTGACGACTTCTCGACGATGGTCGAGAGAATACGCTCGCGAAGTGATTGAGTAGCCATATCTTTCTTACGTTTTTATATTTATTATCTCTATCAAATTCCGTTTTGTATTAAAATCTATCTCGGTACAATTTGGGGTAGCACAACCTATTTCGAGGTATAAACGACCCTCTTGGTTTCGAAGAACTCCTCCTCGAAGAGTTGCGAAATATCGAAGAGAGTCCAACGCTTGCGGGTTAGGGCAAGTTCTTCGGCAAGGTCGCCACCTTTGAGGTAGAGGATTCCGTTGGGCAGTGTGCCGCGTTGCCCGCGCTCAATTTTGTTCCACACCCAACCGACAAACTTGCTCATCTCGGTCACGGCTCGCGACACCACGTAGTCATACCTGCGATCGAGTTGCTCAACACGCATATTGAGAGCCTCGATATTGCGAATCTCGGCACCCTCGGCAACACCTCGCACAACGGTAATCTTCTTGGCTATCGAATCGACAGCCGTAAATTGCACTTCGGGGAACATTATCGCCAACGGGATGCTCGGAAAACCACCTCCGCAACCAACGTCCAACACACGCGCTCCCGCCTCGAACCGGCACACCTTGGCAATGGCAAGCGAGTGGAGAATATGGCGCAGATAGAGTTGGTCGAAATCTTTACGCGAAACGACATTTATCTTCGCATTCCAATCGGCATACAACGCTCCGAGAGCCTCGAACTGACGCACCTGCTCGGAGGTTAAGTCGGGGAAATATTTCGTGATTAGTTCTATCATGTTTTGAGGCAATTTGTGTTGGTTTATGACTTTTATTGGTTTATGGGTTTATGGTTTATTACTTTACCCCCCCCCTTAATTATCAATTGTCAATTATCAATTATCAATTGTCAATTATCAACGGTTTTCTCCTTCGGTTATCAGTCGGCACATGCGCTCGCGAGCGCGATGAATCTGTGTCTTGACCGTACCCATCGGCAAGTGCAGTTTCTCGGCTATCTCTTCGTAGGAGTATTCATCCAGAAAACGCAACTTAAAGAGGGTGTTATACTGCTCCGGCAACTCTTCGAGATAATGCTCAATCTGGGTACGCTGCTGCGAGTTGATAATACTCTCCTCCGGTGTGGGCGAGGTGGCTGCCGGCGACGAGAAACGCTCATCTATCGGCAGGTCGCTGCGGGTCTTGCGAGTGAAGTCTATGAACGTGTTTCGGGCAATGGTATAGACCCACTGACCGAAGGTGTAGCCACTATCGTAGTGGTCGAGGTTGAGATAGACCTTGATGAAAGTCTCCTGCAAAAGGTCATCGGCATCATCTGCCGAGCCTCCGAGTCGCTGGATGAAGAGTCTGTAAATGGCATCGCGATAGCGATTGAAGAGGTGTTCAAATGCCGCATCATCCCCATCGAGTACCCACCTTACCAACGCCTTATCATCGGCAATGATGTAATCATCTATCTCCATACCGTCGGGTCTTTACGCAAAAGCAACATTTTCAGAAACATCGAAATCACAGGGGCAAAAAGGTCATAAAGCGGATATCCGAGTTGCATACCCGTCTCCCCCAATCTGGCACATACGCGTTTGATGGTCACACCGACCACGGCATAGCGCACAGCCCACACAACTGCTGCGGCAACCTTATATTCAAGAGGCATCAGCACGATGGCTGCGATAATTGCCACAAAAAAGAGAAGCCGGCTGATATGTTCCCAACGAGAAAAAGCCCTCACGCCCGAAGGGTAGAAACGACGGGTCGCCCCAAGGTGTCGTTTTTGCGAGAACCACCAACGCCAACCACCCCAGCACTTCTCGCTCATGGTAGCACGAGGCGACATCACAACACTGACATTCTCGCGAGTCATAATCTGCTGCATAAAGAGGTCATCCTCGCCCGTGTTCATATTGAGGTTGCCGAATCCGTTCACTCCGAAATAGAGGCTCTTCGTAAAGCCGAGATTATTGCGGTCGCCACGATAGGGACGACGACGTATAGCCGCCGACAACCACTCTATCGAGGAGGTCAGACGCTCCGCACGCATTACATAATTTGCCACCCCTGACGTGCGCTCATATCCGCAGTAGCCGATAACAATCTCTCCCCGCGTAAAGCCCTTTGCCATAAGTGCCAACCAGCGAGTTGAGCAAGGCTCGGCATCGGGCGTTGTGATGATTATATGCTCGTTTTGAGCCGCCTTGATTCCGACGTTTATCGCCATTTTGGGCGATATCGGGAAACGGCTCTTCTCTTCGATTTTGGTTGTGCGCAGATTTGGGTAGTATAGTTTCATACGCGACAAATCTTCGTAAAAATCGCCATCGCTACCGACATATACCACCACAACCTCGTATGCCGCATACTCCTGCGAGAGGAGTTGCAGTAATCCAGATTCGAGGTAGTCACTATTTTCGTTGTGGAGCATAACCACAACCGAGATTCCGGGAGTATCTCCCTCGATACGGCGCGGGCGACGGTCATTGCGATACTTCGCTATGCGGGCATAGGCTATACCGTAGTAGTAAACCTGCACGCCCAGCAGTACGAATATTGCCACCGCCAAGACTACACCCAACCAGCCATAATGCTCTATAAAAAAGTCCCAATACTGCACTATCATTACTTGTGTTGCGAGCCTTTATGCCCAACCGCACAAAGATAGCAAACAATTCACAATTCGCAATTCACAATTCACAATTTTCTTTGTGGCAATTGCGATAAGCAGCAACCATTAGCCAATTGATAATTGATAATTGACAATTGACAATTATGGGGTCTGCGATGTTTGATTTAATTGACAACCGACACTGCGGAGCGCGACCAAGGTCGCTTATGGGAATAGCGGGGAAATTAGGGGGGGGTAAGGAGTTTAGGGTGTTTAGGACGAGTAAAAAACTCCCCATCTTCCCCATAAGCAATCTTTGATTGCTCTCCCCAATCTCCCCATAAGCGGTCGCATACCGCGCCCCCATTCTCCCCACTCTCCCCATAAGCGGTCGCATACCACGCCCCCATTCTCCCCAATCTCCCCATAAGCGGTCGCATACCGCGCCCCCATTCTCCCCATTCTCCCCAACAAAAAAAGACCCCAAAGGGTCTTAATTGTGAATTGTGAATTGTGAATTGTGAATTATTTTGTACTTTTGTACGTTTTAGAGATTGTATGAAGTTTGAACTCCAATATAAAGACCCGGCATCCGCTGCCAGAGCAGGCGAGATAACGACCGACCATGGCGTAATCCAGACCCCTATTTTTATGCCTGTGGGTACTGCTGCCGCAATGAAGGGCATATTCCATCGTGACGTGCGCGATGAGGCTCACGCACAGATTATTCTTGCCAACACCTACCACCTCTATCTCCGCCCCGGTATGGATATTATCGAGCAGGCGGGCGGTGTGCATCGATTCTCGACGTGGGATGGTCCGATGCTGACCGACAGCGGCGGTTTTCAGGTCTTCTCGCTCGCCGAGTGCCGCAAACTCAAAGAGGAGGGTTGTCACTTCCGCTCGCACATTGACGGCTCGAAGCACCTCTTCACGCCGGAGAGTGTGATGGATACCGAGCGCACTATCGGAGCCGATATTATGATGGCTTTCGACGAGTGTCCTCCGGGCGATGCTCCGCGAGAGTATGCAGCCAAGTCGTTGGCACTGACCGAGCGTTGGTTGGAGCGTTGCTTCAACCGCTATCATCAGACCTCACCCAAATACGGACACTACCAATCGCTCTTCCCGATTGTGCAGGGTTGCTGCTACCCCGATTTGAGAGCCAAGGCCGCGGAGAATGTGTTGCAGTACAACGCTGACGGCTACGCTATCGGAGGTTTGGCTGTGGGCGAGCCTACGGATGTGATGTACGAGATGATCGAGGTCGTGAATGGCGTTCTGCCCGAAGATAAACCACGCTACCTGATGGGTGTCGGCACACCTGCGAACATCTTGGAGGGCATTGCCCGCGGAGTGGATATGTTCGACTGCGTAATGCCTACACGCAATGGCCGTAACGGACAACTCTTCACGATGGAGGGTACGATAAATATCCGCAACAAAAAGTGGGAGAACGACTTTTCGCCCATCGACCCGGAGGGTACAGCATTTGTCGATACGCTCTACTCCAAGGCATATCTCCACCACTTGGTTGCCTGTGGCGAGATGTTGGCGGCACAGATTGCATCGCTGCACAACATCGCCTTCTACCTGCGTCTTGTGGGCGAGGCTCGCAAGCATATCATCGCCGGCGACTTTGCTGCGTGGAAGGAGCAGATGGTCGCAAAACTTACTAAACGATTGTAGCCTATGAAACTGAAATTTCCGGGATTTAAGATTCTCGACCGATATATTATCGGCAAGTTTCTGGGAACATACCTCTTCGCTATTGCGATGATTATCATCGTAGTCGTAATTTTTGACTACGTAGAGAAGATTGACGACTTTACCCAGTTGCACGCCCCTTTCAAGGCGATAATATTCGACTACTACCTCAACTTCATACCCTTCTTCATCAACCAATTCAGCGGTCTATTCACATTTATTGCCGTAATCTTCTTTACCTCGAAGATGGCTTACCAGACCGAGATTGTCGCGATGTTGTCGGGCGGAATGAGTTTCCGCAGGTTGATGTGGCCCTACTTCCTCGGTGCGACCGTCATTGCAGGTCTGTCCTTGACATTGAGTCTGTGGATTATTCCCGTTTCACAACGCGCATGCGTGGATTTCGAGAGTCAATATCTGCGTCGTCGTCAGAATTTCCAATACGACCGCCACATCTATCGCCAGATAGAGCCGGGGCAGTTTGCATACATACGCAACTACTCGAAACGCACACAGCAAGCCTCGTTCTTCGCCCTCGAACAGTACGAGAATGGCTCGATGACATCGATGCTCGAAGCCGCAGATGCGAAGTTCAACGAGGAGACCAAGCGTTGGAGTGCTTCGCGTTACACGATTCGCACATTCGACTCCCTGCGTCGCGAGAGTTTCACGCAGTATCGCAACCTCGACACGCTTATCAACCTCGATGTAGCAGAGATGGGTCGTATCAACGAGTTGGTCAAGACGATGCAGATTGACGAGTTGCGCGAATTTCTCGACCAGCAACGCGCCAAAGGCTCCGACTCGATACGCCTTATCGAGGTGGAACACCACGCACGCTTTGCCTACCCGATATCGGCATTTATCCTGACCCTTATCGGAGTATCGCTCTCGTCACGCAAGGTGCGAGGCGGTACGGGTCTGCATATCGGTATCGGCATTACGCTCTGCTTCGGTTACATCCTCTTCAACCGTTTCTTCGAGGAGTTCGCGAAGAGTGGCTCGCTACCGCCCGGACTGGCGGTGTGGCTCCCCAACATAATATTCCTCTGCATCGGCATTTACCTCTATAATAAGGCTCCGAAATAATGGCTACGATAGAACGAATAGCGGCAAAAGTCCGTGCCGGTGAGCGCATTTCGGGCGATGAGGCTCTTGTGCTGTGGCGCGAGGCTCCGCTCTGGATGCTCGGAGAGTTGGCTACGGAGGCAAAACGCAGGGTAAGTGGCGACAAGGTCTTCTATAACCGTAACTTCCACCTCGAACCGACAAACTTGTGCGTCTTCAACTGCAAGTTCTGCTCATACCGTCGCCCGAAGGGGAGCCCGGATGCTTGGGACTACACCATGGAGGAGATGGAGCAGATTGTGCGCGAGAGGGCAGAGAGCGGTGCCACCGAGATACATATCGTAGGCGGAGTGCATCCCGACCACGATATCTACTACTATGCCGAACTCATCCGTCGTGTGAAGGCGATTATGCCACAGGCAGCCATCAAGGCATTCACTGCCGTCGAACTTGCATATATGATTCGTCGGGCAGGGCTTACGACCGAGGAGGGTCTGCGCCTGCTTATCGAGGCGGGTATGGAGGCTATTCCGGGGGGTGGAGCCGAGATTTTCGACGAGGAGTTGCGAGCGAAGATTTGCCCCGAAAAGGGAACTACGGCAGAGTGGTTTGAGATTCACGATGCAGCACACCGCCTTGGTGTTAAGACCAATGCGACGATTCTGTATGGCCACATCGAGAGCCTCGAACATCGCCTCGACCACCTTCTGCGCCTACGTGAGCAGCAAGACCGCACGGGAGGCTTCAACGCCTTTATTCCGCTGAAATACCGCAACTTCGGCAACTCGATGAGCGAGATTGGCGAGGTTCCGATAGTCGAGGACTTGAAGATGCTGGCAATGAGCTGCATTGTGTTGGATAACGTGCCACACATCAAGGCTTATTGGGTGATGTACGGCAAGCAGACAACCGAACTTGCGCTCTCGTTTGGAGCAGACGACATTGATGGCACTATCGAGGACTCAACAAAGATTTACTCGATGGCAGGAGCCGCGGACAGTCGCCCCGTGATGACAATCAGCGAGATTGAACGCATTGCTGCCTCGGCAGGTCTGCGGGCAGTCGAGCGTGACACATTTTATAACGAAATTAACAACTAACAACCGAATATAGTATGGGTAGAAACAATAAGGCAAAGCAGGGGTATTGGCAACGGCTGAAACAATATCCGATAATATACAACTTCGTGATGATTGTGATGATTGTTGTAGGCGTATTGCTGGTATCGGCAATCGCCATGCACTTCGGCACGCGCCACGGCTCGCATCGCTCGGTACCCGACTTCTCCGGTGTGCAACTCGCAGATGCCGAGCATGCCGCAAAAAGACGTGGTTTGCAGATTATTGTAAATGATTCTCTCTTTGTACCGGCATACGAGGGTGGCATAATCCTCGACCAACTGCCCAAGAGCGGAGCCAAGGTCAAGGCGGGACGTAAAGTCTATGTCACCATCAACTCGCTGCGCCAGAAGATGGTTAAGGTCCCTTACGTTGCGGGTCGCTCGCTACGTCAGGCAAAGAATATGCTCGAAGTGGCAGGACTTGAAATCGAGCGTTTGGAGTATGTCGATGATATCGCCACAAACTACGTTCTCGAAGAGTATTGCGACGGAGTGCAACTGACAGAAGAAAGCACCATCGAGGCGGAACTCGGTTCGGGCGTTGTGTTGAAGGTTGGCGTGCAGGGCGGCTATGGGGTTGCCGAGATGCCCAAACTTATCGGGCTGTCGTTGCAACGAGCCAAGAGCCGTCTGTGGGAGATGGGCTTCAACGTCGGCAAAGTCATCTATGACGACGATGTGGATATGCTCGACAAGAAGGATGCGAGGGTCTATTACCAGTCAGTTGATCAGGGTCGCGATGCCGAGTTGGGCAGCAAAATACGATTGAAACTAACTCTCGATGTCGAAAAGGTCGCCAAGCAGAGTGCCGAGTCGGATGCCGTGGCGAAGGCTCTTATCGAGGAGCGTTTGGCGGCAGAGCGCACGGCAGATTCACTGCGCAACCTCGAAAACAGTGTGGCAGAGCCGACCGAGATACAACAACAGGAGACCTCTAATCAAGACGACTTTTTCATCTAATGGAACAGCACAAAGAGTATATATCCGAGGATTGGAACGAGGCTGACGAGTTGGAGTTTGCCGAGGGAGGCGCAGCGGGTGACGATGCGTGTTCCGCTGATGGCGAGGAGAGATACGAACACTTCTCGATAACGGTCGATAAGGGTCAGTCGATGTTGCGATTGGACAAGTACCTTACGATTCACATGGAAAAGTGTTCGCGCAGTCGTATTCAGGCAGCAGCCGATGCGGGCAATATCCTCGTGAATGGCGTGGCGGTAAAGTCGAGTTACAAGATAAAACCCTTCGATCACATTACGCTGATGATGCCCTACCCCAAGCGTGAGGTCGAGATTATCCCCGAAGATATTCCGCTCGATATCCTCTATGAGGATGACGATGTTATCGTTGTCAATAAAGCAGCCGGCATGTGTGTTCATCCGGGGTGTGGCAATTACAGCGGAACTCTCGTGAATGCCCTGACCTACCACCTGCGCGACCTGCCCCTCTTCCAGAAGGGCGATATGCGTGCCGGATTGGTGCATCGCATCGACAAGGATACGTCGGGCATCTTGGTTGTTACCAAGAATGAGCGAGCCGGAGCGCATCTGGGCAAGCAGTTCTACGACCATACCACCGTGCGACGTTATGTGGCACTCGTCTGGGGCAACTTCGAGGAGGACGAAGGCACAATTACGGGGCATATCGGTCGTAGTCCGAAGGATAGGTTACAGATGTATGTCTTTGCCGATGGCTCGGAGGGCAAGCACGCCGTAACACACTACCGCGTACTCAAACGCTTCGGATACGTTACACTTATCGAATGTCGCCTCGAAACGGGTCGCACGCACCAAATCAGAGTCCATATGCAGTGGCAGGGTCATCCCCTCTTCAACGATGCCCGCTATGGCGGAGATAGAATTTTGAAGGGTACAACCTTCTCGAAATACAAGCAGTTTGTCGAAAACTGTTTTGCGCTGATTCCGCGACAAGCCCTGCATGCGCAGTGCCTCGGCTTCATCCACCCCACAACGGGCAAGGAGATGTTCTTCGAGTCGCCACTGCCCGAAGATTTCCGTGCCGTAATCGAAAAGTGGGAGAATTATGCCGCCCATGCAACAAGTATGGCAGAGTAATAGCAGAAGGCAGAAATAGTATAGAGATTAAAATTTTACAAAAAGGATATGGTTAGAAATATCACATCGGATATAAAGTATATTGGTGTCGATGACACCGATTTGGACCTCTTCGAGAGTCAATACATCATCCCCAATGGCATCTCGTACAACTCGTTCATCATCGATGACGAGAAGATTGCCATAATGGACACGGTAGATGGTCGCAAGTGCGACGAGTGGCTCGCCAACCTTGCAGAGGCTCTGGGCGAGCGTCAGCCCGACTTTCTGGTCGTGCAGCACATGGAGCCTGACCACGCAGGGTGTATCGAGGCGGTTATGGAGCGTTATCCCGACCTGCAAATCGTCGCTACGGCACGTGCCGTGCAGATGTTGCCGCAATTCTTCGAGGAGTTTGACTTCGAAGGTCGTACCATTGCTGTCAAGGAGAGCGAATCACTCTCGCTCGGCCGCCACACGTTGCAGTTCTTCACGGCTCCGATGGTGCATTGGCCCGAAGTAATGGTTACATACGATGCTACTGACAAGGTTCTCTTCTCGGCTGACGGCTTCGGCAAGTTCGGAGCATTGAGTCACGAGGAGGAGTGGGCGTGCGAGGCTCGTCGCTACTACTTCAATATCTGTGGAAAGTATGGCGCACCGGTGCAGGCTCTGCTCAAAAAGGCTGCAACGCTCGATATCGAGATTATCGCCCCGCTGCACGGCCCCATCCTGACCGAAAACCTCGGCTACTACATCGGCCTGTACGACACGTGGAGTCGCTACGATGTCGAGACCGAAGGGGTCTTTATCGCTTGTGCATCGATTCATGGCGGAACACTCGCTGCGGCAGAACTTCTCGCCGAAATTCTGCGCGAAAAGGGCGCACCGAAGGTCTCGGTGGCGGATTTGAGCCGCGACGATATGGCAGAGGCTATCGAGGATGCCTTCCGCATGAGCCGACTTGTGGTGGCAGCAGCCTCGTATGACGGAGGGGTATTCCCACCGATGCACGACTTTCTGCACCACCTCCAAATCAAGGGTTATCAGCGTCGCAAGGTGGGTATTATCGAAAATGGCTCGTGGGCTCCATGCGCAGGTCGTGTGATGCACGAGATGCTCTCGCAGATGAAGCAGGTCGAGATTGTCGAGCCTACGGTAACGCTTTGGTCGCGAATGAAGAGGGCAGACCGCGCAGCCCTTGAAACGCTGGCGGATGCACTGCTCGCAGAGTAATCTGCACACAAAAGATATCACAAAAGAGAAGGGAGTCTGACGAGGATGAAGGCGATGTTTATAGTTATGCCGCTTATATACCTTGGTGGCAGTGGCTACCTCCTGTGGAGAACGTGGTCGCTCGTTGCCGGTGCGCCATTGTGGTTGCGGATACTCTATGTGCTGTTCTATGCCGTAGTATCGATGTCGCTCTTTATCTCTATCGGAGCGCGAGATGCGGCTCTTCCGGAGTGGCTGCTCGGTGGAATGTTCCGAGTCGGCTCGGTCTGGATTCTGCTGATGTTTTATATGATTATGGCTCTCACGCTCTGCGATGTAGTCGGATGGGTGGTGCCGTCATTTCACGCCAAGTTACCCGTGGCATTTGCGCTGACACTTGCCGTTATGCTGTACGGCTATATCAACTACCGCAATCCGCGCATCGAGCGCATCGACATCTCGCTCGACAAACCCATCGAGAACGAGGCTCTGAAAATTGTGGCAGTGAGCGATGTGCATCTCGGCTATGGTACCGGCAAGAGGGATTTGCAACGCTACGTCGAGATGATTAACCGCGAGATGCCAGACGTTGTGCTTATTGTCGGCGACCTGATAGATAACAGCATTGCCCCGGTGCGCAGAGCGCGTATGCAGGAGGAGTTATCGCAAATCGAGGCCCCGCACGGAGTCTTCCTCGTCCTCGGAAATCACGAGTATATCAGCGGGGCAGAGAGTTGTATCGAATTTTTGAAGCAGACACCCATACGGGTCTTGCGCGATAGCGTAGCCACACTGCCGAGTGGCGTGCAGATTGTCGGTCGTGATGATAGGATGAACCGCAACCGGCTCTCGCTCGAAGAGTTACTGTCGAAGTGCGACCCTGCCCGCCCGATAGTTCTCCTCGACCACCAACCCTACGACCTCGCAGCGAGCGATGCTGCTGCCGTAGAGTTACAGATAAGCGGACATACCCACCACGGGCAGGTCTTTCCTTTGAATATCGTTACGGATATGATGTACGAGCAGAGCCACGGCTATCGTAAGTGGCAGCACTCGCACATCTTCGTTTTGAGTGGTTTGTCGCTCTGGGGACCTCCGTTCCGCATCGGCACACGCAGCGATATGGCGGTCATCACACTGAAATAGGGACAACTCTCTATGCTTTGGCAGCCCGTCTGTGCATCTGAACAGCATCGAGCAGTCGATTTGCCTCCTCAACAAAGTTGTAGCACTTGTGGCAGTGTCGCCACTCCCAATTCACCCTTCCACGTCTGATAAAATCGAGAGCATCGAGCACACGCGTCGATTTGAATGGGTATTTTTTTGCCGTAAAGCAGATCTTCGAGGGGTAATCCAACGCATCAAATTCGGCAATCTCCTTGTCGGTACATTCGTTGCGCTCGGCGAGTTTAACGATAATATTGTCGTAGTCGATACGCTTGGCTCTGCGACGCCACTTCTCGACCGCCTCCTCCGGGGATTTATAGTGCAGAAAGTGTATCTCGACGGTGTCACCGCCACCCTTCGGGGTAAGTTCGGCAATCGGGAAATCATTCTTGAAATAGCGCAAATTCGCTTCGTAACGGCTCTCGCTACGGGGAATAAAACGAAAATCGCCCTCGACATACTCACGCAACGAGCGCAGAATCTTGATATAGTCGGGAGCCGGTACCAGTAGCCCCACAAAGGGAGAGTTATAACCAATACCCAGATATTGACACAAGATACCACCCCAGCAATTTTCGCTGATTATTGTTACATTGCGATTGCGCAGTTGGCGACGTGTGGTACGATACCACCACCAGCGTTTCAGTTTTTCAATCGGGTTTCTCATCGTCGGGTTTGGTTTTTGCACTGCACAAATATAACAAAAATCCGCCTAAATGTTGCATTAGGCGGATTTTTTGTCGTATTTAGCGTATAACGCTTACATCGGAAGTACTATTTCGTTGCGCTCTCCAAACGCTTCATCATCACAAACATAAAGAGTGCCGAGAGCAGGCAGAGTACGATAAATACCGACCATACAATCGTGAGAGGAATACCTCCCCACAAGAATCCGCCTACCGACACAAGTGCATTACCGATAGCGGTGGCAACAAACCAACCACCCATCATCATACCCTTCAACTTCGGAGGAGCAACCTTCGATACGAATGAGATACCCATAGGCGAGAGCAACAACTCTGCAAACGTCAGCACCAGATAGGTCGAAATCAACCAGTTTGCCGATACCAGAGTACCCTCACCGCCAGCCTCAACGACAGCAGCCTGTGCATCGGGAGTAAGCAGGCCCACCGAGCCGAGAGCCATAACCGCAAAACCTGCGGCTGCAACCAACATACCGTAAGCAATCTTGCGCGGAGCCGAAGGCTCTTTACCGCGCTTTGCGAGTACGCCAAAGATAGCCAACGATACGGGGGTAAGAGCCACAACATAGAAGGGGTTAAACTGCTGGAAAATAGGTGCGCTAACCGGAATAGATGCATCTCCAACAATCGAAGCCTTATATGCAAGGTAGCCCACAACGGCCACTACAACGGCAGCCGAAAGAAGCTTCGCCTTGCGACCCTCGCTCTGGAATACCGAGAAGAGAGCATAAACGCCAATGATAACCAGCACCAGGTTCCATACGCTGAATGCCATACTCTGGATGCCTTCCGAACTCTTTTCGGTAAATTCATCAGCGAAGTAGGTCAGCGTAAGTCCGTTCTGGTGGAAAGCCATCCAGAAGAAGATTACAACGGCAAACACAAGGCACAGAGCAATTACGCGCTGCTTGGTCTCTGCCGGAGAGAGTTCCTGCTCGGCAACCGCAGCGGTCGTATTCTGACGCTTGCCGCCCTCAACGTGACGGAACGTAGGACGGAAGATGTAGTAGATTGCCATCGACACGATAAGTGCAGCGCAAGCCACCGCAAACGAGAAGTGGTAAGCATCGTTACCCGAAAAACCGAGCGACTCCTCTGCCCAACGCTTAATCTCTACGGCTGCGGTCGGAGCAAACAGAGCACCGATGTTGATAGCCATATAGAAGAGCGAGAATGCCGAGTCACGCTTGTCTGCATACTTCGGGTCATCGTAGAGATTACCGACCATAACTTGCAGATTGCCCTTGAAAAGACCTGTACCAATCGAGATGAAGAGCAAGGCTCCGAGCATAGCAATCATCGCCAGCGTGTCGCCACCCAACGGCAGCGAGAGCAACAGATAGCCGGCAAACATAATGGTAATACCGATAGTTACCATCTTGCCAAAACCGAACTTGTCAGCCAAAACACCACCAATAAGGGGCATAAAGTAAACAAGACCGAGGAACGTAGAGTAGATTGCGCCTGCTACGCCTGCATCCAAACCGAAATTGGCACGCAGGAAGAGTGCAAACACAGCCAACATAGTGTAATAACCAAAGCGCTCACCGGTATTGGCGAGAGCCAAGGCATACAAACCTTTGGGATGTCCTTTGAACATTTTTTTATAGTTTTAGTTATACAAATAATTTCATCGAGGGCAAATATAGGAAATTATTTTGAAAATACTCTATGCAGCCTCTATTTTTGGTAATTGCAACATATAAATAGCCGGCAACAAATAAAAACACCCTACGAACGTAAAATCTCGCAAAAAAAATGTATATTTGTTGATACAAAACTCTTATCAAATCCAAAATAGCGAGTATGTCGAGTAAAAATGTAAAGTTTCTGCCCGTAGTTGAGCAAGATGAGTGGCTGCAACCCGTGGCTGACGAGATTGAGCGTCGTCATAATGAATATATGCAGATTGTGGGCGATATAGAGCGCTCCACAGGCTCGATAACCGACTACGCTAATGGTTATCGCTACTTCGGCTGGCAACGTGACGAAGATTTGGCGGGTTGGTGGTTCCGCGAGTGGTTGCCCGAAGCGCAGGATGTCTTCATCTTCGGCGACTTCAACGGCTGGCAACGCACCCAACTACGAATGGATAAGGACTCTTCGGGGGTATGGAGTGCATTCTTCCCCGATGCGATGTATGAAGGACTACTCACACACGGCTCACTCTACAAGATTCATGTTCACGGTCGCAATGGCTGGCTCGACCGCATACCGGCATACGCCACGCGTGTCGTGCAGGATGAGGTTTCGAAGAACTACACTGCTCAATTCTGGGTGCCACAACACTTCGAGTGGCACGATGCTGATTTCGACCGCGCAAGTGTCGGCTCGCTGCTGATTTATGAGGCTCACGTCGGCATGGCACAGGAGGAGGCTCGCGTGGGTAGTTATGTCGAGTTTGCCGACCTCATCCTTCCACGCATCAAGGAGGATGGCTACAATGCCGTACAACTTATGGCGGTGGCTGAACACCCCTACTACGGCTCTTTCGGCTATCACGTATCGAGTCTCTTTGCCCCCTCCTCGCGATTCGGAACACCCGAAGAGTTGAAGTATCTTATCGACAAGGCTCACTCGCTCGGTCTGCTGGTGATTATGGACCTCGTACATGCCCACTACGTCAAGAACTTCAACGAAGGCATAAACCAACTCGACGGCTCGGACCATCTCTACTCGAAGGCTGGCGAGGCTGGCTACCAGAAGTATTGGGACTCGATGACCTTTGACTACGGCAAGGGCGAGGTGCGCCACTTCCTGCTCTCGAACATCAAATATTGGCTCGATGAGTTCCACTTTGACGGTTTTCGTTTCGATGGCGTAACATCGATGATATACCACCATCACGGCTACGAGCCATTGGGTACGCACGAGGCGTTCTTCGGTGCCGGTGCCAATCGCGATGCCATAGTCTATCTGACCCTCGCCAACCGACTGATTCACGACCTTGGCCCCTCGTATGTTACCATTGCCGAGGATGTGAGCGGTATGCCGGCAATGTGCGCCCCGACCAAGGATGGCGGTGTCGGCTTCGACTACCGACTTGGTATGGCGATACCCGACTTCTGGATAAAACTCTTGGAGGATATCCCCGACGAGGATTGGAATATCTGGGAGATGTGGGACGTGATGACCAACCGACTACCGAGCGTACGCACCGTAGCGTATGCCGAGTCGCACGACCAAGCGCTGGTGGGCGACAAGACCATAGCCTTCCGCCTCATCGACAAGGAGATGTACTACTCGATGCACCGCACATCGCAGAATCTGGTCGTCGATAGAGGTATGGCTCTCCACAAGATGATTCGTCTGATGACCATATCGACCGGTGGCGATGCTTACCTCAACTTTATGGGTAACGAGTTCGGACACCCCGAATGGATTGACTTCCCGCGCGAAGGCAACGAGTGGAGTTACGACCACGCACGTCGTCAGTGGTCGTTAGCCGAGAACGAGGAGTTACGTTTCGGACAACTCGGCGAGTTCGACAAGGCAATGATTACCCTCGTCAAGGAGTTCAACGTCTTGGCAGACGGCTATCCCTACCGCTTGCAGATGGATGAGCCGAATAAGACCATAGTCTTTACGCACGGAGATTTGCTCTTTGTCTTCAATTGGCATCCCGCAACCTCAATTGCCGACTATGCTGTCGAGGTGCGCGAGCCGGGAAAGTATATTCCACTGCTCTCAACCGACGAAATCCGCTTCGGAGGTCAAGGTCGCGAGGATATGAACTCCGAACACTTCTCCTACCCCTGCGAAATCGAAGGCGAAGTACGACACTTTATGCAAATATATAACACCTCCCGAACTGCTACCGTCTTCCGCTTGTGCCGGTAGGTTTGGTTAGCCGTTAGCCATTGGCTATTTAATGGTAATGATGCCATAAGCGGTCGCGCCCCCATTCGACTTGTTAAAAAGAAGTTGCCTAACAACCTGTTAGGCAACTTCGGTTATCACTATCCTTTGCGGACGATACGCAGTGTTGATTGTGTCGCTTGACGCACATAGACCTCACTGCCGAGAGCATACTTATCGAAGAGTTCCTTGGTATATCCTCGGATTGTGAGCAACTCCATATCCTCAATCTGCATCACATCGAACCCTTCGGCACGCAGAGCCGCCACAGCCTCGTCGATATGCCACGAACTGTCGATGCAGAGGCTCAAATTGACTGCCGAGTTATGCACCAGATGGCTCTTAATGCGGAACTGTGCCAGCAGGGCGAAGATTTCGGCAAAACGCTCCTCCAAGACAAACGAGAAGTCGCGCGGGCGTATGTTAAGCAACACCTGACCTCGTTTAAGAATCAGAATCGGGATATCGACCCTTGCCGACGAGCCGCGAATCACGGTACCCGGCTTGCGTTTATCGCCAAAGGGACGGACATAGAGCGGAATATTCTTGTTTTGGAGAGGCTTGATAGTTTTGGGGTGGATAATCTGCGCACCGCTGTAAGCCAACTCGATGGCATCGAGGTAACTCAACTCGGCAATATGCTGTGCATCGGGGAAAATCTTCGGGTCGGCATTCAGCACTCCATCGACATCCTTCCACACAGCCATAGACTCCGCATTAAGGATATATGCCACGACAGCAGCCGAGTAGTCCGAGCCTTCACGACCGAGGGTTGTGGTCGTACCGTCGGGCGCGCCTCCGATAAATCCCTGACCGATGAAGACTCGCTGCTTCGCGCTATTTACAGCCTCTCGCAGCAGAGGCTTCGACTCTTCGAGTTCGACACTTGCGTCTTTATGGCGTTGTTGGGTGCGGATGCACTTGCGCATATCAATCCACTTATTCTCAACGCCCGAATGGTTCAGGTAGTCCGAGATGATAAGTGTCGATACAAGTTCTCCATACGATACGATACGGTCGTACCACAACTCGGCATCCTCCGTGCGGTACTCCGAGGTGGTTGCCAACATCTCCAACTCATCAAACAGGGCATCGACAGCCTCGATAGTGTGATGTTCGTGGTAGAGGTCGTCGATAATCTCGGCATGGTACTTACGCAGAGCAGCGATATTCTCCTTCGAGAGGGCTTGGTCGCCCTTCTGGATACCTTCAAAGACTCTTTCGAGGGCATTAGTGGTCTTGCCCATTGCCGAAACAATCACGAACAGCTCCTCCTCGTCGCTCACAATCGAGCGCAGGTTGCGAACTCCATCCGCATTCTTGACCGAGGCTCCTCCAAATTTATAGACCTTCATTAACTTCTTGGGGTTTTACTAATTTTTCAAAAAACTACTTTTTCAGTGGCTTATACTCCGTTCCGGTGTTCTGGAAGAGGAACGAGTAGGTATCGGCAGCCTCCTCGATACGCTTCGATGTCGGCTTGCCTGCACCATGTCCCGCCTTGGTATCAATGCGGATAAGCACCGGCTTATCGCCAGCCTGCGCATGCTGCATCTGCGCTGCAAACTTAAAGGAGTGTGCCGGCACTACGCGGTCGTCGTGGTCGGCAGTCGTCACAAGCGTTGCGGGATACTTCACGCCCTCCTTGATATTGTGCAGAGGCGAATATTTATAGATGTACTGGAACTGCTCCTCGTTGTCGCTCGAACCATACTCTACGACCCAGCCCCAGCCGATTGTAAATTTGTGGTAGCGCAACATATCCATCACGCCCACTGCGGGCAGGCAGACAGCATAGAGATCAGGACGTTGTACCTCACAAGCACCAACAAGCAGACCTCCGTTCGAACCTCCGGCAATAGCCAACTTACTGCTCGATGTGTAGCGGTGGTCGATAAGGTACTCGGCTGCCGAGATAAAGTCATCAAATACATTCTGCTTATTTTCGAGCATACCTCCACGGTGCCACTTCTCGCCATATTCCAAGCCGCCACGCAGGGTTACAAAGACATAGACACCACCCTGCTCCATAAACATAATCGATGCGGGGTTGAACGAAGGTGTAAGGTTGATTTGGAAGCCTCCGTAGCCATAGAGGTAGCACGGATTCTTGCCATTGAGTTTCAAGCCCTTCTTGTACGACACGAACATCGGCACGCGCGTACCATCTTTGCTCTCGAAGAATATCTGCTCGGTAGTGAAATCTTCGGGATTGAATGCCACCTCCGGGCGGAGATAGAGTTTCGACTCGCCACTTGCCACATCAAACGAGTAGATTGTCGTGGGCGAGGTGAAAGTCGTAATCGAGTAGTAGAGTTCGGTATCCTCCTTCTCTCCGCCAAAGCCGCTTACGGTACCGATACCCGGCAGAGCAACCTCACGGATAAGTTCGCCACTCAATTCGTATTGATAGACCTTGTTCTGTGCATCTTCAAGATAGATAGCCGTAAGGCATCCACCTGCCGAGCCAACGCCTTCGAGCAGACACTCCTTCTCGGCAATGACGACCTCACGCTTCGAGGGGTCTTTGAGGTCGATAGATACCAAATGGTAGTTCTCGGCACCCTCATTGGTCATAACATAGAGTTTATCATCCTCACACTCGACAATGCCATAGTCGTAGTCGAAACCTTTGAGCAGTACGCGGAAGTTGCGCTCACCGGCACGTTTGTAGAGAATCTCGCTACCCGACGTTCCCTCCGAACCGGAGATGAATATCCAGCGACTGTCATCGCTCTGCCAGCCGTGGAAGTAACGTAGCGGGTGCTTGGGGTCGTGATAGATAAGACGGTCGGCACTCTGCTCGGTACCCAAACGGTGGTAATAGACCTTCTGGAACTCGTTTTTCGACGAGTAAGCATTCGACTTGGGTGCATCATAAGCACTATAATAGAAACCTTTGCCGTCGGGTGCCCATGTCGCTCCGGAGAACTTCACCCAATTGATTTTATCTTTGAGCAGGCTCTTGCTCTCGCACTCCAAAACGTGAATTTCAACCCAATCTGAACCCGATGCAGCGGTCGTATAGGCGCAATACTTGCCATCCTTGGTAAAGGATATCGAGCCGAGCGCAACCGTACCATCCTCCGAGAGGGTATTGGGGTCGATAAAGACCTCCGGAGCCTCTTCTGTCGAGCGGCGACGATAGACTACCGCCTGATTCTGCAAGCCGTCATTCTTCGAGAAGTAGTACCAATCGCCCTTCTTTGTGGGTGCGCTCTCCTTCGGGAAGTCCCACAATTCGGTCAGACGCTCCTTAATAGCATCACGGAACGGAATCTGCGAGAGGTAGTCGAATGTAACCTCATTTTGAGCCTTAACCCACTCGGCAGCAGCCTCCGAGTTATCATCTTCAAGCCAGCGATAGGGGTCCGCCACCTCGGTTCCGAAGTAGTTATCCACAACATCCGTGCGCTCGGTTGCGGGGTATGGCAGGTGTTTAATCTGTTTCATATTGTTACAACTTGTAATCATCGAAAACGTCGCGACAGCGGCAAGTGTCACAAAGAGCAGTTTCTTCATATCCTAACATATTTAATAATACCTGCACAAAGGTAAGAAAATTTAGACAATTCCTCCCCATAGCCCCGCATTTTCGCAAAAAAGAGGGTTATCCCGACCTGCGCATTGTCGGGCAGCCTCAATTAAAGAGGGCATTCGCACCCAACTCCTCCTCGATGCGAAGCAGTCGGTTATACTTTGCCATACGGTCCGAGCGCGAGAGCGAGCCGGTCTTAATCTGTCCGGAGTTGGTCGCCACAGCGATATCGGCAATGGTTGTATCCTCGGTCTCGCCGGAGCGATGAGAGGTGATGGTCGTATAGCCGGCACGTTGAGCCATCTCTATCGTATCGAGCGTTTCGGAGAGTGTTCCTATCTGATTGACCTTGACCAAAATAGAGTTTCCACAACCGAGCGAGATACCCTGCTGCAAGAACTTCACATTTGTCACAAAGAGGTCGTCGCCCACAAGTTGGCAACGGTTGCCGATACGCTCGGTCAAGAGTTTCCACCCCTCCCAGTCGTTCTCTGCCATACCATCCTCGATAGAGTCTATTGGGTAGTGTTCGACCAACCAGTCGAGATACTCCGCCTGCTCGGCAGAGGTACGCTTTGCACCACCGGCACCCTCAAAGAGGGTGTAGTCGTAGATTCCATCTCGGTAAAACTCCGAGGAGGCGCAATCGAGCGCGAGCATCACATCCTTACGCGGAGTGTAGCCCGCCTTACGAATTGCATCGAGTATTGTGTCGAGAGCATCTTCGGTACCGTCAAAACGAGGTGCAAAACCGCCCTCATCGCCCACGGCCGTTGATAATCCGCGACCTTTGAGGACCTTTTTGAGCGAATGAAAGACCTCGGCACCCATACGCAGAGCCTCGGCAAAGGAGCCGGCACCCACGGGACGAATCATAAACTCCTGAAAGGCTATCGGAGAGTCGGAGTGCGAACCTCCGTTGATGATATTCATCATCGGCATCGGCAGGCGACGGGCATTTGCGCCTCCGATATATCGGTACAGAGGAATCGAGAAGTAGTTGGCGGCAGCGTGTGCCACGGCAAGCGACACTCCAAGCAGAGCATTGGCTCCGAGGCGCGACTTTGTGGGGGTACCGTCGGCCTCAATCATCATGCGGTCGATGCCTCGCTGGTCGCAGACCCTCATTCCGAAGAGCAGAGGAGCAATCTTGGTATTGATATTTTCGACGGCACGCAGCACCCCCTTGCCACCATAACGCGCAGGGTCGCCATCTCGCAGTTCGAGGGCTTCGTTTTCGCCCGTCGAAGCACCACTCGGCACCGAGGCACGCCCGAAGGCTCCCGATACGGTTTCGACATCGACCTCGACGGTCGGATTACCACGCGAGTCGAGAATCTCGCGGGCATGAACTTTTACGATTTCCATAATTTTGCAACATTTTTATTGAAGTAAAACACTCCTCGCCCCCACTTCAAAAAGTATGCAAAAAAAATAGGAGATGTTCGTTTGGTCTTGAACATCCCCATTTCGTGATAAGTCGTATAATAGGTTATATTACGAGCATGAATCTAACACCAATATCCCCTTGCAGCCAAAACCTTGGAAGTCGTATAGCAAGAGGGATTTTTAGGCAAACGAAATTCGAAAATCCGCAGCATACTGAATGTATGTGAGGAATTTGAGAATGAGTTTAACACCAAAATCACCTTGCTATACGGCTTCTACCGCATTAGCAATGACGAGTCGCCATAGGACAAGAAACGGAAATCGTTTGCCAAGGCGTAGTCGTAGATGCGATGCCAATCCTCGCCAACGTATGCCGACACAAGCAGTAGCAGGGTCGATTTGGGCTGGTGGAAATTGGTGATGATATTGCGCACGATACGATAGTCATAGCCGAGCGGGGTAATCATAATCTGCGTTGCCGCCTTCAAGCGGTCAAGACCCTCGCGCTCCATATATGCAAGCAGTTCGCGCAGAGCCTGCTCGCCCGTATATTCCGCAGGGATATCGTACAGTTCCCACTGACCGACAACCTCGCCCGCGGGCTCCTCGCCGCGATGTATGCGCCATGCGAGAGCGGTCAAGGACTCCAAGGTGCGTACCGATGTGGTACCGACAGCGGTAATTCGGCCGTAGTTCGCCAGCAGACGCTCGACGGTTGCACGACGAATCTCGAAGTGTTCGGTATGCATCGGGTGGCGGGTGGCATCCTCCTCCTTGACGGGAAGGAACGTGCCTGCGCCAACGTGCAAGGTCACCTCCTCAAAGCCGAAGCCACGATTCTGCATCTGCGCGATAAGTTCAGGCGTGAAGTGCAGACCTGCCGTAGGTGCCGCCACCGAGCCTTCGAACTTCGAATAGACGGTCTGGTAGCGCGTGTTGTCAATCTCCTCGCTCTCGCGATTGAGATATGGCGGAATCGGGATGCGACCCAAGTATTCGAGCAGTTCGCCAAAGGTCATATCGGCATCCCACTCGAAGCGGACAATATGTTCGCGCGTGCCACGCTCGGTAATCGTTGCCCGCAGGCTTGATGGGGTACCGGCGTGGTCGAAGTGTATCGCCACCTCGCCCGACTTCCACTTTTTCAGATTTCCGACGATACAACTCCACTCTGCCGAGCCCTTAACGGCAAAGGCGTGTTCGTAGTCTGCCGGAGCGTGCGGCTCCAAGCAGAAGACCTCGATACGCGCCCCC
>SUZF01000022.1 GCA_015060065.1 Rikenellaceae bacterium | reverse complement strand
TGACAGACCTGCAAGGCAGGTGTTTTTTTTATGAGGGCAAGGGCGGGCTTGCACGCACATTGACAACATAAAAAAAACAACCGAAGCAAACTGCTTCGGTTGTCGTTAAAGAAGTGATCCCGCTGGGGCTCGAACCCAGGACCCCAACATTAAAAGTGTTGTGCTCTACCTGCTGAGCTACGAGATCATCGCCAATCGGTATTTATCCTCCGTTTTGGTGGTGCAAAAGTATAATATTTTTTTATATCTGCAAAACTAATAACGGGATTTTTCGAAATTTGTTGATAAATATCACTTTCCGGCAGCCTCTGCAAATAAATTTGCATCTGCATTTGGCGGCAATATTGCGAGTTTGGGAATTATTTTCTACCTTTGTTTTTCGGAAACAAACAACAAACTATAAAGCATTATGTGTAGAGCCCTGATTATCGGAGCAGGCGGTGTAGGCACCGTCGTTACCCAGAAGGTTGCAGCAAATCCTGTGTTTACGGATGTTATGCTCGCCAGCCGAACTAAATCGAAGTGTGATGCCGTGGCAGCAGCTATCGGTGGCAATCGTGTGAAGACCGCGCAGGTCGATGCTGACTCGGTCGAGGAGCTGGTTGCCTTGTTCAACGAGTTTAAGCCGGATATCGTTATCAATGTGGCGTTGCCCTATCAGGATTTGACAATTATGGATGCCTGTCTTGAATGTGGTTGCAACTATCTCGATACTGCTAACTACGAGCCGAAAGACGAGGCTCACTTCGAGTATTCGTGGCAGTGGGCATATCAGGATCGCTTCAAGGAGAAGGGTCTGACGGCCATCCTCGGTTGTGGTTTCGACCCCGGAGTTACGGCTATCTTTACGGCTTATGCTGCAAAGCACCACTTCGACGAGATTCACTACCTCGATATCGTCGATTGCAATGCCGGTAACCACGGTATGGCTTTCGCTACGAACTTTAACCCCGAAATCAACATCCGCGAGGTTACGCAGAAGGGTCGCTATTACGAGAATGGCAAGTGGGTAACCACCGAGCCTCACGAGATTCACGCTCCGCTTAACTATCCGGAGATTGGCGAGAGAGAGTCCTATGTGATTTATCACGAGGAGTTGGAGTCGCTCGTTAAGAACTATCCTACGATTAAGCGTGCGCGCTTCTGGATGACCTTTGGTCAGGAGTATCTTACCCACCTGCGCGTGATTCAAAATATCGGCATGGCGCGTATCGACCCGATTATCTATAATGGGGTAGAGATTGTGCCTATCCAATTCTTGAAGGCGGTATTGCCCGACCCGAAGTCACTCGGCTCGAACTATCATGGTCAGACCTCGATAGGTTGCCGTATTCAGGGCGTCAAGGATGGCAAGGAGCGCACCTACTACATCTACAATAACTGCGACCACGAGGTTGCCTTCAAGGAGACCGGTACGCAGGCTGTAAGTTTCACTACGGGTGTCCCCGCAGCACTTGGAGCCTCGATGTGGGCAAAGGGTCTGTGGCGTGGTGCCGGAGTCTTCAATGTCGAGGAGTTTGATCCCGATCCATTCTTGGCAGAACTTGGCGAGCAGGGATTGCCTTGGGTCGAGATGTTCGACGTGGATTTGGAGGTTGATAAGATTAAATAGTCCCGAACCTTTCCCTGATCTTTTATAACGACCACCCGACAAAGTTCTCACTTTGTCGGGTGTTTTTTGTTTTGTTGTAGTATGGGTATTAAAAACAATACCCGCGTGACCGGAGAGGCGGCAGGGTTGGCTGGAAGTGCTGACTTATGATGGCATTCGTTGTCATTAAACGCCATACAACAACTATCGCCTCGCAGAAGAGAATTCCTACGAGGCGATAGATTAAAACACAATTCGTTAATTAAAAGTCGTAGCCAACGATATATGAAGCATAACTGCGCCAAGAACTTGCTGCTTTGTAGGTGCTTACCGAATTGCGTAGTACATAAATCCTACGTCCATAGTCAAACATGTTGGAGCCTCCTGCTGGTGGGGTTATCGGCTTGCAATAGACACTTGTCAGCGAGCAGCATTTATAGAATGTATAACAATATCCGTAAATTTGTGATGAAAGTGCGGGTTAGGTGTTTTTACCTAAAAATGGAGTGTGGGGTAGATGATTCGATAAAAAGTGTTATCTTTGCGAAGTTAAACCGACGTGTAAACACATTGTTCTATGATTGACTTTTCGAAGGTGCCGTCGCCCTGCTATGTGCTGGACGAGCAGTTGCTGATGCAGAATCTCGCCACTATCGACCGCGTGCGTCGCGAGAGTGGGGCAGAGATTATTGTCGCACTCAAAGCGTGTGCGATGTGGAGCATATTCCCCACGCTGGCGCAACACTCCGACGGAGCCACGGCAAGTTCGCTCGCCGAGGCTCGCCTCGTCTATGAGGAGTATGGCGAGAGGGCGCATACCTACGCTCCGGTCTATACCGAGCGCGAAATCGAGGAGTTGATGCAATATTCGAGTCATATAACCTTCAATTCGAAGGGTCAGTTCGAGCGTTTTGGTGCGCGTGCGCTACTGCGAGGTATCTCGTGCGGACTGCGTATCAATCCGCGCTACTCGCCCGTGGAGACCGACCTCTACAATCCCTGCGTCGAAGGCTCACGCCTTGGTGTTACACGCGAGGAGTTGGGTGACCTGCCCGAAGGTATTGAGGGACTGCACTTTCACGTTCTTTGTGAGTCGCGCCCCGAACATCTGCGTAAGGCTTTTGAGGCTGTGGAGGAGCATTTCGGCGATTTGCTCGATAAGGTTAAGTGGCTCAACTGCGGAGGCGGACACCTGATGACCCATGCGGAGTACGATTGTGATGAACTTATAGCCGTTATCCGCGACTTCAAGGCTCGACATCCTCATCTGCGTATAATCTTGGAGCCGGGAAGTGCCTTTACGTGGCGCACGGGCTATCTGGTTGCTACGGTGGAGGACGTAGTGCGCAATGGCGGTGTCAATACGGCAATGCTCAATGTGTCGTTTGCTTGCCATATGCCCGACTGCTTGGAGATGCCATATAAGCCGGCAATCGTCGGTGCGCACGACCCTGCCGAGGGCGAAAAGGCGTGGCGTATGGGTGGCAATAGCTGCCTTGCAGGCGATTTCTATGGAGATTGGGCATTCGACCACGAGTTGCAGGTGGGCGAGCGTATCATCTTCGAAGATATGATTCACTATACGATGGTCAAGACCACGATGTTTAATGGTGTGAGCCACCCCTCGATAGCGATAGCCACAGCGGATGGCGAGGTGCGCATCGTGCGAGAGTTTGGGTATGAGGACTACAAGTCGCGAATGTCCTAAACGGATGAGAGAGTAAATAAACAAAATAATGATAGAAAACCTATGAAAGAGTTTAACCCTACGAACTACAAACTGCTCTGCGTGGCTACGGGTCACGAGTTTGATGATGCCGGCTGGACACTCGATGATAAGGAGTGCGACAAACCTGCATTGGTCAGAGCGCACTACGAGAAGATTCAAATCGAAGTCAAGGATGACTCCTACGGACTCTATAAGTTTGCCGATTGGTTGCCTGTGAAGCGTATGCTCAAAGGCTCGTCAGCACCCGTAACATATAAGAGCGAGGGATTGGCGAAACACCTCGGACTCAAAAACTTGTATATCACGCTCAATGGCTACTGCCCTGCGCGAGGCGCCTCAATGACGACCTGTTCGTTCAAGGAGACCGAGGCATATAGCGTATGCGCACGTGCCGATGAGAATAATGATAGGGTATTGGTGGTTGCATCGGCAGGAAATACGGCTCGCGCCTTCGCGAAGGTATGCTCCGAGAACAATATCAAACTTCTGCTCTCGATACCGGCAGATAACCTCGACGCGATGTGGTTTGATGCACCGCTGAATCCCTGCGTGAAACTTATCGCTTGCGATAAGGGTGGCGACTACTTCGACGCTATCCATTTGAGCAACCTTGCACTTAAATCGTCGAAGTTCTATGCCGAGGGAGGTGCCAAGAATGTTGCTCGACGTGACGGTATGGGTACGACCTTCCTCTCGGCAACGACAACCATTGGTCAGATTCCGGATTACTACTTTCAGGCTGTGGGTAGCGGTACGGGTGCTATTGCGGCATGGGAGGCAAATATGCGCTTGATTGAGGATGGCAGATTCGGTAAGACAATGACCAAACTTATGGTGTCGCAGAATGCTCCGTTTGTTCCGATGTACGATGCGTGGAGGGTTGATTCGCGCGAGATGTTGCCCTATGATGACGACAAGGCTCGCCGTGATGTCGAGATTATCGATGCAAAGGTGCTCTCTAACCGCAAACCGCCTTATGGCATTGTCGGAGGTCTGTATGATGCTCTGAAAGCGACCAATGGCGAGATTTTGGTCGCAACCAACCAGCAGGGTCGTAAGGCTGCGCAACTCTTCCTCGAAACCGAGGGTGTAGATATCCACCCCGCGGCAGGCATCGCTACGGCATCGCTTATTAAGGCAGTCGAGGCGGGTAAGATTGACCGCGAGAAGATTGTTATGCTCAACATTACGGGTGCCGGAGAGCAACTCTTCAAGCGTGATAAGGAGATTTTCCATCTCGAACCGAGTTTTGTTTTCCCGCTCAAACCCGATGTGGATGACGTAATTGCAAAGGTTGAATCGTTGTTTTAAGTAACAGGGTAAAATATTTATCAATCAATATGTTGTATCCGTTAAAGTTTAAGCCGAGACTGAAAGAACGCATCTGGGGAGGCTCGATTCTTGCCGAGAAGAAGGGCAAGGCAGCGGGTCGCATCGACCGTAGCAAAAAGTATGGCGAGAGTTGGGATTTGTCGTGCGTAAAGGGCGATATTTCGAGCGTGGCTTCGGGTATGCTCAAAGGCAATAACCTCGAAGAACTTATCGAAGTCTATATGGGTGACCTCGTAGGCGAGAAGGTCTTTGAGAAGTACGGTTTGGAGTTTCCTCTACTGATTAAAACTCTCGATTGTAACGATGTTCTCTCGGTGCAGGTGCATCCCGACGACGAGTTGGCTGCCGAGCGTCATAACTCGCTGGGCAAGACCGAGATGTGGTATGTTACCTCGTGTGAAGAGGGGGCTGCAATCTATATAGGTTTTAACCGCGAAATCACGCGCGAAGAGTACCTCGATGCGGTGTCGAGTGGTCACTTGGTCGATTTGCTTAATCGCGTGGAGGTTAAGGCTGGCGATGCATTCTTTATCCCTGCCGGTTTGGTGCATGCGCTTGGTAAGGGTGTGCAGGTTGTCGAGATTCAGCAGACCTCGGATGTGACCTACCGAATTTATGACTGGGACAGAGTCGATGACGAGGGTAAATCTCGCGAGTTGCATACGGCTCTGGCAGTCGATGCCATAGACTTTGCAATGCGCACGGAGGATAGCATTTGCCGATATGTTCCAAAACTTAATGAATCGGTTGAGATAGCCAAGTGTAAATATTTTACTACTAATATTTTGCAGGTTGAAGGCGAGATTGCCAAGGACTACGCTTCGCTCGATTCGTTTGTGATATTGATGTGTATCGGTGGCGAGGCCGAAATCGATGCCGACGGCAATGTCGAGAAAATGGCTGATGGCGATGTTGTTCTGCTGCCGGCAGAGTTCAATGAGGTTGTAATCAAGGGTAGTGCAAAGTTGCTTGAAGTGAGTATTTAGATAAATTGTTTTAACATTGTAAATAATAACAAATTGCGATTATGTCAGTAGAAAGTTCTGTGCGTCCTGTGACGACGCTCCGACTGACGGAGATGAAACAACGAGGCGAGAAGATTGCGATGCTCACCTCATACGACTTTTCGATGGCGAAAATAGTCGATAATGCAGGTATTGATGTGATTTTGGTGGGCGATTCGGCTGCGAATGTGATGGCGGGCTACGAATCGACGCTCCCCATTACGCTCGATGCGATGATTTATCATGCGCGCTCGGTGGTGCGTGCCGTGAAGCGAGCATTGGTTGTGGTTGATTTGCCCTTCGGAACCTATCAGGGTAACTCGAAAACTGCTCTCGACTCGGCTATCCGTATTATGAAGGAGACCGAGGCGGATGCAATCAAGATGGAGGGTGGCGAGGAGATTCTCGAATCGGTACAGCGCATCCTTTCGGCTGGTATTCCTGTTATGGGACACCTCGGACTGACTCCGCAATCTATCCATAAATTCGGTACCTACTCTGTTCGCGCCAAGGAGGAGGCAGAGGCAGAGAAATTGGTGCGTGATGCTCATCTCTTGGAGGAAGCAGGTTGCTTTGCGGTGGTTTTGGAGAAGATTCCGGCAGCGTTGGCTACTCGTGTGTCGCAAGAGTTGAATATCCCGACTATCGGTATTGGTGCCGGTGCCGGTTGCGATGGTCAGGTGCTTGTTATTCATGATATGCTGGGTATCAACAAAGGCTTTTCGCCCCGTTTCCTGCGTCGCTATGCAGACCTGCATACGGTAATGACTGATGCTGTTTCGCAGTATGTCGAGGATGTGAAGTCGCTCGATTTCCCCAACGAGAAGGAGCAGTATTAAACCGAGTTTTGCACCATTGTCGTAATCTCGATTTGGTGTCAATGCAAAAGAGGTTGCCCGAATATTAAGTCGTGGCAACCTCTTTGTTTTGTGGTTGTTGTGGCGATTATATCACGCTAAACTTATACTAATAATTGTGCTACCTTGTGCCTATCTGTCGAAAAATCTCCCACAGCACCACACCTCCGCTGACCGATACGTTGAGCGAGTGCTTGGTGCCTACCTGTGGAATCTCGATTGCTCCGTCGCACATGTCGACTACCGACTGCTCGACACCCATAACCTCGTTGCCGAAGACAATGGCATACTTAATGCCCTCCTCGGCTTGGAATTGGTCAAGCATTACTGCACCCTCGACCTGCTCGATGGCAAGTATGCGGTAGCCCTCGTCACGAAGTTTTGAGATGCACTCGGCGGTTGTGGGGTAGTAACTCCACCCGACACTCTCCTCGGCACCGAGGGCAGTCTTGTGTATCTCGCGGTTGGGAGGTGTTGCGGTTATACCGCAAAGAGCGATATGCTCGATGGCAAAGGCATCGCCCGTGCGGAAAAAAGAGCCTACGTTTTGTGCCGAGCGGACATTGTCCAACACGACAACAAGAGGAGTTTTTGCCTGCTTGGCAAACTCTTCGAGAGAGGGGCGACCGAGTTCTGCGTTAGTAATTTTTCTCATTGTTGCGAATCTTTGTCGCAAAAGTACGAAAAATCAAAATATTTTAACTATTTTTGAGGTTGATTTGGGCGATTTATGCCCGAAAATTGTGGTGCAACCTATGATAAAGAGAGTTTCGATACTTGTTTTGATGCTGACTTGCGTTCTCTATGTGGCGCAGGGTCAGAAGGTTGCGTGTGCGCCCGCGTGTGGAACGAAAACTGCGTGCGAGGCGAAATCGGGGAAGGATAATGTCGAGGCACTCTTCTTCGATGGAGAGATTTCTACCCACTTCGACAACGCAGAGCATGATGGCAATGATATCGGCTATTCGCGAACAGTCTTTGCCGTGAGAGTTACACCTACGCTCGGCTATCGTTTCGGCAAGGAGGGGCGACACTCTGCGGTTGTAGGTGCGGAGTTGCTCAAAGATTTTGGCTCGAAGCGATTTATCGATAAGGCGAAGTTGGTGGCGTATTACCGCTACAAAGACGAAAAGTGGGGTGCCTATGCCGGTATATTCAAACGCGATGAACTTATAGGTAAGTACTCGCGAGCCTTTTTCTCGGATTCGACCCTGATTTATAACAATACGGTGCAGGGTGTGGCCGGAAACTATCGCTCGGAGCGTATGTTTGCCGAGTTGGCTGTCGATTGGGATGGGTTGTACTCGCCCGATACCCGTGAGAAATTCCGTGTGCTGGCATCGGTGGGCGGAAATTTCGCCAAGTGGTTTAATGCGGGGGTCTCGCTCTCGTTGTTGCACTATGCCAATAAATCCACTTTCCGTGGAAATGTTGTTGATAATGCGCTGATTAACCCATGGTTAGGAGCGCGATTTAAGGCCTTCTTCGATTTTGATGTGCGCCTCGGCTATCTGCAAGCATATCAGCGTGATCGTAGATTAGATGGGGGGGGGAGTCTGCCAAAAGGCGGCGAACTCTATGTGCGCATCTCGAAGTGGGGCGTATTTATCGACAACAACCTCTATCTGGGCGAGAATCTGATGCCTCTCTACAACTCGATTGGCAAGGATGGCGAGATGTATGCCGACGACCTCTATACGGGCGACGTGATGTACTCCACGAATCACAAGATTTACAACCGCACGGGTATCGGTTACGAGCGTGCATTCTGTCGCGACCGAGTATCGGTCAAGGCGGAGTTGGTGCTGCAATATACGGGAACGAAGGTGATGTGCTCACAACTTGTGGGCATAGCCGCTCGATTTGCCCCGACAATTTACGACAAATCAAAACACAAAAAATAGATATTTAAGGAATATGGCAACAGTGACCAATGAAACACGAGAGAAGTCGCTGAACTTTCTCGAAGAGATTATCGAAGAGTCTATCGCAAAGGGCGAAAAGCGAGTACAAACACGCTTCCCGCCTGAACCGAATGGCTACCTGCATATCGGACACGCAAAGAGTATCTGCATCAACTTCGGTCTGGCGAAGAAGTATGGTGGTCTGTGCAACCTTCGATTCGACGATACAAATCCCGTGAAGGAGGATGTGGAGTATGTCGATTCGATTAAGCGCGATATCCAGTGGCTTGGCTTCCAGTGGGCTGTCGAGCGTTATGCTTCGGATTACTTCGACCAACTCTATGAGTGGGCTATCGAACTTATCAAGAAGGGCTTGGCTTATGTCGATGACCAGACCCAAGAGCAGATTCGCGAGGGTCGTGGTACGGTTTCGGTACCGGGTACCCCTTCTCCGTGGCGTGACCGCTCAATCGAGGAGAATCTCGACCTCTTTGAGCGTATGAAGGCCGGCGAGTTTGCCGATGGCGAGAAGGTGTTGCGTGCCAAGATTGATATGGCTCATCCCAATATGCTCTTCCGCGACCCGATTATGTACCGTATTCTCCACACGGAGCATCACCGCACGGGCAATAAGTGGTGCATCTACCCGATGTACGACTATGCGCACGGTCAGAGCGACTCGATTGAGAAGATTACACACTCGATATGTACTCTTGAATTTGATGTGCATCGTCCGCTCTATGATTGGTTTATCGAGGCGTTGGAGATTTACCCCTCGCATCAGTACGAATTTGCGCGTCTGAACCTTACTTATACGATGATGTCGAAGCGCAACCTGCTGAAACTCGTGAACGAGGGTGTTGTTATGGGTTGGGATGACCCGCGTATGCCGACCATCTGCGCTCTTCGTCGTAAGGGTTACACTCCCGCTTCGGTGCGTGCTTTTGCCGAGATGGTGGGTGTTGCCAAGCGCGATAACGTCATCGACCTTGCGAAGTTGGAGTTCTGTGTGCGCGAAGATTTGAATAAGGTTGCCGAGCGTCGTATGGCTGTGCTTAACCCGATTAAGGTTGTGATTACCAACTGGGAGGAGGGTAAGGTCGAGATGCGCAAGGCTGTAAATAATCCCGAAGATGAGGCGGCAGGTATGCGTGAGGTGCCGTTTGGTCGCGAACTCTACATCGAGCGCGATGACTTTATGGAGAATCCTCCGAAGAAGTATTTCCGCCTGCAACCGGGTGGTGAGGTGCGCCTGCGCTACGCATATCTTATCAAGTGTGAGGAGGTTGTAAAGGATGCCGAGGGTAATATTATTGAGTTGCGCTGTACCTACGACCCGATGTCGGGCGAAGGCTCGTCGAGCGATGGACGTCGCGTGAAGGGCGTGATTCATTGGGTGTCGGCAGCACACGCTGTGGAGGCGGAGGTGCGCCTGTTTAACCCCTTGTTCCGCACCGAGGACCCGAATGATACAAGCGAGGGTCAGACCTCGTGGGAGGATAACCTCAATCCCGAATCGATGGTTAAGACTACGGCTTGGTTGGAGCCTTCGTTGGCAGAGCAGGAGATTGGCAAGACCGTTCAGTTCGAGCGTGTAGGCTACTTCTGTCCCGATACAGACTCCACACCCGACCACTTGGTATTTAACCGCACGGTAACGCTCAAAGACTCGTGGGCAAAAATCAATAAGTAAATTTGTAATAGAATAAACAATATTGATTTTTATAAATTTAGATTAAGTTACCGAAGACCAGAGAAGTCGCTTGAAGGTGGAACTATAAGGATATTAAAACTTTTATATTGGGAAGTGAAGATAAATTTCACTAACTCCTCCCCTGTTTTAGGGGAGGTGGTCGAAGACCGGAGGGGTCGTGATTATCAGCGTAATAATCATCCTGTAAAGTTGGAACAACGACGGGAACTTCGAAAAAATGCGACTCCGGCCGAAGCAAGACTTTGGTCAGCGCTGAAAGGCCGGCAGTTAAATGGGAAGAAGTGGCGGAGGCAATTTTCGATAGGACCTTATATATTGGATTTTTATTCTCCGGCAGCGCATTTGGCTGTGGAACTTGACGGCGAGAACCATTTCACAGAGAGTGGTGCAGAGGCGGATGCTTTGCGTACAAGGTATTTAAGGCATCACGGTGTTAGAGTTTTGAGATTTGAGAATTCTGATGTGTGGAGAGATGTTGATGGCGTGTTGCAGATTATAACTAAAAATCTGGACCCCTCCGTCCTGCCGGACACCTCCCCTAAAACAGGGGAGGAGTTTGAAGAAAAATTGGAATAAGAATTTTTGTTTAACCATAAATTAAAAAACAACAGATTATGAACTTTGTAACAAACGAAAAACTGACGATTATCGGTGCTGCCGGTATGATTGGCTCGAACATGGCACAGACCGCAATTATGATGGGTCTTACGCCTAACATTTGCCTCTATGACCCCTACGCTCCCGGCTTGGAGGGTGTAGCAGAGGAGTTGTATCACTGCGGTTTCGAGGGTGTGAATGTAACCTTCACTTCGGACATCAAGGAGGCTCTTACCGGTGCGAAGTACATCGTAAATTCCGGTGGTGCTGCTCGTAAGGCTGGTATGACCCGTGAGGACCTTTTGAAGGGTAACGCACTGATTGCCGAGGAGTTCGGTAAGAATGTTAAGGAGTACTGCCCTGATGTTAAGCACATCGTTATCATCTTTAACCCCGCTGACATTACCGGTCTTATCACCCTGCTCTATTCGGGTTTGAAGCCTTCGCAGGTTACCACTCTTGCAGGTCTTGACTCGACTCGTCTCCGCAGCGAACTTGCAAAGCACTTCGGCGTAGCACTTGACGAGGTTGAGAACTGCCGTACTTATGGTGGTCACGGTGAGCAGATGGCCGTTTACGCATCGACCGCAAAGGTTCAGGGCAAGCCGCTGACCGATATTATCGGTACCGAGGCTCTCACCGCAGAGCAGTGGGCAGAGATTCAGGAGAAGGTAACCAAGGGTGGTGCTAACATCATCAACCTTCGTGGTCGCTCATCGTTCCAGTCGCCTTCGTATGTGTCGATTGAGATGATTGCTGCTGCTATGGGTGGCAAGCCGTTCCGTTGGCCCGCAGGTACTTATGTTTCGAATGAGAAGTTCGACCATATCATGATGGCTTGGGAGACTTCGCTGACTGCCGAGGGTTGCCAACTCAAAGAGTTGAAGGGTACTCCCGAAGAGGAGGCTGCCTTGGCAAAGAGTTACGAGCACCTCTGCGCACTGCGTGATGAGGTTATCGCACTTGGCGTGTTGCCTCCTGTTGCAGAGTGGAATAAACTCAACGCAAATATCAAGTAATATACCTATAAGTATATTTGAGGACCTTGCTCTTTCGGGCAAGGTCTTTTTTTTATTGAAAAAATGTTGAAAAATTTGGCCGGAGATGGTACATAAACCGAAAATTATGCGTAATTTTGCGAGCAACAAAAATATAAGCCCTATGTCATTTATCAATGAAAGGGTGCAGCAAGAGGGTCTGACTTTTGACGATGTTCTGCTCGTACCCGCTTATTCCGAAGTGTTGCCGCGTGAGGTTAGTCTTAAAAGCCGTTTTTCGCGTAATATCAATCTGAACATACCCATTGTGTCTGCCGCCATGGATACCGTGACCGAGGCGTCATTGGCTATCGCATTGGCGCGTGAGGGAGGTATCGGTGTTATTCATAAGAATATGTCGATTGCCGAGCAGGCTGCGCAGGTGCGTCGTGTAAAACGTGCCGAGAATGGTATGATTTACGATCCTATTACCATTAGCAAGGAGCAAACGGTGGGCGATGCGCTGGCAATGATGCATGAAAACAAAATTGGTGGTATTCCCGTTGTGGATGATGACCGTATGTTGATTGGTATCGTGACCAACCGTGACCTGCGTTTCCAGCGCGATATGGAGCGTCGTATCGAGGAGGTTATGACTCCGAAGGAGCAACTCGTTACAACGCACAATCCTGCGCTCGAACACGCCTCGGAGGTGCTGCTTAATAATAAAATCGAGAAGTTGCCCGTAGTTGATGACGAAGGTCATCTTGTGGGACTTATTACCTATAAGGATATTACCAAAGTTCAGGACCATCCCAACGCTTGCAAGGACTCGAAGGGTCGCCTGCGTGTTGCTGCCGGAGTGGGCATCACGCCCGACTTTATGGAGCGAGTGAAGGCACTGGTTGATGAGGCTGTTGATGCCGTAGTCCTCGACTCGGCACATGGACACTCGGCTAATATTGTCAATGCCCTGCGTACTATCAAGCAGACTTATCCCACGTTGGATGTCGTTGTCGGCAATATCGCTACGGCAGAGGCTGCCAAGATGTTGGTCGAGGCGGGTGCTGATGGTGTTAAGGTGGGTATCGGTCCCGGCTCGATTTGTACAACACGTATCATTGCCGGTGTCGGTGTTCCGCAACTTACCGCAATCTATGACGTTGCGAATGAGGTAAAGGGTAGTGGTGTGCCGGTCATCGCTGATGGCGGTTTGCGCTACTCCGGAGATTTGGTTAAGGCGTTGGCTGCGGGTGGTAACTGTGTGATGTGCGGCTCGATGTTTGCCGGTACGGAGGAGGCTCCGGGCGAGACAATCATCTATAATGGCCGTAAGTTCAAGAGTTACCGAGGTATGGGTTCGATTGATGCAATGAAGGCCGGCTCGGCAGACCGCTATTTCCAAGGTAAGGAGGTCAATGTCAATAAACTCGTGCCGGAGGGAATCGTTGCACGTGTGCCGTTTAAGGGTACTTTGAGCGAAACCGTATTCCAATTGGTCGGAGGTATCCGTTCTGGTATGGGCTACTGTGGAGCGAAGGATATCGAGGCATTGCAGCAGGCGAAGTTTATCCGTATCACGGCTTCGGGTATGAGCGAAAGCCACCCCCACGATGTGGCTATCACACGCGAGGCTCCGAACTACTCGGCAGAGCGATAGAAGGCAAAGGATTAAAACGAAGAGAAGGAGAACTATTTATATAAAAGGAATATGAAACAGGATATGATTGTAATCTTGGACTTGGGCAGCCACGAAAATACTGTGGTTGCGCGAGCAATTCGTGCGTTGGGTGTATATAGCGAAATCTATCCGCACGACATCACCGTCGAGGAGTTGAAGGCTCTGCCTAACGTGAAGGGTATTGTTATCAATGGTGGCCCCAATAACGTGATTGACGGAGTTGAGATAGATGTCAATCACGCGATATATGATGCAGGCATTCCGGTAATTGCTGCCGGTCATGCGAAGGCTTTGTGTGAGGTTAAACTGCCCGCGTTTACGTCGGATGAGGAGTCCGCAAAGGTGGCTCTTAAAGATTTTGTCTTCGGAACCTGCAAGGCGGAGGCCAATTGGAATATGGCGAACTTTGTCAATGACCAAGTGGAACTCGTGCGTCGTCAGGTGGGCGATAAGAAGGTGCTTTTGGCTCTCTCCGGAGGTGTGGATTCGTCGGTTGTGGCGGCTCTGCTGTTGAAGGCTATTGGTAATAATCTTGTCTGTGTGCATGTTAATCACGGACTTATGCGTAAGGGCGAGTCCGAGAATGTTGTGGAGGTCTTCCGTAATCAACTCTGCGCAAATCTTATCTATGTGGATGCTACGGAGCGATTCCTGACGAAGTTGGATGGCGTGGCTGACCCGGAGCAGAAACGTAAGATTATCGGTGGTGAGTTTATCCGTGTATTCGAGGAGGAGGCTCGCAAACTGGATGGCATCGACTTCCTTGGTCAGGGTACAATCTATCCCGATATTATCGAGAGTGGTACGAAGACTGCAAAGATGGTAAAGTCGCACCATAACGTGGGTGGTCTGCCCGAAGATTTGCAGTTTGCACTTGTTGAGCCGCTCAAACAACTCTTCAAGGACGAGGTGCGTGCCTGTGGTTTGGAGTTGGGATTGCCCTACGAGATGGTCTATCGTCAGCCGTTCCCCGGTCCGGGCTTGGGTGTTCGTTGCTTGGGAGCAATCACGCGCGACCGCTTGGAGGCTGTGCGTGAGTCGGATGCTATCTTGCGCGAGGAGTTTGCAAAGGCCGGGTTGGATAAGAAGGTTTGGCAGTATTTTACCGCAGTACCCGACTTTAAGTCTGTGGGCGTGAAGAATAATGCTCGCTCGTTTGATTGGACCGTGATTATCCGTGCCGTGAATACGGTGGATGCAATGACGGCAACCATCGAGCCTCTCGATTGGGATGTATTGCAGCGTATTACTGCTCGTATCCTTGCCGAGGTGCCGAATGTGAACCGTGTATGCTACGACCTCTCTCCGAAACCCAGCGCAACGATTGAGTGGGAGTAGAGAACCAATTCATCATTATCAATTAAGCCACCTTTTGGTGGCTTTTTTTGTTAAAGGGGAGAATGGGGGCGCGGTCTGTGACCGCTTATGGGGATATTGGGGATATTGGGGATATTGGGGATATTGGGGAACCTCTAAAACCCCATAAGCAACTGTCGGTCAAGCCTCAAATCTCACTAAATTCCCTAAATTCTCTAACAGCCAAAATGTCTAACGCTAAACAAAAACAGCAGAGTAAAAACTCTGCTGCTCTCTTTTTCTTGTCGGGGTACCAGTATTGGCTACAACGCAGGCTGCAAATAAACTTGCACCAAGGCATAAAAACAAAAAGATGTCTTCCGACATCTTCTTGCTCCATTTGATTTTGTCGGGGTACCAGGATTGGCTACTACGCAGGCTTTGCCTGCTCCGCTTAACGCCTTTCCTGTTCTGCTTGCCGCAGGGGCACTTAAAACCCAACTCCGCAAGAAGATTGCTACGCAACCTACTTTTGTTTTCCATGCCTTTGTATTGCAAATAAACTTGCACCAAGGCATAAAAAACAAAAAGATGTCTTCCGACATCTTCTTGCTCCATTTGATTTTGTCGGGGTACCAGGATTCGAACCTGGGACCCCCTGCTCCCAAAGCAGGTGCGCTAACCGGGCTGCGCTACACCCCGAAATCGGGCGCAAATATAGTCGCTTTTTTTGTTTTATCCAAATAAAAATGAGGGCTGAATGACAAAATACCAATCAACCCCCACTTTAAGTGCGGTTTTAACTATTTCAGTTCGAATTGCGCCTTGCTGCGCAGATCGCGTGACGATGCTCCTGCGTATGCGGTAAATGTACCCTTCTCGGTCGCCCAATCATGCTTCTCGGCATCGAAGTAGGCGAGTGCCGAGCGGTCAATCTCGAACTCTACAACGGCACGGCATCCCGGCTGCAAGAATACCTTTTTGAAGCCTTTAAGTTCGCGCACGGGGCGTTCAACGGTCGATTCATCGTCGCCAATATAGAGTTGTACAATCTCACCACCATAGCAGTTACCCGTATTGGTTACTTCGAGTGATGCGGTAATCTTGCCCGACTCCTTCATCGATGTCGTGTTCAACTTCAAATCGCTGTACTCGAAAGTCGTGTAACTCAAACCGTGACCAAATGGGAATGTCGGCTCACAGTTGTTGATGTCTGTCCAGCGATAACCTACGAAGATATCCTCCGCATAGCGTTGCTGGTAGCGGGGGCGAACCTGTCCCGGTGCAAGTTCTCCGTCGGTAACTCCGGGGTATGATTCCTCGCCAAATGTGTGTGCGCCACATTGGTCGAGCGATGCGTAGTAGGTAAACGGCAGTTTTCCCGAAGGATTTACCTTGCCTGAAAGTACGTTTGCCAAGGCATTTCCGGCCTCCGAACCGAGATACCATCCCTGCACCACAGCGTTAGCCTTTTCAATCCACGGCATAGCCACAGCATTACCGCTGACAATCACAACTGCCGTGCGCGGATTAGCCTCGCAGAGAGCCTCGATAACGGCATCTTGGCCATAGGGTAGTGCAAAATCCTCACGGTCACGACCCTCGGAATCCTGATGCTTGCGCTTATTCAAACCTCCGATAAAGAGCACTGCATCAGCCTCGGTTGCAGCCTTACGCAACTCGGCAAGCGACTCAACCTTTTCGTCATCTTTTTGGCTGTAACCCTTCATATACTGAATCTTCTCCTCGCCATATAGAGCAACCAGAGCCTCCAACGGCTTCACCTCGTACTTGACTTTGAGCGACGAACTACCACCGCCCTTGGTCATTTTATAGTCGGCATTTTCGCCCACAACGAGAATCTTATTAACCGATTCGGGCGCTATTGGCAACACGTTATTATCGTTTTTAAGCAGTACAATACCATTCTCTGCAATGGTACGGCTCACCTTTGCATGCTCCTCGGTTGCGAATGAGCCATAAGGGCGCTCGCGATTCATCGTTGTACGGAAGATAAGACGCAGAATGTTGCGTACTTTCTCATCAACCAACGCTGCATCGCCCTTACCCTCGGCGATATAGCGCTTCAAAGGCTCTGCCATGTAGTAGTTGTTGTAAGCATCGCTGCCACCTGCATTGGTTGCCAAACCGTCGGTCCATGTTCCAAATTCGAGGTCAAGACCATTATTGAGAGCCTCGTGAGTATCCTCGACACCGCCCCAATCCGAGATTACGGCACCATCAAAGCCCCACTCGCCACGCAGAATATCGACCAGCAGACGCTTGTTGTGGCAACAATGCTCGTTTTGGTAGAGGTTGTACGAACCCATAATCGACCAAGCACCGCCCTCCTGAACAGCCGCTTTGAATGCCGGCAGGTAGATTTCGTAGAGAGCGCGGTCGCTGACCTCGACATTGACATCATGACGGGCAAACTCCTGATTATTAAGAGCATAGTGCTTTACGCACGATGCAACGCCAATATTCTGAACCTCTTGAACATACGGAACAACCATTTTGCTGGCCAGATAGGGGTCCTCGCCCATATACTCAAAGTTTCGACCGTTGAACGGAGTACGATAGATGTTCACACCGGGGCCGAGCAACACGTTCTTGTTGCGATAGCGAGCCTCCTCTCCGATTGCTTTACCATAGATTGCAGACATAGCCGGATCCCACGTTGCAGCCAGACAGGTTAGTGCAGGGAATGCCATACAGTGGTCGTTAGTCCAGCCTGCACCTTTCCACTTGTCCCAAAATACCTCCTCGCGGATACCGTGAGGGCCATCAGTACACCACACCTCCGGAATACCGAGGCGGGGAACTCCCGGAGAAGAGAACTTTGATTGTGCGTGGATCATTGCAATCTTCTCGTCAAATGTCATACGCGCCAAGGCATCCTCGACACGCTCTTCGATAGGTTTGCTGTCATCTAAATAGACAGGGATGTCGCTACTGCTGCCACATGATGCAGCCCATAACAAGCACGAAGCCGACAGAATGTAGATAAATTTCTTCATAATAATTTATGTTTGTTAATTGATTTATTGTTGATTAGTTGTTTTTGAGTTTGTGGTAATGGCAGTACATCAACCTTCCGTCGTTATCGCGAAGGTGCATACCTCCACCTTGGCAATATCTCCACACCTCACACTCGGCACATTCATCCTTGCGCGCCCACTCGCGATTGCGGAACGGCTCAAACCTATTCTCCCACACATCCCAGAAGTGGTCGCGGTAGATGTTGCCTTGCGTGTAGTTGCCTCGGACACTTGTACAGCCCGAAATTGAGCCATCTACGCGAATAGAAGCGACCGAAACGCCCGCAGCGCACTGATAGAAGTGGTCACGCACATCCGCCTCGTAATCGCCTAAAAAACCCTCACAAGCATAACTAACCTCGATAAGTCCCTCCTTGCGAGTGTGTCGGATAAAGTCGAGAGCCGTGCGGAACTCTGCATCCGAGAGGTTAAGTGTCGGGTCGGTAGCGGCACGACCTGCCGGGAATATCGAGAAGATACGCCACGACCGCACACCGCGGGCTATAAGCCACTCCTTGAACTCTTCGAGCCTGCTGACCATCGGTGGGGTAAGGCAGGTAATTACATCGCAAGCGAGGTTTTTGTACTTGTGAATCTCCTCAATGGCTGCTATTGCCTTATCAAACGAGGCTACGTGTCCGCGTATATGGTTGTGGGTATCGGCAAAGCCGTCTAAACTTATCGAAATCGAGCGCAGACCGGCCTCGACAAGTGCAGCGAGTCGCTCCGGGGTGAGTGCCATTCCGTTGGTAACCATTCCCCACGGATATCCGCGTTTTGCAACCTCGCTACCGGCCCGCTCTAAATCTTTACGCATCAAGACCTCGCCACCGGAGAAGATAACCAGAACATCCCTCGGATTGACATTGGGCGTAATCTCTTCGTCAAGCACGTGCAGAAAATCCTCCAACGGCATATCCTTGACCGACGCATCGGCTCGGCAGTCGCTACCGCAGTGCCGGCATTGCAGGTTGCATCGCAACGTCATCTCCCAAAATAGAGTACGCAGACGATGCTCACTAACCGTATTGCGGTAGAGATTGGCGAATAGTCGCAGGGCAATCTTTTTGCGTAAGCCTTCGAACATAGTGCGGTTAGCAGGCTACTTTTGGGCTGATGTATCTGATTTTTCAGAAACCTTTGGAGCCTGTTGGCTCTCGATAGGTTCTACTTTCTTGACATCCGCAGGCGCATCAACTGGGCGACGAACACCATACATAACAATTATCGAGGGTGCAACATCCTCCTTCTTGTCTTTCTGGTCGTTGTTTTTGCTCTTCGAGCCCTCTTTTACGGTCGAGCAAGCGGTCGAAAAACCGAGCAACGCAATGATAGCCAATTTGATACTTTTCATACGGACATTTGGTTTCAGTGTTATTGCTACAAATATAGCCATTTTATACCAAAACGGAAAATATTTGCAAAAAGTTTTGCAAATCAAGAACTTTTGTTTATATTTGTTAAACCTAACATAAATTAACACTGAAACTTATGACCGGAAAAGTAAAATGGTTCGACGGCAAGAAGGGTTACGGATTTATTATTGCCGAAGATGGAAAAGAGATTTTTGTTCACTATACGGGCATCGTTAAAGAGGGATTCAAAGCCCTTTCGGAGGGACGTACCGTAGAGTTCGAACTTGGGGATGGCGCACACGGAGTACAAGCCGTAAATGTCGTCGAAGTAAAAGAATAACCGAGTCCGAGAGTGATTGTGGGGTGTCGCACAGATTGTGTCAGGCACCCCACATTTTATATAACCCCCGGCTATTGCATCATTACCTGCATTAGCAAATAGTCGCAGATTGCAAAGACTTCGGTCGAATTTTCGCCCAGACCTCCACTTTGGCTGTTGAGAGCCGTCTGAATCTTCACAAAATCGATATGTGGCAGATTTGCCGCCTTGCCGTCGGCAGTCACGGCATCGGCTATGCGGAATCGGTTGAACTCCAAGCCCGCAAACTTGCCCGTACCACGCCATAGGTCTGTGGTATTCTCATTATCGACATATCCCCACGCGAAGCCCTCCTGAATCCAAATCGAGCCGTTGAAATGTGTGCGAGGCGCGAGGCGCGTGCCGTGCAGCGTGTAACTCTCGGAGTCAATCCAAGCAGGGTAGTATGAATCGTGCGAGTGGGCGGCAAGATGCGCAATCTCGCCACTCTCTCCGAGCGAATCCTCCCAACGTATAGGTTGTTTTGCGCCCGAAGGCTTGTGGTAGGTTACAGAGTACTCGCGCAGGGTCTCTTCGTTCTCCGACTCCGAGCCTGCGAGTTCGTACCACGTGTCATCCGGCTCTCCGTTGCCGTTCTTATCCTGCATAACCCAGACGATACCCGGCTCGGAACTCCCCTCAAAGGGATTCCCCGCTATGGCGAGGTCGTACCCTCCGCTATTTGTGACCTTATGGCCAAATCCCGCCACGATATAGCCTCCGAAGCCCCCTAACGATACAAATTGCCGCTTTTCGAGCCTTCTGCGAGCATATTCGCATGCCGCTTGTGCCGTCGATTCCGAGCCATCAAAACCGCTCGAAACGCGATTGTTGATGAATTGGCCCGGTGCGGGTGTGTATTCAAACACCTTGGTTGCAAAGGGCGAAACGCCATCTCCCCCGTCGATAACCTCGTTCATATTGCACGAAATCATCGTTGCGGCAAGGGCTGCCATAAATGCTATGCGGTGGCGGTATTGCATATTCCTAATACTCTATTTTCGAACTTTCAAGTCGTCGATGCAGAAACTGAACGGACACCACTCTTCGGGAGCCTTTACTTTGGAGGAAGTATGCTCCCAATCGACCGTGAAACTGACTTTATCGACCTTGCCGAGAGCCGAAAGCGAGAGAGTTGTCCAATCGGATATGACGGAGCCTTGGTCGGCTAATGTGATTGTCGCTTTGGAGGTTTGCTCTCCGTCAAGATAGCCCAACGCCTTAATTGCAAAACGCACATTCGGGTCGTTTGCCATAATTTGGAGGTAGGTGTAGGTCGAGTTGGCGACCTTTACGCTTATGGGCTTTACAGGGCTATCGAAGATGATCGTCGGCAGATCGTACTCGCCATAACGGTTCTGATGGGTGGGTGACCACCACGTACCGTCGTATGCTACGGCAAACTTGTTGTTGCCGTTTGTCGTGGAATAGACGCTGTACTGATTATGTACGGTCGCAACCTTCAAATTGTTATTTGACGATATCACAAAGGCATACACCGTATCGAAAACTCCTCCCCATAACTCTTTGAAATCCGAGAAAAATGAGCCGAAATTCGCGCCATTCTCCGAATAGAGGATATCGTCAAAGAGCAGACATCCGTGGAGTTGATTGCTGTTATCCTCGCACAACGTGGCACGCGCCTTTCCCGCCAAGACATTTTCGTAGGTGGTAGGATTGTAGCCGTCAAGGGTCAGCGAACCAAGTTCTGCCTCCTCGAAATCGATGGTGATGACTTCGCCTTTGGGCGTAATCTCGGAAGGGGATTCACACGCTGTGGTAAGTAGGGTGGTTGCTGCGAATACCGCCCACCAAATGCCTGAAATTTTCATAATACACTGTCGAAGGCTCCTTGCCTCGGTTTTGCGCGAAGGAGAATCGAATGTTGGCAATTTTTGATGGCTGTTGGCTCGCTCGGAATCTGCCTCTATTCTGCCCCGTCCTCCGCAGGTTACAAAATAAATAATGCACAGGCAGGTCTTCTGACTTGTTCCGATTGCAACGCCTTCCCATCCGACCGACGGACAGTGGCAATGGATTGTTGCAATCATGCGAGGAACTCACAGCAGCGGGAACTGTAACCGACTCTCACGGTTTTCCCTTTTAATTCCATTCGGGCGCACGCCCACTCGGAAACCGATGCTGGTGCAAAGGTATCAAATAATTTGCGATTAACAATACATTGTAAAATTATTTTTGTAATTTTGTGGTAACATATTGAAAAACACGGAAAGTGTAAGTTTATTCTCTAATTGCGAACGTAGGAAATTCGATAAATGGCAGAGAGTAGGCAGACATCTTCTCGCGTCATACCTTTGGGTATGGCGTGGGGCTGTTGCTTATTTATGCCATAAGGTTATCCTACGACCTGCAATTATTAAATAAGTTTTCAGCACCACGCTTTCTTTTTTACATAAACCACTATCGAGGTGCGGGTAGTAATAGAATTTGAGAACTGATAACTTAAATTTATATTACTATGAAAAAACTATTTCTTGTATTGGCAGTTGTGGCGATGATATTGCCGAGCTGCGGAAAGATTAACGATGCGATTGACGAATTGGGCAACCGCCTCGACAAGTTGGAGCAGGAGTCAATCCCGACCATTGACGAGCAGATTGCAAACATCAACACCTCGATTACGGATTTGGAGGCGGTGGATGTAGCCCTCAAAGAGCAAATTGCAGAACTTGAAAAAAGTGACGAAGCAACCGCTGAAGAGATTTCCAAACTCAAAGTCAAAGACGCAGAGCTGAATCAGATGATAAATACTTTGCGAGAGTATGTCAATTCGTTAAACCAAGATACGAAGGATTGGGTTAGTGCGACTTTTGCTACTTTGGAGCAGTATAGCGATTTAGCCGAGGAGATAGCGAGTGTAAAAAGCCTCGTTGAAACCTACAAGAACGAGGCATCGCAAGCTCTTGCGACTGCAATCAATGCTCTCGACTCTTCGCTGAAATCGTGGGTTGGCGAGCAGCTGTCGGGATATTATACCATTGCAGAGATGGATGCGAAGATTACGGCTCTGCAAAATGCTTTGACTGATGGTGATGATGCTTTACTTGCACAACTCAATCTCTTGAAAGAGTCTTTGCAGACAATGAAAACGGAGATTACCGAGGCTTACAAACAAGCAATTGCCGATGCAATCAACACCAACAATGGCGTAATAAACACAAAGATTGCTAATGAGATCGCAACCGTAAATCAGCGTATTACCGATGAGGTTGCTACAATCAACGCAAAGATTGTGGCTATCGAGGCTCGTTTGGATAATGTCGAGGCTCAGTTAAAAGATTTGTTAGCTCGTATTCAGTCCGTTACTTATATCCCGACCTATGATGATGGCAAGGCGACGGTACGATATTATGGCGGAACAAGCCGTGCGACTCTCGACTTTGAGATTTCGCCAAAAGATGCAGTTGCAGAGTTGGCGAAAGTTTGGGAAACAGCACTGTCGGTTAAGGCGGTCTATACCCAAACCCGAGCAGTTTCGTTTATCGATATGCCGATAGTTACATTTGAGGCAGATGCAGAGAATGGCGTTATTTCGGTTACTGCATCGGGCGAAAATCTCTCGGAGGAGTTCTTTGCCGGCACGCAATCTGCAAGCCTTCGCCTCGCTATTTCGGATGGCAATAGCTCGGTAACCTCGGAGTTTGTGCAGATGGTGGCAAAAGAAGATATTTCTATAATTCCCAATAATAATCAGATTTGGTACACATCAAGTGATGGCAATGTTGTAACACTATATAAAACAGATGTATTTGGCGCAAATATAGTGTCAAATACCTACGAAAATGGTATGGGTGTTATCACTTTTGATGGAGATGTTACTTCGATTGGATATGCTGCATTCGCTAATTGCAGCAGCCTGAAAAGTGTAACAATCGGCAATGGTGTTACTTCAATTGGAGTTAGTGCATTCTATGGTTGCACCTCGCTAACAAGTATAACTATCCCCGATAGCGTTACTTCGATTGGAAGTCAGGCATTCTGTAATTGCAAAAGTCTGACAAGTGTAACTATCGGAAATGGTGTTACGGATATTGGAGAGAAGGCATTCCGTGCTTGCTCATCGCTGACAAGGGTTACAATTCCCGATAGCATTACTGAGATTGGACGGTATGCATTCGATGATTGTACCTCGTTGACAAGCGTAACTATTCCCGATAGCGTTACTTCGATTGGAGATCGTGCATTCTCTCATTGCGCCTCGCTGACAAGTATTACAATCCCCGATAGCGTTACTTCGATTGTATCTGGTGCATTCTCTTCATGTTCTTCACTGACTGCATTCTATGGTAAATTTGCCTCGGAGGATAATCGTTGTTTGATTATAAATGGCACATTAAACTCTTTCGCTCCGGCAGGTATTACATCTTATACTATACCCGATAGCATTACGGAGATTAGAAGTAATGCATTCTATGGTTGTCACTCGCTGACAAGGGTTAATATCCCAGATAGCGTTACGGAGATTGGAGGTTTTGCATTCTTTGATTGCACTTCGCTAACAACTATTACTATTCCCGATAGCGTTACTAAAATTGGAAGTTCTGCGTTCTCTGATTGCCCATCGCTGACAGCATTTTATGGCAAATTTGCATCGGGAGATAATCGCTGTTTGATTATTGATGGAGTATTAAATGTATTTGCTCCGGCAGGTATTACATCTTATGCAATCCCCGATAGCATTACTTCAATTGAAAATAATGCATTCCGTAATTGCACCTCGCTGATAAGTGTTACTATCCCCGATAGCGTTACAACGATTAGAAATCATGCATTCTATTGTTGCACCTCGCTGACAAGCATTACTATTCCCGATAGCGTTACTTCGATTGGACAATATGCATTCTATGGTTGCAAATCGCTGACAAGTGTCTATTGCAAGCCGACAACTCCGCCAACTGGAGGAGATTCGATGTTCGACGACAATGCTTCGGGTAGAGTTATTTACGTTCCGACAGCATCAGTAGGTGCCTACAAGGCTGCACGGTATTGGAGTGTTTATGCTTCATATATCGTCGGCTACGACTTTTAGAAATAGGCCTTTCCCTTTTTAGGGTTTCGGGGTGCGAAGATTAACATTCTGCACCCCGATTTTTTTTATTGCAAGTGGGGTAGAGTGGCAAAAAATCGGTTTGAATAAAAAAAATATTGCGGAATTGTGGTATAATCAAAAAAAGTTGTATATTTGCACCACGAAAAAGTTCGGGGTGTAGCGCAGTCCGGTTAGCGCGCCAGCTTCGGGAGTTGGAGGTCGCTGGTTCGAATCCAGTCTCCCCGACAAAAGAGAGCAGCAGAGTAGAAACTCTGCTGTTTTTGTTTGGCGTCTGCTGTATGTGCAAGCACACAGCACACACCTAACAAACCACCTCTAACGAGGG
>SUZF01000021.1 GCA_015060065.1 Rikenellaceae bacterium | reverse complement strand
ACGATACAGACGCGTCAAGTGTCGGGTCATAGCCTATGGCGTTAGCATCATTGTGCGTGCCGAGATAGAGTTCGATAAGTTCGGACAACTGACCGATGGCAGGCGAAAGGTCGCCCCTGAAACCAAAGTCGCTGATATCGATACGCGCTACACGTCCGTTGGTGTGTAACTCGACTCCCGGTTGGTCGCCCCATAAATCGACATCCTTATTGAAATCCCAATTCGCTCCGCGCGAGAAGTTTTCGCCTACGTAGTACCAACTATCGCCTTTGAGGCTCTTCCAGATTTCGTACAAAGCATAGTAGTCGCGAATGTAGTCATCTGCCTCGTAGAGTCGCACAGGTACCGAAACATCGCTCTTGCGATTGTCTTCGACCGTGAAGTCACATCTTGTGGGCGCAGTACAATCTTCGAGCAGGACTTTGCGCTCGTCGAGTGTCTCGTAGCGCGTGATACGGTAGTTTCCTGCCGGCAACGAGAGAAGCGTGTCGCAGAGAATCGACGAGGTCTGATATCCCGGCTCTGCACTCTGTTCGTCATCCTCGTCAAGATGCAACGAGAATGTTGCCGGCAGACGCTCGAAGCGAGTGGGGTTGGTTGTACTGCCCGAAGGCATAAGTTCGGCAACGGTGATATTTACGAACTTTATCTCGTCGAAGGTGTATTGACGCTCCACGCTCTTCTGTGTCGGTTTATCGTTGAATGCCGACATATCCTTTTTGAGCGAGAATCGCACCTTGCCTCGCGGTACGACATTAACGGTAAGGTCTTGTACGAGCAGACCGCCCTCGGTGATGACGAAGGTGTTGTTGCCATCGACCGAGCCGATGTACAACTCCTCATCCTCGGCATCGAAAAGGCGGAAATTGAGGATTTTATAACTGCCGACAAGGAGTTTGAGCGACGTGCTGCGCAATCCGTACTCCGCCATATCCGCATCTGCTGCCTGCAAGGTCAGTGTCTGCGAAATTGTGGTGGAGTTGTACGAGAGCGTAACTTTGACTTTGCACGCCTCGGCAAGGTAGTCCAAGCGCGAGACGATAGCACGACTCGAACTCTGTTCGGCACTATTGCCGGCATCGTATGATGCCTGCTTGTAGAGTTTGAATTGAACGTATCCGTAACCGTGTTCGCGATTGTCGATATCTCCGTCGGTACAACCGGTCGAGAGCAACGACACCGCAGACAAGAGTGCGCATACGATAAATCTGTAAAATTTCATCTTCTTAAACTGCTCGTTTTATGACCTATGCTCCATTTCGTGGGTTGGTCATTTAATATGTTTGGGTAATTAGAAACGATGCCCCGCCCCAAACGAAACGGGGCATCGTGAAGTGTGGAGACTCTTACTGCGCAATGTTGAGTGAGCAGGCAAGAGCCATCTTGGGTACGTTGTTCGCATCTGTGAAAATAATGATGCCGGTCTTGCCGTTACCCGACTCCTTCATGCTAACAGTCGCCATCTCGCCCGGCTCGAATGAGAGCCACTCTTTGTCGCTCTCGACGAGGAAGAAGAACGACCATGAAGAGTCGATGCCTGCGAGGGCGGACATTGTTGCAGATGTCGTGATGAAGGTTAGGTGCCATACGGGAATCTCGCCATAGTTGCCTACAACCGACTCGTAGATTTCGCCCGATGTGAGTTGTGTGAGTGACGAGCCGTCAATACTGATAGCATACGGATAGGAGAACGATACGCCTGCACTGCCGGAACCGCTCTCGCCGGTAAGGCTGTAACCCTCGTTATAGAGGCAACTGATTACGGCAACGATGTCTGCATTATTCTTGAATACGACATAACTCCAATATGCACCTTTGTAGTACGATTCATCTTTCCAATGCTTGTTGGTTGTTGCTGACGGATTCATTACAAGGCGGAACCCACCTGCCGAGCCGAATGGATTAACCTCAATCCAAGAGTCACTTTCGCTCATCGACACCATACCTCCACTTGCGCTGTAATAGCAGTATTCAATCGAGGTGTATTCGCCATCGAACTGGAATATAGCATCGTCGCCGTCGTATTGTGAAGTGTAGAGCAACTCGTAACCGTGCTGTGCATCGCGGAAGTCATAGGCGACGTCGCTATCTCCTGTTGTCGAGACTTTAAGCATCTGGATTGTCGGCAACTCCGACGCATTAGTGAGCGTAATGGGGCCGGGGTGAGCCTCCTGCTTAACGGTGGTCACAACATACTTCTGGTAAGCCTCGATTAAGTTCCCCGAAGCACCCATGCCGTTTTCTGCCATTTCGAGTACCTCGTAAGGCTCGTTGGCATCACTGAAAGTATCGACAACCGATTGGGGAATTGCAAGTACAATAGCCTCGCGTTCTGCATCATTGTTTGCTGTAACACCGATGGATATGCTGCGAGTTTGTATCTTGTCGGTATCCTTGTCGTCCCACTCGCCGATAGTCGAGGTAACCCAGTCGTGTCCGAAGGTTGGGAGAATCATTCCCGACATGTGGTCAAACGAGAGCGTGTATATGTGTATCGCCTCGTTGATGAAGGTTACCGAACCCTCGGCATTGCCCTCATAATACGAAGAACTGAACGTGCTATAAACCTCGCCCTTGTGGTTGAATTTGTATGACTCGTCAAAATCGTTGAGCGAAAATACGGATGTAACCTCTGCAATTGAGACTTTCAGCGTAGCCACCGCAGCGACCGAACTGTCGTTTGCATCGAGGAATGAGAGCGTTGCTGTCGAAGCCTCATCGGGGTAGTTTGCAGGGTCGCCCTTAATCCAGAGTTCGGTAACGTCATCAGTGCTGTTTGGAATAGCCTGAATCCATTCGGGTGCGCCATCAATCTTCCAGTCGAAGTTCGAAACGACCTTCACGCGGTGTGAGAACATCGAGAGTCCGTTCTCGCCCCAAGTCAGCGTAATGCCGTCAGTGCCAACCTGCTCGGTAGCGTATTCGAATTGTGCCTCATCGCTCTCGCCATAGACCCACTCGCCATTCTCGATTTTAACGTCATAAATCTCGATGCTGCGAGTAAGTTTGCCGAGCGTGATGGTTGCGATTACCTGCTCGGTTTTGCCCATCTTCATCGTAACGTCGCACGAGTGGCTCTCGTTGTAGTCACGGATGTCGGCAACTTTGATGCTGATTTGGTAGGAGCCTTTATTGCCACTTACCGAATAGACCTCATTGTCGTTGTCGAGGATGGTAAAGTAGGTAGATTCCTCCGGAATGGAGATAGACCAAGCCTGATTTGGCTCAATCGAGAGCGTGTAAATCTCTCCGGCAGTTACGTTTTCATTAACTGTTGCAGGGAAATTCGGAACAGGAAGTTTGTCCTCCGGGTCCGTAGTACACGATGTGGCAACAAGAGCCAAAGCCATCGTTGCACACGCGAACAAATTTGTAAAAAGTCTTCTCATAACTTAATGCTTTTGTGATTTATATTGAATTGTGAATTGTGAATTGTGAATTGTGAATTATCAATACCCCTCTCGTTGCAGACGTTCAGCCTCCTCGTCGCTGACCCACTCCAAGATATTGTAGAACTGACCGACCGTACCTATCGGGTCGCCCAAATCATAAACATAGACATTGAGCCAGAGCGTAGCGAAACGCTGGCAGGTGTTGAAGTACGAATCGTTGTAAGGACTCTCGCCGCAGAGTATGTGGTTGTCGCCCAGAATCTGCCCGAAGACCGACGCCTCGTCGCTCAAAATCTGGTCGTTATCCATTTCGAGTAACATCCTTGCCGGGTTCTCTGCATTAAAACGCAACGTCACATCGTAACCGTCGTAGAGGAAGTTGCGAATGATAATAGTTTCCGCTTCGGTCGGATGCTTTTCGCACTTGACAAGTCGCTGATAACTTGTATTTGTGCCGGGATAGTTGTAGAGCATCAGCGAGGTTACCATACACCAGCCCGTGAAGTTATCCACCGAGTAGGGGCAGACCTTCGCCATCGTAACCTTCGTGCGGTCGCTGTTCTTATACTTTTCGACAACATCAAATTTGAGCGATTCGGGCATTACGAGGCGCAACCCAAAGCCAAGCGAGTCGGTCGCCTCAATATTTTCGTAGTAACCATGTACGCGCACCTCGCCTACGAGTTTTCCGGCGGGGATTGTTACGTTGTTCGAGAGCAGGCGGTAGTGATAACCTTCGATGGCGTTGCTGCCTTCATCGATTACCTCGATACCGAATGTGCGGTCGTAGTCGCGAGCCACCGTGGCGGCTACTGCCACCGTAAAGTACTCTTGATTTTCGAGTACGATGTTGGTCGATAGCGAGTCGGCAAACATCACGTACTCATTGTCGGAGTAGGTGGGGTATTGCTCGTGGCAAGAGAAGAATCCTGCTACGATAACTACTATTGTCAATATCCTGAAAATGTGTTTCATATTATCGATTACTTATTGTCGTACTTTAATTGTTGAGATTGCTGTCATTCGGCTCGATTTGCGACCCCGGAGCCTCGATTTCGTGCTGGGGAATGGGCCAAACGAAGAGCGGATTGTCCGCCTTGATTTCGAGCGAACTGCCCTCGTCGAGCGAGGATGTCTGCGGGGTGCGCTTGAATCCTTTGCCCTCGTTGTAGAGGTTGCCCCAGCGTTTCAGGTCGTTTAGGCGGAAGCCCTCCATATAGAGTTCGCGCACACGCTCGTTTGATATCTGTTCGATGAAGTTGTCCTTTGTAATATTGATATTTCCGCCACTCGTATAGCGCATCTGACGCAATGTTGTGAGGTCATTTGCTGCCTTGGCGTAGTTGGGACTCTCTGCACGGCAGTATGCCTCGGCACGAATCAGGTATTGCTCCGCCAAGCGGAATGGCTTGGGCATATTGACGTGGTAAATCAGCGAGTTGTTGATGAAACTCTCGTTGCCGTAATACTTCACGAGCAGAGGCCACTGCAATCCGTGATTGTAACCCGTCGTAAATGGGTAGAAGTAGGAGTTGTAGCGAGCATCGTTGCTGTCGTAGAGGTCAAGCACCCACTTTGCCGGCACGTAGTCGGGGTAGTAGTTGTAGTAGTCGGTCGTGAAATTGAGGAATATCGAGCCGAGCGCACCTCCGTATGATGTCTCGGTAAAGCCGATACGCCAGATAATCTCAAACGAAGCATCATTGGACCACATATAGTCGAAATCGGTCTGTCCGTTAGAGTTTCGGATTTTGGCATTTGCCAACTCGAAGACTTTGTTCGGGTGGTCGATAAGTCGTGACGAGTAGTCGATGGCGGTATCCCAATCCTGCATATTCAGTGCTACGCGGGCGTGCAGGGCGTATGCTGCTGCCAATGTGATGCCGACACTGCTGTAAGCATCGTTTTCGATATCGAGCCGCGACTCCGCCTCGGCAAGGTCTGCCAAGATAAACTCATACGAGCGTTCCAGCGAGGCACGCACGATAGGCTCCTTCTTAAAGTAGGAGGTGCGCAGAACAACACCCTTCTCGTTTGCGGCTGTCGTCGGGTCGTAAGCCTTGCAGAAGCACTTTGCCAACTCCGAGTAGGCGAGCGCGCGAATGGTGTAGATTTCGCCCGTATATCGCTCCATAGCGTCGATATTGTCGTCATTGGTTTCGTTCTCGACAACTGCGCCAATCGAGTCGAGGTAGTAGTTGCAGTTGCTGATGACGTTGTATAGTGCCGCATAGACAGACTCAATCTCGGAGTTGGTCGGGCGGATATCCCATTGCCAAATATTTCCGTGGTTGTTCGAGAATCCCTCGACGGCATAGACCAAATCACACTGCAAATCTGGCAATAACGTGAGATAACCGCTGTAAAGCGCACTGCTTTTGAGCATCGCATAGATTCCGACGCGTAGTTGCTTTACGTCGTCGAAACTCTTTATGGCCTCCTTCTCTCCAATTGCCGACCCAGGAATCTTATCGAGGCACGATGTAGCACATAGTGCCGTCATCACGGCAATAGCCGCTGCGAAAATCTTTATATTATTGAAAAAACTTCTCATAGCCGTTAGAATGTTAAGTCAAGACCAAATGTGAATTGTCGCGCCATAGGATATCGTGCTGCGTAGATATTAGAACTGCCCTCCGGGTCAAGACCGGAGAACTTGGTAAAGGTAAACGGATTCTGCGCCTGTGCGTAGATGCGGATACCTTGGAATACTCGGCTGCGACGGAGCAAATCCTTCGGCAGAGAGTAGGCGAGCATTATGTTTTTAAGTCGCAAGAATGATGCATCCTCTAATAAGCGGCTGTCGAACTCGGTATAGACTCCATGGCGCGGAATATCGGTAACATCGCCCGGATTCTTCCATCGGTCGAGCAGGCGGCGCGACTGATTGTACGAAGCAAAGCGGCCATTCGACTCGTCAAAGTAGCGGTCGTTGTTAATCATCCATCTGTCGCCAACCCAACTGAACTGCACAGCAAGCGAAAGCCCCTTCCATGCGAGTTGTGTGCCGAAACCTCCCTGCCAAGGTGCGTGATAACTCTTGCCGATAAGCACTTTATCCTCATCGCGCAGTTCGGTGGTGAGATTGCCGTTTTTATCATACCATAGAGCATCTCCATTGGCAGGATTGACACCTGCATAACGGTTGATGTAGAACTCTCCAAGCGGGTGACCAACAACAAGTTTGGTGTTGGTGTTGGCGAGTTCGTACTCCTGTACACCATTGTAGAGTTCGGTGATTTTGTTGTGGTTGTACGAGATGTTGGCATTGACAGTCCAAATAAAATCTTTGACTGCAAGTAGTGTTCCTGTCAAGTTGAGTTCAACACCCTTATTGACCATTGCACCCACATTGTCCCAATAGTATCCGTAGCCCGATGCCGAGTAAGACTCCGGCACCTGCATCAACATATCGGAGGTCTTTTTATAGTAGAACTCCAAATCGACATTCAATCTGTTCCAGAATCCGAGATGAAATGCCAAGTTTGAGGTCCAAGGCTTCTCCCAACCGAGATTGTCGTTTCCGGGTTGCAATAATCCGATACCGGCATTGCCTACATAGTCCAGACCACCACCAACGAGAGCCAGGTGTTCGTAGTTGGGAATCGAGGAGTTTCCTGATGTTCCCGTCGAGATGGCAATCTGCGCATTTGTGAGCCAACGTGATGCCGAGTCCATAAACTTCTCGTTGCGCATATTCCACATAAAGCCCAACGACCAGAATCCAGCCCAGCGACGCGATGCTCCGAAGCGTGAGGAGCCATCAGCACGAGCCGTAGCCTCGACGAAGTAGCGGTTGTCGTAGTCGTAGTTTATGCGTCCGAAGAATGATACGAAGCCATAATCCGAATCGGTCGTGTCGTCCCACGATGTTACGCGCGTACCGGTCGAGATGTTGGTCAGTCGGTCGTTGTTCTGACCTCGCGAGAGCAGACTGAATGCCTCGTAGTGATAATCGACACCCTCCTGACCTGCGAGGAAGGTGAATTTGCTCTTATCCGAGAGATTCCACTCGTAGGTTATGGTGTTGGTAACGTTGAGTGTATATGAGTCTGTCGAACTGCGCGATGCCGAGCCTTCGCCCTGATTGGGCGCGTAACTCGGATACGATTTACCGAATCCAGTGGTGTGGGCATAGTCGATACCAAACTGCGAGCGCAGAGTTAAACCCTTCACAGGGTAAGCCTCGGCAAAGAGTTGCGACACAAGTTTATACTTCTTGTATTTTACGGGGTTGTTGGCAATCCATTCGAGCGGATTCTGTCCTGTGCCACGCCACGTGCCGTCGTTTATCGATGCTAACGAGCCATCGGCCTTGTAGGGGCTGACGTAGGGCATCATAAAGCGGGCTGCCGAAATCGGGGTTACCAGATTGTACGAGCCTTCGTCTGCCTGCTGGATGTTTTGGTAGTTGAGCATATTGCTCGTTCCGAGTTTTAGCCACTTGGCAGCCTTACGCTCGAAATTGGCTCGCAATGAGATTCGCTCGAAGCGAGAACTCGGAGCCGTACCCTCCTGATTATAGTATCCGCCCGAAACGTAGTAGTTGGTCTTCTCATCTGCACCCGACACCGAGAGTTCGTAACTCTGCAACATCGCGGCACTATTAAAGACCTCTTTTGCCCAATTTACATTTGTTTTGCGGAGCAGATTGTAATCCTGACCGTCAGTCATTCCAATCTCCTTTTCGTATTGGATGCGCTCGGCAGTATTCATCAAGTCCCACTTGCTGTAATCAATCTGCGAAAATCCGAGTTGCATACGATACTCGATATTAGGTCGGTCGGACATTCTGCCTCGCTTGGTGGTAATGACGATTACGCCATTTGCTGCACGCGCTCCATAAATCGAGGTCGAAGAGGCATCTTTCAAGACTGAAATCGATTCGATATCGGCAGGGTTGATTGTGTTGAAATCACTACTCGAAATGGGCATGCCGTCGAGAATGTAGAGCGGAGCCGTACCCGAATTGATAGAGTTCGTACCACGAATGGTCATCACAGCCGATGCACTTGGCTCGCCCGTGTTTGAGAGGACTGTAAGACCCGGCACCTGACCCTGCAACGCTTGGTCGAAGGCTGCGGTGGGGGTTGATTCGATTTTTTCAGCCTTCACAGCCGACACCGAGCCGGCAACAGTACCCTTTTTGCGGACTCCATAAGCGACGACAACCACATCATCGAGCATTTCGGTATCGGAGTGCATCTCGACATTGAACGTTACCTCCGGTTTTCCGGCAGGCACGACCCAATCGATGCTCTTGTAGCCGATGAACGAGAACGAGAGCGTCTGTCCGGCATCAGCCTTAATCGTGTAGGTTCCATCGAGCAGAGTACTGACTCCATGCATAGAGTCCGTTACGACGGTTACGCCTATAAGAGGTTGCTTATCTTCGGCGGAAGTTACCAAACCGCTCACGGTTACCTTCTGCGGGCTTTGTGCATATATTGACAGAGGCACAGCCGCAGAGAGTAAAATCAGCAGAAAACGTAGTAGATTTCTTCGCATTTCAATAAAATATTCCCCTTCCCGGAGGGAAAAGGGGGAGTTAGTTTCTGTTATTCGGGCGACAAAGGTATGTAAAAATGTGAAAATTATCAAAGATTTATCGCAATTTTATATGAATATAAAAAACGGAAGCCTCTCTTGATGAGAAGCATCCGTTTTGTATCCGTTATTGGCGAGTTGCGGTTATTGCAACTGCTTCAATATCCAATTTCCGTGGTCGATTTCCAATTCGGGGTAGGTGTAGTGGCCAATCTCGTTGTAGATAAGCAACTCTTTGGGTGCGGTAATGACATTCACTGCCGAGAGAATCGAGGTCGGGCAGCAAGTCGTGTCGTTATAACCGAAAGCAATCTTTACGGGAACTTTTACCTTGCGGGCAAAATTTACCACGTCGAAATATTTGAGATTCTCGATAATTGCCGCTACATTGCGCAGATTGCTGTCGTTATCTCCACGGAAGAAGTGAGGCCAACCGCCACCGCGACCGTTTAAGTAGCCCGTGAGGTCACAGAGGGCCGGGTAGTTGGCATAGAGGCATTTAACCTTCGGATTGAGGACAGCCGTAGTGAAAGACAGCGCACCTCCCTGACTGCCTCCGCAGACTGCAATCTTCTCGGCATCGACACAATCGAGTTCGGCAAGGAAATCGACGGCACGTGCGCATCCGAGATAGACACGCTTGTAGTAGTAGTTATCGCGGTCATCAACGCGGAATCGGTTGTAGTTGCGCAAGGCTCCGCGGTCGAGGCTTTGATAGACCTCTCTCGGCATATTTACGGGAATGCCATTGACGCCGACTTGAAGGATGACAGCCTTGTCGTTGGGGAGATTCTTGTATGCCGGCATCGGTTTGACGCCTGCTCCCGGAACTCGCAGAATGGCAGGGTATTTACCCTCCTTTACGGGAATAGTTAGCACACCGTACATATAGGAGTCCTTCTTGAAACTCTGGAAACGAATATGGTATGCATTATAAGTTCCTGTGCAGAGTTCGGGCATCAAGGTCATCGTGGCATTCATCGGAATCTGCGCATTGGCAGCAATCGCATCGCTCCAAAATTTGTCGAAATCGTCGGGTAGGGTGGTTGTCGGCTGAATCTTTTCAGGTTCAAATGCTGCGGTTGCCATACCTCGGTATGTGTAGCCGTCGCTCTTGACATAGACAGTACAGCGCAGGAAACCCGGTTTCTTCATTGTGCCGATTTTGATTTTACCCTCGCCGGTTTTGAGTGTTTCGCTCTTTTCGAGGTGCGCGGGCATCATATCCTCTGAAACGAGGTACGAAATCTCCACATTCTGCATCGGAACGTGGTTTTTGAGTACCAACACCTTGAAGCAGGGAACTTCGCCACAGGTGTAGTTCCAATCTGCGTGGTCGGGCATTACGATAACTTTTACAGGCTGCTCGGCAGGTGCAGCAACCGCATTGCCCATTGATAAGGTGCAGGCTGCAATAGTCATTGCCAGAAATGTAAAAAATCTCTTCATTGTAGATGATGTTTTTGGTTAAATTTGGTACGAATTTATAAAAAATCTGTCGGACTGCCAATAAACACCGATTTTTTTTTACTTTTGTCCCCGATAGCCAACCGATTATGACACGAATATCGATAATTATTGCCACTTATAACCGCGCCAGACAACTGATTGGTGCGCTCGAATCACTTGTAAAACAGGATTTGCCGGCTGCCGAGTGGGAGTGTGTTGTGGTCGATAATAACTCGCAAGATGATACGCAGGAGATGTTTGCCCGATTCGTTGCAGAGCATCCCGATTTTAATCTGCGCATCGTGCGCGAGGAGCAGCAAGGACTCTCTTTTGCCCGTAATCGCGGTATCGAGGAGAGCCGTGGCGAGATTGTGGCAATCATCGACGATGATGAAGTTGTAAATAAGGAGTTTGCAAGTGCTTATTTGAAGTTATTCGATAAGTGTACCGATGCTACTGCGGCAGGTGGTCGGGTGGTACCTCAATATCCTTCGGGGCGACCTTCGTGGTTGTCGCATTTTACGGAGATGCCGATTGCTAATCCAACCGATTTAGGCGATAAGATTCGTAAATTCCCGAAAGGGAAGATTCCCGCAGGTGGAAATATGGCTTTCAGGCGCGAAATCCTGCTTAAATATGGAGGCTTCGATACCTCGTTAGGTCGTATCGGCAGCAAACTTACAGGTGGCGAAGAGAGTGACCTTTTTGAACGACTCGCAAAGGATGGTGTCGAGTTTTGGTATGCTCCCGATGCCGTTATATACCATATCATTGGAGAAGAGAAACTTACTGCTGATTATTTCAAGCGATTGTCGAATAATACGGGAGTAAGCCAACGACATCGCGCAGAACTGCACAACAGAGTGGCAAAACTCTATTTTTGCGAAGTGGCAAAGTGGGCTGTAACGATTGCTATGGCGGTGGGATATTGCTCTATTCTGCATCCCTCGAAAGGGTGGTGGCTCTTAAAAATGAGATATTACATAACGCGCGGAATATTAGAGTAGTAAATATGATTAAATTAACCTAAACTTTAAGATTCGAAAATGAGTGTAAAACCAATTTCTGCGGCCTCTTATGCCGATACAAAACCTCACTACGAATTGCTTGATGCGATGCGTGGTGTGGCGGCTCTGGTTGTGATATGGTATCACGTATTCGAGGGCTTTGCCACAAGTGCTATGGATCAACGTATAAATCATGGCTATTTGGCGGTCGATTTCTTCTTTGTTTTGTCGGGCTTTGTCCTCGGTTACGCTTACGACGATCGTTGGTCGAAAATGTCGCTCGGAAATTTCTTCAAGCGTCGTCTTATCCGTCTGCATCCGTTGGTGATTCTCGGAGTACTGTTCGGTGTTATCTCGTTCTGTCTGCAAGGTTGTGTGCAGTGGGATGGTACCCATATCGGATGGGGTGCGATTGCGCTGGCTATGCTGTTGAGTATCTTTATGATACCCGCGGCTCCTGGAGCCTCTTATGAAATTCGTGGAAATGGCGAGTTGTTTCCTCTGAACGGACCGAGTTGGTCGCTATTCTTTGAATATATTGCCAATATCCTCTATGCGCTCTGGTTGCGTCGCTTGTCGAATAAGGCATTGACGGCTGTGGTGGTCGTGAGTGGAGTGGGACTTGCAGCCTGCGCACTTGGAAATATCTCCGGTGTGGGTCATATCGGGGTTGGTTGGTCTATGGGGCATACTGCGTGGGAGATTCCGTATATGGGACTCTTCGGTGGTTTGATGCGTGTCGGATTCTCCTTCTCGATGGGATTGTTGCTCTCGCGTAAGTTCAAGCCTGCGAATATTAAGGGAGCCTTTTGGATTTGCAGTGCTATAATCGTTGCACTGCTCGCTGTGCCGTATATCGGAGATGGCTCGCAGCCGTGGCAAAATGGTCTGTATGACCTCTTCTGTACGATGATTGTCTTCCCTGTGGTGGTTTGGTTGGCGGCTTCGGGTAAGGCGGAGGGCGCGAAATCGCAACGTCTGTGCAAGTTCCTCGGAGATATCTCTTATCCGCTCTACATCACGCACTATCCGGTAATGTACTACTTCTACGCTTGGGTTTGGAAAAACGGATACACCTTCGATCAAGTGTGGTATGTCGGTGTTGCCATATTCTTCGGTACAATTCTGCTGGCGTGGGTCGCTCTGAAACTATACGATGAGCCGGTGCGTAAGTGGCTTACGGAGAGGTTTATGACGAAAAATAAAGGTGAGAACTGATGCCTATGGCGTTGTTGTGGCCGGCAGTGTGATATTGCCCTGTTGTAAGAAAACGAAGTTGATGTGATGTCGAATCATAAAAACTTCGTTTTTTTGTGTAAATAATTGAGATAAAACGCTTATTTTATCGAAAAAAATGTTATATTTGCCCCGATAAAGCAGAACTTAACCAAAAAACCAAACCATAAACCGGTCAATAAGGACGACCTTATTATTATGAAACCAACAAAAATTTTAGTCGTAGCCCTCTTTGCTGCGATGTTTTGTTCTTGCGCTACGGATCCTGTTCAGGATATTCCAAAGTGCGAATCTGCGATTGAACTAACCGCAACCATTCAAGATTCTGATGCCCGCACATCTCTTGACGAGGAGAGTGGTGGTGTGCGTAAGGTGTTGTGGGATGCCGAGGATTGCGTAGCCCTCTACGACGACTTCTCGATTCTGCGTACCCTTACGTTGAGTAGCGGTGCCGGTACCAATGTCGGCACATTTACGGGTAAAGGTATTGTGAATTTTGCCTCCAAGGCATATCACGTGGTAAGCCCTGCAACGGCCTTGCTGTCGATTGCAGATTCGGGTGTTAATGTGTCGCTCCCGTCGGAGTTGGAGCAGAAAGACGGCTCGAATGTTCCGATGGTGGGCTTGACGACAAATGACGGTACTATCAACTTTACGAACATCTGCGGATTCTTGGAGTTGCAACTCTCCGGATATGCAACCTTGAAGTCGATTGATATCACTTCGAAGACGAAGGTGCTTTCAGGTTCGGCAAAGGTGTCGATAAGTTCGACGGGCGTGCCGACCGTGACTCTTACGGGCGAAAAAAGCGTATCGTTTGCGCCGGTATCTGCATTCTCTCTCTCTCCGACGGTGCAGTCTGTGTTGATTCCGCTGCCGGCTGCAACATATCCTGCCGGAGATTTGACCATTACGCTTCATGCTACGGATGAGAGTTTCGATTTCGTATCGACAAAGAGCCACCAACTTGTACGCTCGCATATCAAACCCATTTCGGGAATCTACGTGGAGGCTTCGACCGAGTATATCAACCTCTCGGCTGATGGTGCCTACGCAAACTGCTTCGTCGCTTCCGAGGAGGGCTGGTATATGTTCGACGTGAAGACCAAGGGCGGTTTTGTTGCCGTGCCACACCCCGCATCGGGTATGACCTTTACAACTCTTGGAGGCGAGGGGGCGCGTGCTTGTGTCGCTTGGGAGTCTTCGTCGGGTATGATTACCGATGTTACCTACGATGCAACCAACGGCAAGATTATCTTTTATCATAACGGTACCGAGGGTAATGCCCTTATCTGTTTGGTTGATGCGAATGGAGATTCGCTGTGGAACTGGCATATCTGGGCTACGGATGCACCGCAGGAGCAGACCATCGGCGAGAATATCTACCTCGACCGCAATGTGGGTGCGTGGGTTGCTCCGTCGAGCCTTGATGAGGGATTGAAATATATGCACCGCGCTTGGGATAACGCGCAGGGCGCATATCCGACCACGGGTCTGCTCTATCAGTGGGGTCGTCCGACTCCGTTCCCCGGAGGTGCTTGGGCTCACTTGCGTAATTCGGCCACTTATCAGCGCGAAGACTATTCGGTGGTCTTCGCCAATCAGGGTGTAGAAACCTCTAAAAGTGCAACAGATTCTGCACGATATGGAGATACTCCCACATACTATTTCCCAAGCGAGGATATTATTGGCTCGACAATCTATGTCAATAAATCTTCTGCGGCAACTTCGGGAACATGGACGAACAAGTGGTGGTATAAAAATAATACAAACGGAATATCCTTGAAAGTCGCGATGCAAAATCCGATGACCACATACGGTACTGCTGCGGATAATACACCCCAGGCTGCGGGAGGTAGTGTAGAGTCTATCGCACCAAAGAAATACTGGTGCAACGACCTCTTCGCGGGAAGTTTCGACTTCTCGTCGGCTTCGGCTCCGTGGAATTTTGCAGCGCAGAGCAAGTATATCTTCGATGTCTGCCCCTATGGCTATCATGTTGCCGAGGCAGAACAGGCTATCGAGGACTTTGGAGCGCTCAACTTGACGTGGCGTCACCGCCACTATGGCGGAACAGTGATAGCCGAGGGCTTTATCCCGTCTGGACAAACTGTATATACCGGAGCAGCATACGCTACTGCGGCAGACGGCTCGTTTGTTTGGGTGCCGACATCCGGTGCGCGAGTATTTTATGGTGCTTATGCCGACCAGAATGTGATTAACTGGTGGGGCTCGTCATCTAACAATAACATTACGGCAATTCAGTTTGCTGCCGATGCAAGTGCCAGCAAAACGGCAGTAGTAAAGGATGGTTACTATGATGCAGGTGCGGGTACATACACCAAGGATGGAGTGTCATATCCCATCGCAGACCAGAATGTTTTGTCTGAAACCTCTATCTCGATGGCTCTCGCAGTTCGCTGCGTGAAAGACCCGGAGGTGGCAACATCGACGATTCCGATTGAGGACTTGGATCAGGTAATTGATGGAAATGAGTGGTAAACCTAAACAGCGATTGACGATTATGAAAAAGTTACTATATATCTCATTGATATTTTCCGCTATGCTGGTGGCGGGTTGTACCGAAGATGCAACAAACGACCAACTCCTTAATGGCGGAGAGATAGGCTCCGATGAAACAGTATCGGGCGTTCAGGGTAAGACCATTCGTCTCTATCTCGATGCTGACGATACGCGAACTTCTCTCTCCGGAATATCGGTAGAGTGGCAGGAGGGTGACCGCGTCTCTGTGAATAATGTGGTCTATACAGTGGCATACGACGAAAACGGATTGCCAATGTTGGATGTGGCAGAGGCAGAAGATGGCGTATATGAGGCGTATTATCCGGGCGATTATGCGCAGTTCTCCACCACGCCTAAACATTTCAGATTGCATCCAATGCAGTTCTATGCAGAGAACTCGTTTGGTCCCGACTCGAATCCTATGTGGGCGGCAGCGACCGTGTCGAATAGTTCCGAAACTCCGGTTTTGTCGTTCAAATCGATGTGTGGTGTGCTGAAACTTACCATTGCCGGAGATGCCGAAATCGAGAGTATCTACGTGGAGGATAAGGCCGGTAATATTGTTGCCGGAACAATGGGCTACGATGAAACATCTCACTCTCTTGTTCCTCCGACGTTTGCTGCATCCAGCCGAGTTGTTCGCACCGGTGTTGTATTGAATTGTGTCAAGGAGGATGGTACGGGTGTGCAGTTGTCGAGTGGCGGAACACCTTTCTACATCGTGTTGCCTGCGCGTACATACGCTTCGGGTCTTAAAATCCGCATCAGCGACACATCGCATCGCTCGATGACTATCGATTCCTCGACTGCGCGTACAATTAGTCTTGGTAAGGTGCTTCTTACTCCGACCATCCAATACGCTCCGAAGTCGGATTGTGTGCTTGAAGAGCATTTTGACTTGATGGTGTGGGGTGGCGATTATATGGCCGGCTCGTCCAATGGTCGTGGTTTTACGCCTCTTGCAGCTAACTCGCCGGCAGCCACGACTGCAACGGGTTATGAGCGAACATTGTTTGTTTCGACCTATGCCTATTCTGGTTCGGAATTTATGTCGGTAGTCCATGAGGAAGACTCTGTGTATAATATGTCCGAACAGTATCTGCGTAGTAGAGGTATCTACACATCGCCTTGGTTGTTCCGTGTAGAGGAGCGTCCCGGATATTTAGGTGTTGGTGCGAGAAGCACTAACGGTCGTGGTCGCTATCGTTCTGCTCCATTTACCAATCTTTCAGGCGCAAGCAAGGTCGCTGTGGAGTTTAAGTTCTGCTATACGGTGAATGCTGCCACTGATGTGGATGTGTTTGTGCGTAATTCGGGATATATCTCCGAAGCCTATATTGATGGAGTAGCGGTTGATGTATCGGCAGATAGATATAGGTATAGTTACTCAACCGATGCTGAAACAGGAAAACTTACAGGTTATGCGAAATTTACATTGAAACTTGGCGAAATGGCTGTGCCTACATCGGCAATTAAGGCTAAAACTTGGCAGACGGTTAAGTTGATTGTGAATGATGCTTATGCCGATACGGCTCTCGATTTATATGCTGCTTTGGCATCAGCCTCTACGGGTACGCTGGGTTACTACGTGGATGATATCGTAGTTACCAAACTCAAAGACCAGTCGGGCGATATGCTGAAAATTATGTCGTTCAATATCCAGAACGGTATGTGGGCAGACCAAGGCAGTCAATATGCAAACTTTATCGCATTTGTCAAGAAACACGCTCCCGATATCTGCTTGTGGCAGGAGGCTAAAACATCTTACGAAACAGAACCCAATGCAGATGGAACGGCAAAGGGTATCTCGACTGCATCTCTGCTTACGGGTAAATATTTGATAAACTCAAAGGGCGATCTACAATGGGGTACCGTTGCTGGCAAGTATGGTCACTCGAATTGGAATTACGGTGCATATCAGGATAATTTCCCCGTAGTAATTACCTCTACTTCGTCATATCCTATTACGTTGGTACAGCGACTTGGTGCTGTTTCCAAGGGTACAGGTAAGGAGACGGCTGTTGCCGAGGTTTCGCACGGTGGTCTGCATGCAAAGGTAGATGGAATTAACTATATAAATCTCCACCTCTGGCCGCAAAAGTATGGAAAGAATGTTGCCTCGGCAGACCAAGAGACATCTGCTGCAAATAATGAGGGTCACGCATATCGTAAGGGCGAGTTGGAGTATATGTTCAACAAGACCGTGTGGAATGATAAGTACTCTTCGGAGACCAATTGGATTATGGCAGGAGACTTCAACTCTCGCTCACCGCTCGATGAAAGTTATTATAACTACGGTTTATCGTCGCCTCTCTATTGGGCGCAGAACGTGATTCTTGAAAGAACGAACTTTATAGATATCATGTATGTAGTCTTTGGTGGCACTTGTCCATTTGGAGGCTCGCGTATTGACTATGTCTTTGCATCGCCAGAGATGATGAAGCGTGTAGTTCGTATTCGATTCTTGGATAAAGAGGATGAATTTACAACTAGAACCAAGCCCGAAGGCTGGCCCTTCTACAAATACTCTGACCACCGACCGATTCTGGTGGAGTTCGATATGTCGGAGTAGCGAGTTTGGTGCTGCCTATATAATATAATAAGGTGGTATTGAAACTCGGATAAAATAACAGAGAGAGGAGGTTACTCGATTTTGATGAGTAACCTCCTCTTGTTTATGTGGGCAATTTAGTGTGTGAAGACTTTGCCCTTCTGGTGTTGTTGCTTTTCGTATTGTATGCGTGATTGGGTGGGGTATTCGAGTTTCTCGAACTGCTCCACTGCATTGCGAATATCGCCTAACAGCATATCTGCCATATCGCGCGACATTCCCTGACGGACAACCACTCGCATAACAACAATGTTGTCGATATCCTTGGGCATGGTGTATGCCGGCACCATCCAACCGCTCTGTTGCAGTACGGCTTGCAGGTCGTAGAGAGTCCATTTTGCCTTCTTGTCATACTTGGGGTCCATATACCATATAAACAGAGGATTTACGACCTTGTCGGAGTAGTTGTGGAAGCACTTCATCTTACCAATCTGCTCGTGGCAGTAGCAGGCGATATCCATCGAACTCTGCTGTACCTCGCGGTAACCCTCGAATCCGTAGCGGATAAAGTTGTAGTACTGACCCAAAACCTGCGCTGCGGGGCGCGAGAAGTTCAGACCTACCTGCGTGATGTTGGCTCCGAGGTAATTTACGCTGAAAGCCATCTCGTCGGGAAGATACTTTTTGTCCTTCCAGATAACCCAACCCAAACCCGGATAGACGAGTCCGTATTTGTGTCCCGAAGTTGAAATTGAGAGAACCCATTTCAGTCGGAAGTCCCACTTCTCTTTGGGATTGATGAAGGGGAGAATAAAACCGCCCGATGCAGCATCTACGTGTATCGGAATATCGTAGCCGGTGCGCTTGTTGTAGGCATCGAGAGCCTTGTCAAGAGCCTCGATGTCGTCATTCAGACCTGTCCATGTTACACCTGCGATGGGAACGATGCAGATTGTGTTCTCGTCGCAGACAGCAAGAGCCTTTTCGGGGTCGAGTGTAGGACATTCGAGCGAGAGAGGCACGGTGCGCATCTCGATTTGCCACAGTTGGCAGAACTTCTCCCATACAACCTGATAGGCAGTACTCATCACGAGGTTAGGCTTGTCGCAGGGTTTGCCTTGCGCTTTGCGACGATTGCGCCAGCGCAGCCACGCAGCGACGCCTCCCAACATACACGCCTCCGAGGAGCCGATGCCGAGTGCGCCGGTCTTCCACTCACTCTTTTCGGGTGTGTTCCAGAGGTTTGCAAGAATATTGATACACCTTCCACACATCACCGCCACGCGGGGATACTCCGTCTCGTCTATATAGTTGATTCCGACCGCCTCGTTCATCAGTCGAGTGGCGTAGTCGTCCATATAGGTCGTAACGAAGGTCGCCAGATTTAGGCGCGGCTGCGTCTGTGCATAGGTCTCGTCTTTGACCATCTGGTAGGCAATCTCCGGTGTAGTCTTGTGTTGGGGTATGCGCTCCGTCGGGGCGGGCTGTAACATCTCTTTCGAGCCATATACGGCTGTGGTTGCGTCATCTTTTTTCATTGTACGATTCATAGTAAAATTGTTTTAGTGTGGTTTTTATCGCCTCTTAAAAATCATAAACTGTGCCGTAATGCAAAAAAAATGTCTATATTTACACTCGAATTACAACCCAAACCTTCTGCTGTCGGTGACCGATAGCGGACTTAAAGTGAAGAAACATCGAGATTTTTATGGTGACTACTAACCATTGCGACTCATCGAAAGCAGATGAGAAATCGGTTGTGGTGATTAAGGAGGTAACGTCAAAGAGCCAACTGCGCAAGTTTGTGCAGTTTGGTATAGACCTCTACAAGGGTAATCCCTACTACTGCCCACCGATATTCTTTGACGAAATAAACACCTTTGACCCCAAGTCAAACCCCGCACTCGAAGTGTGCGACTATGTTATCTATATGGCGTATCGCGACGATAAAATCGTGGGACGCATTGTGGGAATCGTGAATTATCGCGCCAACGAGGCTTGGAAGGTTAAAAAGTGCCGTTTCGGCTGGTTTGACTTTGTGGATGATTACGAGGTCTTCAAGGCGTTGTTGGATGCCGTGGCGGAGTGGGGTAGGTCGAAGGGTATGCTCGAATTGAATGGTCCCGTAGGCTTTACCGATTTCGATAAGGAGGGCTTGCTTATCGAGGGGTTCGACCAAAATGCAACCTTGGCAAACCTCTATACTCACCCATACTACATACCTCATTATGAGCGATATGGGCTGTTGAAGGAGGCAGATTGGATTGAGTTGCAGATTCAATCCCCAAGAGAGGCTCCGGAGCGTGTGAAGCGTGTCGCTCAACTTGTCCGAGAGCGATTTAATCTCAAAGTTGTGAAGGTCAAGAACTCTCGTGAGTTGCGAAAGAGATATGGCTATACCTATTTCGATGTGTTTGATGAGGCGTATCAGAAGTTGTACAACTACCAACCTATGACCGACCGCCAGAAACACTATTATAGCGATATGTTCTTCCCATTGCTCAACTTCGATTTTGTGTCGATAGTGGTGGATGAAGATGATAAGATTGTGGCTGTCGGTGTGGGTATGCCCTCAATTTCGGATGCTCTGCGTAAGTGTGGCGGAAAACTCTTCCCGTTTGGTTGGTATTATCTGCTCAAAGCCTTGAAAACGAAGCGAATAACCGATTTCGAACTGCTGCTGATTGCCGTACGTCCCGACTATCAGGATAAGGGTGTGAATGCACTGATAGTTGATGATATGACCCCCTATTTCGCAGATTATGGTACCCTGCGAGTTGAAACCAACTCTATTTTGGAGGATAATTATAAGAGCCTTGCCAACTTCTTGATGTTCGACCATATTCAGCACAAAAAGCGTCGGGCATTTATTAAACCTCTGTAATGTATAATGCAGGTGCAACAGAACCGAATCGCTACTTTCGACGGAGAGTGGCGATTTTTTTACCGAAAAAGTTTGCAAATTAAAAATTTGGCTATATCTTTGTGATATCAAAATGATATTACTGACGCAAACTGATTTTTAACTTTAATAATTACAACTATGGAGAACAAGAATTTTGAGTATTCGGGTAGTCATCACAACGGATTTGTGATGTTGTTCGTGACTTTGGGAATGTTGGCTGCATCGCTCGCTTCTGTGGTACAGGGTATTATTTTTAGCGAGGATGGTATGACGGGTGCTTTGCCCGTGGTGATGATTCTGGGCGGTATCGCTCTGATGATTGTGACGATTATCTTCGCTTGTGGCTTTATGATGCTCGAACCCAACGAGGCACGAGTGCTGCTATTCTTTGGTAAATATCGCGGAAATTTCCTCAAAACGGGCTATTGGTGGGTTAATCCCTTTATGACCGTCAAGAAGATTTCGCTCCGCGCACGTAACCTCAATGTTGATCCCATCAAGGTCAATGATAAAACAGGTAATCCTGTGCTTATCGGCTTGGTGCTGGTGTGGAAGATTAAGAGCGAGGAGATTTATCGTGCGGTATTCGATGTGGATGCATCGGCAAACGAGGGCGAGATTGGTGTGACCTCGGCGAAACGTATGCAGATTCTCGAAAACTTTGTGCGCGTTCAGTCGGATGCGGCTCTGCGTCAAGTTGCGGGCAACTACGCTTACGACAACACCATCGCGACCTCGGAGGAACTGACCCTGCGCTCGAATAGTGGCGAGATTAACGAGGAGTTGGAGTCGAAACTCAACGAGCGTCTGGCTATGGCGGGCATCGAGATTGTCGAGGCTCGAATCAACTACTTGGCGTATGCTCCCGAAATCGCGGCCGTGATGTTGCGTCGTCAGCAGGCGGATGCAATCATTGCTGCTCGCGAGAAGATTGTCGAGGGTGCCGTTTCGATGGTTAAGTTGGCTCTCGACCGCCTCTCGGAGGATGAGATTGTCGAACTCGACGAGGAGAAGAAGGCTGCTATGGTAAGCAATCTGCTTGTAGTGCTTTGCGCTGACGAGTCGGCACAGCCGGTGGTTAATACAGGTACGCTACACCAATAAAAAGGAGGTGTTATCGTGGCTAAACGCGACACATCGACCAAAAGTTTTGTCCTGCGTGTGGATGGCGAGACTATGGAGGCCCTCGAAAAGTGGGCTGCCGATGAGTTTCGTTCTATCAACGGACAACTGCAATGGATAATTGCCGAGGCTTTGCGTAAGAGTGGGAGGGTGCGAAAGCACTCTTCCGCGCGGGCGCAAAATGACGGTGCAGATGATAACAACAATTAAGAGTCAGGATTATGATGACCGAACAAATTGAAGCTTTGATTGGAGCGGTAATTATTATTGTGCTGGGCGTGATAGTCGGCATTGGCAAGGGCGACTTTCTGATTGCGGGTTACAACACCTCTTCAAAGGAGCGGCGCGAACGGGTCAATATCGAACGCTTGAGATTGCTGGTAATGGTGTTGTGTCTGGCGATTGGAGTTGTAATCTTTATCAGTTCGTTCAGTTCTCATTCCGAAGCAATCGCAACCTCCGTTGTGGTGGTGCTGACCGTTGTGTATCTGGTGTTGGCAAACACATGGGCGAAGCGCAAATAGTAACCTCAACCTTTAATCGAGATTGTGATGAAGAACTTTTTGAGAATTAAGTCTATACGCATCAAGAAACCCGACTTATCGGGAGTGCGCAAGGAGTGGAGTCGCGAGAGTATTTGTCGCTACTTCTGCTACCGTCCGATGCTGTGGCTTGGGTTGCCATTGGCGGCAGGGTTAAGTTTTGCGATTATCTATGCGTTCTGCATCTTGGGCAACTTCGATGTCAATCCTTTGCGACATGGTGTGGCAATTGCAGCGACATCGGCTATTGGTTACTTTATCGGAATGGTTACTCTCGGTCAAAATAAGCAGGAACAAGAGGAAGAGGAGGCTGCCGAAGCAAAGCAAACGCCTCTTGCAAAGGCGATTACTTGGGTAATTTTCATTGCGGCTTGCGTGGTGCTTGTCTGGATGGAGACTGATGAGATTATTGAGGACAGGAACAAATGGATCGAAACCGTAGGTTCGGTTCTAACAATCGTGACAACTCTTATGCCTATGGTGTTATCGAAATTGATTTATCGGTAATCCGATACGAAACTATCTTAATGGTTGCGGTACTTACAAAGTGCTGCAACTTTTTTTTGTGTATATTTTGTAGAAATAATTTGCATTTGATGCAATAAATCACTATATTGCAAGTAGTTAGTAAAAGTGAGTATTCCAAACCTTAAATATCAAGGCTTATGAGAACTAAATTACACTTTTTGTTCACTGCAATTGGGGTTGGGGAGCAGATCTAAATTGCTATTGTTTAGAAGATTCTTTCTTTTTTAGAGATCCGGATTGGATTAAAGAAACTTATGACTTCGATAATATCGAAATAATACCAAATATTCATTTCTAAAATATCCGAACAATGAAACGCCATATTTTGATTATTGCATTAGTCGCATCGCTATTTTGTGGTTGCAAGAAACAATGGGATGGTGATTGGTTCAATCGATTTAGTCCGGCATATGTGTATATGGGACTTGAAGGTGGAGATATTTCTATTACTGCCCATAATGAAATAGTATATGTGGGAATTTATGTGGTTGATGATCAGGGAGAAAGGAATCGAGTTTATACTAATGACTATCTTTTACCCGACACATCGAATTATCCTTATTGGGTAAAAACTAAATTGTGTGAAATAGAACATGTGTCTGCTAAAAAGATGAATATTAGTATATTTCCCACAGAGCAGCGCCATGCTCTTTTTATAGAACTTGGCGGAATAGATGAAAAGGGCGTCACGCATCGAACACCTGGTAATGGAATTTGGATTTATCAAGGCTATCCCGAGCCGCCTAAATTGCTGTAACCGATATATTACGGTTGATCAAATAGTTAAAGAGTAGGTTTATCTTATTCCGATTTTTATTACCTTTGTGGTTGCGGTGCGTGTGGCGCTGCAACCATTTTTTTTAGAGTTAGAACGAGTTAAGATTATGATAAAACTTGCAATTTTTGACCTTGACGGTACGTTGCTCAATACGATTGGCGACCTCGCTGCGAGTTGCGATGCTGTGATGCAACTCAATGGTTTGCCACAACATACAACCGATGAGTATCGTCAGATGGTAGGGCGCGGAATCCTGCGACTTGTCGAGGCAGCAATCCCCGAATCGATGCGCTCTCCGGAGTATGTCGAGAAGGTGCGTCGGGACTTTGTGGCGTACTATCTCGACCATATAGACCTCCATACATATCCATACGAGGGTGTACGGGATCTGGTTAAAGCGTTGGTTGAGCGTGGCGTGAAGATTGCCGTGGCTTCCAATAAGTTCCAGGCCGGCACCGAGCGACTTATTCGCTCGTTCTTTCCCGATGTGGAGTTTGTGGCAGTGCTTGGTCAGAGGGTAGGTGTGCCACTTAAACCCGACCCACAAATAGACCTCGAAATTATGGCTGTTGCAGGTGTTGAGCCGAGCGAGACTATCCATATTGGCGATTCGGGAGTCGATATGCAGACTGCCCATGCGGCGGGTGTGCGTGCTGTGGGTGTGACATGGGGTTTTCGCTCGCGCGAGGAACTTGCTGAAAACCAAGCCGATGTGATTGCTGACACCCCGCAGGAGATTTTGGGACTGTTGGAGTGTTAGCCAATTGACAATTGATAATTGATAATTGATAATTGAGAAGTGATCCCGCTGGGGCTTCAATGTTCTCCCGTTATGCACAAATAATCAAAGAGTTGTGTCTGTTTTGTAATTTACACTCACAAGACACTCACAGAAACTACATAGTATACACATTTGTTGATCTATTCATAGCACAAATTGGCTATGAATAGATATATCTTACTTGTTTAATTTAGAATATCACGAAGTATGTAACCTGTAACAGAGCTCTTTGTCACCATAAAATCTAGTAAGATATAAAGTCGATGCTAACTACTAAACAAAAATACGCTGCGACTAAATTGTCGCAGCGTATCGGTTCTTTGACGTATGGTAGCACAACCCAAAAAAGAAAAGCCGAGATTCTTTCAAACCTCGGCTTGCTTTAGCATTTTTTTACTTACTGCTTCGGCTTCTTGTCCGCGAAAACGACGGTCAATGCATTTAGCTTACCGTTGTTCGAACCGTCAATATAATCCATATAGTTGTCGGCTGCAAGTTCTGTACCTGTTCCCACCCAGGTGCGTGTACCATATACATATATAGTACCACTATTTACCGCCTGATTCACAAGTCCGCAAATCATACCCACATTGTTGGAATCATTTACAGAGCCTGATGCA
>SUZF01000004.1 GCA_015060065.1 Rikenellaceae bacterium | reverse complement strand
TGCCATTCCATAGCCGATGTTTGCACCAAGTGCATACGAAAGCGTGTCGAGTTCCGACGAGTTACCCTTTGTGATAAGACCGTTGCCACCGCACGATGCCAACACAATTACGGAGCCTACGGCTGCCGCAACCATCATAATTGATTTTTTCATCTCTTTGTAATTTATTTAATTAGTTAAATTTGTTCATTTTCAAGCGACAAATATACAAATAATCATCAATCTTGCAAAATTGCAGACATTTTGATTGTAAATCAACCGATATTTTATCCATATCGGTTTTTTTCGTATATTTGAGCCAAACAGAACCTAACTATATGAAACAACTACTCCTCACAAACCTTGCAGCGCTCCTTCTGTGGGGTACCGCGCCTGCTGAAGGGCAGACTTGCAGCAACCCTTACGCTCCGATAGCCGAGATTACCGCACTCGGCATCCAGCCCGATAATGACGGGGGTACGATTCTCGATTTCAGCCGTGTCGGCTATCACTATGGTGATGTAGAGAATCCCGACATTCCTATCGTAAAAAAGATTAAGCCCCCGAAGCGCGGAGCCGATGCCACTGAGCTTATCCAGCAAGCTGTCGATGAGGTGGCAGCACTACCCTACAAACAGCGCGGAGCTATCCTGCTCAAAGCCGGACTCTACAACGTGAGCGGTTCGATTCGCATCAAAGATTCGGGCATCGTGATTCGTGGCGAGGGAGCCAACCCCGACAATGGAACATATATCCATTCGACACGCACCGACGACGGCTCTAAAACCAGCAGTTCGCTCTTCGTTTTTGCTGGTACGGGCAAACGCGAGGTCTCGCGACCCGTGAAGCTAAATATCGTCGAGGATGCTCCTGTGGGCCAATTCTGGATAAGGGTATCCAATCCCACAGAGTTCGCAGTAGGCAACAATATCATTGTCCACGCCGAGACTCCGATGACGCTGATTAGCGACCTTAGAATGGACCAAATTCCCACGCGCAAAGGCTATCCCGAAGGTGCAGGCCGTTGGAACGAGCAAACAATCAACCGCAAAGATATGGAGCGTGTGATTACCAAGATTGCAGGCGATACGCTCTGGCTCGAGAATCCGATATCTATGAGCCTTCTCGCCCGCTACAACCGAGGTTATGTTGCTAAATACCACTACAAAAACCGCATTCGCGAGTGCGGTATCGAGGATATCTATATGGATTGTGTCTACGCCTTCGATACCGACGAAAACCACTGCTGGACAGCCGTCACGTTCAACACCGCCGAGCACTGCTGGGCCCGTCATCTCGAAGGTAAATACTTTGGTTTCAGCCTTGTGTTTATGAGCTCGCAGGCTAAAAACATCACTGTCAGCGACTGCAAGATGGGCGAGCATAAATCTAACATAAAAGGCAATCGTCGCTATCCGTTCCTTATCGCAGGCCAGCTCTGTCTGGTCAAGGATTGCTACTCGACGGATGCACGACACGCTTACGCCACATCAGGAGCTCGCACCAATGGTCCGAATGTCTTTCTGCGCTGTCGCGGTATTCGCACCCACACCGACACGGGACCTCACCACCGCTGGGCTACGGGAACACTCTACGACAATGTTGTTGTCGAGGGTCGAATCAATATCCAGGACCGTTGCTGGATGGGACCGGGTCACGGCTGGGCAGGCGTAAACGAGGTGCTCTGGAATTGCGAAGCGGATGCCGTGGCCGTACAATCTCCGTGGGTCTGCGGAGCGAATTACAGCATCGGCACCATAGGAGAGAATTGGGGCGGATACCGCAAAGAGCGACCCGAGGGAGTCTGGATTTCGCACGGCAAGCACGTCAGCCCGCAATCCCTCTACGAGGCTCAACTCGCCCGACGTCGCAAACTGCAACCTGGCGGGGTCTTCGACGTAAAATAAGTTTTTATCCAAACAAAAAGGGTTGTCCAACAGCAAGTTGAACGACCCTTTTATCTTGTGCCAATATCTCGATTACTTACGCTCGACGGGCATCATTACCTTCGGGTGCTTGTTATTGCCGCAGAGAAGGTTCGTAACCATAAACTCCACCTCACTCACTCCCATCGGCACTCCAATCTGCACTGCACCCATAGCGTGGATAACAGCGGTATCCTTGCCGTTATATTTAACTTGATAGGGAATCGACGACTTGTTAATCAGCACAACCTTTGCTTCCTTGTGATAATCACACATATACTCGACGCTGACACTCTGCTTAAAAAGTTCTGCGAGATACTCCTCGCGGCCGACTAACCTATTGTTGAAGTAAGCGATGCAGCGACCCTGTTGGAGAGCCTCCTTCACAGCCTCGGCAGTACGCTCGTGCGCCAAGATCAAGGTCATATTGCGATAGAAGCCCTCGTTATCGTCCGTGAAGAACATCTCATCAATGGTTGCGTGAACATCCGAGTTCGAGAGCGGAGCAAAGTTATTCTCGATACAATAGTCTATAAATCTCGTTCTCAGACCGATACTATTTCCAATCTCGATACCCGTAATCAACCCTTTTTTATGCAAATCCTCGGCAATCTGCGTAAAAGAGGTTGCCGTCGTTTTATCGTGTGTGGGGTGATTATGCATCACCAGAGCACCCTGCTCCAAGGCGTTGCGCATAGATGTTTCGAGGTCGGGATGATAGATTTTGTTGTTGTCGGTCGTAAAGATGACGTTGAAGTGGTTTGCGCCACGAGTAATCTCGGCACCGCGAACAATCAAGAGACCAAACTGCTGATTCGCCTCCACAGCCTGCTCGTAGCCGGCATTCAGATTCGAGAGAATGCCAAGTTCCAAATGAGTGGTGTCGTGCATCATACTGACATTGATACCCCTCGAATTGTTGTTATACTCCTCAGGGATGTATCGGTCCATATACTGCAACAATTTACGCTCGGTACCGCGCCACTCGATATGGTCGGTAATGGCCACAATATCAAGACCGTGGCGCCACGCCTCTCTCACGCGGTAAGACGGAGTAACTTCGCCATCCGAATATATAGTGTGGGTATGCAGGTCCGATTTATAGACATTATAACCTAAAATCTGGGGAATAATAATCTCTTGGCGATGCTTCCAACGATGAATCGGTTGCGAAATCTCATTGACTCTCTGCGCCTGCACCATCGGTGCAATTGCCGATAACACCAATGCAGCAACTAAAAATTTGAAGTTTTTCATATTAGCAATTTTTAGAATTTCATTATGCTAATCTTATCTTTTGCGACGATAGGGGATAACATCCAGCACCTCAACCTCGTAGCAGAGTGTGGTGTTTGGTTCAATGCCCAACTCTTCGTTTCCGCCTGTGCCGTAAGCCAACAGCGACGGTACCCAAGTTGTCAGGCGGCCTCCCTTGCCTATCATTTTCAGATTCTCCTGCAAGCCGACAATGAGTTTCGACATGGCTGTACGGGTCGTATCGGCACGCTCATACGAGGAATAGACCTCCGTACCGTCTTGGCGTGTAATCTTGTAACGAATCACAACCGTATCGCGCTGATGTGTCGGCAGAGTCTGCTGATTGCCGAGTTCGGCAATCTTATAAGTCAGACCCGACCTCGTGCGGGCATAGGCGCGGTCGCTCTTCGCCAAATCAGCCAAGAAACGCTCTTCGTAGAGTTTGAAACGCTCATACTTGGTGTAGTTCATCTGTCGCAGATAGTATATCTTCGCCTCCTCAAAGGACATCTTCTCGTTGCCGGCAAAACTCTCGCGAATTGCCGTGCAGACAACATCTACATTGAGTGTAGAGTCCATCTGCAAGAGGTTTTTGCCGATATTCATACCGATAACGTAAGCCAACGAATCGGTTTCGGCTCCAAGTTTTACGTTGCCCTTGCGACACGATGCGAAGGTCGCCATAAGAGCCAAAATCAGAAATAATCTCTTCATATTTCGGACTATTTACGGGTTTTGAGTGCGATACCGCACATTTTATACAACATTCGTGCGCCGACCGATGCATCAATCTTATTGTCGAGAGTCGGCACCACCTCGACCATATCGAATCCTACGATGCTGCGACCTGAACGAGCCACGCAATCCATCAGGCAGACTGCCTCGTTGAAGGATAACCCTCCAACCACCGGCGTACCCGTATTGGGGCAATACTCTACCGAGAGGGCATCGATATCCATGCTTATATATACCTGCCGGGGAAGTCGCTCGACAATCTCCTCGCAGAGCGATAGCCATGTACGACCTCCGAACTTCGCCATCGAGAGCGAGTCGTCGTCAAACATCTCGACCCTCTCGGTCGAGCGCACCAGAGCCAACTCGTCATCGCAGAAATCACGCACACCGACCTCGACGATTTTCGACACTTCGGGCATATCTTTCAACACATTGAACATTATCGAGGCGTGGGAGTGTTCAAATCCCTCGTAGCAATCACGCAGGTCGCAGTGGGCGTCGAAATGAAGCACGCCTATCGAGCCGTAAGCCTCACTCACAGCCTTGATTGCGCCATACGAGGTCGAGTGGTCGCCACCGACAAGACCCACAATCTTCCCTTTTTCGAGCCAGCGTTGTGCTTGGGTGTAGATATTGTCGTTAATGCGGAAACTGCCCTCGTTGATACGACGTACCTTGCGGACAACACTCTCTGCCGAAGGGTCGCCTCCATCTTCGAGGTGTTCGATAACCTTCTCGGCATCCGAGCGCAGCCGTTCCGAGAGTTCCTGAATATCGTAATCAATCTCTGCCGTGGCTATACCTTTACGCCACTCGTCAGGCGACACGGGGTCGTAAAAGTCGAGTTGGGTCGAAGCCTCGATGATTGCATCCGGGGCGTATGACGAGCCGGCACCATACGACGAGGTTACATCCCACGGAGCCGAAATCAGCACCAACTGCGCATCTTCGGGTGTAAATGGCATACCGAAGTAGTTGCCGTTATCGACACCCACACCATTCGGGTTAAAATCCTGCAAATTCATTTCGTTTAAGCAAATAATCTCACAAAGGTAATCATTTTTTACTATATTTGCGATTAGAAACGGAGTATCGTGATGAAAATTGTAATCGATAGCGGAATACCATTTATTCGAGGCGTGTTCGAACCCTATGCAGATGTCGCCTACATCGCAGGTAGGAGTATCGGTCGAGAGGATGTTCTTGATGCCGATGCGCTCATTGTTCGCACTCGCACACAATGCAACAGCGACCTGCTTGAAGGCTCGCGTGTGCGCCTTGTCGTCACGGCAACTATCGGTATCGACCACATCGACCTCGACTACTGTCGTGAGCGCGGAATAGAGGTCGCCAATGCCGCAGGGTGTAATGCCCGTGGCGTCTTGCAGTGGGTGGCGGCGGTATTGGCGCAGATTACAGCCCGCAGGGGTGTTTCGCCTGCTGACCTCTCGCTCGGCATTGTCGGTGTGGGTAATGTAGGCTCGCTTGTGTGGGAGTATGCTCGGATGTGGGGTTTCCGCACCGTCTGCTGTGACCCTCCGCGTGAGGAGTGTGAGCATCTCGGATTTTCATCAATCGAAGAGGTGTTTGCCAAGTCGGATATAGTCACGCTGCATACCCCTCTCGCACCCGATACATTTCACCTTGTTGATGACCGACTGCTGGCGAAGTGGAAGGGTAGTGATAAAGTCCTAATAAACGCCTCGCGTGGCGAGGTTGTCGCAACAGAGGCTCTGCTGCGTTCAGGTGTGGAGTGTGCCATAGATGTTTGGGAGTGGGAGCCGAATATCGACCGTGCGCTACTTGATAAAGCCTTTGTTGCAACACCACACATTGCCGGTTACTCTCTCCAAGGTAAGGCGAATGCTACGGCTATGGCTGTGGCAGCGGTTGCCCGGCACTTTGCGTTGCCACTTGCGGGATGGTATCCTGCGGAGGTCAGCCCCTCCGCTCCGCGCGCCATCTCGTGGGAAGAGTTATCTCTGGCAATGCCGACACGCTACGATATTCATGCTGACAGCCTTATGCTCAAAACGCATCCCGAAGAGTTTGAGACTCTGCGTAATGACTATAAATATAGAGAGGAGTTTTTTTAGGTGCATGACCGAAGTTGCTGATGTGGGATTGAGAATTGATACTTGACACTTGCGAATTGAGCCCCCCACTCACCGACTTTTGTGGGTAAAAAAGCAAAATTATCAATTATCAATTGTCAATTATCAATTGTTTTATACCTTTGTGGCGTGTAAATATCGGATACAATGCATTTCTTATTGCGTATATTTAACTTTTTCTTCGGCCCGGAACGCACACACGGAGCAATGGTTTGTCTGTTGCGAATCGTGGGTTGCATTCCCGGCAGCCGTTGGTTTCTGCGTAAAATATATGCCGTGGAGGACCCCTCGCTTGAACGCGAAGTCTTCGGTATGCGCTTCAAAAATCCGATAGGTGTGGCGGCGGGCTTTGACCGCAATGGAGAGATTTATCGCGAACTTTCGGCCATGGGCTTCGGCTTTGTGGAGGTGGGTACCATAACCCCTCGTCCCCAGAGTGGCAATCCTCGCCCTCGCGTATTTCGCCTCGGTAGCGATCGCGCCATAATCAATCGCACGGGACTTGCGAACAAAGGTTTGGATTATGCTATCAGTCGCTTGCGCACTCCGCATGATGGGATGATTGTCGGTTGCAATATCGGCAAAAACACCATAACCCCCGTCGAGGAGCAGGCTACGGACTACCTCAAAGCCTTCCGCAATCTCTATCTGCATGCCGACTACTTCACAGTGAATGTAAGTTACAACACAACATTCAAGGAGTACGTTCCGCAGTCGCGTGAGAGTATTCTCGAAATCCTGCAACCCCTCTTCGAGTTCCGTCGTGGTCAGGACCAATATCGCCCGATATTGTTGAAGATTTCGCCCGACCTGCCCGATGAGGTGGTCGATATGATGACCGACATCATGATTGACACCCCGCTTGACGGTATCGTGGCTACCAATGCTACCACCTCGCGTGAGGGATTGAAAGCCTCGGCTCGAACTCTGAAAAATATCGGACAGGGAGCGTTGAGCGGTGCGCCTCTGACCAAGCGTGCCATTGAGGTCGTGGCTCGTATCTATGCCCGCTCGAAGGGTACCTATCCCATTATCGGTGTCGGAGGTCTGATGTCGCCCGAAGATATTAAGGCGATGCTCGATGCAGGAGCAACACTCGTACAACTCTATACGGGCGTTGTCTTTGAGGGTATGAGCCTTGTGCGTCGCACCTGCAAGATGCTCGTGGCGGAGACAAAGGGCAAGGGTGCTGACGAGCAGACTTCGACCACGGAGCAGTAAATCAACTCGAAACATGAAAGCAGAGATTATCACCATCGGCGACGAGATTCTTATCGGACAGATTGTCGATACGAATGCCGCATACATAGCCCAAAGACTCAATTCGGCAGGTTTTGTCGTGAGTGAGCGTTCATCGGTGGGCGACCGTGCCGAGCAGATTGTACGTGCTATCGAGCAGTCGATGCAACGTAGCGATGTTGTGATTACCACGGGAGGACTTGGCCCCACGAAAGACGATATAACCAAGACCACCCTCGCAAAACTATTCGGTGGGGGTATGCACGTCGATAGGCACGTCGAGGAGCATGTGCGCACGATGCTCGCAGCCCGCAATATAGAGTTTAACGAACTGAATCGCTCGCAGGCTATGGTTCCCGATAGTTGTGAGGTGCTGTTCAATGCACATGGCACCGCTCCGGGTATGTGGTTCGAGCGCGACGGCAAGGTTGTAATCTCGCTGCCGGGTGTCCCCTTCGAGATGCGCCACCTTATGGAGGATGAGGTGCTGCCTCGCCTAAAATCTCGCTTTGCACTGCGTCAGATTGTCCATCGCACGATGATAACTTCGGGCATTGCCGAGTCGATGCTTGCAGCACGTATTGCCGAGTGGGAGGATGCCCTGCCCGAACATCTTCACCTTGCCTATCTCCCCTCGCCCAATATTGTACGACTGCGATTGTCAGCATACGAGGTTGATGGCGAGGCTGTTGCGCAGGAGATAGAGGAGCGTTTCCGAATCCTCGAAGAGTTGATTGCCGACCACGTCGTGGGATACGAGGGGGCAACAGTTCAAGAGCAGGTGCATCGACTTCTTGTAGAGAGTGGCAAGACCCTCGCAGTGGCAGAGAGTTGCACGGGAGGCTCCATTGCAGCAAAATTTACCGCTATGGCAGGGGCTTCGGCATATTTTCTCTGTGGGGTGACGGCATACGCCAACGAGGCAAAACGGGATATTATTGGTGTCGATGCGTCGCTTATAGAGCAGTATGGGGCTGTGAGCGAGCAGGTTGCACGAGCAATGGCAGAGGGGGTAAGACACATTTCGGGTGCCGATTATGCTGTGGCGACCACCGGTATTGCAGGGCCTGCGGGAGGTACGGCCGAGAAACCGGTAGGCACGGTCTGGTTTGCCGTGTCGTCGAAGCGCGGAACGGTTGCTATGATGCGCAATTCCGGCACCGACCGAGGTCAGATTATAGACCGCGCAACAGCCTATGCCATAGAGTTATTACGCGACCATATCAAGGGTAGAAATTAAAGATTGGAAAATTATTATCTGCCAAGGGTTGCAGTTTGGAAAAAAGTTCGTATATTTGCATCCCCTATTTTAGGGAGAACTAAAATTTTTAACAATGAAAGTCTGCGAAATTACAGGTAAAACCGCGATTGTCGGCAACAATGTGTCGCACTCGCACCACAAGACCAAGCGCAAGTTCAGCCCGAACTTGAAAAACAAGCGCTTCTGGTCGGAAGAAGAGGGTCGCTGGATTACTTTGAAGGTAACCACGTCCGGAATGAAAACCATTAACAAGAAGGGTCTTGCAGTAGCCTTGCGTGAGGCAGCCGCTCCCAAAAAAGTTTACTAAATCTTTAAGGAAAAATGGCAAAGAAAGGTAACAGAGTTCAGGTCATCCTCGAATGTACCGAGCAAAAAGAGAGTGGCGTAGCCGGCATGTCGCGTTACATTACCACCAAGAACAAGAAGAACACCCCCGATCGTTTGGAGCGTAAGAAGTACAATCCGTACTTGAAGAGGGTAACATTACACCGTGAAATTAAATAGTATTTAGCGTTATGGCAAAGAAAGTAGTCGCAACACTTAAAACCGGTACGGGTAAGCAGTTTACCAAGTGTATCAAGATGGTTAAGTCGGAGAAGACGGGTGCTTACATCTTCAAGGAGGCAATCGTTCCCAACGACCAGGTTAGCGAGTTTATGAAATAGAACGTCGCTTGTAGTTAAGCCTTGGGCTTAATACAAAAGGCATCTTCCACAAGGAGATGCCTTTTGTGTTTGTAGATAGGTAATAATGCCAAAACCGGCGTTTTTAATAAACTATGGAAGACAAACAACCCGGAAACCGTGGTTATCAAGCCGGCCAGAAGGAGCATAGCGGTTACGATTCGAGGAACGGCAGTTCCGCGCAATGTGGTTCCAACCACCACCGCGCAAGACGCGATATCGACCCGAACTCGCTCCCGTAGGGTTGTTATGGCTCGATGAACTATACAACCCATACCAATCGCTGCACCACTCCCAGACATTTCCGCTCATATCATACAATCCGAGTTCATTTGCTTGCTTCTGTTTCACGGGATGGGTTGCGAGACCACTATTGTCAGAATACCAAGCAACAGCATCGATTGTATAACTACCGCTGTACTTATAACCCTTGCTGTGCTTGCCTCCACGTGCCGCATACTCCCACTGCGCCTCGGTAGGCAACAGATAGGTCTTGCCCGTTATCGCGCTCAACTCGCGACAGAAGTTTTGAGCATCTTCCCAACTAATGTAATACATCGGGTGTGAATCGCCAACACCACTCATAGCCAAACTTGTATATACTTTATCGCGCTGTTGATATACGGTTGTACCCATAATCTTCTGCCACTGCGCCTGCGTAACCTCGCACTCGCCAATATAAAATGAATCGAGGGTTACGCTATGCGTAAGCGACTCATTGAAGGAGGCTTCGCCACTCTGCTCCGAGGTCGCGCCCATAGTGAATGTTCCACCCTCGACATAGACCATCTTCATACCCAAATCGCAACCGGCATTCTCGACATAGTTTTGAGAGTTGGCAACTTGAATAGAGGAGAGCAGCAGAGCGATAATTGCCGTCAATCTCAATAAGCCGGACCTCTGCACCTGTTTGTTTGATTTCTTTTTCATAGTAAAAATTTGATTGGTTTGTAAGTTAATTATTTGATTCGGTGTGATATGCCCACCAATTGCGCACCAAACTTTTGTAGCCTAACTGCTTGATTTGATGGTAGGTGTATCTGTAATTCGATTTGGAGTGCCTGCCACTTATTATGTGTCTTATGCACTCCTGGGTGTATTTATCGATCTCTTTCAAACTTTTATCGGTGGTTATCAGCGGGAAATACCATCTCGACCAGTTTGTCTCGTGGGTGTCCGATGTGTCATAAAGTTTGCGATTCAATCTCTTGACAAAGGCCCTTGCTGCGGCTTCGGCAGGCTTGTTTTTGGTGCGTTGCCACCGAAGTAATGCTCCGGATTTTCGACGCATTCGGGCTTTGAGTTTTCGTAGCGATATAGGGCTGATATCAACGTCGCCATTACAATATGCAAAACCGAGATATTCCCACTGCTGTTCCGGCAGGGTTAGGAACTCTTTGCTGTGGTTAATGGTTAAATCAAACGAGCGTAAATGGTGGATTATAAACTCTTTATGCTGTGCAATTTCCGCCATGCTCTTGGCAAAGATTATAATATCGTCCGAGTAGCGGCAATACAAAATTCCTGCATCTTGAAATGCCTTATCCAATCCGGAAAGGTAGATATTTGCCAGAAATGCTGCCGTTGGGTTACCTGCCATTACACCTTTTGCATCCTCCTCGATAATCTTGCCATTATATTCGATATAAGGGTTACGAAGTAGAGTTTCGAAGAAATTGTACAGATGCTCGTCGTCGGCAAAAATACCGCGCAACATAATCAACAACTTGTCGATATTTATAGAGTTGAAGTAGTTGCTTATATCGACCTTGTATGAGTAATAGTCGTCGATGTTGTGTGTGCGGACGATTCTGTTTATCGCTCTCTTCGCACCGCAATCAACCCTGAAAGAGTAGAGATTATCAGCAAAGCAATAATCGTATTGGCGAATGAGTATGAAGGTGATGAATTTTAGGATGTAATTCTCTTCTCGGTTGAATGTATAAACAATACGTTTCTTGTTGGTTCCAACCTTGTTTATTAGCCTTTTACAAGGGTGTGAAAGAGTCCCGCCTCCAAGAATCTTGGTGGCTATGGGCAGATACTCTTTGTCCCTTATAAACTTGAACAAGTCGTCTTCACTACTGGATGATATCGGGCTGTTGCGCACCGCGTATTCGTAGTAGTTTATCCAATGTTCGTGACACAATAAACAATTGAGTAACGACATCTTCTCAATTTGAAAAAAGAAGCGGGGAGACGCTTTTGAAATGGCGACTTTTGCCATACCGAATCATACACCGACAGATCTCCTGCGCGACCATGTACTTGTCGATGCCGGATTCTTTACAGGAGCCGGATAGGCACTCCCCGCTCTTGAAATTTTGCTTATTCCAAACGCTTGCGAATTTGAGTTACTACGTACTCCTCTTCGTTGGGCATATCGACAAAGAACATAATTGGCGAAATGTTATGCTCTTTGCACTGTTCGTTGGTTTCGAGCAACGAATAACGCCCTATTTTTCGCCATTCTACGAGTAGTACAGCAACCTTTTTTTCTCCCTTGCTGACCATAAAATTGATGGGCATACAATACTCCGGAGCAGAAGGATTAAACGATTTAACTGCAACTCGTGACTCGATTTTACAATCCGGAAAGTTGTTGAAAATGTAACTCAAAAACTTGTGGTTCAACTCCAATTGAGTTGTGTCAATCTTTACGACATTTGATGCGTCCCAGACATTACGGAAATAGTTTTTGGGTTGGTGATGACATTCAAATCCATAGTTGTCCATTTTAACAACACCATTTTTGTCGAATACCACACCGCACCATTTGCAGAAACTTGCGCATTGGTCATCACTTGCCATGTAGTTACGTCTTTTGCATCTCGGACATACATCGCCTGCTCTCATCTGCTCTTGCGAAGGAGTTTCAGAAGAGGGCATAGAGGGTGTTACAAACGAGGTTGCCGAAGACGGTGTGACTGCCGTGGGTTGTGTTTGATAACTCGGCATCTGCAATGAGGTGTCAATCGGAACGACGTTGCATTTGATTGTCGGGAGGAAAAATCCCGAAAAATCAATTATGATATTGACATTGCTATATAACTGTAACTGAATCTCGGTACTTTGCAGCACAAAGCCGAAAGTCTTGTTTTCGAGTCGTAGGGTATTGTTGCCTTCGGGTAACTCGATAACGTATGGTACTTTGCCACGATTTATGCCATTAACAACAAGGCGCAATCCGGTTGAATTGGCATAAGTATGTACAAATGTTACAATGTATTTATTCATGGATTTTAGTGTTTGTTAGTTTCCTATATTTTTTAAGTCATCCTGACATATTGTTACTTCATAGGCAAACTGACCGGTTGAGTCATAATATTTATACTTGTAAGAGACACCATTCTGAATCATCTTATAAGCTTGTTGGTCGAACTTCAATGCATCCAACATTTGTTGTTTGAGTTGAAGCATTGTGCTCTCTGACAGGTTGAGGTCTTTTGCTAAAACATTATTCAATGTTGCGTTGTACTCCAATACCAAGCCTGGTTTTGCTTGAACGCTGGTCAGTGTGATCTGCTCATTTAGTTTCTGTGGACAAGAGTTATTTACAAGTTGAGCAGCGACCTCAATTTGTTGTTGTAATGCATCGCCGCAGGCGAACATCATTACGCTACATACCAAGATAAAAAGTAGTTTTTTCATAATAATTAAGTTTGAATGTTAGACAAGTTTTATTGCATATTGGTGTGCGATTCCCTAACACCTTTGAGCATTGTGCGAATATAGCGTGCTATGGCAACATCTTGCGATATAAATCCAATCTCGTCGGTCGAATACTTGCTTGGGAATGCAAATATTGCCTGTTCCTTGCCATTTACCGAACTCATCCAGCAACACATCATAAGACTCTCGTTAAGGGGTAATAATTCGATGTTTGGCTGCTGTTTGAGTAGTGAGCAAATAGCAAGCGATATATCCTTATACATATTGTAGAAATCGGAGTATGTAACATTATGATATGGTTTGTCCATATACTGCTGCTTAATTTTGTCCAATTCGCTACATAACTGATTCACGCGCAGAGTGGTGGCATCAACTGCATTCTCTTTTTGTGGTAGAGGTTGCAGCAATCCTTTGACCATTGTCTCCATTCGTTTATGATTGGCGTTGCAGGTCTTCTCGTAATATTGTTGGTTGAGAATTGAGTCCACCAATCGATAACTATAAATGTTTCGTACTACCTGATGCAATGAATCAGCACGATGAGGATTGTCTGCCAAGTAGTTATTGAAGTGCTTGTTTACCGACTCCTTTAACTTCTCATCAAGTTCTGCGCGAGGCAATTCACGATCAAGCATACCGCTTTCGCGCCTCAATAGATGTACACGTTCAAGGTATGAATTCATATCTTCGCGAAATTGCTTCTTGTATTCATGCTCGATGAGTTTGTCGCGAATCATCTGTTTGAATGGCATTCCATCTGCTGCGTAAAAAGCAATAGTTATGTGGCAACCGCTGTTCGTCAAGGTTACGAGATTTTCAATCATCTTACGAAACCCTTCTGCATCACTGCGAATACCATAGTAGAGGACATCCTCAAAGATGATAACCGAATCTCTGATTTCGGATTTGCCCTGCTCTTCGATAGTGTTGTTCAGCAAATTGTTGATGTTGTCAATATACTCCGGAAAAAGCCCCAAGTAGCGCGTGGAAAGCGAGCCTTGAATCTCCATAAGATTATCGACAATCGCATCGGTCTCCTTGGTGCTGCTAATCATCTCGTAAGAGAACAGTACAATGGATAGCAACAGTGCAAATGTTGCACTATCAAGGATGATTTTTAACTTTTTGCCTCGACTTTTGATTTTTTCTGTATCCATGATGAGAAATTATTTATATATCTTAACCGCCCACAGCGCAGACGTTTTGATATAATTATTCGAGTTGAGACCAACAACTTACACCATCTTTCTTAATGCCGAGGATTGCTCGTAAAACTATCAGACTCAAAATACCTCCTGCAATTGTGTAGAGCGTATTGGGTCCGAAGCTAACACCTCCGATGCCGGCATCAGATGCTGCCTTGCCCAAAAGGAAGAATACGGCAGTATTCACGCCCATTAGAATTATTGCTACGGTCATCATAAGACGGAATCCGGATTTCTTCCAATTCAAGAGTTTTGCTGCACTGATTATGTAGCAGAGGCTTCCAAATACACCGCTGATGACGGAGATGATTGTCAGAATCTTAAAATCACCAAAAAGGAAATCGAAAGATGCTACAAAATTACGAATAAGTACGATAGCAGAGAAAAGGTTGGCAATAATCATAAACCACAACCAAAATGTAATAAATCCGTTACGTGTTTTCATAATGTTAAGTTTTATGAGTTAATAAATGTTGCCACGCAAGCGTGGACGATTAAGATGTTGTTTATATAGAATTAAAATCCGCCCAAAATCCAGGCTATTATCAATATTAGTAAAACGGTACCTGCCCAGATGCCTAAAAATAGTAGCAGGAATCGCCCCCATGCGTTGTTTTGTGTAATGTGGGCGCGAGTTTGAGGTTTAGGTTCGGGAGCTGGTACAGGTGTAGGTGCAGGGGTCGGTACAGGTGCAGGTGCCGGTGTCGGCACAGGCGCAGGCGCAGGTGCAGGCGCAGGTGCAGGTGTAGGAGCAGGGACCGGTGCAGGAGCCGGTGTTGGCTCCGGTTGGGGAACAACGCTTGGGGTTACTTGTTCGGTTGCCGTTGCTCCGGTAAGACTTGTGCCACATTGCTGACAAAACTTTGCTCCCTGCTCATATTCGGCAAGGCATTTTGGGCAAGTAACCGTCGTTTTCAGTTCCCTGCCACACTCCTGACAGAATTTTGCTCCGTCAGGATTCTCGAAGTTGCAATTATTACATTTCATAATTTTATTTCCAATATTTGAAACGGTTGTATTGAACCAATCCGAGAATCAGCTGGATTGCGCCGATTATAATAAGACCATAAGTGGCGACATATCGACCACCATTCGCTGCAACTGCTACGGCATAACTGCCAATGGTTACAATCAAGCCTCCGAATAAGCATATTGCACCAATCGTAATATTTCGTTTGGCGGCCTTGATATTGGCTTCGCGTTGTTGTTGAACATTTGCGACAATCGTCTCCACGAGTCCTTCATCATAACCCTGCTCAATCAATATCTTTTTTGCCTCCCATGCAGGTTTTTTCTGTGCGAGCATTAAATCGTGGGCATAAGCCAATACTTGATTTGCAAGAGCTTCTGTGTTCTTTTGATTTTCCATAAATATATAGGTGTTATTGTTTGAAATTAGTGTTTATATAATCGTTTGGATACTAATATGGTATTTCGATAAAGTGGATTTTATAGTCAGTACACATAATGTAGCCCGCATCATTGCCGGCAATGGTTGTTTGGAATTTATGCCAACTCCCCATCCAATAGTAAACGCCACCAACCATAAGGGCCGAATCGCTCTTATTGAATAATGAATACCCAATGTATTTACTTTTTTGAACTTCTATACAATCGTCATATTTTCCGGTCTTTACGACATCAAATGTCTCGGTTGTAAGCATGGTAATTGTCCAGTCATCATCGTAGTCCGAAAGTCCATATCTTGCAGTACAGCGGACATCAACAGCACCACCATTGGCTTTGAGAACCAAATGCAACTTATAGATGATATTGTTATCTTCTTTTGTTTTCTCTATGACCTCCATCGACTTAACTTCTCCCTCTTCGATATTCCATGTGGTTTTTCCTTCATTATAGCCATTTTGTGGCTCTCGAATGGAGCGGCCGACAAGGTCTTGTTTGATCTTTTCATCTACGGGGTCTGACGGAATAATGGTTGCTATCAATTTATCGACGAGAGCATTGGTGTATGCCGTCTTTTTCAACTCTTTTACATTATTTGCTTTTATGTGCAGATTGAACACTTGCTGGAAAAGTGAAAGTTTGTTGTAGTTTTCGGTAAATTTCAGCTCGGCTTCACGATATGCGGTCTCGGCTTTTATGCATGCGGATTCATACTCCAATATCGCTTGATCAATTGCCGAGTTAAACTTATCACGAGCCTCTATGCGAGTTGTGAATTGGCTACCGTCAAAATTTTTGACGTATGTAGTATGTATGTTGTTGATATTTTCTGATAGTTTGCTGTAACTATCGTTATACATTCGGGCAATCTTCTCTCCCAGCGCTTCGGGGGACGCAGATGTGCAGGATTGTAAAAATCCCAATAGAATTGTTCCAACCAAAATGAAAAGTCCCTTTTTCATAATGTTTTAGTTTGTGTCAGTATCGGTTTTTTAAGAAAACCGATACTGACGGGTTAATAATCTAATGTTATTGCTAAACTGATTATTCTGCCGAGTGTGTGTTGTGTTATTGAAATATCACACATTCATCAAAATATAAGTTTATCGTTTGTAACATCTTTATACGGTACATATCCGATGTCGTTAAATACGAATCCATACCACGGCCTATCTTAATGCGCAATTGTTGTCCGTATTTTTGGCAATTAGGAGCAAAAACGTATGTTGATGGCATTATTACACCTCGTTGCAATGATCGTATATGCATAAAGATATCCGATTGACGTTTGACATTCTCCGTAGATATCGACTCTTCATCGTTAGAAATTGGAGTTATTCGCTTTGCAATGTTTGCGAATTTATCTGTTGCGATATGGCAAGAGATATCAAATTCTTTTAGATTCGGATCGTTTATTAACTGTAACATAACCTTGTCGTGCAACTCTGATTTGTAAGAGTTTAGATACTCCTCTGAAATTTGATGAGTGTCGATTTGGTCTGCAAAGTCAATAATGAACTCCTCTTTCTTCTGCAAATAATCGGTATAGAATCTATCAAGAATGGGTTTAGACAATACAGATGTATTGGGAACTGCGGAGTCCAACTCTATATGTGACGTAATTTCATTCAACTCTGCATACCAAGAACGCAGATTATTTATACGAGATGTCATATTTAAGTATAGGTATTGGAACCCGGTTTGTAATTGCTCCACAGCACCAATCCACTTACAAGCAACTTGTGTCCTGAAACGGAAATCATCCATCTCTTTTTGCTTCGCAGCAATCTCTTTTTTCAGGCGACTTATCTGTTGCTCATGCTCGTCTCGGTTGTCTCTCCAAGATCTCCATAGTTTATGGCCTTTGTATAGATAGATCAGAATCAATACAGCAATAATGATATAGTGTATCCAATCTATGGATAGTGCTATATACAGAGGTTTGGTGACAACAGGTTCAGATGCTAAAACATAATTGTATATGCCGACAAAGAAGTCTCGGACACACTCTAATATCTTTGTAATAGCATTGATCAATGCGACAAACCACTCTTTTAATAGAAGAGCAGACATGAGTTTGTTCCATAGCCAAACAAATAGTAATATCGCAATAGGCCATGATACGGCTTTGATGTACAACTTTCTCTTGATTTTGAGATACTCTTCGTACTCTTGGTCTTGAAGTAACTGCTCTCTTTTAGCACTCTCTTTTAGCATCTCCTGCTCCTCCTTTGTCTTTTCACATGTCCGAAGAATAAATTCCTCACAGGTGTTATGGTTGGAAAGAGTCTGTTTAAGCACTTCAAACTGCTTGGCAAGTGCAGCACGTTGCGCTTTTGTGTCAGCCAAGACCTCTTGTTCCTTGTGTAGCGATGCCAATGAGGTTTGATATCGAATGGAGATGTCTCCGTCATCAAGTTTTAATGCCGGAATTTCACGGTGCTGTATTGCCGATGTGGCAACAGATTCAATCTCTGATAATATACAAGCAAATGTGAGCAGTTTGGGGTTTTCGATATAGGAATATGGGATATAGCAATATCCTTGTTCGCCCCATGCAGTACCCCACGAATTGCGAACCAGGAAGCACTGTAACTTATCCTCGAAACCAACAATTACCATTGCGTGGTGTGAATCGTTGTCTTGGTCTGTGCCTATCTCGGACTCTTCCGGCATCGGAATAAATCCATGGTTGATATTTGCAAAACTTTGGCATATCGTGAAACTTGCGGCAACAGGATATCCGTCTTCGAGTGCAGACTTGATGGCATCGACAGCAAGAGGAACGCCCAAAGCCTTCCGCAACAATCGTTTTTTTGCATCTTCGTAAGCAGCGTCCGAGGGTGCTTCGTCGTATATTTCAGGATTGTATTTGCACAAGGCCTCTGTTGTGATGCCATATTTAGCCAACGCATCGATAGCATTTCTGAACGTAAGTCCCGTATCCTGTGTCAAATCGGTGACGGTGGGATCAATCCTGCGTGCATTGTAATACAAGAAACGCTCGCTTAAATCATATTCCTCACGATGATTAACACTCCTCATTGCATACTCGAAGATCGAAGTGAGGGCAAATGATAAGCACGACCCTTGCGGACCTTGATTTTTGATGGGCCCAAAATTGGCACGCAGATCGAGGCTTGTTGTTTTAATATCATGAGGTTGATACAACTCATTGAGAGGCTCTTCGTTTTGATTGGGCAAGAGCTTGTATTGGCAATCATCACTAATTCGGAAGAAACCATCTCCGTTCAATGGTGTTACAGTATCAACAATTTGAGATTTGTTCAACTCTTCCTCATACAAAGACAACTTCTTTTTGAGATCCTTAATCTGTGACTCGGAATTGAGTATTTGTAAACTTAAAGATTTTATCTTCTTTATAGGGTTGTCCAGAGGAGTCTCTTCATCCTGCCAAAACATGTGAGACTTGTCATTGTTGATAAAATAATCAATAGCCTCAATATATAAGTCGTTAATGTCTGGGCTGTTGGGGTCAAAGACCATTTGGTTGAACAGATCGCATTTGGTCTGTAATAATGCAGATAACAATGCCGTGCGCATAGGCATTGAACGATTGATTTTGAAAATCTCTTTGCATTGATTACGAATGGAGTCTATCTCGGCATCGATAAATTTCTCGGCATTAACAATACTCCACTCTTCGCGCGCGCGAGCATCCATCGTCCCTAAATAGTCTGATACGATGTGATTCTTTCCTTTCAGAAGAACTCTGACTTTGTCGAATACATCATTTACGCTAACATCATCACTCATGATGGATGCTTTCTCCATTTCGTTGAGGATAGTTCTCTGGATGAGGTATTCAACAAATTTATACTTGTCCAATGAAATTGATGCGAGTCCAAACGAAGTTAAATCCGATGCCTCCATTGTGGGAGGATATAATTGATCGTAATAATCGACATATATAGTGGAGAGTTGGCTGACGACATCCACTAATGCGCGGTAATCCAAATCCAAGGGCATTCCGTTCTGGAACGCATTCTGAAAAAGAATCAGACGATGCTCCAATGGAATATTGCTCTTCTCTTTGAATTGTTTGTACTCCTTTAATATACTTTTCGAAGCAAGGATATCTGTGTCGAGAATAGAGGGCTCTATTATGGGTGCCAGATCTTTGCAGTATCCGATAAATGATATTTTATCGGGAGTCTGCGCAGCTCTCATTGCCTGATATAGAGTCGATAATTTGTCGAATGTAGATTTTTTGTAGAATGGGAGGTGTATGCATACGTACAAACAATTTTGGCTACCACGGTTTACACCACCTAATATGGCATTGAAAACGTTTTGCCTATAAACTTCTGTCAGGGATTTATTGGTAACATCCTCTGACGACCATTCGATGTGCAGATACTCATCCAAGGCTGCAAGGTCAGGATTCGTCGTGGATGAAGATATGTTTAGTTTTTTTAGAGTCGGCTCTGCCGATTCGATATCGAACAAATAGTAATGCAGATAAGATATGGCAGAGTCACCATATTTATATGTAACTCTGCCTATATCTGATACCATTTGCTCAAACTCTTTGCCGATAAAGATATGAGCAAAACTATTCATGGGATTCTTTACGCTTTAAGATTCGTCAAACTATTGATGAGGTCCTTTTCAATAAATTTCCACTCTTCCAGATACTGATTCCAGTCACTCGTATTGCCGTCCGACGAAATCGTATTGGAGTTTCTGTTTGAACAAACAACCTTGTTAATATAGTCATGGATGCCATCATCTACAAGGTTTTGAGCCATCATTACATAGAAGCCCTCACCTCTGCTCTTGATGTCGTCACTAATCTTCTTTGCTAAAACCTGTTTGATTTCGGGGAAGATGATTGTCTTGAAGTAGGTGTATGCCTGATCACGTGAGTTGGTATTCTCCATAGGCTTCCATTTCTGGTCGCGTCCGGGGTCGCCCTCCTCGTCCCAATACATATACTTGCCGGCCTTGATGCGGATATATTTCGGATGAGTAACCTCTTCCTTGCCGGTACAACGTAATGGTGCGCCGTCGCGATCTTTCTCCATGATGTGCATATCCTCGGTAATCTCTTTCCAACCGAACAAGTTTCCGCATACCCAGTAGAACATAGCCTCATTCTGCATTTCGGGCTTCAACTTAAAGTCGCGCTTGCGCATATCCTCGAAAATCTCTTTGTCGAAGTGAGGGTTAAAGCCTGTTGAACCGGATTGCATAGCATCCCTAATCAATACGCCATATTCATTGTCAATAGTTAAATCATCAAATGAATCTATACAATAAGGTATGATTGCCATATCTGCACGATAGAAGATGATTTTCTGCTTCATAGAGTCAAAATCAGACGATACAAACTCCTTGTTGATATCGCGCATAAACTCTCTATCTGCTTCTAAACGAGATTTGGTTGCTGCGCCTTTTGCGTCAGTACCATTGTATATCGAGATCAGATAGTTCTGTACAAGCATGGATGTCGGGAGCTGATTTCCTCGTGTTTTGCTTACCTGTCCTCTATCATTGAGTTTGAGTAGTCGGCTTGACTTTTCAGTGATCTCATGTTTGAGATTTTTGTAATCTTCCTCTGATAGATCACGAATAATATCTACAATCAAAGTCTCCTTGTATCTCTTCGCTTGATCCAACTCTCCAACATATGAACGAATAGATTTGTCAAGTTCATAAGCTAAATCAACTTCATATATAGAACTTTTAAGTTTGCCGGTGAAAGCAGAAACTACGACATCATCGGGATTTAGCGACATATTCAATCGCTCGTTGGTGGACAAATCGTACTCGAAAACAAGCGAAGACTCCGATGAGTTCTGCTTTTTGTTCAACTCTGCCGTATAACTATTTTTGAGCGATGTTAAGGTGTCATCGATAGCATCGACGCGAGATAGCAGAGTCTCAACGGTCATAAGAATCTGGGTGTAGATGTCGTATGCGACAGCACGCCTTTTTGCCTCCAACTTCAACTTCTTGATATTCTTTGCCTCTCTCTCGATAACCTCGATGCGCTCCTGCTTGCCCTTTGCGGTTTTGAAGACTTTATCCAAGTAATCTTGATATTCGCGGAAAGTTCTGGTTTCAAGTTTCTCGGCAAGCAGACTGCTCTCCTTCTCTTTCTCCATACGCTCGGTCTCCATCTCTCCCTTATACTTCTCACAGAGAGAGTTGAGGGAGGTAAGGAATATTTTTGCATCCCCGACACCGGATTCCAATGCCAGCATCTCCAATACAGTATCTTTCAACTGCTTGGTAATGGGTTTCAAGATTGCGTCAATAGCTTTCTCGTTGGGGAAGTCTGTGAAATTCTCCAAATATTTCGCTACTGCACTCTTTGTATTGGCAATAGAGTCTTTGATGTCTAATGAAACAACTTTCACACCTGCAATCTTTTCGGGGGCATAGATGGCATCTGTCAGCAAGTTGTACTCTGCGCCATCTTCACGAATACGCATCATTTCGCTCCATGTTTGAGCCTTCTGATGGATGTCGGATGTAGTACTTTGCATCTTGCGAATCAGTTCAACTGCCGCCTTCATTCCGTAAATATCTGCAAGCAAGTCTCCCTTGTAAACCACTTGGCATGCGCCCAGACCTTGCGCCCAACCAAGTTTAGGAGATATGTTGAAGTTTCCGTTCTGCCAGCGGGTGTTAGATTGACCGCTTTGAATCTTGCTGCCAATCTCACTGCCTGATACATACATGCAAGTACCGATAACTTCGCATAACTTAACTACGTTATCTACACGCTTGCCATTTTCTGTTTCATTATCTACTACGAAGAACTCATCGTAAAGCGGTTGTCTGAGTTCGGTTTTCTTTCCGTTGAGGGTTAGTGTAATAGGTTTTTCGGCTGTTGCCTCCATCAAATAGTCGAGGTCAAGAATTGCAGAATAAGCATTCGATACTACACGAGGCGTCTTATTCGTTGAGGGGTCCATCGTTCTAAAAACGCTATGCAATACGCCATAACCCGTAATCTTGACTTTGTTTTGGTATTTATCACGCAACATGCTTGCAACATTGATAAAAGAACCACAACCGGTTCCTCCGGCAAGTGACATTGCGATATGGATATCTACAATACCTGTTTTATCAACATTGACATCAGATGAGGCCTGAATATTGGTTACCTGTGTATAGCAATCTGCAATACGTCGCTCAATGTTGTTTATGATCATTTCAGTCAAGAAACGGCCATAGGTACGTACCTGCGAAGCACCATCACTAATCAAGTCTCCGATATAATTTACATTCACTGGAAACATCCACTGATACTCGCCCTGCTTGTGGCGCACCTCATATAATTGACGAGGGCTGCCTGCATTATTGATAGTCAAAAAGTCTTCGCGCATCTCGGTCGGAAGATTCGGATCAACTGCCAAATCGAAATCGATTGCTGCAAAAGCAATCTGTTGAGGAATATTGCCCTTGCCGAATGCATCTTCGAACATCTTTTTTGTTCTCGAAATTGCCTTGATGCCGGTGCCACCCAGTCCGACATAGATAGTAGGTCTAATAGTTGCCATAATGTTTACTTTTTAATTATTTGATTTATTAAGTTGTTTCTATATCTACTTTTTGTCCGTTACTATTCTTGATTTCAAAAACCTCTTTGCGAACAGATTCGTCGGGAAGAATGTACTCTCCGCGAGTGATTAGTCGAATATTGTTGCGTGAGCCTGACATAATTGTCATCTCCTGCTCCCAGAATGGATTTACCTCGACATAGATGTTGCCGATAAAAATCTTATGAAAAATGGATACTCGTTTGGGTTGATTTGTACAGATGATTTTGTAGCATCCTCCTACGCGTTTCATGTAGTCCCCTGCACCATCGTTGTAGTTAAAGGAGATTTTAGAGAATTTAACATTCGGATATAAGACAACGCGAGATAGCAGCATCCATGCAAGAAATAGAGCGATAAGGAGTATTCCTAAACATATCGCTTGTACGGCCAGCGGATTTGTTACGACTGTTTTTTGTACATTGAAGCCATTTTGAAGTTCTATCTGCTCGATGCGGTCTAATCCTCCCTTATTGATTGGATTAAGTCTCATCGTATAGCAACCCTCCGGGGCATCTTCCAAAAACTCGATACCAACAACAATCTCTTTGTCCGAAGATGTTACAACCAGATGATTATTGGCACAGCGAGTACCATTTTTATATAAATGGACCTGCTTTGTCGGCGTAAATGTTCCATCGCTATTCTTAACAACAAGTTCAAATTCAATCTCTCCTTTCCACAAGGATTTGGCATCGTCGTTAAGTTCCAGCAATAGAGTTTGCTCCATTCGAACCGGAGTATAGTCTTTCCACAAAAAATTGCTATAATACTCGGTTTGCCCCCAATCCGCAACCTTTGAATTGTCTGATGCGCAGGAATATGTTGCTAAAACCCCTACGCAAAGTGTTATTATATAGTAGAACTTTTTCATCGCTTTATACTTATTTTAAGGACTTTTTCAAGTTTGTTTATAAGACGTAAATTCACGTTGTTCGATTTAAGAAATACAATCTGATGCTCATCCTGCTTTATTTCATCCTGATTAACCAACTCCAATGTCAGAGGAATTTCCAGAATCTCATTGCCTCCAATGAATGATTTTAACTCCTCGAAATTGTATTTCGGGTGGATGTGTATCGCATTGTTGTTAAGTTCTACGATTTCGTTGATATGTATCGGTGCATTAGTCTCGGATTTAACAGCCATTTTTAATCCCGAAGCCAGTTCGACACCTTTCTTCGAACTATTTAATGCAAGACGTAGCCCACGTTGCTGATCATCCTTGATGTTGAAGTTAGCCTCATTTTGAGGATAGATATCAATAAACGTGGGGATGTTTTTGCTGTTGCTCGGCGTTACTACATCGCTATTTGGCTTATTCGCAATAGTCTGAATAATCTGTTCGTTCTTTGCTGCCTCTGTTACCATAAAATATATAAGGTATGCGTTGTTGCGCTTTGCATATTCTTGCCACGAGCCAAGCAGCGATAACCATTGCTTTTGTCCTCCAAACGGTTCGCTCTGCGAACCATCGGTAAGCAAAATGATGAGGTTGTTCATGTTTTGTGAGACGTATTGCTTCTTCGCCTCTTCAAATGGTCCCGCAATGTTTGTTTGTGTCAAAGCCTGAAATTGAGCCTTCGCACCGTCAATCTTTTGGAAAAGTTCGTTTTTACCCTCTGTTGTTGCTTTTACCTGCCACTTATCTAAAATTCGTTCTTGGAAAGGAAGCATAATAAGTTCGGTGCTACTATCGGTAATAGCATTGATATCATCTTTGAGGAACTTGATAACATCATCCCATACATCTATCGATTTGACGTATGGCTGTGTTTTACTCTTGTAACCCTGCATGGATCTTGTCACGTCCCATATATATATGCGACGGTCAACGCGTTGCTGCTGTGATGTCTGGGCGTATAGACACTCGATACATAATATACTACTTATTGTCAGTAGTGTCAATAGTGTTTTCTTCATGATTATCTGTGTTATTTGTCAGTAAAATTATAGTTGCCATTCGGGTTATTACTGCCAGCGCAATAAAAAGACTGCCAAGGCTCATATCCATCGTTAGAACGCCATCTTGTAACTTGAAATTCAGCAATAATAGAGCGACGACAAATACATCCAGCATATTCCATTTGTCAATATTTTGCAACCAAATATTTGTGCGTAGACTATTTATCGGCTTGTCGCAAATCAGCCTAATCCACAACTCAATATACTTGACAATCGGGAATATGAATGTGAAGAGTAAAATAACTATTGCCAACGCATAATCTTTCGTCTCGAAGAATAGAATCACCGAATCGAATATATTTACAGCCTTCTCACTGAAACTCATGCCCCATATCGAATATTTTGTTGTCAGTATGGGGAAATACATGCCGAGAATAAAGAATATAATTGATGTCAATAGCATCAATCCTGCGCAGATATATCTGTATTTCATAGATGGGAATTGTTATTCGAAATTGTATTTCTGCTCGGATTTGTTATCGATTCCGTTCATCTCGCTTTCAGTTTGTTGAATGGCACCTTTAATCTCGTTTGCAGCATCATCAACAAAAGACCTTACTGCATCCGAGAAATTGCCCGCCTCTTCTTTTAGTTCTTCGACAATTCCCTCCTTCACACGATTCATATCGCGATGGTAAGACTCTTTCAAAGCATCCCAAACGCCTTTACCCTTACTTAATGTTCTGTAATAGGTGTATTTGTATTCATAGTCGGTTACGATAGACTTCTCGTCTGATGTCAATTTTGTTTGGAATTTGGCATACCACACCTTTGACAAGGTTGCGAACTCTTCATCAAGAGCGATCCAGTCGGCATCGGTGTACTCGGTGTATTCGGCTTGAACTTTTGTGATAAACTTGTCATATCGTTTTAGATACCCATCCTTCGATATGGGAGAGCAGGATACAAACGCCAATGCGACAACAAAAATGGTAAATCTCAAAATCGTCTTCATGTTTTTTAGTATTGGGTTGCGCCATTCCATCTCCAAAAATGGCATTTTAGAAACAAAAACGCGAAGATGAGATTAGGGAATAAAGAATTGACCTAAATCTGCGTTTTTTGGAGGTTGTTATCGTTTATAAACAATCAACAAAAACGAGTTTAGGTGCTATTGGAGGATGTAAGTGATTGATAATCAGCAAATTCCCCCCCCCGATGCTTCGGAGGAGGGAATGGTGCCGTAAAATTTCACGGCGTGTATTATTGATAACCCTTGTTTAGACATCATTACACACCTTATCTAACGCAAAGATAGACAACATTTTTTATAAAACAAACAATCAATAAGAAAATTTTTGTGGTCATTTTTGATAGTTGATATGGGTGTAAAGATGATATTGGAAGTTTAATAGGCGTTGTAGTATTATGGATATGCGCTGAATTTTGGGCGTATTATCATCTATTCTTCCTCCACGTTTGTTGAGTGTTCGACAATAAAACAAGGCTGTCGCGACCTTGCGGTCGGACAGCCTTGTTCGCTGTTTGAGGGAGTATCCCTCTATCGCTTTGAAAGCCGGAGTGGTTACTCCTTGTTTGCCTCCATTGCAGCCTTCAACTCTGCAAGACCTGCGATATCACCAAGCGTCGTCTTCTCAACAGATGCGTTGAGCTTCTTAACGCTCGACTTCGTAGCCTCGGCTGCCGCCTTCTTCTCTGCCTTCTCGGCTGCGATTTCGGCACGCTTTGCCTCCTCGAAGATGCGGGTGTGCGACAGAGTGATGCGCTTCGAGTTCTTCGAGAACTCCAAAATCTTGAACTCTGCCTTCTCGCCTGCTTTGAGAGAAGTGCCATCCTCCTTAACCAACTGCTTGGTCGGAGCGAAGCCCTCGATGTTCTCGCCGAGCGATACTACGGCACCCTTGTCGGTCATCTCGACAATTGTTCCCTCGTGTACCGAATCAACTGCGAACTGGCTCTCAAACTCGTTCCAAGGATTCTCTTCGAGCTGCTTGTGACCAAGGCTCAAACGACGATTCTCCTTGTCGATTTCGAGAACTACAACATCGATATCTGCACCTACCTGCGTGAATTCGCCCGGATGCTTAATCTTCTTGGTCCACGAGAGGTCCGAGATGTGGATAAGGCCGTCGATGCCCTCCTCAATCTCAACAAATACACCGAAGTTGGTGAAGTTGCGAACCTTGGCTGCACACTTGGTACCTACGGGGTACTTGGTCTCGATGTTCTCCCACGGATCAGCAGTGAGCTGCTTGATACCGAGCGACATCTTGCGCTCCTCGCGGTCGAGAGTCAGGATAACTGCCTCAACCTCGTCGCCTACCTTCATGAAATCCTGTGCCGAGCGCAGGTGCTGGCTCCACGACATCTCCGATACGTGAATCAGACCCTCAACACCGGTTGCAATCTCAACGAATGCACCATAGTCAGCCATTACGACAACCTTACCGGTAACCTTGTCGCCAACTTTGAGGTTAGCGTCCAAAGCCTCCCAAGGATGGGGAACGAGCTGTTTAAGACCCAAAGCGATACGCTTCTTTGCCTCGTCGAAGTCGAGGATAACAACCTGCAACTTCTGGTCGAGTTCTACAATCTCCTCCGGGTGATTTACGCGACCCCACGAAAGGTCGGTGATGTGGATAAGACCATCCACGCCGCCGAGGTCGATGAATACACCATACGAAGTGATGTTCTTAACCGTACCTTCGAGAATCTGACCCTTTTCGAGCTTCGACATAATAACTTGCTTCTGTGCTTCGAGTTCAGCCTCAATAAGAGCCTTGTGCGAAACAACCACATTGCGGAACTCCTGATTGATTTTAACAACCTTGAACTCCATAGTCTTATCAACATATACGTCGTAGTCGCGAATCGGCTTAACATCAATCTGCGAACCGGGAAGGAACGCCTCGATACCGAATACATCGACAATCATACCGCCCTTGGTGCGGCACTTAACGTAACCCTTGATGATTTCGTCGTTTTCGAGAGCCTCATTAACGCGATCCCACGATTTGAGCTGACGAGCCTTCTTGTGCGAGAGGGCGAGCTGACCTGCCTTATCCTCAACAGACTCAACATAAACCTCAACCTTGTCACCGGCCTGCAACTCCGAGTTGTAACGGAACTCCGATACGGGAATCATACCCTCGCTCTTGTAGCCGATGTTTACGATAACCTCGCGCTTGTTGATTTCGGTAACGGTACCCTCAACAACCTCGCCTACTGCGATGTTAGACATAGTCTTGTCATAAGCCTCGGTAATCTGCTCCTTGCTTTGATCGTAAAGGCTCGACTCGTTTTCAAATGCGTTCCAATCGAAATCCTCGTTTGCAACGACTTTCTTTACTTCTTCCATCTGGAAATAATTTTTGCGATACAATCGCTCGTTAAAAGTTAATAATTAAATGATTTACAGTCCCTTCGCGTGCATTGTGCGCGCAAAAGGACTGCAAAGATAACGAAAAATTATTGATTATCAAAATTTTCCGTTCTATTTTCTGCCGATTTTATTTTGTGGCATCGAGTTGTGAGAGGGCAAAAGCGTAGGCTCCTACCGATATAGCCTTGCTGGCTCCCATTTTCGAGATGGCTACACCGATACGCTTCATTGGGTCGAAAGTTACCGTGCGCTCGCTGCCCGGAACCTTCAATTCGCGCTGCGCTCCACGTGCAAATTTTTCAAATTCGGCATCGTTATCGAGGTCGAAAACCTCCATCTGAACTCTGCCGATTTCGTCGCCCGAAAGGGTGCGTATCTTGCTGCGCATCTCCGCCAAGAGTGCCGGCATGATATACTTGCGTGCAGCAGTGATGCCTCCACCGATAACTATCAGAGAATCAGTGAGTGTTACAGCCGTGGCCATGGCATTTCCGGCAACCTCGCCCATCTCGGCAAAAGCCCCTTGGGCAGCCTCGACATTGCCTTCGCGTTTGCCCTCGGCAATGTCGTAAATATCCTTCGGCTCGAAGGTGTGGTTTGTGTCGCCTGACAACTCTGCATAGACACGTTTTACGGCACGTACCGCTACGCCATCTTCGACGATATTGCCGGCAATTTTCTTATGCTCCAAACAGAATGTCTCGACGCACGAATTGTCGCCTCGATTCAGGCGGTTATCGACTACCATGCCGACTCCGAATCCCGTTCCGAAGGTGTAGCCGAGCAGGTTGCGGTAGCGTTTGTTGCTGCCTGCGGTTTCGAGTCGGGCATTTACTTCGGGCAGAACTCCGCAGAGAGCCTCGCCGTATGCGAACAGATCGCCGTCGTTATTGATATAGACCGGAATACCGAACTTCTCTTCGAGGAACGGACCGAGTGCCACACCATCGCGGAACGATGGGAAGTTGGGAAGATATCCGCCACCGATAATTCCGTTGGGGTAGTCTGCCGGGCCGGGGAAGGCGAAACTTATTGCCACGGGCTTCTCATCGAGCATCGAGATAACTTTCTCGAAACCGGCCACTGCGGTTGCGAGGCAGAGGTCAAGGTCGTGGGCCTGCGATGGCATTGTTACAGGGTCGATGATGAACTCTCCGGCACGCATTGCTCCGAAGACGAAATTTGTTCCACCGGCATCGAGAGTGATGACGATTCGTTGGTCGTGTTTGTACATATTTTGAGTTTTAGGTGTTTCTTTGCAGACAAAGTTAAACAATTTTTGTGATTGTGCGCATGAAATATGCAATAAAAGGAGCAGAGTGTGGCGCGAGCAGTGCTTTATACTCTTTTTTATGGTGTAGAGTTTTAAGTTTGCGAAAAAAATATTAAATTCGTGAGCGAAATATCGACAGATGGGTGACTTTGCCCGTCGAAAGGTGTGCTTGCAGGAGGATGAAATACTTTGCAATATAATTATGTAAGAAACCTATAAATCAGTGTGTAAAATGAAAATTAAAACAGTTATAGTTATGTCTTTTTTATCTCTATTTGGTCTGTTTGGTTGTAAGTCTAACAGATGTACCGGCTATCCGCAGGACAAAATTACCACACGAGCAGGCAGTGAGGTTACGATTACGTTTTTCAAACACGCATCGCTCTCGCTCGAAACCGAAGGTCGCCTAATCTATATCGACCCGGTGGGAACATTTGCCGAGTATGGACGTTTGCCGAAGGCAGATGTTGTGCTTGTGACCCACTCGCACTACGACCATTTCGACCGCGCAGCCATCGATAAACTCTCGAAAAAGGGTACCGTTGTGGTGTGCGACAAGGTGTCGGCAGAGGCTTTCGATTTTGACTGTGTGACGATGACTCCGGGGGCAGTGACCGAGCCGCTCGATGGTGTTCGCGTGGAGGCTGTGCCGGCTTATAATATCACGGAGGGCCATCTCGATTTCCACCCGCAGGCACGCGAGGATTGCGGATACATCATCACTATCGGAGGTACGCGCTTCTATATTGCCGGCGATACCGAGAATAACGAGGATGTAAAGGCCGTTAAGGATATTGATGTGGCATTTCTGCCTGTCAATCAACCCTACACAATGACCGTTGAGCAGGCTGTCGATGCCGTGAAAGCCATAAAGCCCGCAATCTTCTATCCTTACCACTATGGCGAAGTTGAGGAGAAGACCGATATCGACCGCTTGGTGCGCGAACTTGAAGGGGTTGCCGAGGTGCGCGTAAGACCGATGGAGTAGCCACAACATTAAAGATTAAAGCCCCCCAAAAAAAACGAACAACCCCGATGAAGAAGTTCTTGTTGATTATTGCTCTGCTGACAACGCTTGGTGTGTCGGCAAAGCGTATGCCGGAAAATCCGTTGATGATTGCCCACCGAGGAGGTTGGACCGAGAGAGTAGTTACGGCTCCTGATGGTACTACACATAAGGCGTTTGTGGTGCCTGAAAATAGTGTTGCTGCTGTGGCTATGGCCAAGCGATTCGGATATGCCGGCATCGAGTGTGATGTCAAATATACGGCAGATAGCGTGATGGTTATTATGCACGATAGGACAATCAACCGTACTGTGCGTCATGCAGCGGACTATTCGCGCCTGACCACTCCGATCAAGGTGTCGGAGATCCCCTTCGAGGAGTTGCGTCGTGACTATGTTCTGGCATCGGACGACCCCGCGATGCGAGTGCCGGTGCCGACACTCGAAGAGTTGCTTGCCGAGTGCAAAAAGCAGGGGATGATAGCCGTTCTGCACAGCAAAATTCCTGCCTCATACGTTGTGGCGCAGCGGATGTTGGGCGATGAGGGCTGGATTGCATTTAACAGCTATGACGATACCCTTGTCGAGGCTCGTAAAATCTCGAACTGCCTAATTCTACTCGATCCGGGTATGCAGAAGAATCAGAGTGTCGAGAACACGATTAACAGGTTGGAAGCCTTTGGCGGGAGATGTGGAGTGTCGAGTATGAACCGCAGGTTGCTGACCAAGGAGTATTGCCACGCAATACGAGAGAAGGGATTTGAGGTGCAGTCGTCAATCTTCAAGACACCTCACGAAGTGCAGGCACTGCGCAATGGCGTGACTATCCTGCTGACCGACTTTGCGAAGTTGCCGGAACCGAGCCAAAAGTCGCTGCTGAAACTGCGCAAACGCAATCGTCGGGCATCACAACCCGTTATCAAGCAGTGGAGCGAGGAGATAGAGTGCGGAGCGTTGGTTTTGGAGATAGACTTTAAGGGCGAGGTCGAGATTATCCTCAATGGCGAGCGTCGCTATCCGCTCACGCGCAGTGTGCGTGGTACTGACCGATTCGGAATCCGATTTACGGAGAAGAAGCCTTCGTTGAGTGTGGCGATTTCGGAGGGCGGCATTGTTCGCTCGTTGCGCGCGGATGTCTATAAATATTAAATGTAACAATCTTGTTCACAGATACGAAACAAGGGGTTGTCCTACATCTGGTAAGACAGCCCCTTATTTTTGGGCAAATCTGCGTATATAGCAGATTACATCTTTACATCGACATAGAGCGGACGATGGTCCGATGCGAGTGGCTCGAAGACAACCGTCGGATTGCTGCCTGTGATTGATTTCGAGTTAGTCATGATGTAATCTATGCAGCGAGTCGGCTCATCTGCGGGGAAAGTCTTCTCTTCGGGATTCGAGAGTATGGTGCAGAACTCCTTGAAGACGCTCATCGATTCGAGGTCGGGTGTGGCGTTGAAATCTCCTGCAAGAATTACGGGCTTGTCGAGTTTTGCCATGATGTCACGGATGATGCCTGCCGAGGTTGTGCGGTCCTCCTCGTTGAGCGAGAGGTGTGTGCAGATGAAATAGAACTTCTCGAACTCGGCAACAAGCATCGTGCGTGGCTCCTTGCGGCAGGGCAGCGGATACTGCGCCAGCGAGAGTGCCGGCTCCTTCGAGAGGATGCCGATGCCGTACTTTCCGCCCTTGTAGTTGATTGAGGGGGCGTAGTAGTCTTTCATTCCGGTACGTGTTGCGAGTTCGCCCAGCGCATAGTAGCCCTCATAGCGAGTGGTCATGCTATCCAACTCTTGAACAGCGACAATGTCGGGTTTTACGCGATTGATTACCTCGGCACTGCGGTCGTAGTCGAGGTTGAGGTCCATACCTTTGCAGTTGCGCACATTGTAGCACATTACACGCAGAGTCTGCTCCTGTGCTTGGTTGCTGCCACACGAGGCGAATGTAAGGATGGCAAGTGCGAGAATTGAGTAGATTTTTTTCATTGTGTTTGAGTATTTATAGGTGATTGATTACTGCTTTTTTCGGCTTATAAGAGCCATCCCCACCATGGTCAGCAGGGCATTGATTATGAGTATTTCGAATCCGAATCGGTAACCTCCGAACCACTCTTCGGCATGGTGTTGCAATAACAGGCAGAGCAGTGGCGATGCAATGGCTATCGCAGGCGTTAGCGAATCCTTGATTTTGCGTCGAGAGCATATTCCAAAGGCGAACATTCCGAGCAGGGGACCATAGGTGTAACTTGCCACCGAATAGAACGTGTCGAGGATATTGTTGTTGCCGATATTGTCAAAAATTATAATCAGTCCCATCAAAACAACCGCAACCACGCCATTTACACCTCTGCGTACTCGGCGAAGTTGCTCTTCGCCAAAACGCTCGCGCCCGTGCAGGATGTCGATTGTGAAGGCGGTGGTTAAAGCCGTCAGTGCCGAGCCTGTGGAGGAGTATGTGGAGGATATCAGACCCAAGACAAAGAGGACGCCTATGGCTACGGGTAGTGAGCCACTTGTCGCTACATACGGAAAGACGTGGTCGGACTTGCCGATTATGGCTGTGCCGTCGGACGTAACCATCGGGAATGTCGATTTCGCGCCCGCGCATACGCCCGCGCGTTCCAAATGTATATATAACATTACGCCCAAGGCGAGAAACAGTACGATTACGACCGATTGCAACACTACGGCAGTAACAAGATTGCGTTGCGCATCCCTCTTTGAACGGCAACTCAACGTGCGTTGCATCATATCTTGGTCAAGACCCGTCATTGCGATAACCATAAAGACTCCTGCCACGAACTGCTTGATAAAGTGTCGGCTGTCGTTCCAATCATCCATAAACCATGTCTTGCTGTATGGATGGTCTGCGATTGTTGCTACCATCTCGCCCAACGAGAATCCTTCGGAGCGTGCAATGAGAACGATGCAGAGAATCAGAGTGCCAATGAGCGAGAATGTGCGCAAGATATCGGTCCAAACGATGGTGCGCACGCCTCCGCGATGTGAGTAGAGCCACACTAAAAGGATAAATACCACGGCATTGACAGCAAACGGGACTCCGTAGTGGTCGAAAACAAGCATCTGCAACACAGTACAAACAACGTATCCTCTCAATGCGGTCAGCAGTGTGCGCGAGAGGAGAAAAAACGAGGCTCCGGTTAGGTGTGTGCCGATGCCGAAACGCTCTTCGAGGTACTCGTACAGAGAGATGACTTTGAAGCGATAGAATAGCGGTACCAGCACAAATGCAATGACTAAATAGCCAACGATAAAGCCCAGCACCATCTGCAAATAGGAGAAGCCCGATACTGCCACCGACCCCGGTACCGAGATGAAGGTTACACCCGACATCGCAGCACTGACCATTCCGAGCATCGCGACAAACCAAGGCGAGCGATGTCCGCCATAGAAGTAGTCGGCATTATCGGCACGTCGCTCCGTAATCCACGCCACCGCAAAGAGAACTGCGATGTAGGCTACGATTGTGATTATGACCGTTATAGGACTCATGCTTTGGCAAAGATAGTAATTCCGGGAATAAAACAGGGAACTCCTCGTAAGAAATTCCCCGTTTTTTTACATTTATTACCAGTCCGTTACTCATCACGACCCAGTGGAGCCACCGGCTCGGCTTCGTAGATGTTCCAATAGCAGTTGCCACTCTCGTAGCGCGAAACATTGGTTACCGTGGCACTTGTCTGCTTCCAGTAGTAGGAGCGGTAACTGCTGTATTGGTAGAAAATCTCGAATGAACTGCCATTGTATGTGAATTGGTATTGCGTTCCGCTATTTGCCGAAGCCTCAATCTGCACGTTGTTGTAGCCCGTGCAGTAGTCGCCCGTAGCCACATTGTGGATGCTGTTGCCGGAGATATAGAACAGCGAGCGATAGAGAGGTTGTGCCAGATTCTCGGCTGCGAGGTGTGAGCCGTTATCGTAGAGGAACGTGTTATCGTATGCCGTATTGTTGAATACGTAGTACGAGCCTTCCGTGAAGTTGGTATCGCTCTTCGGTATGAGGGTCAGACCCCAAACGGCAATCTCGCGGGTCTCTCTCAATACCGTACCGTCGGCATAGGTCGCCTCGATAACCACCTCGTGATATCCTCGTGTTGTGAATGACATGTTGCCACTGCTCGTTATTGAACCAAAGTTGGTACCGATGCCGTAGTAAGCATCGTGGGCATACGTCGAGTTTGCACGGCTGTACTTGGTTGAGGTAACATCCACACCATTGATTGTAACCTTCGTTGGCTCGGCATTTCCGTATATGCGGACTGCACGGCTGATGTTCTTGCCGACAAGCGGAAGTTGCGCATCGAAGTCGTTATCATCCTGCATCTGCCAATAGGTAAAGTCCATGCTGTTGTCACCAACAACGACGTTTGTCGAGGCTATACGCGACACGCCCAACTCGTTCTGCACCGTAAGTACGAAGCGGAATACGCCTGTGGTGGTCTCAACAAAATCCTCATTGGGGATTTGATATGTAAATGAATCTTCCCACTCCAATCCGAAGCCTGCATCCGACGAGTAGATAACTCTCTCGACGTGCTGGTCGCCCTCTTTGAGGTGGTATGCAACGGTAACGATTACCGACTTGATATTGCTCTCGAAGGAGCGTGCCGTACAGTCAATATTCACCGACGAGCCGGCAATAACCGACGAGCGGTCGGCATCCAACGTGGTAAGCAGACGACCAATCTGTACGCCCTTGACACAACGTACAGGTGCTGCGGTACGTCGATTGGTAAAATCGACAATCTGATGACCTTGATAGTTGCCGACATTCAACTCACTCCACGAGGATTCACTCGAAAGGTAGATTCTTGAACGGTGCATATACGAGTCGCCCGACGTGGTGCTGATAATCGATGATTGCAGGTCTGTCTTGCGACCGACGTATCTCCACGAGCCTACCAGTGAGTTCAGACCACGGTCCACGCCCTTGTAGCCGGTGTAAGGGAAGTAGAACTCGACTCTTTCGCCTGCCTCGCCGGCAACCTTCGGCACGGTGCGAATCTGTCCGTAGTCGGTATAGGTAAAGGACTCGGTGCCGTCGATATACGAGAATAGCGTACCCAACTCTCCGCCCGATACTCGATATCCGAATGGGCAGGGGTCATAGATGGTCTTGCTTGTGATACCTGTCTGACGGTTGTATCCCCACAAGAAGTCGTACTTGGTGTAGGTCCAATTGTAGAGGTAACTCTGGGTCTGCTGTGTCGGCAGAATCAGGTACATCGGATTCTCGATGCCGTCGCGAAGCGTGGGTTGAGGTATCTGCACAATCTCGGCCGCATCCTTCTCTTGCGACGAGTAGTCGTAGTAGGGTGCTGTGATAAGGTTGATGGGGTAGTAGTTGTAGGTCGGAGGCCCCATCGATGGGTCTTTGCGCCCCCATTGATAGTAGAGTCCGTATGTTTCAAGTGCATCTCCCGCACCGCTCCATTGCGAGGCTGTGGCTCCGAGGTTGCGGTCGAGGATGGTAAATTCGGTAGAGCCGACCGTGAAGGTGTGCTGCTGGGGCATATCCGTAACCCAAATATGCCAACTCCACAGTATGTTTTCATCCTTGTCATAGACGGCAATGACGGCATTTCCCTCGGCATCGGGGTCGGGGAGTCTGAAACGCACGTAGCCATACAGCAACTCCACCTGCGAGATAAGACCCAACTTACTCTCCCAGAGCAGGTGTGCGCTTACGGGATTGATAGTTGCCGATGTGGGGTACATCGTCTGCGCTCCCGACGTGAGAATACCTGCCTGTCCATTACCGATGACGGTTGCCGAGAAGCAGTAACCGTCATAGGGATTTCCGGTTGCGGGTACGGTCAGCGTGTGGGGGTCTATCACGTAGCAGTTTGCATATTTGTAGGTGCTGATATCGCTTTCGCCCTCCTCGTTCTCGTAGAGTCGTGTGAGGTCGTAGAAGTGTTCGTCATTATCCACTTCGAGGATTGCCGCAATCGAGCCGTCGGTCTTCAAGTTGAGGTGGATGTCGTAAATCATACCCTCCTTGAAGATTGTGTGGTCGTTGCCCAGCGTGTCGGTATATTCCGTATCGATATTTACCGCATAGATTCCCGACGAGGTGTGCAACTCGATATCGATCGCTTTGTCGGGCTGAATGAGCGCATAGCCGAGGTAGGATTGGTGGTTCTTGTCCGAGCCTTTCATCGAAATCGGATAGACCGCCTCGCGATTCATCTCGGCATCGCTGTTCAACTCCCCGAAGATAAGCCCTGTGGCTATGGGGAGGTGTTTGTAATCGCCCCAATGATAGACCTCACCGAACTCTCCCGGCTCACTCGGCAACCATACTTTGCACGATGTGGGTTGGTTTTTGAGATTCACGGTCTCCAATTCGCCCCACATCGAGAGATTCTGCGAACTCTGCTCGGCATAGGCGAATATACGCACTGCCGACAGGTAGTGCCGATAGTTGAAGAAGTTGCGGTAGGTGGGGTTGTTGTCGCTGTGTCCGAAGGGGTGGCAATAGATGCTTTGCGACGGGTCGTCGGGGTGGGTGTCGCTTGCCGGATTGCTGCCCGCAAGATGCCAATGCTGACCTTCGCGCACATCGCTAACCATCAGGTCTGTCTTGCCGTCAAGACCTGTGAAGTGTATGCCTACGATATCACGCTCCACATCATCGATTTCGATACGCTCGGTACAACGTACTGCGTCGAACAGGTTATTCTCGAATTGAGTGTCGGCAGCAACCCCGTCGCGACGAGGCAGTGTGCAGTTTGCCGGATACCAGCCCACCATACGGGTATGGTAGAAATTGGTCGTGTCGGAGTTGATAATGTGAATCTTGTATGATTGTGTCGGCTCGAAGGCAATCGAGCGCAGGTGGTCAGTGGTGTTGTCAGGCGAGGCGGTTACCATGCCTTCGATAAGGTAGGCACGACTCCAATTCACGGAGTAGGGTGTTGTGTTGTCGTTGCTCGTGAAGGTATAGAGTCCGTTGTTGGCGTTATCGACATCTTCGTCAATGCGCAGGAAGTTCGACGGCAGGGCTTTGGTGGTCGTGTTATTGACCAAAGCACGCTGTGAGAGTCGTCCCACGGCAAGCGGGGCGAGTTGTCGCTCAATAGAGCAACTTGCTGCAATCTCGGAACTTATGGCAGGGCGTGTCGCGCCTCCGCCCTCCGGATAGATGTCCGTCTCGTTCCACTCTCCGCAGCCGGTCACGATGGCGAGCATCGCCCAAAGTGTCAGCAATCGGTCTATAATCTTCTTTGCGTTCATAGTCATCACTTAAAGTCTGTTAGTCCTTCATACATCTTACCATCAATCCGTAAGCCGAGCCATTATTCGACCCCTCGGCAGTGCCGGTACCGCAGTATTGACCCGAAACCGACGAGTTGTAGTAGAATGTACGTGTATTGTACTGTCCCATAGGCATACCCGTATTCATACGACCCACGCTGCCGACCGAGGAGTAGCCTCCCGTGGTGGCGTTACGGTAGCCAGCAAACGGGAACCACATCTTGCCAAAATATTGCTTGTCGGTAACCATGCCGAGTCGTGCCGAGTCGTAGGTCATCTCCACGCCCAACGATGTCGTTGCTGCTCCGGCATCTCCCTCGGCATACTTATAGGTGCCGTCATATCTCCATGCGAAGTGGAAAGGAGTGCGATAACCCGGAGGGCAGGGGTCGTGCATTGTCTTCGAGAAGGTCTGACCCTGAATCGAGTAATTCTTCACGGCATAGCCCCACATCGCCACATTGGTATATCCGTCAGTGAACGATTCGGGGAACCACTGGCTCGATGTGCGACCCGCAGCAGTGGCACTGCGATAGAAGGTCATCGGATTACGTGTAACTTCGGGGATTGTTGCCGAGCCTGCAACATCGATATTCGAGCGGCTGCTCCACGCTCCTGTGGCGAAATCCTTGACCCACCACACAGACGATGCTGCGGTGTTGCCCGAAACGCTCTCGGTGCCGGCGGCAACTGACGGAGGTCCGATAATCGGGTCTTTGCGTCCCCATTGATAGTAGAATCCGTATGTCGATAGTCGCTCCTCGTTTGATGAGAAGGTTACCCCTGTACCGATTGTGGGTGCAAGGGTTGCTCCGAGGAAGCGGTCCTGCATCGTGTAGTTACCCGAAAGCACGTCAGCGGGCTTATCCGTGAGCCAGATATGCCAAGTCCAGAGAATCTCGCCATCGTAGTCGTATGCAGCCAAGATGACATTACCCTTGTGGAACTCCTCGACTTGGAATGTTACATAGCCGTTGGCATCGGGGACTCCGCCATCGAGGAACTCGAAGCGGATAAAGTCGTCTGGCGAACTCACACCACCTGCCGTCTCGACGAAATCGCCCTGCCACCATAGCACATCGACCTTTTCGGGTGCTATCGTGGTTGAGAGACCTCCGTTAATTTCGGCAGTGGTCGTGCCTCCCAATGGCAGCAAACTACCCACTCCGTTACCACGGACATTTGCCTTGAACTTGTAGTATCCCGTTGAGTGAATCATATAGCAATTGGCCGTCTGCGAGCCACTCAAATCATAAACCACCGACTTGGTGTTGGCGTTGATGCAGCGCACGGGGTGTGCGTGAGTACGATAGATATCGCCATCATAGACATCACTCACTCCCGACGAGAGATAACGCAACAAGTATGGCGATTCGGCAGCGCTCTCATGCGAAATACTGCTCGACCAGATGTGTAACTCGGTCTCCTGTACAAAATTTCCGTCGGCTTCGATATAACCCTGCATCGGATACCAAACATCGTTCGAGGCTATCGAGAGATTGACTCCTTCGGAGGAAAATCCTCCCGCCTTTTCGAATGTTGCGATATTCTCCCAGATGCGGACATTTGCTACGTGATAGCCCGGAGGGCAGGGGTCGTAGATGGTCTTTTCGGGGTCGAGGTGGCTACCTCCGTGACGACATCCCCACAGAGCATTTGCCTGATGCATGTCATACGTATCGGAGAGCCAGTGAATCTTACCACTGCCGTATAGAGTGGTCGGGTTGGCAATAGCCGTATTGGGTGCGACGCGCTCGGTGCTTGACAGGTAAGTTCCCGCCTTTTTGAATGGGGTGTGACGTCCCCACTGATAGAGCAGTCCGTGAGTGCGCTCTCCCTCTGCCTTATTTGCCGACACCGCACCGAGATTGCGGTCCATGACGTTAAATCCGTTGGTGTAATTCTGTACATGCACCTTGTCCGAGAGCCAGATATGCCAAGTCCAGAGAATCTCGCCACCCTCGCGGTCATATCCTGCAATCACGACATTTCCCTCTGCCAACAGTCGTTTATCGTCTTCGTTTTCGGGGTTGCCGGCGACGTTGAACATTATGCGACCCTCCGAGAGAGTGTGCGATGCCAGAGAGAGGGTCTTTTGCGGAGTACCGCCTATATTGACCTCCGGAGTGTCGTCCCAAAGGATATCGACATAACCGATATCGAGCGTAGGGTCTGCCACACCGACAATCTCGCTATTGCCGTTGCCCATTACCGTCGCATCGAAGCAGTAGCCGTAGTTGCCCGATGTGATGGTATAGCAGTTTGCCGTCTCATATACGCTCAAATCGTAGAACATATTTGCCGTAACATCCTCCTTGATGTCGGTGCCGAAGCGTACCCACTCGCCAACCGAAACATCGTGATTGACAAATCCGTGGTCCGAGAATCGCAAGACGATATCGTAGGCATATCCGGCCTCGAAGTCGCGAGCAATATTTACCGTGTGAGATTGCGGATTACCCTCTTCGTCGAGCGTTTGCAGTCTGATACTCAATATATCATCCATGGGTGGTGCTGCTACGCAATACGACATCAGGCGACGGTTGTTGATGCCTACGGGAACACTCTCTCCGTCAGCAAAGGTGTTGAAGTAGATATTGTTCGACGGGTCGTGCAGTTCGAGGGTCTGCTCCGAGCCGGTGTAGTCTATCGTGTAGTTGCCTTGGCCGTCATTCGGAAGGGTTATTTTGCAATCCGAAGGTATGGGGTAGAGTTCAATCTCGCTGACCGCGCCCCAAGGCTTGCCACCATTGCCATTTGCCGACATTGCATAGACATAGATGCGGTATATGCAGAGGGCGTGTTCGAACTGCATAACGTCGAAGCCTTTTGATATGGTTCCCGTAGCAACCTTGCCGTACATTATGTCGGTAGCACCGTCAATGGGAAGTGTTACGGTTGTGGCGGAGTTGCTGCTTGCGTAGATATGTTCGGGATTCGCGGGGTCCCACGGATACCACGCAGCATACTTTATGGCGTCGGTCTCGTTGCGGAAGAACTGCGCCTGCTCGGTGAACGAAATATCGCGGATATAACTGTTGTCGGCATCGGGAAGACCCATCTCGCCACGCAATGGTTCGTCACACGAGAGGAAGTCGGGGTAGTTGGGGTTGAGCGTTTGGTCTATGCGCACCAAACCGATATCGAGAACTCTGTCGGTGGCGGCATCGATAATACCACTGTCGGAAGAGGCATTGCCTCGTGTCCGATTGAGATAGGTTACGCCCGACTTTGCGGGGACTCCGCCCCACAGTTTTACACGATAGCGACCGTTCTGCACCTCCTCGGTGTTGTCGTTCAGACAACCCGTGAATGTGAGTGCCGCGATGGCTAAAAGTATGTATTTGCCCAATGCTTTCATTCTGTATTGTGTTATATTCCCGGAAGGATTGTACCTTCGATATAATCGACATTTTTCCACTCGGCAATGGTGCCTTGCAGGTGAATACCCGTATCGATAGTCGCCTGATAGACTACGTGGTGTCCCGACTGCCAAACGTAGGGGGTGTATTCGTAGAGTTTGAACTCGCTCTCGTGCAGCACCCAATTATCCTCGGCAGCCTCCGGGTCGAGTTTCTCGTTTACGTAGTATCTTATTGTCAGCGTTGTGTTGGCGGTAAGTTGTTGTGGTAGAGCCATTATGCTCATCTTCGCCTCGGTGTCGGCAATGCTCTCGGTAACGGCAAAACCATCAGCGAGAGTCCCGCTTATCGAGTAGGAGGCGTTGTTGGTGCCTGAAAAAGCCATACTCCACAGGTTGGTATTGCCGGAGTTGGTAATGGCTTGTGACGTGCATTTCATCGTTCCGGAGCGGAAGATGTTGCTCAACGTCATCTCCGAGAGGATGGTCTCTCCGATTGAGGGGTCTTTGATGATGCGGATATCTACAAGCGTCATCGCATGCTCCATCTGCAAATCGACCAAAGGTCGCATCGCTCCGTCTGCCACCTTGAACGAGTAGGAGAGCAGGTAGTCTATAAACTGACTCTCGCCAGCCTGCTCTGCCGCGTAGTCATAGGTGGCGGGCTGATTTACGGTAATGGTCATGCCGTCATCCTGAATTGTCAGTCCGGAGAGTGTCGAGTAGGCATAGCCGTAGAACGAGTAGTTAGCACCCTCGACCCAACGACGGATGCTCTGCGGATACCAACGCCCCGTATCGGGGTCTTTGGTTATGGGGGCTCCGGAGTAGAGAGAGGTTGTGCTGTTCTGCACGCCGTAAATATATACGGACATATCCTCTATCGCCTCCTGCGTGATGCCTGCGCGTGACGAAACCTCGACGGTCGAGATGCCGAATTCAATCTCCGCGCCTCGTGTTCCGTGGGTGGTAGTCTTGTCGCATCCGATGCAGAGCATAGCCGCCAGGAGCATTGCGTATGTCAGAAATAATCTCTTCATTACCGTTCAGTTGTCAGAGTTCAATAAAATCTTCAATCCAATCTACCACCGTGACGTCGAAGGTTATGGTCTCGTCGGTCAGGGTCAGATTGTATATATATCTTGTGCCGGCATCCCACTTTGGGGTGGAGGCTATATTGCCGAGATTAACCTCGTGCGGGAAGACCGTCGAACTACCTTCAATGCGGATGTTGAAGTGGAGCGTTGCACCCGATTTAGATATGCGCTGTGGCAACATTGTGAGCACCTTCGAGTCGTAAATCGAATGGAAGTACGATGTATTCACGGGCAGACCACCTGCCGGCAGTGTGCAGATACCACCAAAGGTGTCGTGATTGGTTACGCGGTTCGAGGTGTCGATATCCCAAGTCGGAGTTCCGTCTGCCGCAAGCGAGAAATCGCCCTCGGCACAAACGCCTACAAGCGAAACATCGGTTACTGCCGTGATTGTCGCATTCGAGGAGTTGCGCAGTCGGAACTCCACGGCCGCGCAGGCGTGCTTGAACGGCAACTCAACAGCCGAGTAGTCGGGCGTAGCGTTCATATCGCTCAAATCTCGCTCGGCCACGGCATACATAAAGTCGGTGTTGAGGTGTCGCTCTCCTGCATTGTAGCCGAGGCAGGTTACCGTGCCACTCGCTGTGTCGTAGGAGTAGTCGCTGTCGTCGTAGGGGTAGATAGCCGTAAAGTGGTACTTCATGCCCCTTATCCAATAGCGTGTATCGCCATAATTCCAGCCAAGGCTCTCGTCGTAGGCGAGATGTTCGTGGTCGAAGACGAACGACTTGTCGCCGTTGCTGTTTTCGATAGCACCCATGATGCTGATGCCGCGCTCGCGCATATCCGCAACACCTTCGATAAGTCCGCCACGGCACTGCTCAACCTCGGAGCGGAAGAGAATTGCGGGCGCACCACCACTCTCTTCGCCCCGATTGCAGGAGTGGAGAGTTGTGAGGAGTGCTAACGCTACGGCTATGTTAAAGAGTCTGCGCATCTTGTCGCTCATTGTCTTCTTTTTCTTGTTATTCTGTGTTAGTACCCGCAGGAGGGTTCAATCTCCTGCGGATTTTGAGTTTTGTTTGTTACGGATTAGATAGTGCCTCCATCAACCGGAACTGCGGGAGTCCAAGAATCCGCTACGCTCGGCTCGAAGGTAATCTCATGAGCACCGAATGTGATGGTGTAGATATACTTCTTACCCATATCCCAGTTGCCATTTGTTGCAAGATTGATAGTGGGGTGTGCAATCGGAGCCGAGCCATCGATTGTGTAGGTCAAATCGAGCGAGGTCTGTGCGCCCGGAACTACGAGGATGCTCGAACCAATCTTGCCGACAGTAGCCGGAACAGCCACAGCGCTATCAACAATCGCCATGTTAACACCTGCTGTGGGTGCGCTCCATGCTGCGGTCGAAGATACTGCGGGGTTGATGGTGAGCGTACCGCCCTGAACAGTGCTGTTGAGAGTCAGGTTGGTAACCTCGAATACGCCAGCCTTGTTGGCTACAACATGTACCTCAATCTGCGACAATGCGTGGTTGAAGACCATCGGGCGGCTGGAGTGGTCGGTGCAGTCAGCATCATCAATCAGGTTACTGAACATGATGTCCTCCTGTGCATCCTTGTTGTTGATGCCGGTGATAACAATCGACTCGATACCGCCATTGTAGGTCGGATTTGCGGTGCCTGCAAGCGATGCGGGGTGATAAGCCGCAAAATCGAGAACGCCGGTAGTCGGCCAGTAACGTGCGGGATCACCGCTCCACTCGCCATTGGCGTCGCCATCCCCGAAATCCGTAGGCGTGAAGTAAGCGGCATCGCCGTTGTTGAATACTGCAAAAGTCTTGAACTCGCCACCGGCAGGATAAGCCGTACCCTCGATAGGACCACGAGCCGAAACCTCGTTGAAAGCCTCGAATGCGATAGCCTTCTTGCCACCCAAATCAACGCTTTCGCTCTTCACGCAACCCGACAGTGCTACGACTGCTGCGGCTGCCAAAAACATCATCTTTTTCATAAGTTTTTGTTTTTTTTTGAAAGTTAATAAAATTAGTTAATTGTAAGTTAATTGTTTGTTAATGTGTTAATTGTTTGTGTTTTGTTGTTTCTGTTCTATTTCGTTTTTGTTAAAGTTCAATATCTGTGTGTTCCTCGTCCCAATCATCCACCGAGGGTTTGAATCCTCCACCTCCAAATTCAGGTCGGGGGATGTTGATGTCGGTATTTACGATAATCTTTCTTTCAGGATTATTCACAAATTGGTCGCTGATGTCGAAGTTGTACTGATACTGACCTCCTGCGACGTCGGTAATCACCACGCTCAAAATATTGCGCTCCGAGGGTTGCTTGCCGAAGGTGTTGAAGATGGTCGTTAAATGTTGAGCCTGCCTATCGGCTGCCATATTCTCGTAAATCGTTACCGCCTCCTCGGTACGCATATTGTCGGCAATAAAGTTTGAGCCGACCATTCCCGTAATGAGGGCTGTAACCTTGCCTATGTTCTCGATTCCGCTCACGGTGCGCACCTCCAAATACCAACTCTCGACCACCGAGCGAGCCGTCGCCTCGATAACCGTCGGGGCGTCGCCTGCGATACGAATGGGTATATTGACCGCCTCATCGCTTGCTACAAAGAGGTGGTTGGGCGTATAGACAATGCGCTCGTCAAGCGGGCGAGTCTGCTCCGGAGCCTGCGGAGTCGTTGTCGTGTTGTTGCTCTCGCTTTCAGTGTCGTAGTGGTTGCCTTCCGATACGTTTTTGAGGCTCAAAAGATCCTGACGAGTCGAGAGATATTGTTTCAGACTGCCGAGCAATGTGCGCGATATTTCGTTGGTGTATGCCTCGGTGGTGAGGAACTGCTCCTTGCCGCGAATCTGTGTCGATTCGGTACCCGTATTGTGGATAAGCATCTTGTAATCTCCCGCAGGAACGTGGATAAGTCCGCCTTCGGGACCTGTTATCTCTACGTGACGCAAGCGGTCGCTCTCGGCATCGAAGAATGAGACTCGCATATGCTTTGCGCTCTTTGCTCCGGCATAGTGCGGGATGTTGTAGTCGATGTCGAGTTTGAGGATAACGCTCAAATCCTCCTCCACCAGCGGGCGACGCTGGCAGGCAGGAGCGATAAGCGCAATCATCGCAACGAGCAGTATGTAACGAATCTTACTCATTGCCACCCTCCCTCTTTATGCGTTTGAAAATCGGCACGGTCAGCGCGATGTTGAGGCGCGTAGGTCCGAAGTAGTGGATGTGTTGCAGTTGCTTACGCCACAACAGGTCGCCTCCCTTTTCCGCCACTGCGTAGGGTCGAGCCACCGAGTAGATGTAGCCCACGCCCAACGAGAACTCCATGTGCAGTTTGCCCTTCGCCACAGGCAGAGCGTATGTGTAGTCGATGCCGACATCGGCAAATTCGCCCTGATGACCCTTGAAGTTGTGCTGAACGTCGTAGTAACCGCCTCCGGCATACAGACCTATGGCGTGACCTTGCAGACGGTCTGCGATTGTGCGCTCTCTGCCGAACCAATACCTGCCCTCGATATTCCATGCCAGCAACTCGAAGCAGTTGCGATTCTCCGGAGAGGGCCAAATCCACGGATAGTAGTACTCTGCACCCACCGACCAATTGGTTCCAATCGGTACCTCCAAGCCGATATTGAGGGCAGGAACAAGCAGATTCGTGCGAGCCGCCAAGACCATCTTGCGCTCTACGCTCGCCTCGTCTCTATTATTGCTGCCATTATTTTCGATACTTGTCGCACCCCCCCCCTTGTAGGAATCCGATGTGGGTGTTTGAGGTGTGGGCAGGATTAACTCATCGAGTTGTAGGGGGCTTATCTCCGTATCGGGCATAAGGTTTGTGGGCAGAGTGGCAGAGCCGAGATGCACCACGACACTTACCGTGTTGCGCGATGATGCCATGTGTCGGCGTACTAAATAACGCCATGTGGTGTGGTCGTACTCCAAAATCCACAGAAGACGTTTCTTTTCGGCATTCGGCAACTCCGAATGGAGTATTTCGAGGACTTTGTCGCGGTTGCGACGGTGGTAGTTTTGTTCGATATGTGTGGTAAATGCCGCCCACTCCTCACCTGTTGAAGAGATGACGATGGGGATTTGCTTCGCAGATTCAATACTTTCGATAAGGGCGCGTGCTGCCTCGGCTCTGCGGAGGGCAATTTCGCGGTTGTATCCCTCACGGCCTACGGGCGAAGCGGCTCCACAGATGTTGATATCCGCGATGTCGCAGAATGCGAGCATTGCACGCAGGCGCGCGTATGAAGAGGCGTTATCGGCGTAGAGTGTATCGATTAGACTGTTGTTGTGGCGGAAGTGGAATGTGATTCGCTCCTCGTGAAGCGTGGAGGTTGTCGAGGGGGTCGGAATCTCTTTGTGTTCGGGGGTGGGGCAGACAATATGCGACTTTGCCACTACCCGCGTGGGTGCTGACAGTGCAAATATCAATGGCAGTAGTGCCAATATCAACTTCGCGAAACGCATATTTTCAGTTTTTTAGGGGGTGTAAAACTGACAGCCGCAATCGCCTACTCAATAATGGGGGTGTTGTGGTTGGTTTTGTAACCTAATATAACTAACCGTTTTGTCTGTTTAATCCTTGTTCTATTGCGATACCATACCGTATCAGGCCACAAATATAAATCTAAAAGATTTATTTACATAAAAATCCGAGAGGTTTTTTTGCCTCTCGGATGTAATTATATGCATAATAGGCTATAATACCTATTTTTGAGTATATCTATCGATGTCGAGAATAGTGTTCGAATAGTCGTTATTTTCGCCTTTGTGGTGTGCCAGCCAAAGTTGAGCAAAGAAGGGGTTGCGTTTGGCTTCGACATCGTATTGCCATGGCTTTGAGAAACACTCCGGACACCAATGGCCACCCTTCAAAACCACGTTGGGCGTGGTTGTAAAGCGATGTCCGCAGGCACACTCCCATTCGAGCGGAGTATCGAGGTCGCCCTCCTTCATCGTCTTGCTCACGCATTTACCACCACGAAATACGGCTGCCTGTTGTATATCTTCGATGTTCAATTTGTCTGAATCTTTCTGCTCGTCGTAGCCGTGGCCAAGACGCACTGCATTTTGTTCATCCGCGGGCTTAAAATCGGCAAGAGTCTGCCAATCGGGAATCTGCTTCCACTCTTCGCGTGAGCCGAAGTAGGCGGCAATATGCTCTTTGTCATTGTGACGAAGCCAACCGAGTGTTCCGAAGTGCTTGTGATGTGCCAGATAGCGCAGGAACAGGCGCATAACGAGAGCCGGAACATACTTTGCCAATGCGAAAAACCACGGTAGTTGCTTCTGCAATCCCTCGAAATACTCCTCGACGGGTATGCCTGCGCGGAAGTGCAGAATCTCTTCCAGATGGTCGGAGTCTAAATACCACTGACCGTGGAAGTTGCGCGTGGCAAACATATTTGACGAAAAGAGTTTTTCGGGTGGCAGTCCGAGTGAGTTTTTGAGTAGCAACTGCTCGAATCGGTAGTTTGTAAGACGATATTCGGCACCACTGCCGATATTGTAAAATTTGCGCCAGAAACTTTCGGGAACCCTCTCCTCTTCGCAAACATTGGCGAGAAGTCTGCCCGAATCCTCGACCGTAGCCCACTCCAACACCTCACGAATAGGAACATGGAACATTATGGGGTCAATATTGCGCAAAATTCCGGCGTAGAGAATACCTGACTGTCGCAGGCTTACCCAATATTTCAGTCCCGATTCGGCAAAGATGCGCTCGGCAAGGCACTTCGATATTGCGTAGTAGTCGAATACCGAGGGTGCTATGGGGTCGCCCGTGCGCGCCCAATGGAGTGGAGCCTGACGGTCGCCCGTCTGCGCTACACTGCCGATATAGACAACCTTCACGCTGTCGGGGTCGGGTTGTGCCTTTACAGCGCGTACAATGTTGTGTGCTGCGAGTGTATTTACGTGCAGGGTCTTCTTGGGGTGATGGTCTGCCAAAGGCGATACCATACCGCCCACGTGCAGAACGTAATCTGCACCCTCAACCGCACGCAAAACATCGTCGTAGTTGCAGAGGTCGCCCCAGACGATGCGGATATTGTCGCAATTGCGATAGGGTTTTAATATTCTGCGATTTTTGCGCGAGGGGCGCACCAAAAGCGTGAGGTCAAAACGCTCCCTGCGGGCATGAATCTCGTGCAGACCTGCCATCCCCATTGTGCCGGTCGCTCCGGTCAGTAAAATTCTCGTTCTCTTCATTCTGTCTGATTTGGGCTTTTCTTTTTGCAAAAATAGCAAAAAAAAGAGTGTCCGACAAATACCGGACACTCCAAAGTGTAATTTGTTGGGATTTATGCCATCAGCGGCTTCACAACTCCGAAGAGCAACCATGCAATCAGGAAGGTGATGCAGATGTTGAATGTCTGTGCCGTGAGGAAGGCATAAAGCACGTTGCGATTCTCCTTCGAGATGATATCTTTGAGGCGGGTATCCATACCGATACAAACGAATGCCAACGAGAAGAAGAGGGTCGAGAGGGTCTTCGCAAACGAGGTCTCCATCAACTTGCCCTTCGCGTTGAGTGTGAAGAGGTCAGCCTCCTTCAAGAGTGAGAAGACGAGTGACGCTACAACGAATGCCAAGATAAACTTCGGGAACTTGTCCCATACGATTTTGAGCGAGGGGCGCTGCTTGCCACCACCTTCGTTCTTGGTCGAGAGGTATAGCGCGATAAAGAATGCTACAACTCCGATAAGTACGTTCTGTGTAGCCTTTACGACAATAGCCGTGCGATTGGCAATCTCGCCTGCCATCTCCGACGATGCAGCCACGCCACTGGTCGTGTCGATGGTACCGCCAATCCACGCTCCGGCAATCTCCTGCTGAATCTGCGGGTCGCTCGTGAGCAACGGAACGATTGTGTTTGCCAACCAAGGCATCAGGTATATCATCGGAACAACTATAATCAGCACAACCGAAACAATATACGAAAGGCTCTTCTTGTCGGTACCTGCCACACCGGCAGCAGTGATACAAGCCGATACTCCACAGATAGTTACACCGCTCGAAAGGGTCATTGCCGTAGCCTGCTCAACCTTGAAGAGTTTGCGCGAGATGAGGTAGGCAAAGAACCAAACAACCGTCACAACAACACACGCTTGCAAAAGACCTACGGCACCCGATTTCAGCACGTCGCTAATCATGATTGTTGCACCAAGGCAAACCACACCCGTCTTGATGAAGAACTCGCCCTGAATTGCAGGTTTGAGCCATTCGGGAATGTGGAAACAGTTGCGGATGATAAGGCCGAAGATTACCGAGAAGAACACCGGCTCCAAGCCGAGTTCGCTCTTAATGTAGGGATTGCTGCCAATCCACATCGCCAATGCGGCAATGATGAAGATGACGACAAACGACCAGAACATTCCCTTCATCGGACGGCTTAACAGACGATTGCCGGCGTAGAGAATTACGATAGCGATAACGAAGAGCGCGGCAATATCAATCCATGCCTTTGCGGTCGTCAGGTCGGTCGGGATTTTGGGGCCTCCGTTCAAAAATGAGGCGCAACCTGCCAATATGAGCAACGGAATACTCAAAAAGGTTACAACCCAATCCTCGGTCTTGAATTGTTCGAGAAATTTTTTCATCTTTTGTACGATTTTTATTTAAGTTTGTATAATCTATCCGTTTTGTTGGCTACTGCCGGTAATTGCAGGCACAGGCGAGCCAAAACTATAATCGTTACAAAAGTAAATACTTACAGCGACTTGTACGTCAGTATTTATACCTAATGATTTGCGGGTATGGTTGGGCGTATATCTACTTTGACGGATGCTCCTTGCCGAGCCACTCGACAACGGCGCGAGCCTTCGCCCGACCGATAACGGCTGCGATTTGAGCCTCATCCGCACTGCGCAGGCGGGAGATTGTTCGGAACTCTTTGAGCAGGGCGGCAATGCTTTTTTCGCCAAGTCCGCGAATCTCCTCCAAACCACTGTGCAGGAAGGCATTGCTGCGCTTTTGACGATGGAATGTGATGCCGAATCGGTGAGCCTCGTCGCGGATGTGGCAGACCACTTTCAGCGGCTCGCCCGTGCGCGACAGATAGTACGGCATCGGGTCGTGCGGGAAGTATATCTCCTCGATGCGCTTTGCCAAGCCGACAATCGGTACTCGTTGCTCGATGCCGAGTTCACACAGCACGGCATAGGCACTCGATAGTTGCCCCTTGCCACCATCGACGATAATCAGGTCGGGGAGTTCCGCCCCCTCGTCGAGCAGACGACGATAGCGGCGACCGACAATCTCGCGCATCGAGGCGAAGTCGTCGGCTCCGACGACCGTCTTGACGTTGAAATGGCGGTACTCCTTGCGTGAGGGCTTGCCGTCGCGGAAGACCACACACGACGCCACGGGATTGGTGCCTTGCAGGTTTGAGTTGTCGAAACACTCGATATGGCGTGGCTCGTGTTCGAGGTGGAGTTCGCGTCGCATAGCCTCCATCAGTCGGTCGGTGTGTCGCTCCGGATTCTTGATTTCGAGGTTTTTGAGTTGCTCGGCACGGAAGATGCGTGCGCTCTTCTGCGAAAATTCGAGCAGGTCGAGTTTCTCGCCCCGCTTGGGAATTGTGAAGGTTACACCATCGAAGAGCATCGCTGCCGAGGGGAGGAACGGAACGATAACTTCGCGGGATAACTTGCCCGAAATATTTTCGACAATATGTTGAATGCCAAGGGTTAGCATCTCGGCTTCGTTGCTTTCGGCTCCTGCCGTGAGGCGTACGGTATATACGCCCGTGACGGAGCCTTGGCGTATGCGTACAAAGTTGCAGTATGCCGTGTCGTCAGCCTCGTCGGTGATGAGCGAGAAGATGTCGATATCGACAATCCTGGCACTGACAATTACCGAGCGCGAGCGGTAGTTTTCGAGGGCATCAAGGCGCGATTTGAAGCGTTGTGCCTGCTCGAAACGTAGTTCGGAAGCGGCTCGTTGCATCTCCTCTTCGAGGTATGCACGCACGGGGCGAAGATCGCCTCGCAAGACCGAAATCGCCATCTCAATCAATGAGGCATACTCCTCGCTGCTCTGCGCACCGATGCAGGGGGCTTTGCAGTTGCCGAGGTGGTATTGCAGGCAGGTCGAGTAGTTTCCTCGCGCAATCTTTTCGGGTGCGAGGTTTAGTTTGCAGGTGCGTAGCGGTATGACTTCGCGGATAAACTCCAAGATACTGCGTTGCATAGCCACCGAGCCGTAGGGTCCGAAATATTGCGAGCCGTCACGTACAAGGCGACGTGTCGATTCGATGCGCGGAAAAGGTTCGTGGCGCACGACAATCCATGGGTAACTTTTATCATCTTTGAGCAGGATGTTGTAGCGGGGTTGCAGACTCTTTATCAGTGAGTTTTCGAGTAGTAGAGCGTCTGTCTCACTGCCGACTACGATATGCCTGATTTCGACGATGTGGCGCACCATCACGCGCACCTTGGCACTATGCTCCTTGCTCTGCACGAAGTAGGAACTGACCCTCTTGCGTAGCGACTTTGCCTTGCCGACATAGATAATTCGCCCTGCGGAGTCGAGAAATTGATAGACTCCGGGGGAGAGTGGCAAGAGCGCGACCTGCTCCTTCAAGGTTAGGTGTTTGTCCGATGACATAGCGAGACAAATTTAGTGTTTTTTGCGATTTGCGACAATTTTTTTTCGACAAAACATTTTCGAGGCGCTCCTAAACCAAATTTTGAGCATTTGCAAACCATATTCGGATTTTGTTGCTTTTCTCCGAAAAAGGCTAAAATGATAAAAATCATACCTATATTGTAAATTGTATGAAAATATTACTACCTTTGCATAACATTAGGTATTTCCCTTAAAAAACAGATAATATGAGAATCCGAAAAATGTTTGTCAAATCGACGGCATTGTTGCTGTTGGTTATTGGTGTCGGTGCCACGTTCTCATCGTGCGTGGATGAGCGTTACAACCTCGATAACATATCTCCCGAAGTGACAATCGGAGGCGAAGAGGTTATGCTCCCGCTTGGCGAAATCAAGAGTAAGACCTTGGGTGAGATGCTCGGTGGAGAAAACGAGGGTTTGGATGTCGAAAATGGTGTGTATGTCCTGAAATTCGATGGCGAGGGCGACCAATTCACTATCGATGGATTTACGTTGCCGACCATGTCGGGTCTGTCGCCGGTAATTGACCCCGTGGCATTCTCGGTGCCGACTATGCCTACGGATTTCCTATTTAGTAGGATTGAGACAGATTTTATCCTTGGATATCCCGATATGAGTGTTGCTCCGACATTCGACCCGGTGGAGTTCTCTGCCGATATCAATGTCGGATTCAGCGTGCCGTCCGGTGGTGCAAATATTCCTGCCTTTGGTGCCCAGACCTTTTCGAGTTCGGGAAGTGTGCCGTTTGAGGCATCGTTCACTATGCCCGAACAGATTCGCAGCGTGGGTAAAATCTACTTCGGGGAGAATGCTTCGGCATACGGTTCTCCGGTTGATATCGTTATTGCATTCAACGGAGTGAAGAGTGTTAATGGAGGCGGTCTGCTTAACCTTACGGCAACCTTCCCGTCGAATTACGAGTTGCTTGATGAGCATGGAGTCTCGATAGGTAATGTCTTGAAGGTCGAGGACCTCGAAGTTGCCGCCGGTGTCGAGAATGTTAAAATCAAGGCTTGGTTGCGCAGTATTGACTTTTCGCAGCGAACTATCGTTCGTGGCGCAATGAACATTGACGACGAGATTTCGTATAGTTTCGACTACGATTTCGAGGCGGTTGCCGGATATTGCAATGGTGCGGTTAAGCCGAATATTACGCTCGGCATCAATCCGAAATTCCGAGATATGGAGATTGTTATCAACTCTGTGGAGATTGATAATGCCAACCACTCTGACGAGGTGGTATATACGCTTAACGGTATTCCGGAGAGTGTCGAGACGATAGAGTATATTGCATTCAACTCGGCTCCCATAAAGTTCCGTGTTCAGGGTATGGAGTGGCTGGAAACGGATGCCTTGCGAGCAGAGACCCACTTGCCGCAGTGCCTTGTCTTTGATGCTGATGCAAACGGGTATCTCAACACCGCGACCAACGTACTGACGGCACCGATGCGCCAACTCGAAAATGGCGTGACGCTCAATCTGCGTGCTATCGATTGCTCGAAGTGTGATGTCGAACTGAAATCGGGTCAGTTGGTAATTAAGACAAATGTATCGTCTCATATCAGCGATCTCAATGAGGGCCTGTCGTTTATGTTGTCAGAGGTGTTACCTCCCGTGTCGCCCGTGGTGGTCAAAAATATAATCGATGAGTCACACTTCAACATCAATCTCTCCGAGAGCCGAGTGTCGATGCGCGAGCAGTACTTCGACTTTAAGTTCGATGATGCAAATCTTCCGAAGTTGTGCCAGACGATTGATGTTCCCGATGAACTCGCCTCGGTGGAAAGACTCGAAGTGAAGAATCCGAGTGGCGGAAATGTTAAGTTACGCCTTGCGATTTCGCACCCCGCAAACGAAACATTCCCGGTTGATAAGGTCTATTTGAGTCTCTCGGTTAATATGAAGCAGATGCTTCATCCCGCAGCCGGACAGCCGAACATCGAGACTGCTCCCAATGGCGACCACATTCTGCGCCTTGACCACGTTGAGTGGCGACCAAATGAGGACTCCTCGCTCGACATTATCGAACTTGAACTCGATGCTATCGAGAATCTGCCGGCAATCGTTGGCGAGAGAGGTGCGCGACAGATTGTAATCGACGAAAAGTTTGCCGTGACGGGTGGTGTGTCGGTGGATGCCGGTACAACTATTAACCTCGAAACGACACAAACAAAACTCAATTTCGATTTTGAGGTGGATGATATTCAGATATCAAAATTCTACGGCAAGATTGACTATACGCTCTCTCCCGATAACCTGCCCGCTATCGAGTTGGGCGATATGATGGGCGAGGGGCTGAAAATCGAGAATCTTGACGTGAATCCGATTATCCGTTTCAATATCAACAACCCGTTAGGTGTGCCGTTCAATGTGTTGCTTAACCTCAAACCCTTTGATGCAAACGGAAATTATATCCCCGAAAACAACGTAAGCCTCGAAGGCGTGAAGATTGCTGCGGAGGGTCGCACACAACTCGTTCTTTCGACCGAGGCGCGTCGTGGCGATTTTGAAGGTGTCGAGGGCGTGACATTCGTGCCTATGGAGTTGGGTAATCTCTTCAAAGGCTCGCTGCCTTCGAAGGTGGAGGTGGATTTGAAGGTCGCCTCCGACCTCTCGGCTACACATGTTCTCGACCTTACCCAATCTACCTACTCGATAGGTTATGACTATGCTGTGGAGATTCCGCTCGAATTTGGACACGCATTCGATATCTCCTACGACTCGACGGTGTCGGGTCTGAAAGGTCTGTTCGAGGGTATCGCAGAGATGACGTTTGTCTCTTCGGTTGGCGAGGTGGCTATCATTGCCGACTTTACGACCACCATTCCGCTCGACTTCCTCCTTGAAACGGAGTGTCTGGACGAGAATGGTAACCCGACCGATGTGCAGGTGGCTTTCGGTGCAGATAATATGATTCACGGACATCATCCCGAAGATGCCGAGCCGGAGGCTCATTCGTCGTTAGTGTTGAAACTCGACCTTGGCGAGGATGGCAGCGTGTCGCGTTTGGCAGATATTGATGCTCTGCGATTTAAGTTAAACCTGCGTAATAACTCGCATACGCCGAGTGCGTTATCGCCAGACCAGTCGATATTCGCGAAACTGCGATTGAGAATACGTGATGGCATTACGCTGGATTTTGATAAATTTCCTGTCGATGAGGAGTAGTATAACGTAGAATAAAAAGTCTTTGAAGTTATGAAGCGATATATAGCAATACTTATACTGATGTTGATGTTGCCCACAATGGCGATGTCACAGGTTAGAACCTCGTACTTTATGGAGGGTTCGACCTTCCGTACCGATATGAATCCGGCGTTGGCTCCAACCCGCGGATATATCAATTTCCCGATGTTGGGAGGTGTTAGTCTTGGTCTGAACAACAACTTCCTGTCGATTGATAATATGTTCTATCCGACACAAGACGGGTTGGTAACATTTCTGCATAAGTCGGTCGATAGGGGCGACTTCTTGAAGCGTCTGCCTCGTAATAATGCCCTCGACCTGTCCCTCTCGGAGCAGATTATCGGATTTGGCGCACATACCAAGAGGTTCTTCTGGTCGTTTGGTCTTAATTTGAGGGCAAATGCCGATGTGAATATCCCCAAAGAGTTCTTCTCGCTGGTAACTGACCTCGGTCAGGGTACCTACAATATGGATAAGATGCACGTCGGACTCAACGCCTACATGGAGGCTTACCTCGGTGCTGCAATTCCGATTAAGGATATCGCGACTGTCGGTTTCCGCGTGAAAGGCTTGTTCGGATTTGCAAACCTCGCCTTCAACGTCAATAATATGGGTGCGGTTGTCTCCGATGATGAGGTTTCGGCTCGTTTGAATGGCGAGTTGAGGGGTAGTTGCCCGATGATAAATACCAGTCTGCCTGTGGGACAGCCTGTGAATATGCAGGAACTCTTCAATCCGAATTTTAGTCTGAACTCTATCGATTTCAAGCAGTTTGGTAATGGAGGTATTGCGGTGGATTTGGGTGCCGAGGTACGTTTGGTTGATGACCATCTGCGTCTGTCGGCAGCAATTACCGATCTCGGATTTATCAGTTGGAATCGGGCAGCAACCGTGACGGGAAAGATGGGTACGTCATTCGCCTATAAAGGATACGACTTTCAGAAAGAAGAGGTTATTGCCAATTATGAGAATTTCGAGTTTGTGAATGCCGGCACACCGAAGAGTTATCTGCAACGTCTGAACTGCTCTCTGAATGTAGGTGCCGAGTATGCAATTCTGCGTAACCGCATCAGTTTCGGTGTATTGTCGCATACGAAGTTCTGCCAGACGTTTGCCTACTCGGAACTTACGGCATCGGTCAATTTCAAGCCTTTGAATTGGATTACGGCTACGTTAAGCCACACGTTCCTTAACCACAACCAGCCGGGAATATTCGGTTTTGCGCTTAACCTGCATCCGACGGGATTCAACTTCTTCATCGGAGCTGACTTTATCGACTTGAAGTTTGGCTCGGCAACGCTGCCGAATGATGGTGGCAGATTGCTGTTGCCGGTACGCCAACGCTCGGTTAATCTGAATATGGGTCTTGGCTTCTCGTTGGGTCGTGCCAAGTATACCAAAGCCTACAAAGATGATTTAGCCGCAGGACGCATAAAGTCGAAAAAGCAAAAATAATCAACCAGTATGCTAGAAGCGTTAAAGGCAGAAGTTTGTAAGGCAAATCTCGACCTCGTAAAGCATGGTCTGGTAATCTTTACTTGGGGTAATGTTTCGGCCATAGACCGTGAATCGGGTTTGATTGTCATCAAGCCCAGCGGAGTCGATTACAGCGATATGCAACCTTCGGATATGGTGGTTGTCAATCTCGATGGCGAGGTTGTCGATGGCATACTGCGTCCCTCGTCAGATACGGCCACTCACTTGGAGATTTACAAGGCTTTCCCTGATGTTGGCGGTATTGTTCATACCCACTCGACATACGCCACAGCGTGGGCCCAGGCGGGATTGGATATCCCGAATATCGGTACCACTCACGCAGACTATTTCCACCACGACATCCCCTGCACAAATGCTATGACCGAGGAGCAGATGGGAGAATACGAGAAGCAGACAGGCACAACAATCGTCGAGTATTTCTGTTCGAATGAGATAAATCCCTCTCACACACCGGCTGTCTTGGTTCGTAACCACGGACCTTTCGCATGGGGTAAAGATTGTCATGAGGCGGTACATAATGCTGTTGTTTTGGAGCAAGTGGCCAAGATGGCCCATATCTCATTGCAGATCAATCCTGCACTCGCAATGAACAAACTCCTTATCGAGAAGCACTACGTGCGTAAGCACGGCAAGGATGCCTATTACGGACAGAATTAGAAGAGCGAGACGATACCCTCGGCAGCATAGATTACAGCAAGGTAGCGCACTGCCTTGCCGACCATCATCGAGAGGGTTGTAATCCAGACATTGCTACGCATCAGACCCAGCACGACGGCTATCGCATCACCAACATAGGGTAGTGCCACAAAGAGAGCCATTACCGCTCCGCGACCATGCAGGAAGGCTTTGGTTTTCTCGATGCGCTCGTGGCTGATACGCAGGTAGCGTTCAATCCACTCGGTCTTGCCAAGGCGACCGATATAGTAGCAGGTTACACCTCCGAGGGTATTACCTGCCGTAGCCCAAAAGACGCACCACAAGGGCGAAAGACCCGCCTGTGCCAGTGCAACCATAACGAGTTCGGAACTGAACGGAACAACGCTGCCCGCCAAAAATGCCGAGAGGAAAATACCGACATAACCCCAATCCATAAAAAACTCAATCACGGAATCCATCGTGCAATATGCTTAAAATGACGGACAAAATTAAAGATTTTGTGCGATTTTTCCCGCCAAACGAAAATAATTTAGTAAGTTTGCGCAAATAAAATGCCTTAAACGATAATGATTAACACACTTAAATTCTATCAGGACTTCCCGAAAAAGGGTATTAAATTCATCGATATTATTCCGCTTTTGCAGAATAAGGCTGTGTATAAGCAACTTATCGATCGTCTTACACAACTTACCACCGCGGCAAATGTTGCTGCTCCGGAGGCTCGCGGATTTTTGTTCGCTTCGTCACTGCTGCTGACCAACGAGAAGGTGCAGAATATCGTTCCCATTCGTAAGAGTGGCAAACTCCCATTCAATGAGGGTGACCTTATCGAGGTGCGCATCGAGAAGGAGTATGGTTTCGATACGCTCTACTATCGTCGTAGTGATATCGCTGCCGGAAAGCCGGAGGGGGATGTGTTTGAGATTACACTCTTTGATGATGTGCTTGCTACGGGCGGAACGGCCGAGGGTGTGGCTCGCTCGATGGAGTCGATGAAGATTCTGGTGGATGGCAAGGAGTACGGAGTGAAAATCAAGGAGTTTATCTTCTTGGTGCATCTCGAAGAACTCGGTGGCAAGGCTCGCCTCGAAGGTATCGCTCCTGTTCATACGTTGATGGATATTTAAGTTGAAGAACGCAAACGATTAGATACGATATATGAAATTTCAAGAGTATAAGGGTCTTGATCTGCCCAAACTTGCAAGTGATGTCCTTGACCAATGGGATGTTAAGGATACATTCCATAAGAGTATAACCACACGTGAGGGTCACCCCACATTCGTATTCTACGAGGGTCCTCCCTCGGCAAACGGAATGCCGGGTATCCACCACGTCATGGCGCGTACCATTAAGGATATCTTCTGCCGCTATAAGACCCAGCAGGGCTATCTCGTTCATCGCAAGGCGGGATGGGATACGCACGGTCTGCCCGTGGAGTTGGGTGTCGAGAAGGCTCTCGGCATTACAAAGGAGGATATCGGCAAGAAGATTACGGTCGAGGAGTACAACAAGGCCTGCCGTGCTGATGTGATGAAATTTACGGGTGTCTGGGAGAATCTTACACGACGTATGGGCTATTGGGTCAATATGGATGACCCCTACATCACATACGACAATAAGTATATCGAGACGCTGTGGTGGCTTTTGAAGCAACTCTTCGACAAGGGTCTGCTCTATAAGGGTTACACCATTCAGCCCTACTCGCCGGCGGCAGGTACGGGACTCTCGACTCACGAACTTAATCAGCCGGGCTGCTACCGCGATGTTAAGGATACAACCTGTACGGCACAGTTCAAAGTTGTGCGCAATGCCGAGAGTGAGCATCTCTTCGAGGATGTGCAGGGCGAACTCTACTTCCTCGCTTGGACAACCACACCGTGGACTCTGCCTTCGAATACGGCACTCTGCGTAGGTCCCAAGATTGAGTATGTGCGCGTAAAGTGCATCAATCCCTATACCGAGCAGCCGCAGACGGTCATCATCGCTCGCGACCTTGTACCGTCGATCTTCAACAAGAAGTTGGAGGGTACATACACAGTTGAGGAGGAGCGTACTTACAAGGGTGCAGACCTTGCCGGTATTCACTACGAACAACTTATTCCGTGGGTTAAGCCCGTGGAGGCTGATGAGCAGGGTAATTGGGCTCCGGCAGCAGATAAGGCTTTCCGTGTGATTACGGGTGACTACGTAACCACCGAGGATGGTACGGGTATCGTTCATATTGCGCCTACGTTTGGCGCGGATGATGCCTTTGTGGCACGTGCTGCGGGTATTCCTTCTCTCTTTATGATTAACAAGCGAGGCGAGACCCGCCCGATGGTCGATTTTACGGGTAAGTTCTACCTTATCGACGAATTGGACGAGAAGTTCGTTGCCGAGTGTGTCGATGTCGAGGCGTATAAGGATTACGCTGGTCGCTGGGTTAAGAATGCCTACGATCCGCAATTTACGGTTGATGGTCGCTATGACGAGAAGGCTGCACAGGCAGCAGAGAATCTCGATATCTATATCTCGATGATGCTCAAAGCCTCGAATCGCGCCTTCCGCATCGAGAAGCATACCCACAACTATCCACACTGCTGGCGTACCGATAAGCCGGTGTTGTACTATCCGCTCGACTCGTGGTTTATCCGTACTACGGCACTCAAAGAGCGTATGATTGAACTCAACAAGACCATCCGCTGGAAGCCGGAATCGACCGGTTCGGGACGTTTTGGCAAGTGGCTCGAAAACCTGAACGATTGGAACCTGTCGCGCTCGCGCTTCTGGGGTACTCCGCTGCCCATCTGGGCTACCGAGGACCGCTCGGAGATGAAGTGCATAGGCTCGGTTGAGGAACTTATGGGCGAAATCGAACGCTCGATTGCCGCAGGCGTGATGAGCGAGAATCCGTACAAGAATTTCAAGGTAGGCGATATGTCGAAAGAGAACTACTCGACAGAGAATATCGACCTGCATAAACCCTATGTCGATAATATTGTCTTGGTTTCGTCGAAGGGCGAGCCCATGCACCGTGAGAGCGACCTTATTGATGTGTGGTTCGATTCGGGTGCGATGCCCTATGCACAGTTGCACTATCCCTTCGAGAATGGCGGTGCGGAGTTCCACGATGTATATCCCGCAGACTTTATTGCCGAGGGTGTGGATCAGACGCGCGGTTGGTTCTTCACGCTGCACGCTATCGCTACAATGCTGTTCGACTCGGTGGCGTTCAAGAATATCATCTCGAATGGTCTGGTACTCGACAAGAATGGAAATAAGATGTCAAAGCGTCTGGGTAATGCTGTCGATCCGTTTGAGGTACTCGATAAGTATGGAGCCGATGCTACCCGTTGGTATATGATTTCGAACTCGCAACCGTGGGATAACCTCAAATTTGATGTTGAGGGTGTTGATGAGGTGCGTCGTAAGTTCTTCGGCACGCTCTATAATACCTACTCGTTCTTTGCACTCTACGCCAATATTGACGGCTTTACCGGTTCAGAGGAGGAGATTCCCGTGGCGGAGCGTCCCGAAATTGACCGTTGGATTATCTCGGAACTCAACACGCTCATCAAGAGTGTTACCGAGTCACTCGAAGGATATGATCCGACACCTGCGGCACGTGCTATTCAGGAGTTCGTGGGCGAAAATCTCTCGAACTGGTATGTTCGCCTGAATCGTAAGCGTTTCTGGGGTGGCGAGATGGATAAGGATAAGTTGGCTGCATATCAGACCCTCTACACCTGCTTGGAGAGCGTCGTGAAGTTGTCGGCTCCGTTTGCTCCGTTCATCTCGGATCGCATCTTCTGCGACCTGAATGCCGTGAGCGGTCGTCATACTGACGAGTCAGTTCACTTGTCGGACTTCCCGAAGGCTGATGAGTCGCTCATCGATACCGAACTCGAAGAGATGATGTCGCTGGCACAGCGCATTTCGTCGATGGTGTTGGCTCTGCGTCGCAAGGTTAATATCAAGGTGCGTCAGCCGCTTACAAAGATTCTTGTTCCGGTGCTTGACAAGTCGATGGCAAAGCACATCGAGGCGGTCAAGAGTCTTGTTATGGGCGAGGTAAATGTGAAAGATATCGAACTTATCGAGAAGACTACGGGTCTTATCACCAAACGAATCAAGCCCAACTTCAAGACTCTCGGTCCGAAGTATGGTAAGTATATGAAGCAGATTGCTGCGCTGGTTGCGACCTTCTCGCAGGAGCAGATTGCTGCGGTTGAGAGTGGTGCTGTAACGCAACTCGATATTGACGGCACGTTGCTCGATGTGGCGGTTGAGGATTTTGACATCACATCGGAGGATATGCCGGGCTGGTTGGTTGCTTCGGAGGGTAAGCTGACCGTGGCTCTCGATATCACCGTGACCGACGAGTTGCGCAAGGAGGGTGTGGCACGCGAATTGGTAAATCGCATCCAGAATATCCGCAAGGAGTCGGGCTTGGAGGTTACCGATAAGATTTCGGTCGAAATCGAGGCAAAGGAGTTGATCGAGGGGGCTGTTGCGGAGTTTGGCGACTATATTGGCTCGCAGACCCTGGCCGTAAGCGTTAGGAGCAGTGCCGAGCCGCAGGGCGAGTTCGTTGTTGAGAGCGATATCGATGAGGAACCGCTACGAATTGCGATAACAAAAATGCACTAAATGTGCATAAAATTTGGAAGATAACGTATTTTTGTTTACCTTTACATAAAGCAATAACTAAAAACTGTAAAATTTATGGCAGAGGTTGAAAAGACAAGATATAGCGATGCCGAGTTGGAGGAGTTCCGTCAGGTAATTCTCAAAAAACTCGAAGCGGCACGTGCAGACTATGAACTTTTGCGTGATACGATTACTCACGCAGCCGGCAATGATACGGAGGATACGTCTCCTACCTACAAGGTTTTGGAGGAGGGTGCTGCTACGCTCTCCAAGGAGGAGAATGGCAGGTTGGCAACCCACCAATTGAAGTTTATCCGCAATCTCGAAATGGCTTTGGTGCGTATCGAGAATAAGACTTACGGTATCTGCAAGACTACCGGAAAACTTATCCCGAAGGAGCGTCTGATGAAGGTGCCTCACGCCACGGAGTGTATCGAGGCGAAGGAGGGTCGCATTCGGTAGATATACATAGCCTGTATCATCATTACCTTATTACAACAAGAGCCTGCCTAACAAGTTTTTTTGTTAGGCAGGTTTTTTTACTATTAAGGTGTGGTGTAAGAGGGGCGAAAAATTGTATGTTGTATATATGTCTCCGCAAGCGATATCATACTACAACAATAATAAACGCCACCCCTTTGAGTGGCGCCTGCATTACTTTTGAGCTGTTGACGAGGCTTGAACTCGTGACCTCTTCCTTACCAAGGAAGTGCTCTACCACTGAGCTACAACAGCATTTCCCTTTTTCAGCGGTGCAAAAATAGAGAACAAAATTGAATTTACCAAAAAATTAGGTCTATTTTCTGAAATATTTTGTACTTTTACTCTCGAAAAACAAACTTAACCCTATGAAACGAATACTTATAGTCGGTGCCGGTGGTCAGATTGGAACCGAACTAACTGCCTATCTGCGTGGAATTTATGGTGCAAGCAATGTCGTGGCAACCGATGTGCGTGAGTGTAAAAACCTTGCCGATGGCGGGCCTTTTGAAGTTCTCGATGCCCTCAATGCTACCGCTATGGCGTCGGTGGTTGCTCGTTATCACATCGACACAATATTCAACCTTGTGGCTCTGCTCTCTGCCGTAGGCGAGAAGAATCCTCAAATGGCTTGGGGCATTAACATAGGCGCGTTGATGAACTCGCTCGAAGTGGCTCGTCAGCACCACTGCGCCCTCTTTACCCCGTCGTCGATAGGAGCCTTCGGACCCACATCGCCAAAGGTAAAGACTCCGCAGGATACGATTATGCAGCCGACGACAATCTATGGCATCTGCAAGGTTACGGGCGAGATGCTCGGCAACTACTACGCCCAAAAGTATGGCATCGACACCCGCTCGATTCGCTTCCCCGGCATCATATCGAATGTTGCGCCTCCGGGAGGTGGTACGACCGACTATGCCGTAGAGATTTACTACGAAGCATTGCGTTCGGGACACTACACATGTGCCGTGCCGTCTGATGTCTATATGGATATGATATATATGCCCGATGTCTTGAAGGCGTGTGTACAACTTATGGAGGCTGATTCCGCAAAACTCGTTCATCGCAACAGTTTTAACATCGCCTCGATGAGTTTCACTCCGGAGATTATCGCTGCCGAGATTCGCAAGCGACTGCCCGACTTCACGATGGACTACGATATCGATCCCGTGAAGGATAAGATTTCGCGCAGTTGGCCCGATTGTCTCGATGACACGTGCGCACGCGAGGAGTGGGGTTGGGAGCCGGAATGGGACCTCTCGCGCATGACTGACGATATGCTCGAAAAGATTGCACAAAAGTTAAAAGACAATACACTTTAACAACCTTCCAGGCTTCTCTACCTACGATTAGGGCGTGTCCGAAAAATTTCTTGGACACGTCTTTTTAATTTGTTGTATAGCAAATGCTGATTTCAGTTTTTCTACTCTTCGGATGCAACCCTGCCACATACTGCACGATAGTCGCAGTAGCGACAAGCGGCCTCATCCTCGCACTGGCGGAACGGAATCGACGGATCGTATAGTTCGGAGAGTTTCGTGGCTACCAGATTTTCAAACTCATCACGATATGTTGAATACATCGCACCAACCGTTTCGTGTTGTTTGTCGCAAAGCAGTGGAGAGTAGTTTTCGTCATACATTGAGCGAACATAGTACAACACAGGGCGCACATCACGTCCCGACGTGTGGTACATCATCATCGCGTAGAGTATCGTCTTGGTAATATTCGAGATACGCTCTTTGGGCTTGCCATTAAATAGCGAATCCAGACCGCAATAGTCGGTATGTTTGCTGCCGGTCTTATAGTCGATAATACGTACCGAGCCATCAGCCTTCCTATCCACGCGGTCGGAGATTCCCTCAAAACGCATATTCATCTTACGACCGCCCACCTCAAACGGGAAATCATAATAGACCGGCTTTTCGAGTTGCACAACGCTAAAATCTGCATGTGCAGCATCATAGGCAATAACATTTTTCAGATAGCGTATCACCACTCCGCGAATCAGCGTTAGGTCTCCGTTATAATCCTCCGCAGTGGCACTCTCGTCGTGCAGATACTCGTGGCGGATTGCCTCATCGACCGCTTTTTCGATCTTTTCGGACGTGGCAATCTCTTTCAGAAGTTCCCCCGTAGAGGTACCGCCCACAAGGTCGGCATAGAGAAGTTGTGCCGCATAGTGGAAGATGTTTCCCAAGATGCGGTCGTCGATTTTCTCCTCAATCTCCTCCTCATCACGCAAGCATGCCACCTTCGAGAAGTAGAATTTTAGCGGACAATCGATATAGAGCGAGAATGCCGTAGGCGAGAGTTTCGACGGTGCATTCGGATTGAGGAAGCGTTGTATAGAGGCAAGCACCTCGGCACTCTTCTCGACCTCGATGCCCTCTTCGGCATCAAGATTGACATCGACGCCCACCTCCACACGTCGGATGTCGAACTCTGTCTCGTTCTCCAACTGGCGGATATATCGGCTCGGCTCGCCCGTGCTGCGGTCGTCGGCATGTGAGCAGTAGAGCATATAGAGATTTTCGCATCGCTGTGCCAGACGATAGAAGTAGTAGGCATAAACGCCCTCGTGATGCTCCGGTGTCGGCATTCCGTATGCAAAACGCAGGTTATACGGCACAAAAGAGGCTTGTGCTGCGTGATTACCCGGAAAGTTGTCATCATTCATCGAGAGCAGTATCACGTTGCGAAAGTCGAGATTTCGGGTTTCGAGGATTCCCATAATCTGCACTCCCTCCAACGGCTCACCCTCAAAGGGTATGCGCACACCTTGCAGATGACGGCGCAGAAGCGAAATATAGACACTTGGCGTAAGGTCGATTTCACACTCCGAAAGCGAGTTGTGTAGTTTTGCAAGATTCTCTGCCATAACTGCCAGAAACTCCGTGCGTCGGGATGAATCTTTGTCGGTAGAGGGTATAGTAGCAATCTCCGCAACGACATCTTGAAGATACCGAGAGAGACACTCCCATCCATCGGTTTGCTTAAAAATAGTTGCCAGTAACTCCTCCGCAACAAGCATCGCTCCATCAATCATCACATGACGATTCCTGCGAATCTGTGCTCGCAGATGCCGACTCTGTTCGGGCATGGCATCGCAAACGTAGGGGTGTGAGAGGATTCCGACAACGTCCAAGTGATAGAAGAGAGTTCGACCCTCGCGGTCGGTGCGAGAGTGGTGTTGCAGTTCGAGCAGTCGCTCGACAAATGAATATACGAGGCTCTGTCGCAGGGGATAGCCCATCGTGACATTCACCTTACCCAACTCCTTCGGTAATGAGTGGAGTAACGGTTCGAGCAAATTCTCATCCGTAAGCACTATGGCTGTATCCTTGTCGAGCGGAGCCTTGGCCGCAAGTTCCCGCAAAATCTCGGCAACATATTTACACTGTGCGACATTCGACACCGTAGATACCGCTGTCAGCGACCCTATATTACGGAAGTTATCGTGCGAAATCTCACTCTTCGGAGGAAACAACGAGATATTATCGCGCAGAAACATTCCCGCCTCCTGCTCGCTATTGCGCGTATAGTAAAGGTCGTAATCCCAGAAGAACTCTGCATCGGCAGCCGTCGCCATAAATTTGAAGAGTCGCTGCTCACACGACGAGAGAGCGTTAAAACCTGCCACCACATAACGACGCGGCTTTGCAAAGACGGCACGTCCCTCATCAATCATATCGGCAGCCGTGCGATGCACCATACCGGCATAGGCTATACCGAGCGAGGTCAGGCGTTCCCGATATTCGTGATAAATCGGAGCCAACGACCGCCATACCTCCAAAAATCGACGCTTCTCCTCGGTTAGCGACTCCCCGTCGGTAACATTACGCCAAAAGGCAGCAACAATCTGCAACTGCTCCGGGGTGAGATACGAAAGGTCAGACTCCAACTCCTTGATATCGACGATATTGACAAACAGCCTGTCGGCAGGTATGCGATACTTATCGACCATATCGAAGTCCGCTAACAACATCTCGCCCCAGAAGTAGAACTTGTCGAATGGCTCCTCGTGATACTTGGAGTATATCTTGTAGAGTTCGGCAATAAGACGTGTGCGGTCACCAACTTTCAGGCCCGATATCTCGGACATCAAGTCATCAACTGTAAGCCACTCCGGTTGCCACAATGGTCGCACGGCGATATCGGAGAGAGCATCCGTAAAGAAGAGCCTTGCTCTTCGCGACGGGAAGAGTATAGATAATGATGCAACATCATCGCCATAACGATTGTAGAGGCTTTGTGCAACCTCGGAGAGAAAACTATTTCTCATACTCTATTTTCCGGCAGAAACAATCTCGCCACCGAAGAGCGACGAGCGTAATCTCACAATCGAAGGTTCTCCCTTGTAGGTTATCTTTGCCGAGGTAGATGTAACCGCCTCCAAACGCTCCGTGACGAAGAGTGATACCTCTGCTCCATGCGAAGCATCAGCAATCATTGCCATAGATTCCAAACCTGATGCATCAAACTTGGCAGTCGAGACTTTCAGACCCATATAGCGAGCCACACCCTCGATAACTACGCTGCTGCGACCCGTAACCTCCATCGCCAAATCCAGCACATTGACCTTTGCGAGGAGAGAGGCACCGCCCGATACCGTGATATCGAACATCTTGCCATCATAGGGTTGCTCCATCGTGACATTTGCCCCTGCAATCGAGATGGATGAAGCATCCGGGTAGTAAATTTTCACTTCGGTAACCGTTGTGCGCTTGGCATCGATGGTCTCGATTACATTTAACACACCTTTCTTATCGACCTCTGCCTTAAACTTGGTTGTGGTCGAGCCTTTGGTGTCGAAATATATCTTTGGGGCCTCGTTGGGGGCAATACGAATAAGCGACACCTGCATTGCTCCGCAGATGTTAATTTTGCCAAACGAGCCGAGCCACTCGGTCTGGGGAGTGCTGATTATCGCAGCAAGACGGGCTGCACCCGCACTTGCTGATTGAGGTTGCTCCGCTACTGCCGCCTGCGGAGTCTGGGCGTGAGCCGATAGTAACACGCACAGCACCATTGCCATAAATATCGAAGCCGTCTTTTTCATAAAATATCCAATTTAAAAGAGCAAGGTACGCTTTTTTTTTCGAAAAGAGTTGTTTTTTCTTCATTTTTTCACTTTCGTCCATTTTTTTTCACAAAACAGCCCCTTTTTTGGAGAAAGTTATCCCGATTCATATTGTTTTTTCGTATCTTTCGGGCAAAGTATCGTAACCCCGTGAGAGCAAAAATTTTGAGTGCGAGCGCAGGCTCCGGAAAAACATACCAATTGGCGTACAAGTACGTGCGCGACGTTATCGATAATCCGACCCGATATCGTAACATCCTTGCCGTAACCTTTACGAACAAGGCGACCGAGGAGATGAAGAGCCGCATACTCAAAGAGATTCATCTGCTCGCAGCGGGTATGCGCAGTAACTACACCGTGCGTCTATGCGACGAACTCTCGCTTGACGAGCGCACCGTGCGAGAGCGAGCCCGCGAGGTTCGCTCGTCGATTCTGCACGACTATTCACACTTCTCGGTACTGACCATCGATACCTTCTTTCAGCGTATCCTTCGAGCATTTATCAAGGAGTTGGGAATCGATTTGAACTTCTCCATTGAACTCGATGCCGACAACCTGCTCAATCGCAGCACCGACGCTCTGATTGAAGATATGGCGGTCAATCAAGACCTGCAACGCTGGCTCACGGAGTTTATGCACGAGAGGATGGAGAGCGACAAACGATGGGATATTCGCGATGGTATTTTGTCCCTCGGTAAGGAGATTTTCAAAGAGCGCAATAAGGAGAATTTGGGCAATGCCTGCTCCAAAGAGACCCTGAAAGAGATAGCCCACAAGCAGGCGGCTTATGCCCGTGCAACGCAGAAGCAGGTTTCGGAGGTGGCAGCGAGGGCTTTGGAGATGATGCGACAGAGCGGAGTGGCACACGCAGATTTCAGCCGTGGCTTTACCAAATTTTTTGAGGAGGTAAAGCAATCTCCGGACAAGGAGCCTACCGCCACAATATGCAAGCGTGCCGAGGATGCAGAAGGGTGGGTTCCCAAGAGGGGTGGCTCTCCCGCAGCACTCGCCATAGTCGAGCCTCTGCGCCAGATGCTGGCAGAGATTCTCACACTGCAACGCAGGCATACGAAGCAGTGGAACACTGCCGAACTTATCAGCGAGAATTTCCGCAGTTTTGCGCTCCTATCAGACCTCTACGACAAGGTGTTACTGATGTGCGAGCAGGAGAATCTGATGCTCCTCTCCGAGACCAAATATCTGTTGTCGAAGTTTATTGCCGACAACGATGCTCCGTTTATCTACGAGAAGGTTGGCGCGCGTTTCGACCGCTTTATGATTGATGAGTTTCAGGATACCTCACTCAAAGAGTGGCAGAACTTCCTGCCTCTGCTGCACAATGCGATGTCGCAATCGGAGGATACATCAGTTCTTCTCGTTGGCGATGTCAAGCAGTCGATATATCGTTGGCGTGGTGGCGATTGGAAGATTTTGAGCCGTATGGCTACCGACAATCTCGGTGCAGGCAACACCTCGACAATCAACCTCGACGAGAATTGGCGCAGTCTGCCCAAGGTGGTCGAATTCAACAACAAATATATCGGGCAGGTCGTACAACTCGACAACGGCATACTCAACAATGCCCTCGATACCGCCGTAGCCGAGCGTCGCATATCGACCGACCTTGCCGAGGAGTTACGCGATATGCTCGCCACAGCATACACCAATCATGCCCAGCAGGCTCGTCGCAAGGCGGAACACGACGGCTACATAAATATCACGCTATTCGACAAGGAGCCTCCCATCATCGATCGTATAAAGCAACTACTCGACAAGGGCTTCCGACCGAAGGATATAATGATTCTGACCCGCAGCAAGAGTGTCGGCATCAAGGTTGCCCGCATGCTTCTCGACTTCAAGCAGTCAAACACAGAGCCGCGATACGCTTTTGATGTAATGACGCAGGAAGCCCTGATTATCGGGTCGGCATCTGTGGTAAAGTTCATTATCGCCATACTCTCGCTTGCCGTCAATCCCGACGACAACATCAGCCGTGCCGTATATCGTCGCTATGGCAACTCGGCATCGTTTGCCGAGCCTCTCTCGGAGGAGGAGATGCAATTCCTGCAATCCATACGCCTACTCTCCCCGGAGGCGGCATTCGAGCATATCGTTATGCACTTCTCTCTTGCAGAGCAGGAGGAGGATACGGCATATATTCAGGCTCTGCATGAGCAGATTGTCCACTTCTGCATCGACAAGGTTGCCGACATTGCTCTGTTCCTCAAATGGTGGAAAGAGAGCGGCTCGACAAAGTCGATGAGCGTCGAGCAGAGCGAGCGCACAATAGAGATTACCACCATTCACAAGGCAAAAGGTCTTGAAAAGCCGGTAATTATCATTCCCTTCTGCAATTGGGGGCTTGACCCACACACTTCGACCGGCTCGTCGGGTAGTTTTGTCTGGGCAGAGGCTTCGGGCAATGACGAGGTATCCGACCTCGGAGTCCTGCCACTGAATACCAAGCCCAAGATGGCAGACTCTCACTTTGCCGAGGCATACTATCGCGAGAAGGTCTATTCCCATATCGACAACATCAACCTGCTCTACGTTGCGCTGACACGCGCAGCCGAGTCACTGCACATCTTCATTCCCAAGCCCGGCCCCAAGAGCGCACCGAACAACACTGTGGGCAAACTCCTGCTCACGACGCTCAATGGCACTGACCTCACGTGCGATGATAATGGGCATCAATGCTATGAATTTGGAGAGTTCTCGGCTCCGTGTGCCGGCAAGGAGGAGCGAGAGGCCGAACACCATATTATCAAACGCTATGATACTTTTGAGGCGGATATGCGCTTGCGATTCCCCTCCCAACGCTACTTCGAGGATGAAGAGCGCGTGGAACTCTCGCCCCGCAACTTCGGAATTTTGATGCACCGAGCCTTCGCCGAAGCGCACTCGGTTGCGGATATCTACGCAAGTGTTGATGATATGGTTCGCAATGCCGCCATATCTCCGGCAGAGGGAGAACGTCTGCGTCACGAAGTCGGCAAGGCGCTCGAAAACCCGACCATTGCCGAGTGGTTTGGTGGCGAGTGGAGCGAGATTCGCAACGAGAACGACATAATCACACCTCGCGGAGGCGCAATCCGTCGCCCCGACCGCGTGATGACCAAGGGTTGCCGAGCGGTGGTTGTGGATTATAAGTTTGGCGAGGAGGAGCGCGAGAAATATGAGGTGCAGTTGCGCGAATATATGTCGCTCCTTGCCCAAATCGGGCATACCGACATCGAAGGATACCTATGGTATGTTCGTCTGGGCAAAGTTGTCAAGGTAAAATAATTTGAGATATTATGAAGAGAATATTTATCGCCATGGTGGCTCTGCTCGTTGTCTCGGCTGCCACCGCCCAAGAGAAGAAACCTCTGGCTTATGTGGATGCCTCTACGCTTACAATCATCAACAAGATTCAGAGTACCGAAATGCCCTTCGAGCGTCTTGATGTCGAGCGATACAGTTCGCTCACACCAAAGGCAGTCGAGGCTTTCCGCCAATCGACAGGCTTGGCTCTTGTATTTAGCACCAACAGTCGCAATATCTATGTTCGTTGGAGCGTACATTCACACAAGCATAGACCAAACTCCCCCGACATCTACCTTCGAGGTATGGATATCTACCTCCGCCACGATGGTAGATGGACATTCGCTGGTGTGGCTCGCCCCAAGACCGACCCTGCGGTGCTTGAATTCGAGTCGCCACTCGTGCGTCGTATGGGCGAGGGCGAGAAGGAGTGCTTGGTCTATCTGCCGGCTTATGCGCATATCAAATCTATCGAAATCGGCATTGATGAGGGGGCAACGATTAAACCTATGCCATCGCCATTCAAGCACAAGATTGTCTTTATCGGCTCCTCGCTCACTCACGGCGAGGGTGCGCCACGTCCGGGTGCAAACTACGTAGCGCAACTCGGCCGTCGTCTGAATGCCGAGACACCAAATCTCGGTCACAGCGGTCAGTGCAAGTTGCAGCAGCATTTCGTCGATATTGTTTGCGACACGCAGGCTGATGCCTATATCTTCGATGCATTCTCGAATCCCACCGACCAGATTATTAACGAGCGTCTCTATGACTTTGTGAAGCAGATTCGCGCCAAGCACAAGAAGACGCCTCTTATCTTCTTGCAGACAGTACGACGCACGGGGGCAATGTTCGACCTTGTAGCAAAGAAACGCAACGACGACCAGCGTGCCGCCGCCGAGAAGTTGATGGCAGAGATTTGTAGAGATTTCAAGAATGTATATTTTATCGACAATGCCTTCGATACGGGAGCCGACAACGAGGGTACGGTTGATAACTCGCACTTGACAGACCATGGAATCTACCGCGTGTTGCAGATTATGGAGCCGCAACTGCGCGAGATTCTTTCGCACCACGGTATAAAGTAGAGATAGAGACAAGTCGCAACATAGGCTCTGTCCGGGAATCTTAAAAATAGTTTTCGCAAAAAATTTGTGATTTATAAAAAGAAATAATATCTTTGCACCGCTTTCGAGCATCGGATTGAGCTGTGGTGTAATGGTAACACAGCAGATTTTGGTTCTGTCGTTCTGGGTTCGAGTCCCGGCAGCTCAACACCAACAACAAAGAGGCGTATGAAATCATACGCCTCTTTTTGCTTTTCAGAGATTTAATTTACTACCTTTGTACAACCAAAAATAATTTATACCTATGAAAAACCTTCTTTTTACAGCAATGATGATGCTCCTTGCGGTAACAGCATCGGCACAGACCTTGGAGCGTATGCAGTGGTTCAACGAACCCGAAAATTGGAAAATTACGAATGGCAAACTCTCGATGCAGGTAACGCCCCAGAGCGATTACTGGCGTATCTCTCACTACGGATTTACCGTGGATGATGCCCCCTTCCTCTATACCGTGCGTGGTGGCGAGTTCGAGGCAAAGGTTAAAATTTCGGGCGACTATAAGGTACGTTTCGACCAAGCAGGTATGATGTTGCGCATCGACAAAGAGAACTATATCAAGGCCGGTATCGAGTTCGTAGATGGCAAGTATAATATTTCGTGCGTGGTTACACACCACACCAGCGACTGGTCTGTAATCACTCTCGACCGCCCCGTTGAGCATATCTGGATTAAGGCGGTACGTCGTCTGGATGCCGTTGAGATATTCTACTCGTTTGATGACAAGGAATATATAATGATGCGTAACTGCTGGCTTGCGGATAACTCGCCCGTAATGGTCGGCATGATGGCAGCCTGCCCTGACGGTAATGGTTTCGAGGCTCGTTTCGAGGAGTTCTCAATCAAGCACCTGCCCGACCAGCGTCGCCTCGAATGGCTCAAACGCAATCAGGAGTAGTTCAAGATACGCTATACACAAACACTGCGGGCTGTCCCCATAAAGGACAGCCCGCAGTCTATAATATTGTAGTCTATCGTATTAGTCCTCCAACTTTGCAGCGAGGAACTCACGATTCAGGCGAGCGATGTGTGCAATCGACACAGCCTTCGGGCACTCTGCCTGGCAAGCACCGGTATTGGTACAGTTACCAAAGCCGAGTTCGTCCATCTTGGCAACCATCGCCTTTGCTCGACGTGCGCCCTCAACGCGGCCCTGCGGCAACTTTGCGAGCGACGATACGCGAGCAGCAACGAACAACATAGCCGAACCGTTCTTGCAAGTCGCAGCGCAAGCACCACAACCGATACAAGCAGCAGCATCCATAGACTCGTCGGCATCAGCCTTTGCAATGGGAATTGCGTTAGCATCGGGTACCGAGTTGGTACGTACCGACACGAAACCTCCTGCCTGCAAAATCTCGTCATAAGCACCACGATTAACCACGAGGTCCTTAATTACGGGGAATGCAGCCGAGCGCCACGGCTCGATTACGATGGTCTCGCCATCCTTGAACTTACGCATATAAATCTGGCAGGTAGTCGCAGCCTTACCGGGGCCGTGAGCGCGACCGTTGATGTGCAACGAACACATACCGCAGATACCCTCGCGGCAGTCGTGGTCGAATGCCACCGGCTCCTCGCCTTTGTGTACGAGGTCATTGTTCAAAATGTCGAGCATTTCGAGGAACGAAGTGTCGGGCGAGATATTATCGACCTGATAGGTCTGGAAGGCTCCCTTGGACTTGGCGTCCTTTTGACGCCATATCTTTAATGTAAATTTCATCTTTCGTGTTTATTAAAGTTAGACGTCTTTCGTTAGTTCTTGTAGTTACGCTGTGCGCGGTGAGTAAATTCGTATTCGAGCGGCTCCTTCGTGAGTTCAGGTGCCTCGTCCATACCCTTGTACTCCCAAACCGATGCGTATGCGAACTCTTCATCGTGACGAAGAGCCTCGCCCTCCTCGGTCTGGTGCTCCGAGCGGAAGTGACCACCGCACGACTCCTCACGATTGAGAGCATCGCGTGCCATCAACTCACCGAGTTCGAGGAAGTCCGCAACGCGCAGAGCCTTCTCCAACTCGACGTTGAACGAATCTGCCGTACCTACAACCTTAACATCCTGCCAGAACTCCTTGCGCAGAGCCTGAATCTCCGAGATAGCCTTTTCGAGCGACTCCTTGGTACGAGCCATACCCACGTTATCCCACATAATGTTACCCAGACGCTTGTGGATATCATCAACCGACTGCTTACCGTTGATTGACATCAACTTCTCGATGCGCTCCTTAACGGCCTTCTCTGCCTCGTCAAATGCTGCGGTCGTAGTATCAACCTTCGGAGCCTGAATCTTTGCCGAGAGGTAGTCGCCAATGGTGTAGGGCAATACGAAGTATCCGTCAGCCAGACCCTGCATAAGTGCCGATGCACCCAGACGGTTAGCACCGTGGTCTGAGAAGTTAGCCTCACCGATAGCGTACAGACCGGGGATAGTGGTCATAAGGTTGTAATCCACCCAGATACCACCCATCGTATAGTGTACTGCGGGGAAGATCTGCATAGGCTCCTCGTAGGGGCTTACGTCGGTAATCTCCTCATACATATCGAAGAGGTTACCATAACGCTGTTTGATGATATCCTTACCCAGACGCTCGATAGCGGTCTTGAAGTCGAGGAATACAGCCAAACCGGTCTCGTTCACACCGTAACCTGCATCACAACGCTCCTTCGCTGCACGCGAAGCCACGTCACGCGGTACGAGGTTACCGAATGCGGGATAGCGACGCTCCAAGTAGTAGTCGCGATCCTCCTCGGCGATATCCGACGGTTTCTTTGCACCTGAACGGATAGCCTGAACATCCTCCATCTTCTTCGGTACCCAGATACGGCCATCGTTACGCAACGACTCCGACATAAGGGTCAATTTCGACTGCTGTGTTCCGTGGATAGGAATACAGGTCGGGTGAATCTGTGTAAAGCAGGGGTTAGCAAAACCTGCACCCTTGCGGTAGCACTGGAACGCAGCCGAGCCATTCGAGCCCATAGCGTTGGTCGAGAGGAAGAATACGTTTCCGTATCCACCCGTAGCGATAACCACTGCGTGTGCGCCGTGACGCTCAATCTCGCCGGTTACGAGGTTACGAGCAATGATACCCTTTGCCTCGCCATCCTCGATAACGATATCGAGCATCTCGTGACGGGGATAACTCTTTACCGAGCCTGCGGCAATCTCCTTATTGAGGGCTGCATAAGCACCGAGCAGCAACTGCTGACCCGTCTGACCACGAGCATAGAATGTACGCGATACCTGCGCACCACCAAACGAGCGGTTAGCCAACAGACCACCATACTCGCGAGCAAAAGGTACGCCCTGTGCCACGCACTGGTCGATAATCAGGTTCGACACCTCTGCCAAACGATATACGTTAGCCTCACGAGCGCGGTAGTCGCCACCCTTGATGGTGTCATAGAAGAGACGATAAACCGAGTCGTTATCGTTCTGATAGTTCTTGGCTGCATTGATACCGCCCTGTGCAGCAATCGAGTGCGCACGACGCGGAGAGTCCTGAATGCAGAATACCTTCACGTTGTAGCCGAGTTCGCCGAGCGAAGCAGCAGCAGATGCACCACCCAGACCGGTACCCACGATGATAATGTCGAGTTTGCGCTTATTGGCGGGACTCACGACCTTGATAGCGGCTTTATGGTTGCTCCATTTTTGAGCCAACTCGCCGGCAGGAATTTTGGAATCTAATTTTAATGCCATATCCTTATATCTGTTTTTAAGTTTTTAATCAAAAATTAGCAACAAGCGCAGCAAAGCCAGCCGTTCTCCTTCAAGAAGAAGAATACAACCACCAATGCAAAACCACCGCAGATAAGAGTCGAAACCAAATTCGACAGACACTTCAAGCGGGGATACCACTTGTCGTTAGCCCAACCAGCGGTCTGGAACATCGACCATACACCGTGAGTGAGGTGGAACCAGATAGCAGCCAACCAAACGATGTAAACCAGAGCATTGTACCACTTCGAGAATGTAAAGGCGATAAGCGCAGCACCATTGGTCGGAGCAAGTCCGAGCGAGTTCTCGTGACCACCCATAATCTCTACCAACTGCATCTCCGACCAGAAGTGAACAAGGTGAAGAGCCAAACCGCAGAGAACGATAAAGCCGATAACGAGCATATTCTTCGATGCCCAATCAACACCCTCCTCCTTAACGGTCACTGCATAGCGTACGTTACCGCGAGCCTTGCGGTTCTGCCAAGTAAGCAGCAGAGCGTAAGCAAAGTGTACAACCACACCGCCAGCAAGCACCACCGTACCAACGAGTGCATACCAGTTGGCACCGAGGAATTCGCAAATCTTGTTGTAAGCCTCGGCAGAGAATAATGCTGCGAGGTTCATTGCCATGTGAAACAGCAGGAAGAGTACGAGAAAACAGCCCGATACGGCCATCACGAGTTTTCTTCCCAAAGACGATTTAACTAAAAAGCAATTCATAATTTTAGAAAGTTTAATTATATTTGTTCGTGAAATTGCACACTTTATCAGCACAAAGATAAGAATTGTTTGCGGAATAACAACAAAAAATCGCACTTTTTTGGCAACAGCCAGGGTGTTTTTCGGCTATTACCGACTCAAACCAATCGTGCGACTTGCTCCAATGGATAAATTTAGAGATAGTTACAATGGAAAAACGCGAAATCAGAGTCCAAGTACGTCATCGCATAGCCTCACTCTCCGAGGAGCAGCGAGAACAAGCCTCACGTCTCATTTTTGAGCAGGTGGCATCTCTTCCCGACTTTGTCGGGGCTCGCGTGGTGGCTCTCTTCTCTTCTCTGCCCGACGAGCCGTGCAGTCAGCAGTTTTTGCAAGAATGGCACGGTCGCAAGCGTATCGTTCTGCCTCGTGTCGAGGGGGATGTGATGAATTTTTACGACTACTCGCCAAAGCAGATGCAATCGGGAGCCTTCGGCATCGATGAGCCGCAAGGTGACACCCCCTGCCCACCCGAAGAGATAGAGTTGATGGTCGTTCCGGGAGTTGCCTTCACTCTCGACGGCAAACGTATGGGTCGTGGTAAGGGTTTTTATGACAAATATCTGTCGCAGAGCGGATTTCGCGCCACAACCGTCGGGGTCTGTTTTGCTGTGCAGATGGTCGATAATCTCCCCGACGAGCCACACGACCAACGGGTCGATATCGTAGTGAACGGATAGATAATCCGGCGATAATACAGAAAAGGCGTCAAAGACCTATATCCTTAACGCCTTTAATTTTGTCAAGCCCTACCGCTACTCGCGAGTAACCTTATACTGCACCTTCAACGGCTCTCCGGGGCCTACCATATAGGTATTCACAAAGAGATTCACAACAATCTCCTTTGCGGTAATCTCCTGATATTTGTGGTCCTTCTGCAACGCTTTAATATCGAGAGTCTTTATCGAATGGGGAGCAATCTCCCATTCACGGGTGTAACTCCACTCCTCCGAGCCGGGAGCCTTCGCAAAACGGAGAGGTACTGATGAGCAGTTCTCGAAGGTAACCTTCGTACTTCTCCAATCGTGAGATATAGAGATAATCTTCACGCTGGCATCATACAGAGCGCGAACATTATCCTCGCGACCATAGACCATACCCTCGGCAAATGCCACGGTACGTTGATTGTCAAGAGCCTCGCGCACACCCGCCTCCGAGCGTTCCTTTGCAAACACGAGCGTTACGGGGCGATGCTCTCCATGCAGATAATCATGCTGATAGAAGAGCGGTCCGTGGCAGTCGCTGTTGGCAAACATCGTGAGGTTATGCTTCAAAGCCCATCCGTGAGCCTCCGGGCAGTACTCGCCATTATACACCTCGATACCATTCATATATCCCTCCTTCAAGAGTTTGGTATGTTCGGGATACCACTTGGTCACGTTGGGAGCGTGCTTATTCCACTGCGGATGGTTCCAAAACGTGAAAGCACCCTGTGCGTGAGCCTCTTTCAGTCCCGCCTGAACCGAGAGGAAGTGGTCGTCTCCGTGCGACTCCTCCTCCTTGACAATCTTCTCGTTGTCCTTAACGAAGATGCAGTTCCAATGACCGGGAGCCATCTCGCGAGTCAGCTCGCCACCACGAATAACAATCACATCAGTACCCTTGGCAGCCTCCTTTGCAATCTCATACGAGCGGTGGCGGTCATTCTTCTCCTTGGTAAAGTAGCCCTTATTGACCATCTTCTGATGACGGGTATCGAGGTGTTCGGTAATAGCGATAACATCCAAACCCTCCCATACAGCCTCCTTTACGCGGGTCGAAGGCCACACATCTCCATCCGAGAAGACTGTGTGAATATGAAAATCTCCCTTTAAGGTTTTATATCCCTCGATATCGGGGATAACGATTCGATTGGGCGTGTATGCCGATGCCGACATCGCAACAAAGGCAGCACAAAGCGCAGTAATAACTCTTTTCATTTCTATTTCGATTTTAGGTTTTACGGGTGTAAAGATAGTAAAATTCTGTCACAAACCTTACTCTTTTCGCATTATATTTCTAATAATATTTAGGTATTATCTTCCTGTCTATAAACAGATAAAAAGTGCAAATAATACTCAAAAATAGGTATCCAAATCGTAATTTTTACAATTTATTACCTATATTTGCACCCGAAATGAACCTTGGCAAACGTCATATTACCATCATAGGAACACTGCTCACAGCACTCTTTGCGTGGTATTGGTGCAGCGTGAGCCTCTTCCCGCACGAACACTTCGTTGATGGCGAGAGGATTATCCACTCGCACCCCTTTGCCGGCTCATCCCACAACCACTCTTCGTCACAGTTGCAGGTAATATCGTTCCTGTCGGTTTTCCTCGCGCTGGCTATTACGATGGGCTTTGCTCTTCGGAGATATGACGGGGGCAAATCCGAATTAGACACAGACACAACCGAGCGAATAGCAACTCATGCCATTTGTTCATTGTCGTTACGCGCTCCTCCGGTGGCTATTTTATAATTATCGTTTAACGTACTCGCCCCGGTGTTGTTGGGGATGTTGTGCGTGGCTGCATCCGCCTTTTGCGCGAGCAGATACCTCTATAATAATTATATAATAGCCCAAAATATGAAAAAACTTTTCTCAACAATTATTGTTGCGTTATTTGTGTGTGCATCAGCCGCAGCGCAAAGTCACGCAAACCACAACCACGCCGCAGGCGAAAAGTGCGAAGCGACAATCCACGGACACGTTATTGACACTCGCACAAATCAACACATTCCCTACATAACCGTCACCATCGACAACACAACCATCGGCACCACGACCGATGCTACGGGTCACTACACACTCTACCACGTACCCGTGGGCAAGTTCAAGGTTTCGGTCTCGGCAATCGGCTACGCCAACCAGACCAAGGAGGTCGATGTCGAGTGTGGCTCGGATATTCTTCTCAACTTCGAGACCTCCGAGACGCAGGTATCGCTCGATGCTGTTGTCGTGTCGGCAAACCGCAACGAGACCACTCGTCGCGAGGCTCCGGCACTTGTAAATATTCTCCCCTCTGACCTCTTCAACAAAGTCTCGGCACCGACACTTGCCGAGGGTCTTTCGTTTCAGCCGGGTGTTCGTGTCGAGAACTCGTGTCAGAACTGCGGCTTTGCGCAGGTGCGAATCAATGGTCTGGATGGTCAATATTCGCAGATTCTTATCAACTCACGCCCCATATTCTCGGCATTGGCAGGAGTTTATGGCTTGGAGCATATCCCCGCAAATATGGTCGAGCGTGTCGAGGTTGTTCGCGGAGGAGGCTCGGCTCTCTTCGGCTCTTCGGCAATCGGTGGCACAATCAACATCATTACCAAGGAGCCTATGCGTAACTCCGGAGAGTTGTCGCACTCGCTGACCTCGATAGGCTGTGGTAAGGCACTCGACAATAACACCACGCTCAACGCGTCACTCGTTACCGATGACCGCAAGGCGGGACTTACGATTTATGGTCAGAGCCGTATTCGCGACGCTTACGACCACGATGGCGACGGCTTTGTCGAGATTCCGACCATCAAGTCGCAGACCATCGGAACGCAGGCTTATGTCAAGACAAGTGCCTACAATAAACTCACACTCGACTACCACGTAACCAATGAGTATCGTCGTGGTGGCGACCAATTGGAGCGCCCTCCTCACGAGGCGTGGATTGCCGAGACCACCGACCACCTCATCAATAGCGGAGGCCTGACCTTCGAGGGAACATCGCGTGATTCGCGCCACCGTTACAGCGCATTCGCATCGGCACAGGCCACCAAGCGTGAGAGTTACTATGGAGCCGAGATGAATCCCAATGCCTACGGAGCCACTGATGGCACCACGGCAGTTGCAGGCGCACAATATCTCTTCCGTACAAAGATTTTCGAACTTACCACAGGTGTCGAGTACAATTACGACTACCTCTACGACAACCCCACGGGTTATGTCGGTGAGGTTGGCTACGAGAGTATGAAGACCGAGCAGCATATTCACAATGCGAGCGTTCTGGCGCAGGGAGAGTTCAAATTCAAGAAGTGGGGATTCCTTGTCGGAGGCCGTCTGGACAACTGGTACAATGCCAGCAACAAGAAGTTCCTCTGCATCCCTTCGCCTCGTGTAACCCTTCGTTACAATCCCACGCACAACATCAATCTTCGTGCTACATACGGCTCCGGATTCCGCGCCCCGCAGGCCTTTGACGAGGATTTGCACATCCTCATCGTCGGTGGCGAGCGCACCCGCATCCGCTTGGCAGAGGACTTGAAGGAGGAACGCTCACATACTTTCACGGTGTCGGGCGACCTCTACCACACATTCGGTCGCGTGCAGACCAACCTCCTCGTCGAGGGCTTCTACACTATGCTCAACGATGTCTTTGCTCTGCGCGACTACGCAGGTAGCGACCTCGGCACAACCATCGTTCCCGTTCCGGGCAAGGAGGGTGTCTATGATATCAACGATGGTGCGCGTATGTACGAGCGCTACAATGGTTCGGGTGCAACGGTTATGGGTCTGAATATCGAGGGTAAGGTTTCGTATATGCCTTGGGTGGATGTCTCGGCAGGAGTAACCTTGCAGCGCAGCCGCTACAAGAAGCCGGAGCAGTGGAGCGATACGGCACCCGCGGTAATCAACATGTTCCGCTCGCCCAATGTTTATGGCTACTTTACCGTATCGACCCAGCCCGTGCGCAACTTCAAAATCGACGTTTCGGGTAACTATATGGGACGTATGTATATGCAACACGCAGCAGGTGGTATGCTGCCCGACGGCACGACGCTCGAAAATGACCGCGTAGAGCATACCCGCTCATTCTTCGACCTTGGCGTAAAACTCTCTTACGACTTCAAGATTTGGCAGAGCATCGGCTTGCAGATTAACGCAGGCGTGCGCAACATACTGAACTCCTATCAAAACGACTTCGACCGCGGAGCCTTCCGTGACTCCGGATATATCTATGGCCCGTCGCTGCCTCGCTCGGTATTTGTCGGAGTCAAACTCACGATGTAACAACAACCACACATGTCAATAATAATGAGCCTGTCTAACTTTCACTTGTTAGACAGGCTTTTCTTCTTAATTGCAATAATTGTCAATTATTCTGCTACTCAATGTCAAATGTGCGGGAGTTTTCGGAATTTACGTGAATGGTTACAACCATAACATCATCCGGAAGCAACTCGCCAATCTTCTCTGACCACTCTATAAGGCAGAGGTCGCCGGAGTAGAAATACTCCTCGTAGCCGAGATCGAAAGCCTCCTCCAAACGGTTTATGCGGTAGAAGTCGAAGTGATATATCGCCTCGCCCTCTGCGGTGGAGTATTGATTTACAAGTGCGAATGTCGGGCTTGTAACAACATCCGTCGAGCCGAGCAGAGCGACAATTTCGCGAATGAGCGTGGTCTTGCCGGCTCCCATCTGTCCATAGAACGCAACAATTGTGCGCCCATCGAGATTTTGGAGTATGGCATCGGCAACGGAGCGGAGTTCGCTTTGGGAGTTGATGGTAAGAGTCTGCATCGGGTATCTAATTTTTGGGTTTGAGAACAATGTAGGGGACAATCATCTCCTCCATCGATATTCCGCCATGTTGGAATGTGTCGCGATAGTAGCGGATGTACTTATTGGCATCGTTGTGATAGACGATGAAGTCGTGATTGTATGCAAAAATATAACTTGACGATATGTTGCCGGAGGGTAGTTGTATCTCCTCCGGTTTGGTTATCTCGAAGACCTCGCGGGGGTTGTAGGCGAGGTTGCGGCCAGTCTTGTAGCGCAAATTCGACGATGTCGCCTTGTCGCCCGTAATGCGTATGGGGTTATCCACGCGCACGGTGCCGTGGTCGGATGTAATGATGACCGTATGCCCGTTCTCGGAGAGAAGTTTGAGCATTGTGAAGAGTTCCGAGTGTTCGAACCACGAGCGCGTGAGTGAGCGGAACGAGGCATCATCCTCGGTAAGGTCGCGGATAATGTCGGTCTCGGTGCGGGCATGCGAGAGGATGTCGAGGAAGTTATAGACAATAACCGAGAAATCGGCATCGAGTACGCGACGGAAGTTATCGACGAGTTTGCGTCCCGCCTCCGGACGTATCAGTTTGTCGAAGGTCGTATTCCACGTATATCCCGACGTGGAGAGTTGTCTGCGCAGGAACTCCTCCTCATATTGGTTTTTGCCACCCTCCTCGTTGTCGTTAAGCCAGCGATTGGGCATAATCTTGTCGATGGCGAGCGGCATCAAACCGGCGAATATGGCATTGCGGGCATATTGCGTTGCCGTCGGCAGAATGGCGCAATAGAAGTCGTCGGAAGCGACATCAAACCAGCCGTTGAGCATCGGCAAAATCGAGCGCCACTGGTCGTAGCGGAAGTTGTCGATAAGCAATAGTGTGGTCTTGCGATTCTGCCCGACCTCCGGAAATACGCGACTGCGCAACAGTGTGTGCGACATTACGGGCGTCTGCTCATCACGACGGTTAATCCAATCCTTGTAATTTCGACGTACAAATTTGCAGAACTCCTGATTTGCTTCGTTCTTCTGGTAGAGCAGTACCTCCTTAATGCTCTCATCGCCCGAAGCGGAGAGTTCGATATCCCATGCTGTGAGTTTGCGGTAGATGTTGCACCAATCCGAAAAGGTCGATGCGCTCTGATAGAGCGTACTGATACGCCCGAACTCGGCACGATAGTCGGCAGTCGCCTGCTCGCTTTCGAGCCTGCGCGAATGAACATGCTTCTTTATCGACAGCAATACCTGATTCGGATTTACGGGTTTGATGAGGTAGTCGGCAATCTTCGAGCCGATAGCCTTGTCCATAATATTCTCCTCCTCGCTCTTGGTAACCATGATTATTGGGGTCGTCGGACGGACATCCTTGATGAGAGGTAGCGTTTCGAGTCCCGTCATGCCGGGCATCATCTCGTCGAGAATGATGAGGTCATAAGCCGTCTCGGATGCCATGTCGATAGCATCATATCCATTGTTGCAGGTCTCCACCTCGTACCCCTTGCTTTGCAGGAATAGAACGTGCGGTTTCAGCAATTCGATTTCGTCATCTACCCAGAGAATCTTTACCACGGTTGTTGTCTGTTTTGTGCGTTTCGTAATGTTAAATCTGTCTGCGCGACACTACAACGATGCAAAAACCTTGCGAATCGTGGGGTAGGAGTCTTGGAGTGCTTTGCAGACATCGTTAGGCGAGAGCCACTCGGCAGCCACGATGCCCTCCTCGTGTTGAGGGGATGTCTCCTCGCTCTTTCCGCGCATCAGGAACCAATGTGTGCATTTGAGTTCCCACGTTCCATAAACGTTGTAGGTGTGGTAGGTATTGCATATCGGGCGCAAAATTTCCGAAGGCGAAACACCCGTCTCCTCGGCAACTTCGCGCAGGGCGCACTCCTCGATGGTCTCGCCACTCTCCCAATGCCCCTTCGGAAGGTCCCAGCGTCCGCGACGCGAAATCATCAATGTATTGCCGTTGTTGTCGATGACAACTCCACCGGCAGCCACCACGAACTTGAAATCCTCGGCAAAACGCGCAAAAGATTCGTGCGAATTATCCGATATTATTGCTATGTGGTTGTGAGTGTCGAGAATTTTGATTACTTTCGCTCTGGAAATATCATCCTCTGCCGTGATGACAAAGTCGAAACCGTCGGCAGCGTCGGTGCGGTCGATGAATGTTACGCTTTTGTCGAGAAAATAGACAATGGGGTGCATTATTTTATGGCATTTGTAGTTTTATACCGCAAATTTACGAAATATATTTGAAGAAAAACCGATATACGTTATGAAAAAATTACTATTGTTTATGGCTCTTGTATCTTGCCTTACAGGTTGTGAGCAACGTCCGCAACCGCTCGAAATCGATAATTCGCTCACTGCGGAAGAGATTTCTGCCGCAAAATTTACCCCGGAGGTGATGTGGAAAATGGGTCGTATCGGGGCGGCAACGCTCTCGCCCGACGGCTCAAAACTCCTCTATACGGTTACATATTATAATATGGAGGAGAACCGAGGCGTTACGGCTATCTATCTGCGCGATATGGTTTCGGGCGCAGTGCGCCAACTTACCGACCACGCATCGAATAACCTCGACCCCCAGTGGAGCGCTTCTGGCGAGCGATTCTATTTCATCTCTGACCGCAGCGGTTCGAGCCAGATTTGGTCTATGGAGCCTTCGGGTGAGGGACTTGCGCAGGTTACGGAGTTTGCGAAGGATGTCGAGGCGTATGGCGTTTCGCCACGTGGCGATAAATTCTTCTACGTGCAGCGCGTGCAGGTGTGTGACCGCAAGTCGGCAGATGTGCATAAGGATCTGCCCAAGTCGAAAGCACGAATATATGACGACCTGATGGCTCGCCATTGGAACTATTGGGATGAGGGCTCTTATCTCCATATCTTTGTGGGCGATGTGACCGATGGTAAGGCTTCGGAGGGTGTCGATATTATCGGTGCCGAGAGTGCATGGGATGCCCCGCTGGCTCCCTATTTTGATGCCGGAGAGATTTCGTGGAGTGCCGACGGAGCGAAGTTGGCATATACCTGCAAACCTTTGACAGGCTATGAGTATGCCGTTTCGACCGATTCGGACATATTCATATACGATGTGGCCACGGGCGAGAGCCTCAATATCTGCAAGGCTATGCCCGATGGCGTGAAATTTAATACCGACCGCCGTCGCATACCGCAGATGCCGGGCTACGATAAGTACCCCATATTCTCGCCCAACGGCAAGATGGTTGCCTTCCGCTCACAGCGTCGCGCGGGTAACGAGTCCGACAAAGAGCGTCTGTTTGTGTGGAACTCCGAAACGGGCGAGATGCGTGACCTTACGGCAAGATTCGACTACAATGCCACCAACCTTATCTGGGATGGCAATGAGGCTCTGTGGTTTGTCGCTCCGATTGAGGCTACGCACCAACTCTGTCGAGTAACGCTCGATGGTGAAGTTGAGGTGCTTACTGCCGGCGATCACGATATCGTTTCGGCTACGATTGCCGGTGGCCGTACCGTGGTAGCGATGCAGAAGATTACCCATGCCACCGAACTCTTCGAGGTGGATGCTGCGAGTGGCCGTCTGGCGCAAATCTCGAATGTTAATCAGGAGATTTATGACAATATTCCCTTCGGCAAGGTCGAGAAGCGTTGGGTCAAGACTACCGATGGCAAGAAGATGCTCGTGTGGGTGATTCTGCCTCCCGACTTCGACCCCGCAAAAAAGTATCCTACGCTGCTCTACTGCCAGGGAGGCCCCCAGAGTGTCGTATCGCAGTTTTGGAGTTATCGTTGGAATTTTCAGTTGATGGCAGCGCAGGGATATGTTGTTGTGGCTCCGAATCGTCGAGGTCTGCCTTCGTTTGGTCAGGAGTGGCTTGACCAGATTTCGGGCGACTATTCGGGTCAGAATATCCGCGATTACCTCTCGGCAATCGACGATGTGGCTCGTGAGCCTTGGTGCGACAAGGAGCGATTGGGTTGCGTGGGTGCATCGTACGGTGGCTACTCGGTGTTCTTCCTTGCGGGATGCCACCAGCAACGCTTTAAGGCATTTATCGCTCACTGCGGAATCTTTAACTTCGAGTCGATGTATGGCGAGACCGAGGAGTTGTTCTTTATCAATAACGACTATGGTGGCCCATATTGGGATAAAGCAAATCGCACGGCACAACGCTCGTATGCCAACTCTCCGCACAAGTTTGTCGATAAGTGGGATACTCCGATTTTGATTATCACGGGCGAATATGACTTCCGCATCCCCTACACGCAGTCGTTACAGGCATTTACAGCAGCACGAGCAAGAGGTTTGGATGCGCGTCTTGTCGAGTTTGAGAATGAGGCTCATCAGGTCTTCAAGCCCCAAAACTCGTTGGTGTGGAATCGCGAGTTCTTCGGCTGGCTGGATAAGTATTTGAAGTAATATCAGCACTCTATCTCCTTTTTGGATAGATATTTGCAGAGCCGCTTTGTGCTGGGCCGATATCAAAACAACTGCTTTAAGAACATCGAAAAATGTTTTTTTTGAAAAAAGAACGAAAAAAAACGACTTGATGTTGGCTGATAATAAAATAAACCTTATATTTGCAGACCTTTTCGCGCAAATAGTTGCACTTAAAGGGTAAAAAGGGGAAACAGAAAAAAGAAAAACGAAGTAGTTACAAACTTTATAAATTTATACCAAGTTATGACAAAAGCAGATATCGTTAGCGAAATCGCTAAACAGACCGGTGCCGAGAAGGTTCAGGTACAGACAATCGTAGAAGCATTTATGGAGAGCATTAAGGGTTCTTTGGCAGAAAACGAGAATGTTTATCTCCGTGGCTTCGGTAGTTTCATCATCAAGAAGCGTGCGCAGAAGGTGGCTCGTAACATCTCGAAGAATACGACTATCACTATTCCCGCTCACAATATCCCTGCATTCAAGCCTGCAAAGAGCTTTACTGCAAAGATTAAGTAATTTCTAACTCAAAAACTTTTTAATTATGCCTAACGGAAAGAAGCACAAGCGCCATAAGATGGCGACTCACAAGCGCAAGAAGCGTCTCCGTAAGAATCGTCACAAGAAGAAGTAATAGACCTCTTCACGACGATTATAGGTAAATTAAAGGTAAAGGGGTTAGCTCCTTTACCTTTACCTATTTAATATTAAATGTTGATTCGGCTATGAATCGAGAACTGATTATAAGTGTAACCCCGACCGAAATGACCATCGCACTTTGTGAGGATAAAGTGTTGGTGGAACTCAATAAGGAACTGCCGCAGAATGGTTTTGCGGTGGGTGATATCTATTTGGGTAAGGTGCGTAAAATTATGCCCGGTCTGAATGCGGCATTTGTCAATATCGGACACGAGCGCGATGCCTTCATTCACTGCCTCGATATGGGTGGTCATTTCCCGTCGTTAAAGAAACTTGTGTCGAGTTATCAGCCCGGAAAGCGTGGCATGAAACTCGAAACGATGAAACTCGATGAGGCTATCAATCCCAAGAACGAGAAGATTACAACACACTTGGAGGTCGGTCAGACCATTATGGTCCAGATTGCCAAGGAGGCTATTTCGACCAAAGGACCGCGATTGACTGCGGATATTTCGCTTGCCGGTCGTAATGTTGTGTTGGTTCCGTTCACACCAAAGATATTCCTCTCGCAGAAGATACGTTCAAACGAAGAGAAAAAGCGTCTTAAAAGGGTGGCAGCGGCAGTTCTGCCCAAGAATTTCGGTGTGATTATCCGCACCGCAGCAGTCAATGCTTCCGATTTGGATATCGAGCAGGATATCCTCGCATTGGTCGAGAAGTGGAATAAGACGCTCCAACAAATCCGTAAAAGTCAGGCTCCCGCTCTGTTGATGAGCGAGATGAGCCGTGCAAACACTATCATTCGCGACTCACTCGACGGCTCATTCTCGCAGATTATCGTCGATGATGAGGCGATGTACAACAATATACGCAGTTATATCCGCGTGGTGGATCCTGAACGCGAGAAAATCGTGAAACTCTACCGCGGGACTCTGCCGATTTTTGATAATTTCGATATTGCCCGCCAGATAAAATCGCTCTTTGCGAAGTATGTGTCGCTCAAACGCGGAGCCTACCTTATCATTGAGCATACCGAGGCGATGAATGTCATCGACGTCAATTCGGGTAATCGCACCAAGGCAGAGGATAATCAGGAGCAGACCGCTATGGATGTCAATCTGGCAGCGGCACACGAGATTGCCCGACAGTTGCGCCTGCGCGACTTGGGAGGTATCGTGATTGTCGATTTTATCGATATGCACAAGGCACAGAATCGTCAGACTCTCTACGAGGAGATGAAGAAGTTGATGGCTTCGGATAAGGCAAAGCATACGGTGCTGCCGCTGACGAAGTTCGGCCTGATGCAGATTACGCGTCAGCGAATCCGTCCCGTGGCGGTGCAAGGCATTCAGGATGTCTGCCCGACGTGTAACGGAACGGGCAAAATCGAGCCGACGATTCTGCTTGACCGCAAGATTGAGAATCAGATTTCGTTCCTTTCGCAGGACCGCAAGAAGAGGTATGTACGCTTGGTTGTCAGCCCCTATGTGGCGGCATTCCTGCGCAGAGGTTTGTGGTCGCTCCGAATGAAGTGGATGTGGCGTTACGGAGTGTGGATTGATATCCGCTCGAACCAGAGTAACGGAATGGTTGATGTGCGTTATCAGGACCGAAAGGGTAAGAACTTGTTTGACTAAAAGCGTTTGTAAAGAACGTTTGATATGAATAACGCGTTACGGCTCTTCGAGGGTGCAAAGGCACTGGCGAAGTTGAGCCGCGAATTGAAGAGAGAGAGTGCTACCGTCCGACTTGACGAGTTGGTCGGCGGGGCTCTTTCGTCATATTCGGCAGCAGCGATTGCTCGCGTGGGTGGGGTTCATATCTTTGTTGCCGAGGATAGGGATGCTGCGGCATACCTTATGAATGACTTCTACACGTTGCTCGATGAGGAGCGCGTATATTTCTTTCCCTCGTCGTATAAACGCTCGATTGCCTACCATGCCGAAGATGCGCAGGGGGTGGTGCAACGGACAAATGCCATAAATGCTCTGCGTGGTGCTGCGGGTAAGGGATATATGATTCTATGTACCTATCCCGAAGCGTTGGCAGAGACGGTTGTCGAGCCGGAGGAGATGGCGGGAGGAATGCTCTCTATCGGTGTTGGCGATAAGATGAAGATTGCCGACTTGGAGGATTTGCTCGAAGCCATGGGCTTTGTAAGGGTCGATTTTGTATATGAGCCGGGACAGTACTCGATGCGAGGCGGTATTGTCGATATCTTCTCGTATGCCGAGAGCAGACCCTTCCGATTTGACTTTTTTGGAGATGAGGTCGATTCGATTCGTCGATTCGAGATATCGAGCCAACTCTCGGCAGAGCGTATCGAGAGGGCGGATATTATCCCCAATATCAACTCGCGCAGCGAGCGTAAGGTGTCGCTGGCGCGTTTTGCGGGCGAGAATGTGACGTGGTGGTTTGTGGATGCGGACTATGCACTGCGTAAGGTTGATGACCTGCGTCGCAAGATGCTCTCGGAGATGGAGGAACCCTCCGAAATAGATAACCTGCTGACCAGTCGTAAGGCTCTGCTGGAAGATATCTCACGGAGCCGCCTGGTGACTCTGCGCAATACGCTCAAAGAGCGACCTGCGGATGGTGTTGTCGAGTTCAAGACTACGCCACAACCATCGTTTAACAAGAAATTCGAGATTCTGGCAGACGATATTATCGAACACACCGAGCAGGGCTATGACTGCTACATTCTCTCGGAGAATAGGGCGCAAATCGAGCGTTTGGATAATATCTTCCACCAGATTGGACGTGCCGAAGCCGAGCCGAAGGCTCTGTCACTGACCCTGCACGAGGGTTTTGTCGATCACAACTTGAAACTATGCCTCTATACCGACCATCAGATTTTTGAACGCTACCAACGCTATCGCATAAATGGCGAAATCAAGCGTGACGAGCAGATGACCGTGGCGGAACTGAACGCCTTGCAGGTGGGCGACTATGTTGTCCATATCGACCATGGCGTGGGTCGCTTCGGTGGATTGGTCAAGATTAACGAGAATGGCAAGACGCATGAGGCTATCAAGTTGGTCTATAAGGATAACGATGTGCTGTTTGTGAATGTCCATTCGCTGCACCGCATATCGCGCTATAAGAGTGGCGAGGGCGAGCCTCCGAAGATTTACAAACTTGGAGGAGGCGCGTGGCAGAAACTCAAAAATGCTACAAAACGAGCCGTTAAGGATATCTCTCGCGAACTCATCGCTCTCTATGCCAAACGCAAGGCGAGTAAGGGTTATGCCTTTTCGGCAGATACCTATCTGCAACAGGAGTTGGAGGCGTCGTTTATGTGGGAGGATACTCCCGACCAGCAGGCGGCAGCCGAGGCTGTTAAGCGCGATATGGAGTCGTCGCAGCCGATGGATAGATTGGTCTGCGGAGATGTCGGCTTTGGTAAGACCGAGGTGGCTATACGTGCAGCATTTAAGGCTGCGGTTGATGGCAAGCAGACGGCAGTGCTGGTGCCGACAACGATTCTGGCTCTGCAACACTATCGCTCATTTATGGAGCGACTGCGTGACCTTCCCGTGAGGGTCGAGTATCTGAATCGAACCAAAACGGCTGCCGAAACACGACAGATTGTAGCCGACTTGGAGGCAGGCAAGATTGATATCCTTATCGGAACGCATAAGATGTTGGGTAAAAATGTGCGTTTCCACGACCTTGGACTGCTCATTATCGACGAGGAGCAGAAGTTCGGAGTGGCAGCGAAGGAGAAACTTACGCAGATGAGCGTCAATGTCGATACGCTGACACTGACCGCTACGCCCATTCCGCGAACATTGCAATTCTCGCTTATGGGGTCGCGCGACCTGTCGGTAATCTCGACACCGCCACCCAACCGCCGTCCGATAGTCACCGAGTCGCACGTCTATTCCGAGGAGATTATCCGCGATGCCATCGAGGCGGAGTTGGCACGAAATGGTCAGGTATATCTGATTCACAATAAGGTCGATGACCTTGCTCTGTTGCAACGCAAAATCCACGCATTGTGTCCCACGGTGCGCACACGTATCGCTCATGGCCGTATGCCTGCGGCAGAGGTCGAGAAGTTGATTATGGACTTTATCTATGGAGATTTCGATGTGCTGATTGCCACGACCATCGTTGAGAGCGGTATCGACATCCCCAATGTGAATACCATAATCATCAACGATGCCCAAAACTTCGGTTTGAGCGACCTGCACCAGTTGCGAGGCAGAGTGGGTCGTAGCGACAAGAAGGCGTATTGCTATCTGCTTACGCCTCCCGACGAGATGCTTTCGAGCGATGCCCGCAGACGAATGAGGGCTATCGAGGAGTTTTCGGACCTCGGTTCCGGATTCAATATCGCGATGCAGGATTTGGATATCCGCGGTGCAGGAAATCTGTTAGGTGCCGAGCAGAGTGGCTTTATTGCCGATATCGGATTTGAAACCTACCAGAAGATTATGCGTGAGGCGATAGCCGAACTGCGCTCGGAGGGTGTCGATGTATCGGCTATGAGTTCGGGCGAGGCGGAGGTTGTCGAGCAGATGCACTTTATCGAGGATTCAGCCATTGAGGTTGATGTTGCCGCGGAACTTCCGGAGTCGTATGTGCATCAGCAGGCGGAGCGTCTGCGCCTCTATCGCGAACTCGACTCATTGCGCACGGAGGAGGCTTTACAGGGCTTTGCTGCACGTCTCAAAGACCGCTTTGGTACGTTGCCGAAGGCTGCCGAGGAGTTGCTTAACGTCGTCAGACTGCGCTGGGAGGCTGTGCGCCTCGGTATGGAGAGGGTGAAGGTCAAGAATGGTTTGATGATTGTGCATTTTGTGGGCGATTCGTCATCGCCTTACTTTAAGAGCGATGTCTTTATGGGAATGTTGCGCTACGTGACACAACACCCCGACCGCTTTGTTCTGAAACAACATAATGACCGTCTGACTATGACTGTACGCAGGGTTGCGGATGTCGAGCAGGCGTGGAAAATATTGAGAGAGTTATGAATTTAATTGTCGATATAGGCAATACTGCCACCAAAATCGCCGTTATGGATAGTAACAACCAAGTTGTTGCTCGCCGACGTGTGGAGCATCTCTCTTCCGAGATGACTGCTGCACTGCTCGACGAGTATCCGTACATTGACAAGGCGATAGTGGCATCGACAGGTGTGGGTGACGAGTGTGTGTGCGAAGTGTTGCGTCGTAAGGTCGCTTACTTTTTGGAGTTTGCGCCCACGACCGATATCCCGCTTAAAAATGGTTATAAAACTCCCGAAACTCTCGGTGCCGACCGCCTCGCGGCGGCAGTGGGTGCGCAGGCTCTCTACGGAGAACGAAATATGCTGATTGTCGATTTCGGAACGGCAATAACGTATGATTTGGTGACCGATGGGGTTTTTCGCGGAGGTAATATATCTCTCGGAATGGGAGCAAGATTCAAGGCACTGCACGACTATACTTCGAGCCTTCCGTTGTGCGAGCCGACCGACGAGAAGATAGAGTTCGGACAGACAACCCGTGAAGCGGTGGAACAGGGCGTGATGAGCGGTATTGAGTACGAAACCGAGGGCTATATTGCCGAGTTTTGTAAAAAATATGACGATTTATGCATAATTTTTACGGGTGGAGATGCAAAAAACTTTGTGAATCGAATTAAAAATACGATATTTGCAAATTGTGATTTGACCCTTTGTGGATTGAATCGAATTTTGGAGTATAATGCAGCGAAAAAAGATAATGAATAGAGTGGCGAAAATACTATTTTCGATGGTGGCGTTTATGGCAGTTGCGACTTGGAGCGCAGCGGCACAGACGAGCGCGACCAATGCCTTTTCGCCCTATTCGATGTATGGTATCGGAGAGTTGAATACGCAGGGAACTTTGCCTATGCGCTCGATGGGCGGTGTGGGTTTGGCTTGGCGCTCGACCTCGATGTCCAATCTGCTCAATCCGGCAGGATACAGCGCGACTCTGCGCAAGAGTTTTATCTTCAACTTCGGTGCAGAGGGTATGCACGTGATGAACTCGCAGAATCGCTATGATGCAACTTCGGGTGCAGCTCTTGGTCGCGTCAAGAACTCGAAAACATCTATAAATTTCCACGAAATAGCCTTGCAGATGCCGTTGGCAAAGGGTTTGGGCTTGGGTTTTAGCCTTACACCGTACAGCAGCGTCGGATATAACACTACCGCTATCGAGCAAGATGAAAACACTTGGGCAGAGGTCGGTCAGGTTAAGTATAACTATCAGGGCGAGGGCGATATCACAGAGGTTAAACTCGGTATCGGCTGGGAGATTTTCAAGGGCTTCTCGCTCGGTGTGGCAGGAATGTACTATTGGGGCGATATCGATCGTGAATACTCGTCGCAGGTAACCCACGACATCGTGGGCGATGGTAGTTATCTTGCTGCTATGGGTAAGAATAATTTCAGCGTGTCGAACTTTAAGTTTCAGGTTGGAGCGCAGTATAGCGTTATCAATAACGACAAACGCTCGCTCACGATTGGTGCAACCTACGATATCGGTGGCAGCCTGCGCCCGAAGGTGACGAAGAGCGTCTATCTGAACGATGCTTTCACTACGGAGGTCTATCGCGAGGATGAGCGTGGCGAGATACGTCTGCCGATGCAGATTGCCGGTGGTGTGTTCTATCAGGATGTGAAGTGGTCGGTAGGCTTTGATTATGTCTATCAGAACTGGAAGGGTAAGAATGCAAAACTTACCGAGACGATTGATAACGGATTCGAGGTGGCGTATGCCAATACCAGCACCTATAAGGTCGGTGTCGAATATACACCCAACCGCTTCGATGTTCGTCGCTACTACAACCGTATGTCGTATCGTGCAGGTCTGCGTTATGGCAACTACTACCAGACCTTTGCCGGCAAGCAACTCAATCAGTATGCTGTGACCGTGGGTGTGGGATTTCCGTTGCGATTCCTCGGAGCCTCGTCGATAGATGTCGGATTCGAGTATGGCGGCAGAGGAACAAATGCCACGGCTACGGCAGTGTCGGGAGCGCGCATCGGCTTGGTGCGTCAGCACTACTTTAAGTTTGCCATTGGTCTGTCGATGTTTGGCGAGGACTATTGGTTTGTAAGACCCAAGTATGACTAATCGAATAACTCAAAAATAAAAATATGATGAAAAGTATTAAAGTATTATTGTCGGCTGCATTTGCAGTGGTAAGCATGAGCGCAGTGGCACAAGATTTTAGCGATCCCCAATATGCAAAATGGGGCGAAACTCCTGACGAGCGTCGCGAGAATATCGTGAATAGCCAGTTCTTGAAGGAGTCTATCGACAACCAGCAGTACGATATGGCTTCGGGCTATTTCAAGAAGTTGGTGGCAAATTGTCCGACTGCATCGCAGAATATCTTTGTGAATGGAATCAAACTCTACCAGAAGCGTATCGCAAAGTCGAAGACCCTCGCCGAGAAGAAGGCAAATGTCGATTCGCTGATGTGGGCATACGACCTGCGCAACCAGTACTTCGGTTCGCATCCCAAGTATGGCTCGGCATACATTCTTGAACGTAAGGCTCGTGAGTTGCTGACCTACAACCAGTCGGACCGTGCCGGTATCCGCAAGGCATTTAACGAGGCTATCGAGGCGGCTATTGCAAAGAGTGGTGCTGCAAATTCGGAGATGCTGGCAATCTACTTCAAGAACCTCTGCGATGACTATGTCAGCGAGATGGTTGATGCAGATTTGATTCTTGCCGAGTATGAGCGTTTGTCGCCGATGTTTACGGATGCTACCGACGAGGATAAGAAGAATAAGGAGCAGTTTGAGACTGCTTTCGGTTTGAGCGGTGCTGCAAATTGCGAGAATCTCGAAAAACTCTTCGCGAAGAAGTTGGCTGCCAATCCCGACGATGTTAGCGTTTTGGGTCAGGCTGTGGCTTTGATGTCGCGTGCCAACTGCGAGTCGGACTTCTTCTTCCAGACCACCGAGAAGTTCTATCAGGTAAAGCCTTCGGCAGAGACGGCTCTCTTCTTGGCGCAGGCATTCCAGAATAAGAAGGAGTTCGAGAAGGCAAAACTCTATTTGACCGAGGCTGTGAAGGTTGAGGCAGACCCCGCCGAGAAGGTTAAACTTTATGTTCGTATTGCCGTTGTGGAGTTGGCTGCACAGAAGTTTGTGGAGTCGGCAGAAGCTGCTCGTGAGGCTCTTGCAATCGACCCGGAGAATGGATACGCATACTTCATCTTGGCACAGACTTATGCTTTGGGCAATGGTAACTGCGCAGCAGGATTTGCTCGTGATGCTTCGTTCTGGGCTGCATACGACACGATGAACAAGGCAGTACCCCTGCTCGAAGGTCAGCCCGAAACGCAGGCTGATGCCCAGAAATTTATGGCAACCTATAAGAGCCTATTCCCGACCAGCGAGGAGTGCTTCTTCCGCGAGTTGGATCCGGGTAAGACCTACACGATTGATTGTGGCGTGGCTCGCGGTGTGACGACCGTAGTTCGTTATCGTCAATAGCGATTTATGAATATTCAAGCCATAAGAAAATATGCTATGGTAGCACTTTCCGCGATGGGAAGTGCTATCTTGCTATTCTCTTGTGGTACAGCGTCGGGCGAATCGGATGTCGCAAATAACGAGACCTTAATGACCGAGCGCAGCGAACATCTCACGATTTTGATGTCGGAGAATGGGCGCAGGTCGTACCACTTTACGACCCCGTTGCTCGAAGGCTATACGTTGGCTTCGGACCCCTATCGTGAATTTCGTAAGGGTATCCATATTACAACCTATCAAAACGATTCGCTGACTACGGTCAATGCTACGTTGGTGGCAAACTACGCCATATTCTACGAGGAGCGAGAGTTGTGGGAGGCAAAGGGCGATGTGGTGGTCGAGAAGGCTGACGGAACAAAACTCTATACGCAGCAACTCTTCTGGAACTCGAAGACGGGCAGAATCTACTCGAATGTCGATTCGAAGATTGTCAAGGGTAGCGATGTCTTTATGGGCGAAGGCTTTGAGTCTGACGAGGAGTTGAAGGAGTGGCGATTCCGCAGAATGTCGGGTAAGATGTTGGTCAATATGGAGCCTACGGAGAACCCTGACTCGGTAGCGACGACTTCGACCCCGGACAAAAAATCGACAAAAGCCGAGACGGAATCGGCAAAGCCGACAGCGAAGTCGGGTAGTCAATCCGCGAAATCGGATCGGTCGAGCAGCGCAAAGCGAGAATCTCTGCACGGAAAGGGTGCAACACCGGCATCCACTCCGACTCTCTCGGAGGATGCTCCGCACAAAATGAGTCGCAGAACGAATACCGGAAATGCTCTGCACTCCGGAGGTAAGCAGGTGCGCCCGAATGCGACCGTTCCCAACAGAAAACTCAAAAAGGGTGGCGAGCGATTGCAAATGCAGCAGGCTCAACCCGCTGCGCTTGTGGATGAAAAAACAGAATAAGCGATGCAGGATATAGTTACATCTGTGGTTATTATTGTTGTGATGCTGTTACTCTCCGCGTTCTTTTCGGGGATGGAGATTGCGTTTATCAACAAAAACCGACTAAAACTCGAAATCGACCGAAAGCAGAGTCGTCTATTCGATTTTATAGCGGATATCTTTGCCCGCCATCCGGGTCAATATATCACGACAATCTTGGTCGGCAACAATATCGCCTTGGTGGCCTATTCTCTCTGTATGTCGGTTGTGATACGCGCCATGGCATACACGCTTGGATGGAGGGAGGTTGCCGAGAGCGGTTCGTTTATCCTCGAAACAATTATCCCGACAATTATTGTAATTTTTGTCGGTGAGTATATCCCTAAATCGATTTTCCGTAGTAAGCCCAACTTCTACTACCGATTCCTTGCTCCGGTAATATACCTCTTCTATCTGCTGCTCTATCCGATAGCGAGATTCACGACATTGCTATCGTATGGAATCTTGCGCCTGTTTGGTCGCAAGAATGAGCAGGGCGAGAGCGACATGCACTTCGATCGTAGCGATTTGGAGCATCTGCTCGATACCAACAATAACGACACGCAGCACGAGCCGGCAGATCAGGAGATTAAGATTTTGCAGAACGCTCTCGACTTTGCCGATTTGAGAGTGAGGGATTGTATGATTTCGCGTGTGGATATCGAGGCTGTCGATATCGAAGATACAACCATCGAGGAACTGACCGAGCGTTTCGTGGAGTCGATGTACTCGCGTATATTTGTATGGAAAGGGTCTATTGATAATATTGTCGGCTATGTCAATGTCAAGAGCCTTTTCCGACGTCCGGAACGTCTGGAAGATGTGGTTATGGATGTCGATTTTGTGGCAGAAACACTGCCTCTGCAAGAGATGCTCGAACAGTTCATGAAGAGCAAGAGTAATATTGCGGTTGTTATTGACGAGTTTGGTGGCACGGCAGGTATCATCTCGTTGGAGGATGTCCTCGAACAGATTTTTGGCGAGATTGAAGATGAGCACGATATGCCCGAAATGATAGAGAAGCAGGTCGGCGAGCGAGAGTATGTGTTCTCGTGCCGTCTGGATGTCAAGTATTTGAATGAAAAATATGCTCTTGAAATCGAGGAGTGCGATGAGTACGACACCTTGGCGGGATTTATCATCTATAACTATGACGGATTGCCTGCGGCAGGCGAAATTGTGACGGTCGAGAATCTGCGAATCAAGATTTTGCGTACCACTCGCTCGCGTCTGGAATTGGCAAGAGTCGAAATCTTGCAAAAAAAATGATGACGGAGTGCTACATTTCGGAATAAATTTACTACCTTTGAAAACTATTTTTGACTAATTATAAAATATTTAAGTAATATGTTCAGTCTAAACACTTTAAGAACCAAGTTCGGCATTGTGCTTTCGATAGTGATTGCACTTGCTCTTTTGGCATTTATTTTCTCTCTCCGTTACGAGATGGGATTTGGCGGTAATGACCCGAAGGTCGGCGAAATCAACGGAGATAAGATTCTCTACTCGGAGTACTACAATGAGTATGAGGTAACCAAGAACAACAATGGCGGTGCAGAGGCATACGATGAGGAGGCCGACGAGCGTTTCTCGATGGGCGCATGGCAGTCGCTGATTGCAAAGCATGCCCTGATTCCCGGATTCAAGAAGATGGGTATCGCAGTCTCGGAGGCAGAGCGTCTGGCTATGATTTCGGGCGAGCATCCTTCGAATGTATTTTATGGTGCATTTGCAAACCCTGCAACGGGCGAGTATGACGTAGCCGCTATCACGAACTTCCTTTCGCAGTCGGAGGGTAACGTGCAGATGCAGCAGGCGTGGAACTACATCAACTCACAGGCCCTGTTGGAGCGTCAGATTGCCAAGTACGCAGGTGTAGTAAAGGGTGGTGCTTATGTTAATGCCTTGGAGGTTGCCAATAGCGTGCGCAACGCAAACAACACCTTTGCAGGTAAGGTTGTGAGCCGCAAATATTCGTCGCTTCCCGACTCTCTCTTCTCGGTAAGCAAGAGCGAGATGAAGAAGTACTATGCAGAGCATAAGGGTATGTTCGAGCAGCAGCCTTCGCGCTCGATTTCGTATGTTGTATTCGAGGTAGATGCTACTGCTGATGATATGGCTGCAATCGAGAACGAGGTTAAGGGTGTGGCTGCCGAGTTTGCCGGCACCAAAGATATCAAGGCTTTTGTTCGCCAGAACCGTCATGGCTCGATTGATGATCGTTATGTCAGCAAGAATGAACTCTCAAAGGCGGAGGCTACGGCTCTGATGTCGGGCAAGACATTTGGTCCTGAACTTGCAAACGATGTTTGGACCGTTGCTCGCGTTTTGGATAGCAAGGTCGTTGCCGATTCACTCACTTTGAGCCATATCGTTCTCCCCTACAACGAGGAGTCGCTCGCTGATAGCCTCTACAAGGCCGTTAAGGGTGGTGCAAACTTCGCAGAGGTTGCACGTAACAACTCGGTGGTTGAGACCGCTGGTGTAGGTGGCGTAATCGGAACTCTTCCCTTCTCGGCTCTGCCCGCAGAGTTTGTGGCTTCGATGGAGAAGGCAAAGAAGGGCGATATCGTGAAGATTACGATGGGCAACTCGATTCAGATTGTAAAGGTTGATGGTGTAAAGGGTCGCTCGAAGCACGTAAAAGTTGCTCGTTTGGAGTATCCCGTAGTCGCTTCGGCAGCAACCACTCGCAATGTACACAACTCGGCAAGTTCGTTTGCTGTTAGTGCTAACGGCTCGGTTGATAAGTTCCATGCCGCAGCAGCCGAGGCTGCCGTAACTCCCCGTGTTGCAGATGTTGCCAATGGCGAGCGTACAGTTCGTGGTTTGGAGCGTTCACAGGAGGTTGTTCGCTGGGCATACAACGCCAAGGTTGGCGATGTGTCGGAGATTTTCAAGGTTGATGGCGATTATGTGGTTGCCGTGCTGACCGAGATTGACGACGAGGAGTATAAGCCCCTTTCGGAGGTTGAGCATCAGGTGCGCAACGCAGTTATGCGCGAGAAGAAGTATGCTCAAATCGTTGCCGAGATGTCGGGCGCAACTCTCGATGAGGTTGCCGCTTCGTTTGGTGGCGAGGTTGCTGACTTTGATGGTGTAACCTTCGGCTCGTACTATATCAACGGTGTGGGCGTTGAGCCTCGCTTGGTTGGTGCTATTGCCGCTACTACCGAGAAGGATGTTTTGTCGGCTCCTATTAAGGGTAATACCGGTGTGTATGTATATGTTGTGACCGATATTGCCAACAGCGAGAAGCAGAATGCCGAGGCCGAGAAGGTTCGTTTGCAGGCTATGGCAGAGGGTATGTCGCAGCAGGCATCGCTCTTCGCAGTTCAGCAGTTGGCTAACGTGAAGGATTTGCGTAGCCGCTACTTCTAATAGAGTTTTCGAGGGTGGGATGAAATCCTACCTGCGAATATAGAGGATAAATATCGGTCACTTCATTGCGAGGTGACCGATATTTTGTTATTTGTAAATAGTTTTGCTATATTTGCACTATACATTAAACTAAAAACTACAATTATGAGATTTGGTACTACCGAGATTATTCTTATCGTATTGCTTATCGTATTGCTTTTCGGAGCCAAGAAGATTCCCGAATTGATGCGCGGTATGGGCCGTGGTGTCAAGGAGTTTAAGGATGCTGTATCGAAGGATTATAATGCCGAGGATGCAGACCCGACCGAGAACAAGAGCGACAAGCCCGCTCCTACGAAGAGCGAGGAGTAATCCAATACTGTCGATATAATAATCTATACCTGCTATGGCACTCTTCAAGGTAAGTGAGCCGGAAGAGGTCGATATGTCCTTTTGGGAGCATCTCGACGCACTGCGTCCGCGCATAATGCGCTCGGTCGTGGCGTTGCTTGTGTTTATGGTTGCGGCATTCTTTGCCGGCGACTTGCTGATGAGTGTCGTGACGGGACCGATGTCTGCGGAGTTTCCGACCAACCGCTTCTTTGCGTGGATGGCGGATAGACTCTCCTCGGAGGTGCTGCGAATAAATAGCAATCCCGTTCAACTTATCAATACTGCGATGGCGGGTCAGCTGAACCTGCATCTGTCAATAGCCTTCCATACGGCTCTATTGCTGGCAATCCCTTATCTGTTATGGGAGTTGTGGGGCTTTGTGCGCCCGGCTCTATCTGCGCGGGAGCAGCGCAGGGGACGATTCTTCGTGGTGCAGGTCTCGTTATGCTTCTTTACCGGAGTGTTGTTTGGCTACTTCGTGCTGGCACCGCTGTCGGTCAATTTCTTGTCGAGTTACCAAATCAGCCAGAGCATTGCCAATATGATTGATATCTCGTCATATATGTCGCTGGTGCTGAATATGACCTTTGTCTGTGGTATAATCTTCCTGCTCCCCATCTTGTCGAGCCTTTTGTCAGGTATGGGACTGCTGACGGCCGACTTTATGCGTAAATATCGTCGCCATGCGATTATTGTGCTGGCGGTATTGGCGGCATTCGTTACGCCACCCGATGCCGTGAGCATGGTTTTGGTGTTGATACCTCTGTATGGTCTCTATGAGTTGAGTATCTCGGTTGCTGCACGTGGCGAGAAGAGGTATGCTCGAACATTGTGAATATTGTGATACCATATATAAATAGATAGTCCGTGTCGCATGACACGGACTATTCTTTTCTCCAAGAGCCACCTGCTCTCTACTATTTGAAGAAGAGCGACGAAATCTCTTTGTAGTTGTGTACGCGCTCGATAACGTCTGCGAAGATATCTGCTACCGACAGAACGGTAAATTTGTGCAAATCCTTTTCGGGGTTGAGTGGAATGGTGTCTGTAACGATAACCTCCTCCAAAGCACTTGCGTTGATTCGCTCGTAAGCCTGACCCGAAAGCACGGGGTGGGTAATTGCTGCACGAACACTCTTCGCACCACGCTCCATAAGCATATCGGCAGCCATACAGATTGTACCTGCCGTATCAATCATATCATCAACGATAATGATATTGCGACCCTCGACATCGCCTATGGCGGTCATGCTGCCAACGACATTTGCCTTTGCACGGGTCTTGTGCGAGATGATAATCGGAGCATCGAGAGCCTTGGCATAGTTGCTTGCACGCTTCGCACCGCCCATATCGGGAGCCGCAATCGACAAATCCTCGATACCGAGTTTCTTGATGTAGGGGATGAAGATTCCGCTTGCGTAGAGGCCATCCACCGGTACATCGAAGAAGCCCTGAATCTGGTCAGCGTGAATATCCATAGTCATCACACGGTCGCAACCCGCTGCAACAAGCATATTTGCCACCAACTTGGCGGTAATGGGTACGCGGGGGCGGTCCTTGCGGTCCTGACGTGCCCAACCGAAGTAGGGCATAACTGCGATAACCTTGTAAGCCGATGCACGACGTGCTGCATCAATCATCATCAACAACTCCATCAGATTGTCCATCGGTGGGAAGGTTGATTGGATGATAAATACCGTACAACCACGAATCGACTCGTCGAAACGGGGCTGAAACTCGCCGTCGCTGAATTGCAGGACATCGCACTTTCCGAGGGTAGTGCCGTAACTCTCTACGATTTTTTCTGCCAGATATCGCGATGCGCGACCTGTGAAGAATTTGATTTTATGGATAGCCATAGCCTTAATTTGATATTATCTGACGACAAAGATATACTATATATGCGACAAAAACGATACCTCTGTGACTATTTTTCAACAATTTCCAAACTTTTTTCGATATAGGCGATAATCTCCTCGCGTCCGCGACCATTGCTACTCGATGATGCCAGCATATCGGGCAACTCCTCCCACTGCTCGGCAAGGGTGCGACGCCAACGCTCGATGCTGTATTTTACCTGCGTGGCGGAGAGTTTGTCACACTTGGTAAAGATTATTGCGAAGGGGATTCCGTTTTCTCCCAGCATTTCGATAAAGCGAAGGTCTATCTTCTGCGGTTCGAGCCTTACATCGACCAGAACAAACAGCAGGTGCATCTTCTCGCAACGCAGAACGTAGTCGGTGATGATTTTGGCAAAATCGCCACGCAGGCTCTTCGATGTGCGGGCATATCCATATCCGGGCAAATCGACCAGATACCAACTGTTGTCGATAAGGAAGTGGTTGATAAGTTTGGTCTTGCCGGGTGTTCCCGACACCTTTGCCAACCCTTTATGCCCCGTGAGCATATTTATCAACGAGGATTTGCCCACGTTGCTGCGCCCGATAAATGCCACATCGCGCAGCGTATCTTTCGGCACCTGCGAGATGCGCTCGGAACTACATTTGAAGACAGCGTTTTTTATCATAGCGTGTAATGACTCTTTCAATAGGAACTATTCTGCCACCAATTCGAGGACTACGCTGCGGTAATCGTTACTCTCGCGCAGGTCGTTGATGGGACGATTGCCCTTTATTCGACGAATCAGTTCGGGAATGACCACTCCCTCCTCCATCAGCAGGCGTCCGCTCACGATTTTGCCATCAATAGCGAGTTTTTCGTTCTCCATTTCGGGTGCCACCTCGCGGATGCGGTATTGGCGATTGGGGTCAAGACCCTGCATGCGGATTATGCGGTGGGGCATATCGTGAGTGTAGAGCAGACGATATATCATCGTCACAGCCTTCGACTTGTCGCTATCGACATACATCAGTGCCGCATATTCGCCGTTATCGTCAAAGGGCGAGATGAGTTTGTACATATCTCCCTGCTGCACCGTCGGGCGAATCTTCTTGTACTCGGCAATGGCTCGTTTTGCAAATGCTCGCTCGGTAGGGGTAAATGTTGCCGGTACCATCTCGACACCGAGTCGGCACATCGACGCCACATCAAAGCGGAATTTGAGCGGAGAGTGGCGCTGGGTGTATTTGTTGTTGTGCGAGCAGACGTGCGCTGCCAGAATATTCGAGGGGTAGAAGTCGAGCGCACCCCACTGCAATTTCAAACGATGCAACGGGTCGGTCATATCACTTGCCCAGACCTCTTGGAAGTAGGGCATATAGACGTAGTTAAGGCGCGTACCTCCCGAAGCGCAGAGTTGAATGATAACGTCGGGATGGGCAGCGCGAATACGCTTCAATACCTTGATGAGCGCGAGGTTGAAATCCACCGACAGATTCGATTGTCGGCTCAAAGGCAGATACTGCGACGAGGCATTGTGCATCGACATATTGTTGTCCCACTTGATGTAGTCGATATCGGGGTGTTCGGTCATGAGTTTATCGACCACGCCAAAGACAAAGTCCTGAACCTGCGGATTGGTCATGTCGAGCAGCAACTGACCGCCACCACGTCCCGGTTGTGGCTCGATACTCGGATGACGCAAGACCCAATCGGGATGCTTCTCGTAGAGTTCGCTCTCGATATTGACCATCTCCGGCTCAATCCAGATTCCGAACTTGATACCCTTGTCGTGTACCATCTTTACGAGTGAGCCTATGCCTCCGGGCAACTTCTCGCGACAAACCTCCCAGTCTCCCAGCGAGGTTTTGTCGTTGTTGCGCGGATATTTGTTGCCAAACCATCCGTCATCCATCACAAACATCTCGCCTCCGAGTTCTGCAATATCGGCAGCCATTGACTCCATATTTGCCTGTGTCGTATCGAAATGAACACCCTCCCACGAGTTGAGCAGTACCTCGCGGAGTTTGGTGCCGTCGAGTACCTGATGATGACGCGCCCAATAGTGGAGTGTGCGCGAAGCTTCGCCCTTGCCTCGGTTGCTGTGGGTGAGTACGAACTCCGGAGTCGTTAATGAAGCCTTCGGATTCAACGTGTAGTCGCTGGCGAGGGGGCTGATACCTGCCTGAATAAGTGTAGGCAACCGCTTGAATGGGGAGTTGATAAACTCGATGTCGAAGTTGCCGCCCCACAACAACGAGCCGGCAATGACGTTGCCGCACTGCTCGTTCATCTCGCCTTCGAGCGAGAGCATAAACGAGGCGTGGATATCGTAAGAGGTTCGGTTGCCCTGTTGCGTTGTGAGTAGTTTGGTACCGTAGCCGAGTCGCTCGAACTGTTCGTTACTCTCGTTCTTGGTGTTGCCGTAGAGCGATAGCAGGGTGCAGTTTTTCGAGATTACGGGCAGCGATGCCGACATATACTTCTGCAAAACAATGGGTTTCTTGCCGTCGTTGATATACTCGGTCGAAAATTTCATTATATCGCAATCGTCGAATGCCGCATAGCGTAATTTTAGACGGAAGGGATGAAGCGTATCTTTCAGCGTGATACAGAGGGTGGAGATATGCCCCTCCTTGCTCTGCTCGACACTCTCAACCACAAGATTTACGGCATTGTCGCCATCCTGGAACTTTACAAGCGCAGCAAACGGGATGTCCGTGCGATTTCCAAAGGCATGAAAAGCCTCATATTGCAGAGCCTTGCCCACACTCTCCGCCTCGTCGAGTGTCGCTTTCGAGCCGTAGTAGCGGAACATCGGGGCTTTGCCCTCCACCGCTTCGATAATCAGTGTGTTGTTTGGAGTTGAGAGTGTGTAATTCTTTGCCATTGAATCGATGGCTCCCATTAGAATCATCACAAACAGAAGTGCTCTTTTCATATCAAAATGTTGTGTTGTGTCAATTACTGAACAAATATAATATTTTCCTCGTAAAAAAAAGAATAGTTTTTCGACTAAAAGCGTTATCTTTGCGAAAATAAAACTTTTTGAAGAGATGAAAAAAGAGTGGAATGATGTTCGTGAGTTTCACGAGAAGTTTGGTCATCCCGTAGCCGTAGAGCCGAAGATGATTGACCGCAAACGCGCTTTGAGCCGTGGTAAGTGGATGAATGAGGAGGTTGCCGAGTTCCTGATTGCCGACTCGATTTATGAGCAGGCGGATGCGATGATTGATTTGATGTACTTCGCTCTGGGTACGTTGGTCGAGATGGGTCTTGAAGCAGACGAACTCTTCGATATTGTCCAGAAGGCGAATATGGCGAAACTCTGGCCCGACGGCAAGCCTCACTACAACCCCAAGGATGGTAAGGTTATCAAGCCCGAAGGCTGGGAGGACCCTGCACCGAAAATCAGAGCCTACATTGATGGTGTAATCGCTGCGAAGTCAAATAAATAGGCATTGTTCGTATGATTCTTCTGCTGGAATATGCGGTTGTGGCAACGATAGTTGTCATAGCCGCAATAAAAGCATCTCATTATATCGACCTTATCGACCGCACGACAAAACTCTCCGGAGCCTTTCTTGGGGGAGTGTTGCTGTCTGCCGTGACCTCGTTGCCGGAGTTCTTTACCAGCCTCTCGGCTACGATATTTATCGATAAGCCGGCTCTCTGTATCGGAAATATACTCGGTAGCGACCTCTTCAATATTGCGATGCTGTCTGTGTTGGTGCTGTTGGCCATGCGCTCGTTCCGCAGTGCCGAAATCGGTCGCGGAAATATTATCGTGGCACTCTATATGATTCTTATATATGGAGTTATGCTGCTTAACTACTTCGGTATCCTCGATGTGGAGTTCCTCACGCTCAATGTGATAACCTTTATATTTGTTGGAGTCTATGCATTGGCAGTGCGCCACCTTGCCGGAGAGAGTTGTGAGAGCGGAGCGTGCGAAGATGCCGAGCCGGTAACGCTTACCCTGCGACAGATTGTGTGGCGATTTGTGGCATCGGCTGTGGTTATTGTAGTTATGAGTGTCGTGCTTACCTATATTACCGACGATATCGCTATGCGATACAACCTCGGTGTCGGTCTGGCAGGTGCGATATTTTTGGGTGTGGCAACCTCTCTGCCGGAGGTGGCATCGACTATCGCTCTGGTGCGTATGCGCAACTATGATATTGCCGTGGGAAACATCGTGGGTAGTAATCTTTTTAACTTTCTGGTGCTTTGTACGGCAGACCTATTCAGTCGTGGAGAGATTTACGATTACAGTGATTTCAACGTCGTGAAACTGCTCTTCTTCGGAGCCGTGGCAACGCTATTTACGGTGCCGATGCTCAAATGCAAAGGGTGGGCGATTCGCTCGCTCTGCGCGGTGTGCATAGTTATCTGCTACTTGGGCTTCCTGTTTGTGAAGTAGAGAATCAACCCACAAAAAAAGCGAGGGCGACCGAAAGACTATCCTTTTTCGTCGGTGAATGATATTTCACCGACGAATTTGTTTATATTCAACACTTTATACATTTGTGTTGTGAAATGACTTTTTTTGTATAAAACCACTTAAACTCTATTTTACCTCTCCCGTGTAGCCTTTTATGTAGTCTAAATTAAGTATAATTACTATAAGATAAGCAAAATATTTGCAGGTCTAAAAAATTAGACCTATATTTGTACGGACAAAACAAATACTACTATGCCTACAATTTTTGAGATTTTCGGACTTCGCTTCTTTTTCTACTCTGACGAACATCTACCTATTCACGTTCATATCGAGTATGGAGGCAACGATGCAAAGATTGAGATTGCAACTCGCAAGGTAGTGCAAAACCGAGGTTTGAAGCCAAGAGAGTTGAAGAAAGCAGCACAGCTTGTTGAGATGTACGAGGAGGAGATAATCAAGGCGTGGCATGATTATTTCGACAAAGAGTAAAACACAGTTCAACTATGGAGAAGATTGTTAAAATTTCGTTTTGTGGCAACGATATATGTGTCGTTACCGACAGCGGGAAGGAGTACCGCAAGGCGTTAGAGTTCTTCCCCACACTGAAAGAGGCTACACCATCGCAGCGTGAGCACTACCAAATCAATAAGTTTGGCGATGCAGTGCGCTGGGCAGAGATTGACGAGGATATTCACATATCGAGCCTGACCGATGGTGCACAGCCGACAGAGAATGCCATTTCCGAGGCATTTCGCAAGTTCCCTATTCTCAATGTTTCGGAGGTGGCACGCTCTCTTGGTATGCACAAGAGCCTGCTTTCGAAGTATATCTACGGCACAAAAAACCCATCCGAGAAGCGTGAAAAGGAGATTCTCGATGCTTTGCGAGAGTTGGGTCGTCAGTTGGCAAATATCTAATACTGAAAAAAAATATCCATTTCCCATCACATTGTATCAAATTTTACTAACTTTGTGCATTGAAACTGAATGGATTGGGTTATGAATAACTTTTTGGCGACATACTTCGGCAACAAGAACTGCACTTCGGATGCAGTCGTTTGTGTGTCTGCCATAAATACCCCCCCCCATCTGTAATCTATCTGATAATCAGGTAGTTAGCGGTTTTATACCCACATTTTATATTGGCGTTACGGCTTATTATGAGCAGTAACGCCATTTTTGTGCATATAAATCAACAGTATAACAATTTAAAAATTAGAGTTATGAAGACATTCAGAATGATTGGAATGGCCCTTGTGGCTGTGGTGCTCGGCTTTGCGATGAGCAGTTGTGAAAATGACGATGATGTGGACCCATATAAGGACTATCCGCAGCTGATTGTGGGCAAGTGGTTTAACTTTACGCCGGAGGCGAGTGGTTTTATCGATTTCCAAGCAGATGGCACATATAAAGAGGTTGGTTATAATAATAAAATCGGTTGGACGGAAAGCGCTGGAAGTTATCGCTTTGACGGAAATAGATTGATTAATACAATGTCGAATTCCAAAGAGTATAGCAACATTGTAGAGATAACTAGAGAAAAGCTAATCTATAAAGCAGGTGGCAATCCAGAACATCCTGAGTTTGGTGAAATCATTTTATATAGTGCAAAAGAATCTTTCGACATAAAGGGTAATTATACATATTTGAACTCAGCAGTAAGAGTAGAACCAGCTGCAGGAAAGACCGCTTTGCAGTTGCCAGAGGGTTTTCTCTTCAATGGTGAGAACACTATCCCTGTAGAGAGTCTGAATGGCGAACGCATTATCGATGCTTCAAAAGCATTCTTCGCTGATGCCACATTCGCAGAGGACGGCAAGTTGAACCACACTATGAATGGTGAGGTAAAGGTGAAGAATTACACTCTCAATGGCAATAACTTGGTATTCAACCTCTACGAAGGCAGCGATACTTATAAGGTAAATGCTACCTCATTCCCCGACGAGGATGGCGACCGTCTCTTCATCATCATTCCGAAGCAGGCCGCTTGGCTTGGTGGTATGGTGGACCTTATAGAGAAAGAGAACGAGGGATTGAAACTCGATGCAGCGCAGATTGCAGCATTGGAGAAGGAGTTTATGGATACCTTCGAGACTTTCACTGTGATTCTGAGTTTGAGCAAGAAGTAAGAGAATAGTCT